>CAZFMY010000072.1:0-33798 GCA_964520345.1 uncultured Gemmatimonadaceae bacterium | reverse complement strand
ACATCGTGCAGCGTGCCGTGGCCCTCATTGGTAAAGAGCCGCTCCCAGATCTCCAACCACAATTCGGCCGCCTCGGCATTGCCGACCCGGGTGTGTATCATGCTCGCCCAAGGCACGCACCAGCCGCTCCACAGCCCGGGTCCGGTTTTGATCCAATCCGCGAGGCTGCGCTCGATCAGATCGCGCTGGCTCTCGTTTTCGAGGTCGAAGATATCGAAGGGCGTGATCCCGGCCAGATGGGAATGGTGGCGATGGCTCTCTTCGAGCTCGGTCCCCCGCCAGAGGGCGATCCGGCGCTCGTCTTCCGGGCCGGCCAGAGCCGCCCGGGGCAATTTCTCTCCAACCGCTTTCCAGATCGGGCGGGGCTGCTTGCGCAAGAGCGCCGCCGCCTCGAGCAGATCCTCGCAGAGCCGGTGTATACAGGCGAGTTGGAAACTGGCGTCGACGCCCCAGGCATCCATGCTCGCCCCCCGGTACTCGGGAGAAACGCTCACCGGCAAGGTCAGGACTCCGTCCCGTTCCTCCAGCATCTCCTCGTAGACCCGCATCGCCCCGACCATAAAGGGATAGGCTCGCTCGGCGAGAAATTTCTCGTCCAGGGTATAGCGATAATAGCGGTACATCATCTGCGCGACCCAGGCGGTGCAGCCGTGATCGATCGAACCCGTCCAGAACCCGCCCATACAGGTACAGCGATCGTCGACGGCGTGCGGCAGCATAAAGCCGTCGTCGATGCCCAGAAAGACCCTGGCATTATGGCGCAGAATCGGCTTCCACTCCTCGATCAGCTCGAAGAGCGGTCGCAGATGTTCCAGGCGATTGCCGTGATAGGCCGGCCAATAACACATCTGCACATTGATATTGAAGTGGTAGTCGTTGGACCAGGGCGGCAGCTGATACTCCTCTACCCAGGCCCCCTGCAGCGTGGCCGCGGTACCCTGGGGACTGGTCAGACCGGCGAATTTGAACATCCCGTACTCGTAGAGCAAGCGCAGCCGCTCGTTGGGCACTTCCACAACCGGCACATCTCCCCAGTAGCGCTTCCACCAGCTCCGAGTCTTTTTGCGCAGGGCGGAGAAACCCTCCCGCTGCGCGCCGTCCAGAGCAACCTGCACGGTCTGCTCTGCGGCCTGCGCCGAGTGGCCGTAGCCGGTGCTCAGAAAGAGTTCGGAGTCCTCGATCCTATAGCCGACCCCGAGATGGGGATCGACCGGACGCATCTGGGTCCAGCCGCCGGTGAAAAGGCCGGGCGGATCAAAACCGATCGCTGCGAGTTCGTCGCCCACGTACTCCCAGGCCGGCACCCTGTGCACCGCCCGGAGCTTGATCCCGCGCTGGCAGCGAAGAGCGAGCAGCGGTCTTTGCATATCGAGAACCAAACGGATTTCCCGCTCTTTTTTCCCCTTGCGCACCCGAACCGCCAGCACACCGGTGTCGATCTCGAGCACCGCAGTGCTTAACTCAGACCCCTGCCCCAGATCCAGGTCGATCCGGCCTATGGGCAACACGCTCGGACGCCGCGGCATCCCTTCGCTCTGATCGGTCTCTTCGAATAGACTGCGCAGGCCCTCTTCGTCTTTCTGCTCCAGGCAGGTGCGGATCCGGGCATAGGACTGTTCTTCGGTCCACGGCATGCCGCCGCGGTGATCCCAGAAGTCAACCCGGCCCACGGTGATCCGCAAGTGATTGTTCTCCCCCCAAACCATCACCCCCATTG
Organism: uncultured Gemmatimonadaceae bacterium; assembly: GCA_964520345.1. Classification (GTDB taxonomy): domain Bacteria; phylum Latescibacterota; class UBA2968; order UBA8231; family UBA8231. Next base: position 32,081 of record CAZFMY010000072.1, on the reverse strand, counting down.
TGCCGTTGGCCAGCAACGCTCCGGTATGGGTGCGCGGCAGCGGAAAGGTCCATTCGCAGGTACGCGACATAAATCGATCTCCCCGTATTGAGATTAGAGGTCGTACAAAGGACTATTTCTAGCCGCGGGTCAAGTAGGGATGGATCCCCAGGGACAACGCCGCTTGGAACGAGCGAAAAGAGCGTCTATATTGATGCCGTTCCGAACTCGATAAGTGGTGCCCTTGATCCGCTTCTCCAAGCTCATTTGATTTCAAGGCAGATCATATGAAAGTGCTTGTGATTTCATTACTCGCCTTAACCAATAGTCTTATGTTTTCTTCTGCCACAAGAGCTGAACCAGCCCTTCAACCATGGAAAGAGAATCCTTGGTATTGGAGTTATCATGGCGAACCGGTCCTCTTATTGGGGGGTAGCGATGATGATAATTTATTCCAATGGCGCCAAAAAGAACTGATCGATCAACTTGATCGGCTAGCCGCAGCAGGTGGAAACGTAATCCGCAATACCATGAGCGATCGCAAGGATCTTGGGTTTGAGATCTATCCCTTCCAACAACTTGATAACGGCCTATACGACCTGAACATCTGGAACCCCGAATACTGGCAGCGTTTTGAATATCTGCTAGCACAAACAGCCGAACGCCACATCTTTGTCCAGCTGGAAATCTGGGATCGCTTCGATTATTTTGACGCTGGCTCTAAAGCGTGCCTCTCGTGCAAGAGCACGGAGCACTGGCAGACTCATCCATACAATCCAGCAAATAATACCAATTATTCCTATGAACAATCCGGCTTTAAAGCACATTATCCAGATCACCCAGGAGCCAATAAACAACCCTTCTTTTTCACCACACCCAAGCAAGATAACAATCGGGTTGTACTGCCGTACCAGCAGCGCTTTGTCAACAAACTACTGGAACACACCCTGAAGTACGACCACGTATTGTACTGTATGGATAACGAAACTAGCGGCGCTGAAGAGTGGGGCCGCTTTTGGGCTACATTCGTCCGTGATCGAGCAGCTCAAGAAGGCAAAGTTCTTTATCTGACCGAGATGTGGGATGATTGGAACCTAAGGGGGTCATCACACAGGCGCACCTTTGATCATCCCGAACTCTATGGCTTTGTGGATGTATCTCAGAACAATCACAATAAGGGCCAAGAGCACTGGGACAATTTCTTATATGTGCGTGAGTACCTGGGCCCGCATCCACGACCGATGAATACTACAAAGACATATGGTGCCAGTGGCAACAAATTTGGCCATACGGACCAGGATGGCATTGAGCGGTTTTGGCGCCACCTCTTGGCCGGGGCAGCCTCTATGCGCTTTCACCGCCCCGATTCCGGTCTCGGGCTTAACGATAAAGCGGTAGCCAGTATTCGCGCCGCTCGGTTACTAGAATCACTGGTACCCCTCTGGTCCCTAGTACCAGCCAACGAGCTACTTAGCAATCGACACGACAACGAAGCCTATGCTGCTGCGCACCTGGGCCAAGCGTACATTGTCTACTTTCCCTCCGGCGGCGAAGTAGTACTGGACCTCTCAGCCATCACCGAATCTCAGGTAATTCATTGGATCAATATTGATACTGGCCAGTGTCCAACCCTGAATCAGAGCGCGCAGCAACACCAGGTTACTAGTGCACAAGATGCGCTTAGCTCACCCAGTGAAGAAAACTGGGTTGCCGTTATTCTTGCAACGCCGTAGTAGTGCGAACCAGCGGCGCAGCAGGCAAATACACAGCACACAATCCCATACAGTTAAAAAACCGTATCCCCTAAGAATCCGTGGTTGATCAACACCAGCAATAGACCCTCAGGACCAGCGCCGCTTGGAACGAGAGAAAACGGTGCCTATATTGATGCCGATCTGATTCGGCAAAAACGCATGCCAAGCTGTGGGTTCCCAAGCCGAACCGAAGAGCAGCGCCATCTTCCACCACCTATGCGATACAGAGCCTGATGATACCTTTCTCGATCCTCGATCTCGCCCCGATCCGCCAGGACGGCGATGCGGCAGAAGCTTTCCGCCTGATGGGCGACCAGGCCCGCCACGCCGAGCAACTGGGCTATCACCGCTACTGGCTGGCCGAGCACCACAATATGGGCGGGATCGGCAGTGCGGCGACCAGCGTGCTGATCGGGCACGTCGCCGGAGCGACCCAGACGATCCGGGTCGGAGCGGGCGGCATCATGCTGCCCAACCACGCCCCACTGGTCATCGCCGAGCATTTCGGCACGCTGGAGTCACTTTATCCGGGGCGGATCGACCTCGGGCTGGGCCGCGCCCCCGGCACCGATCCGCTCACAGCCCGCGCCTTGCGACAGAACCGTTCGGGCAATGAACGCGATTTTCCACAGGACGTGCTCGAGCTGCAAAACTACTTCGAAACCCCTGAGCCCGAGCAACCGGTACGCGCGGTGCCCGGAGCTGGGCTGAATGTGCCGATCTGGCTTCTGGGCTCCAGTCTCTTCAGCGCCCAGCTGGCCGCCATGCTCGGCCTGCCCTATGCTTTCGCCTCCCATTTCGCCCCCGACTACCTGCTCGATGCACTGCACGTCTATCGCCGCGAATTCCGCCCGTCCGAGCACCTGGAGCAGCCCTATGCAATGGTCGGCGTCAATATCGTCGCCGCAGACAGCGATGCCGAAGCCCACCGCCTTCTCACCTCGCAGCAGGTGCAATCGATCCAGATGATCCGCGGCCAGCGCAGCCCTCTGGCTCCCCCCATCGACGATATCGAATCGTACTGGACCCCGGCGGAAAAACTCGCCGTCGAGCACAAACTGACCTACTCCTTCGCCGGCTCGGCGGCAAGTGTTCGGCACGCGCTGAGCGAACTCATCGACCAGACCAGCGCCGACGAAGTGATCACCACCGTACGGATCTTCGACCCGGCGGCCGCTCTGCACTCGCTCGAGATCCTGGCCGATCTGCGCCAAGAGTGCGCAGCCGACGCCACGAGCTCAACCGAGCGCTGAAACCGAGCGCCCCCGCCGCGACAAGACGCGAGCCACCTGCCTAGTTTTTGTTTTCGGAGATCGAGACCTGACCGGTTGCCGCCCTATCGGCTAGTGCCTGGGCTTCGCTGGTGGGCAGGCTGGCGTTTTCGACGATGAATACGCTTCCCCCGATATTCGCAAGCTGGGCAAGTCCGGCTAGAGAGATTAGTTTTTCGTTATCGTAAATATTGAGATCCTGACCGACATCGCTCAAACCGCCCAGCCCGTCTAAACCAGCCAGTTTTTCATTGTCGTAGATATTGAGATTGCCACCTACCCGTTGCAGATTGGCCAGCCCCACTATACTGGTCAGCCTATCGTTGCTGTAGAGACTCAGATCCTGACCGACATCGCTAAGTCTCGAGAGGTCCTCTACCATATCCAGCACTTCATTATGCGCGATACTCAGGCTGCCGCCCACCATCTGCAAGCCTGAAACGTCCTCTATTTTTTTCAGCCTCCGATTGTTCTCGACGACGAGATTTCCGCCCACGCTGCTGAGATTCGAGAGATCCTCTATGAGCTCGATCGCCGGGTTGAACTCGATGATCAGGCTGCCCTCGACGGTGACGAGGCCGAATAAACCATCGAGGTTGGTCAGCTGGTTGTTGTTGTTGATATGCAGATCGCCGCCAATCCCGTTGACCTTGAAGAGCCCTTCTATATCGGTCAATTTGTCGTTGCGGAAAATGCTCAGGTTTCCCCGGACGGTCTGCAGAAAAGTGAGCCCTTCGAGAAGGCTGAGTTCCTCATTTTCATAAATCTGGACATTCCCGCCCACCATGGACAGATCGACCAGTCCTTCGAAGCTCTTGAGATCATCGTTGTGATAGATCTTCAAATCCCCGCCCACTGCACTGAGCTGGTTCAAGCCCGAGAAAATAGCCTGCTGAGTGCGCGTTATATCCAGGTCGCCGGCAATCGAATAAGCGCAGCCGCCCTCTTTCTCCAGCGCGTCGGCATCCTGCTCCGATCGAACGATATAGTCGCCGGGCAATACCCGCGCTTCGCAATCTCCGCTCGCACCGCCACTGTCCAGGCCCGCATCGTCAGTGCAGCCTGCCCAGATCAACGACAACGTGCACCAGAGCACGACCCGGTTTTTCATCGTACGTTCCCCATCGTAAAAAAGAAAAATCTCACCTTGGATGCTGCTTGAAATTCGCTCTTCTGAACATACCGACTGGACTTGCGATTGTAAAACAACACCGTCGTCGATCCGTGAGCAACCACCCGTTCGACGCTTGCGTCCATCTGCATCTGGCGCGTACTATTGCTCACCGGTGATAAGCACAACGATTGGATCTCTGAACCCATCCCATGGAGCGATATCGATCATGAGGGAGAAGCGCTTGGCGGAACTGATGCAACGCTACCCGGCCATAAGCGACTTGCAGCAAAAAGCGCTGAAAAGAATCCCGCACCTGGCTCGGGAGTATCTGGAATCCGGCACCGGAGACGAAGCGGCTGTGGCGAGAAACCTCGAGCGGATGGCCGCGGTCACCCTGGTCCCCAGGCTCCTAAAAGGCGAACTGAAACCCGAGATTGCCACTTCCCTCTTCGGTCAGACCTACCAGGCGCCGTTCGGCATTGCACCGGTCGGTCTCTCTGGCCTGATGTGGGCCCGATCCGAATGCATCCTCGCCGCAACCGCAGCCCGATACGCTATTCCCTACTGTCTGAGTACGGTAGCCACGCAGACGCCGGAAACCATCGGACCCATCGCCGGCGACATGGGCTGGTTCCAACTCTACTCGCCTCGGGAACGCGATATCCGCCAAGACCTCTTGCAACGAGCCAGGGAATCCGGCTTCAAAACCCTGGTCGTCACCGTCGACACCCCTATGCCCAGCCGACGCGAAAGAGTGACCCGGGCCGGCCTGCGCATGCCGCCGCGAATCACGCCCCGCTTTGTCTGCGAAGCACTGCGCCATCCACGCTGGACGCTGGCGACGCTGCGAGCGGGCCTGCCGAAGCTGCGGGCGATGGAGAAATACGCCAAATCGACCCGGATGGCGACAACGGCCTCTTTTGTCGAAGAGCGAATCGGGGGTACGCTCTGCTGGGACTACCTCAAAGAAGTGCGCGACGAGTGGCAGGGTCCGCTGGTGGCAAAGGGTATTCAAGATCCAGCAGACGCCGAAATCGCCGTCCAGATCGGCATCGACGCCATCCAGGTCTCGAATCACGGGGCGCGGCAACTGGATGCGATCCCGGCCGCGATCGATTTGCTCCCCGCCATCGCCGACCAGGTCCAGGGCCGAACGAAGATCTTATTCGACAGCGGTATCCGCTCGGGTCTCGATATTGTCCGAGCCCTGGCGCTGGGTGCGGATTTCGTTTTTCTCGGACGCGCGTTTATCTATGGCGTGGCAGCCCTGGCCGAGTACGGCGGAGACCATACCGTCGAAATTCTACGCGAAGACCTGAAAAACAATATGGCCCAACTGGGCTGTGCGACGCTGGCGGAAATAGCGGCCCAGCATCGGCAGCGATAATCGCAGCACGCTGCTAGCTCTCCCGGGTCCCGAGCTCACCGCAATCCCTCAATATCACACGATCAAACGATCGCAATGCACGATGGCCTGGCCATTGCCACTGGCTCGCCGAGAGCGGTCAGTTTGCCACTGGCGGCATCGATGCGAAAAATCGCCAGATTCGCTCCGTCGCCGCCAGTGTCTTCGGCATGCATATTCGCACAAAGCAGCAAGGAGCCGTCCGGGGTGATCGCCAGATTCTGCGCGAAATTGCCCAGACTCGGCTGAATCTCCACCAGTGTCAGGCAGCCGTCGTCGCCGATCCGGTAAATCGCGATGCTGTCGTGAATCCGATTGGTGCAGTAGAGATAACGGCCATCGGGAGTGATCTTGAGGTCCGCGGTATAGCTCAGGCCGGTAAACTCATCGGGCAATGTAGAGATGACCTGACGCTCGATCAAGAGACCCGTATCGCCGTCGTAGCTGTAGACATTGACCGAATTGTCCAATTCGTTATTGGCATAGACATAAGCGCCCTGGGGATGATAGGTAAAGTGGCGCGGACCGCCGCCGCCGAGAGTGCGTACATAGGACTGCTCGAGCGGCGTCAACTGCGCCGATTCGGCATCGAGCGCATAGCCGATAATCTGATCCAGCCCCAGATCGCAGGCGAAAACATGGCGGCCGCTCGGGCTGATCGCCGCGCAGTGTGCATGCGCTGCATCCTGGCGCTGGGCATTGACCTGGCTCGCGCCCTGGTGCTGCATAAAAGAACGCATTTCGCCGAGCGAACCATCCGCCTGCAGCGGATAGGAACCAATGCTGCCGGAGTTATAATTGGCACAGACTACGGCTTTGCCGGTCGGATCCACATCGACATAACAGGTGGTAGTGCCCTGAGCCGGCTGCTCGTTGATCTTGCGCAACTCGCCCGCATTACCGACAATCTCGAACGCGGCGATATAGCCGGATTCGCTTTCGAAATCGCCCGGTAAGTGGGTCGCATAGAGGTGTTTGCGGTCCGGTGTCAGCGCAATGAAGAACGGATTCTCTACTTCGGCATTGCGCGCCAGGGGTTCCAGCGCACCCGTCGCCGTATCGAGGTTGAATGCAGTGATCGCCCCGGCCTCGCCCGGCGCAAATGATGTGATGAAAACCATTGATTGTTCAGCCATGATCTGCTCCATTTTTTAGTGCTGGTGTACTCTTGCAACCCGTTTATTGACTCTGCGCCCCTGGAGATAACGATGCCTTTAAAAAGTGCTCTGAGCCCACAAGAAAAAAACGTCTACCAAAAAGAAGGTCTGGTCAAACCCGATTACTCGCTACCGCGCGAAACCGTAGAGCGGATGCTCGTCCTGACCGAGCGCACGCTGGCCGCCACGGTGGGCCAGCCATCGGAGAGCATCGTCTGCCCCTACCTGCCCGGCTGGAACGGCCTGCCCGAGCAGATCACCCGCGAATGGCTCGAGCTCTCCGGTATTCCCGAGATCGTCGAGTGCGTCGCCTCGGTCCTCGGGCCGGACCTCATCCTCTGGGGCGGACAGCTCTTCTGCAAATCGGCTCACACCGGACTCGAAGTCCCCTGGCATCAAGACGGGCAGTACTGGCCGATCACCCCTCTCAAGACCTGCTCGGTGTGGCTGGCCATCGACGACGTTAACACCGAGAACGGATGCATGCGCTATATCCCCGGCTCGCACCGCAAGCGCGAACTCTTCCCGCACCGCGAGGACCAGCGCGAAGACCTGGTGCTCAACCAGGCGACAGAAGAGTCCTGCTTCGACGAAGCCACCGCCAGGGACGACGAACTCCAGGCCGGATGCTTTTCGCTGCACGACGTCTTTCTGATCCACGGATCGCAGCCCAACCGCTCGGCCAAACGCCGCGCGGCCTATGTGCTCCGTTTTATGCCCGCCTCTTCGCTATGGGACCGCAGCACCGCCAAGGAGAGCGGCTCGGCGCATTACCAAACTCATTTTTCGACGCGACCCATCTTTCTCTTGCGGGGCGATGCGGGCGCCAACACCGAGCTCATTTCTCGCCATCCGCACTACGCCTAACGCCCCTACTCCCGCTACGCACAACGGAGATCAGTGCTCGTGCGGACCTTCGGGGCCGTGCAGTACGTGCTCGTGAAATATGCCCTGCTGGTGCATGCGCTGGTGCATCCGTCGGTGCGCCGCCGTCAGCGTGGCGCGCAGTGCTTTGTAGCGCGTCGCCTCCGGACGCGGTGCAATGGTGTCCACATAGGCGATCGCGCCCTCGATCTGTTCCAGCACCGCCGTCGCATCCGGCTGCGAAAAGAGCTCCTGGCCATCGACGCGGACCTGCACCGCGCTCGAATGGGCGGCGATCTCCCCGTGCTGACCGCGATAACTGCCCCGGACCCGCAGCGCGACCCAACTCGATTCGTCGAGCTTGAGCTCGCAGCTGCCCTGTGCCGACAAGGACTTCTCGCAACTGACCTGGTCGGCGACCAGACCACCGACGATCACCTCGACCTGGTCGATGGGCAGCCGCACCGATTCTACTTTCCAGCTTGCGTTGATCGTACCGCCTCCATCAGGTAGCTCCAGGGTCGTACCCGGAACCTGACCCTCGACTTCGAAACGGATCAGTGGACCGACGGTCACAAAGGTATTGCCGCGGCGCACCGCCTGCATCCAACTCTCGTAGCTGAATTCGTCCTCTGCGAGATGGGCATAGGTGCGAATACCGCCCAGCTGGGAGGAGGCCGCCATCTTATCGGTGCCGCCGACGACGGGAATCTGATAGCCGAGGTTGAGAAAGCGATACCAATCGGCAATGCCATAGGGGTCGATCTGACTGTTATGGGGGTTGAAGCTCATCATCTCGACCGCGTGCACCAGATCGAGCACGATATCGGCCGCCCGCTCGCACTGGGGTCGCGGGCCGTGCGGCATCACCACCAGGCCCTGCTGGTCGATACACTGCTGGGCCCACTGAGCCATGCTCAGCTCCTGGGGATCGCCCAGGGCCGATTCCGAGGGCCCACCGCTGCAGAGTGGATGGATCATCGACCCCGAATAACCCAAGAGCGAAATATGACCCAGTATCTGCATGCGATTCTCGGTGCCGACGCGAACCAGGAATTCGCCGTCGCCGCCCATCTCGCGCGCGCCCAGGGTCGTGCTGCCGTCGAAATCGCTGACATTGCTGAACATTTCTCCCCATTGGCTGGCCAGCAGGTTGACCACGTTGATGCCCTCGGCCTCTCCTTCGAGCCGGGCGGTTTGCGGCGAGAGGAAATGGACATGCGTATCGGCGGTGACCCAACCTTCCTGCCGCCAATCGAGTACGCGTTCGAGTTCGAAGCTCAGCTCGTCGGTCTCGGCGGTGATCTGTACCGAGGTGCGGATCGGGGCGATCTCATAGCCGCGGCTGATATCTACGAAGACCTCGCCCAGCGGCAGATCGGCAACGCACTCGCCGGTGATATAGCAGTAGGCGTTCAAACCATTGATGAATTCGCCGTAGTTGTCCTCGAACCATTGCCCGTTGACTTTGCGGTGATAGCCCTTGGGCGGCAGGTACTCGCCCTGCTGTCCGTGCAGATGCAGGCGTACGGCCACCGGCTGACCGGTCGCCTTATCGACGGTCCGCAGGCGCACCGGCCGCCATGCGGGCTCGATGGCGATCAGCGCCGGGTCCGACGCCGCAAGCGCACAGGACCACAGCGACTCCTCTCCGGTAGCGATATAGAGGCGCGCTGCCGGATGTGCTATGTACTCGACCACCACCGAGTTCTCGGACGCAACCGGTTGTACATCGGGTCGATCCCCCATCCAGGCCTGGCGATCGTATTCGAGCGTCGCGCGCGCCGAAATCACCTGACCCAGATCGATTTCGATCTCTTCCAACTCGCCGACGGCATTCAACCGGGCACCCTCGGGCAGCTCGATCCGCCGCTTTTCCCGTATGCCCGGACGCAGGGGATGATCCTGCAACTGGGTGCAAGTAATGCCATAGACGACCGCGCGTTCCTCGCGAGGGCTGCAGACAACCCGGGATATGACCTTATCCGGCTCCGGATTGGGCAGGGCGTAAATCCACAGCTTTTCGGGGTTGAAGTCCCGGCCCGAGCGCGTCCGCGTCTCCCCGCGTCCGTACTCCGGGGTCGAGCGACCCATACGCTCGTTTTCGAATTGAGTCGCCATGATCTGGTGTTTGAAGTTGGATACCGCGGCAAAGGGACTCGCGCCCCAGCCGATACGACTCTGCTGAATGGCGAAACGGCGCAGGATCGGGGCGGTCGTGCTGGTCCCGTCCTCGTATTCGAGCGCGTACTCGGCCACCAGATCACCCAATTCATTGCCTTCACCCCCAAAACTGGGCAGACCGTCCAGTGTCCGGGCGGGAGCTTGCTCGGCTACGTGAAGGAAGAGAACATAGGTGGCCTGCTGGTTTACCGGCAGGGCAACCTCCTGCTCGTCGAGCAGCACCACGTTGGCCGCTCCCGCGGCACCCAGCGCAAAGGGAATGGCCTGAAAGGCCTGGGCGCCAAAGTAATCGTCGCCGATACTCGACATTTTCAACGCTTCGTCGAGATCGTTCCGGTCGGCATTGAAATGAGCCGTGAGGTCAATGGTCGAGAACTGGTCTGATGGCGGAATCTTCATCGATCGCTCCTTAGTGTATACATCACATGCGCGGAAAGGGAGCCGAGCCGGGGTCGGAACCAAGCCACCTATTCGGCGAAATCTGGCATCTTTGGATTTTCGATTTTCAGAAGTATAAACGCATCAAAGCATACCAGCAAGACGATCATTCGACTTGCCCCTCTGGCGCTCAGAATCTACTTTCCAGCGTGTTCGAAGCAAGAAAGGAGCGGCAACGATGCGAGCGGAACAGATCAACTTCTTTCAAACCTTTGGCTTCTCGTTCTGCAAACAACTCCTGTCCGCAGGAGAAATAGCGGATCTTTCCCGGGCTTTCGATCGCGCGATGGAAAAAGCGCGCGGCGGGGCGCCCAGACCGCAACCCGGCGAGAAGAGACAGCAGATCATTCCCTTCTTCGACTACGATCCCGAGGCCTTCTACCCCCTGCTCGACGACCCGCGTATAATCGACCCCTTCGAGCAACTGCTGGGCGACGATTTCATTCTGACGCTCAGCGAGGGGATCATCCACACCGGCGGTTCGGACTGGCATCACGATGCCTATGCCCCCGATGGGTTCTTCAGCATGAGGGCGGCTATCTACCTCGATCCGCTCGAGCCCGAAGACGGGTGCCTCACCGTCATCCCGGGTAGCCATTTCCAGGAATTTCGCGATCGCATCGTCGACAACAAAGACCGGCTGGCCACCGCGCCCGAGGACCTGCCCGGCCAGTACCCGCTCGTCAACCAGCCCGGCGATGTGCTCTTTATGAACCACAAGGTCCAACACGCCGCCCTGAGCGACAACCCCTGGCGCAGAGCGATCCACATCAATGCGGTCCAGAACACCACGCCGGAGAAAAACCAGGCCCATTTCGACTGGCTCATCGAATTCCTAACTGGAGAGACCAAGCGCTGGGGGCGTTTCTACAGCGATCGGCTGATCCGCAGCGCCGGAGCGCGCCGCAAAGCCATGCTCGACCGGGCCATCGCCCTGGGCTTCGGCAATACCGGCCCCATCACCCACCTGCAGGCAGAATAAAACCATGGACTACATCAACTTCGGCCCCACCGGCCTCAAAGTCTCCCGCCTGGCCTTCGGCCTAGGATTCCGCGGCCAGTCCGACGCCGACGCCGCCGAGCGCGCCATCGAACGCGCCGTCGAACTCGGCGTCAACTTCATCGACTGTGCCAATGTCTACGGCCTCGAAGACCACCGCGACAACGCCGGCACCTCCGAGCAGATTCTCGCCCGCGTGCTCAAGCGCCACCGCGACGACCTGGTGATCTCGTCCAAAGTCTTCAGCCGCGTCGGCCCCGGCCCCAACGACGCCGGGCTTTCGCGCTACCACATCATGCGCGAAATCGACCGCACCCTCGCCCGGCTGGAGACCGACCACATCGACGTCTACATCCTGCACTCTTGGGATGAGAGCGCTCCGCTCGACGAGACCCTGCGCGCCATGGACGACCTGGTGCGGGCCGGCAAAACCCGCTACGTCGGCGTCTCCAATTTCCAGGCCTGGCAGGTGCTCAAGGCGCTGTGGACCCAGGACCAGCACGACTTCGACCCGCTGATCTGCATCCAGAATCCCTACAACCTGCTCAACCGCGAATTGGAAAGGGAAATGTGGCCCGCGCAGCGCGACCAGGGCTTCGGCGTGATGACCTACAGCCCGCTGGGTGTGGGCCTGCTCTCGGGGCTCTACGCTCCTGGCCAGGCACCGCCGACCGACTCGCTCTACGCCACCGTGCGCGCCCGCCACTTCGCCAGCGAGATGGACCCGACCGCCGCTGCGACGCTGGAAGTACTGCGGGAAATCGCCGCCGAACACGGCAAGAGCGTAGCCCAGACCGCCCTCAACTGGGTGCTCTCGCACCCGGAGGTGAGCCTGGCCATCACCGGAGGCGATACCGCCGAACACATGGAGGAGAACGTCGGCGCCGTCGGCTGGTCGATCACGGCGCAACAACGAGAGCACCTGGACGCCGTCTCGGAGGGATCGCAGCGCGTCCTCGACTGAAGATTCAGCTGCGCCAGCTGCCCAGTCCCAACCCGCGCAGGTCCGCCATCGCGTTGTGCTCCTCGGCCTCGTACAGCTTCCAGATCACCTGCAGACCCTCCAGGCTAGCAACCGGATCGGTCAGCGGCTTGACCCCGGTCTCGATGCAGTCGATGAAATGGGCCATCTCCAATTCGGTATGCTTGGCGTTTGGCGCCTCCATCAACACCTCCTCCCGCTGCCGCGCCACCGCCTTACCCGCCTGGTGTTCCTCGCCGCGGGTGTGGGCGATCAGCTGCCCCGGCTTGAGCGCCAACTCGATCATTCCCTCCTCGCAGTGGGCGTGGAACGAATAGCCCAGCCGGGTGCCCCTGGCACCCCAGGTACCGAAGTGATAGCCCAGCGCACCGCTCTCGAATTCGATCGTGGCATTGCTGGTGCCCTCCTTCTCCATCCACGGCGTGCAGAGGTTGGTGCCGTAGTGGCTGCCGCGCACCGGTCGCCCCAGCATCCACAGCAGCAGGTCGACATAGTGGCAGCCATGGCTGAAAAACTGCCCGCCGCCCACGGTCGCCGCCGCGCGCGCCCAGTGGCCCTCGGCCGGATGCGTCAATTGCTCGGTCCAGATCGAGAGCTGAAACACCTCGCCATAGGTTCTGGCATCGATCAGCTCCTTCATCTTCGCCACCAGCGGGTGGAATCGCATGCAATATGCCACCATCAGCACCCGCTCCTGCCGCTCGGCCTCCTCGATCATCTCCACGCATTCCCGCTCGCTATTGGCCATCGGCTTTTCGCAGAGGACGTGCTTTCCGGCGCGCAGGCAATCGAGGGTGGCAGCGTGGTGCAGATGATGCGGCAGTACAACCAGTGCGGCATCCAGATGATCGAGGACCTTGTGGTACTCGGTCTCGACGATGGGGTCGCCGGCCAGCAGGTCGGCCACTGCCTGGGCCTTGTCGCGCTCGATATCGACGACGGCGGCCACTTCGATTCGATCGAGTACCTTCTCAAAGCGCGAGACGTGCGACCTGGCCATCCCGCCGCAGCCGATAATACCTATCCGCATTTTACTCATATCCCCACCTCATTTATCGTGTGAAAAAATTTCGGCCAGCAGCCGATTCCGTGACGATCAAACAAAGAATCAACGCGCTGCGGATCGATGCGTCCTACTCCATATAACCCAGATCCCGCAAACGCTTTTCCAAAGCGGCGACCTCATCCGCCGATGCATCCTGCGCCTGCTGCTCCCGATAGGCAGAACGCGCGAGCAGATCGCAATAGTACGACCGATAGGATTGGGGATCCTCGCAGGCCAGATCGCTTCCGCTCTCTATCTCGCGCAGCACATATTCCGCTGTCTCTTCATCTTGGCGATAGAAATGATCGCCATCGCACAAACACCACTCGCGTAAGCCTTCGGCGTATCGCTCGATTTCCTCGTCGTCGACGGCAGTGCGCGCAGTGACGCGCCCGGGTGCCAGCGCTAAATTCCTGGCATTGAGAAAACCGGTCCCATACTGACTATCCAACTCGGAGAGCACCTTGCGACCGGCGAAACGCTCGTCGGCACCCAGCCAGCTTTGTCCGAATCCCTTATAATCGGTCTTCAGCGCCGCTAAGTCCGCGATGGTGGGAAATAGATCGATCGAGGAAACCGGCCCCGCACTCGGGAAGGATAAACCTCCGGGCACATGGGCCAGCATCGGCACATGGACCACGTTCGGATGCAACCGATCGCCGTGCGCCATTACTTCGTCACAAAATCCCTCGCCGTGATCGCCGCAAATAAAAACGGCCCACTCGTCCAAGTCGACTCTTTTTAAGACTTCGACCAATGAGAATTCGAGCACGTGGGTCACTGCGGCATAATAGTAGCGCAGCGCTTCTTCTACCTGGCCCGCCGCCACCATCTGCCGCAAGTCGGGCCGCTGGGGAATCGCCCCAAGACCGTATCCTCCGTGGGTGTACCAGAAATGCAGAAACTTGAACTGCGGGCCTTTCTCCGGCTCGATGAGTCCGCTCAGCACTCGCTCCAGCGACCCCAGGTGCTGATCGGTGGCCTGCGGATCGACCGGATCGATGAAAGGCTCGAAATCGAGGAAGCGAAAAACCTCCGCCCGCTCGGAAAACCCCTTGACGCTATAACCTGCAGCGGCAAAGAGCTCGAAGAGATTGGCGATCCCGGCAAAGAGCTTCAGGTATGTCTGGCCGCAGAGTCCGTGCTCGAAGGGATATAATCCGGTAAAAAGCGAAGTGTGCGAAGGTCGCGTGGCTGGAGCGGTGACGAAGTAGCGTTCGGCCAGGGCGTAATCGCGCGTCAGCAGATCGAATTTAGGCGTATTGAACTGCGGGTTGGTCCGGCTCAGCGCATCGTAGCGCCAGCAATCGATCGAAACGATCAAAAATTTATCGACCCGGCCTTTCATCGTTCTTTCCTTCCCATTCAGTCGAGCAGCCGCGCATTGTACTGGCGCGGCGCGTGTCGATAACGGTCAAAACTCCCTTCGTCCAGCGGTGCGGGGGTATAGATATACACCGACTCGCCGTACGGATCGTAGAGCACGACCTCCTCCCGCTCATCACCGCAGACATCGGCGGGAAAACAGTGGTACCAGCCCATCTTCCCGCCGGAGGGTGGAGGCAGATCGGGAAAACTCACCGCCTTGTTGCCATATCCGTCGAAGAGCGCAGCCGGACTGTAGAGCAGATCCGCCCGCCCGGGGCCGTTCCAGCGCACGATCTCCATCCCGGTATTATTGGGCGACTCGTCTACCTGGAAACGGCTCAGGACTTCGCCGCCGCTGCCGACGATCATGATATCCGCATGGTGGCCGTTATAGCGGATCGCCAGTTCGCGACCCGCCAGCTCGGAGCGCAGATTGCCGCAGCGCACCTCCTGACCGTGCGGCACCAGCTCCGCACCGAGATTTAGCAGGTGGTTGCCCCGGGCATCCAGAACCTGACCGCCACCCGAGATGATCGCCGCAGATCTGCCATTCCATTCCTCGACCAGCACGCTGTCCGCATTATCGCCCAGAAAGGTCTCCCACAATACGCGTCCATCGTGGTCGAGACCGAAATGTCCCCCATTGACTTCGTCGCGCCCATCGCCGTCCAGATCACCCACCGCCGGAATGTACGCCGAGTGCCCGGGATAACGATACCACCTGTTCTCGTAGTGCCAGAGCACTTCGAGCCGATGGTTGAACGCCAGGACGTCATTGCCCAGCTTGACGACGAAATCCTGTGGCTGCGCACTGCCCGAAAAATTGGCGATCATCAAGCGCTGGTGCACGTAGTTGGGAATCTGCAACTCCCCATCGACATAGGCGTTGCAACGCAGGAGTTCCCCGGGGGCCACGCTCTTTTTAACCCTCCCGGTTCGGCCATCGAGTATCGCCAGACGCGTACCTTGCAGATCCCATTTACTGGCGCGTTCCAGATTCGGATCGGCCAGCAGGCAAATAACCTCCTGATGCCCGTCCTGGTCTATATCGCAGATCGCTACCGGCCCGGGGCGATCCGGGGATACGGTCTTCAACACGCCGCCACCATCGGCATCCTCGGTGCTGTAATTCCGATCCCCAACGGTCCAGAGCAACTCCCCCGCGAGCGAAAACGCCCCCAGAAAACTGGGTTTGATGCCCCCAAGGGCCTTGTAGACCAGAAAGTCGACCTGACCGTCCCCGCTGAGATCGCCGATCCGAATATCACCCCCGGTCCGCCGACCGTCTTCGTCGAGGCTGATACATTCTTCGGGCAAGGCAGTCTCTTTATAGAGCACCGCCGGCTCTGGCCGCGCCGCATCGTCCATCAAATCTTGGCCTTTCTCTCCCACGCGATCACAAGTGAAAACGGCCAGGGTCGAGTCGGACCGCTCCCTCTCTTTTTGCCGTCGGGCCGAATTCGCAACAATCCGACGGCGCTACTTCTAAACAAAGCAGATCCGCAGGGGTCGGGCAATGCCAGCACCAACCTGGGTGAATCGCCGGGTGCGCGATCGTATGGGGGCGGATCCGACAGCGATGGATCGCGCGTCCGGCCTTGGGCACTGGACCGCCATGGTCTTGACGTATATAGAACAGGTACGGCTTCTTATGGCTACCGTATATTCCTGCCGAAAGGAGAAGCGACGATGGATGAGATTGAAATTCCCGTGCGGTATTACAAGGATTATCAGGGTGGCTACGAGCACGGATTCGAAAACCTGGTCCTGCCCTTTGCGGAATCCGCCTTCCTGCTCGTGGATGTGGACGGAGGCTATTCGGTCAAAGACGGAACTGCACATCCGACCACCGAAAACTATATTGCGCCGGCCCTGACAGCCGCCCGCGGCACAGGGATGAAAGTGGCCTATGTGCACAACGATCTCCGCCTGGTCGCCGACCAGGGCAATATCGCCTGTGAGCTATGGGCCAAGACCAAAGGGGCCAATATCGCGGAAGCATGGAGCAGCAAGGAAGAGTACCAACCCCAATATGCGCCCTGTGTCGCACCCCAAGAGGGAGAGCCCAATTTCCCCAAATGGATGTGGAGCGGGTTTCGCGACACCTTCCTGGACACCCGCCTGCGCGGTTGGGGCATCCGCACGCTCTTCGTCGTCGGCTACAGCCGCCGCGCCTGCCTTCACTATACCTGTGCCGAGGCCATGGGTCACAACTACCGCGTGATCCTGCTCCGCGACTGCTCCAATCCGCCCGGAGAAATCGAGATGCCCGACACGCTGGACGAGGACCTGCCGGAGGGAGGATGGGTCAATCGCATGATGCTGAGACAATTCGAACACCTGATCGGTTATACGACCACCTCGGCCGAGTTCGTGCAAGCCTGTCAAAATCGGGGTGGATCTTCTCCACAATAAGGGCGATCCAAACACAGTTCAAGACAAATTAAGGACGGTATATGCAGACCAATTCAAGCGTATTAGAAGAGGGAGACCCCGCCGACCTAGACCTCTCGGCACCGCAGCTCGAACGAGCCTCCGACCTGCTCGGATCGGCGCTGGAGGCCGGTCAGATCAGCGCGGCATCGCTGGTAGTCGCACGGCATGGACGGCTGGTCTTTGCCAGAGGCCACGGCCAGCTGCATCCCGGCACCGGACCGCAGGTCGACGCGGATTCGATTTTTCTCCTGGCGTCGATCACCAAACCGGTGACCGCCTGCGCGCTGATGATCCTGGTCGACCGCGGGCTGGTCTCACTCAACGATCCGGTGGTCGATTACCTGCCCGAATACACCGGCGGCAGTCGAACCGCGGTCCGCGTCAAAGACCTGCTCTCACACATATCGGGCATGCCCGATATGCTGCCCGAAAACGTCAGCCTGCGGAGAGCCCACCAACCTATAGACGTCTTTGTCGAGCGAGCGCTGCAAACTCCGCTGCTCTACGAACCGGCCACGGATTTCCGCTACCAGAGCAAAGGTATTCTGCTGGCGGCCGAAATCGTCGAGCGCATCAGCGGACAACGGCTGCGCGACTTCGAGGAGCAGGAGATTTTCGCCCCGCTGGGCATGCAGCGCAGTGCGCTGGGTATGCGCTGGCCGATCGAGGAGACGGTGTGGTGCGGTACAAACCTCGAAGAAGAAGAAGACCCGCGACACTGGGGTCCGAATTCTGCCTACTGGCGCGACTTCGGCGCACCCTGGGGCGGCATGCACAGCTCGGGTCGAGATCTGGCGATTCTCTTGCAGACCATGCTCAATCGAGGAGAATACGGCGGAGAAAGGATCTTCAGCCAGGCGGCGGTCGCAGCGATGACGCGGGATCACAATGGCGCGCTGAATGCTCCGTGGGGCCTGGGTTGGGGACTATCCGATTCACTGGTCTGGAACTACTGGGACGTGCTGGCATCGCCGAGCGTCTTCGGCCATACCGGAGCGACGGGGACCGTGGCCTGGGCCGATCCGCAACGGGGATTGAGCTGTGTGGTGCTGACCAACCAGATGGTCGCAAAGGGCTCTTTACTGCGACGGGTCTCCAACGCGGTCTCGGCGGCGGTGCAGGACCGCTGAGCCCCTCGACCTCTTCGGCTCTGACCTGAGCTCAGATCGGATCAGCAGCGATCAATCCGCTTGCTCAAGCCATGGGGTCTGCGCGTTCCACGCGCTCAAGCGCTGCGCCAACTCTCTTTCCAGATCAGATGAGCTGCCCGCCAGGTTGCGCTCCTCGAACGGGTCGTCGCAAAGGTCGTAGAAACAGCGGTTATCGGGAATTACAGTGCGTCGATCTTCAGCTAATTGCATCCCGTAGAGATGGGTCGGGGTACGCAGACCGATGGCGCCCTGGTGCGTTTCAATAAAAGCGCACTCTTCGGCCAGGGTCTCGCACTCGCCGCGCAGGATCGGACCGAGCGCGCGGCCCTGCACACTGGCAGGGACCGGAATCCCGCATTCTTCCAATAGCGTCGGCATCACATCGATCAGCTGTGCCACCTGGCTGCTATTGACCCGGGGACTGAGGCCACCGTGGAAAATCAGCGGGATGCGTATCGATTCCTCGATCAGCTGCCCTTTGTTGAATTGATGATGCGAGCCGAGATTGTCGCCGTGATCGGAGACGAAGACCACGATGGTATTTTCGCCCAGACCATGGGCTTCGAGGTTGGCCATCAGGCGGCCGACGGTGTCGTCGACCCAGGTGCTAAGACCGTAGTACAGAGCAGTTAAGTGGCGCAGATCGAAGCCCGGGGGCAGGTCTGTGGTATGAGGCAGGTGTTCCTGGTAATAGAGAAAATCCCAGAGGTAGATCTTGAACCAGTTCTCATCGTGAGCAAGCGCGCCATCGACAAACGCGTTGGGTCGCAGTGGCACCTCGTCGGGTGAGTACATCGAGCGGTACTTTTCCGGCGCGTCGTCGAGCGGCATATGCGGCGGCGAGATATTGTAGAACATGAAAAAGGGATTTTCGCGATCCTGTGCCAGGTACTCGTCCACCCGCTCGGCTTCGAAGTCGACGCTGAATCCCTCCACCACTTCACCCAAACCCGCGTTCTCGATAAAGGTCTGGCCGGTATGGCGATGGTGGACGCGGGGAAAGAGGGCGTAGTCGAAACCGACCAGATTCGGCGCCGGCTTTATATGCCATTTGCCGAAAAGCGCCGTGTCGTAGCCTTCGGCCCTAAAGGCCTCGGGCAGGGTGGTATCGCGCAGCCAATCTCGAGTCTGGGACGGGTATTCGGGCATGCTGCCCGATTCGGCGTGGTTACCCAGAAAACCCATGCAGGTCCGACTGTACTGGCCGGTCAGCAGGGCCGAGCGCGCAGGCATGCACACCGGGTTATTGCTGACGGCCAGATCGAAACGCACCCCTTCGCGAGCCAGACGGTCGATATGGGGCGTGCGGATCACTTCGTTGCCGTACGACCCGAGCTCAAAAGCGCGGAGCTGGTCGCACATGCAGACGACGACGTTGGGGCGCTGGTCCATGCCGAGCGGCTAAACGTGAAAGATGTAGAGGTCGCGCTCCGCGAGCGGCAGTTCGACCCAGGCACCGCCCCGGCGATGGCTCTCGGCGACGGCGATCGTAGCCTCGGTGATGTGGTGAGTCACATCGATATGGCCCAGAGTGGGGCGATTCTGCTCCCCGGCCAGGACCAGGTCCTCGAGACAGGTCATGGTGGTACTTCTCGGCACGACCTCGGCAAAGGGCACCTCGTCCCAGAGCTGCCGGCGTCCCTGTTGAGCACCGGGCTGGCGCAGCGAGACTTTGGCCCCGTTGTCGAGCGAGCGGATCGAGCCCTCGCTGCCGATGACCTCGAACTCCCAGTAGCCGCCCGGAATCGACCAGGCTTCGACACCATTGGCGAAGCGCAGCTGGTAGGTGGCCAGCGGGTCGGCGGGGATATGGTTGCCCTCGATCTTGAAATCGCGAGGCAGCAGCTCTCCGCGCACGGCTTCTATTGCCGGGTCGCCGATGAGGTGCGAGACGGTGTCGATCGAATGAATATGCCCGTGCATCAGGCTCGAGCCGGCGAAGTGGACCACGGTCTTGACTTCGCCGATCCGCCCCTCTGCGATCGCTTCTTTGACCACCGCATAGCGATTGTCGAAACGGCGCAGAACCCCGGTATTGAAGCGCGTGTTATTGCGCTTTACGGCATCGCGTATCTCGTCGGCGCGCTCCATCGAGCTGGCCATGGCCTTTTCGACAAAGAGCATCGGCACACCCATCTCGGCGACCGCCACCGCGAGATCGGCGTGCGAGTCGCCGCGAAAATCGGCGTCGGGAGCCCGGTTCGCGGGCTTGGGCAGACAGGCGGCGGTGCACACGGCGACGAGGTCGGGTTTTTCCTCGTCGATCATTGCGCGGAAGTCCTCGTAGACGGCAACGTTCCAGCGCTCGGCAAAGGCGTCGCGCTTTTCGGCGAGCAGATCGGCGCCGGCGACCAACTCCAGACGCTCGCTGGCGTTGGTGGCGGCAGCGACCGAGTAGGGTACTGCGAAATGCGCCTCGTCGTCGATAGTACTGCCCATTCGACCGAGACCGATAACGGCGACTTTGTGCATCATGTGACTCCTCTGGTTGATTTCATCTTAGGCGGGCATATGAACACTCAGCCCGGATAATCCAATGCTCCTTGCGCCCACGGCAACGACATGCTCATCAAAGACCCGTGCATCGAACGCATCTACATCCTTTGCTAATGCAGTATATCCCCTTTGGGTCCGGTCGGCAAATCATCCGTCGACCCGGTATTTCTCTACTTCTTTCATCACCAGCGCGGTGCCCAGCCCGGGCTTGGTCGGTACTTTGAGAAAACCGTCTTCGACTTCGGGCGGATCGGTCAGGAGATCGTCGCGCCAATCGGCGTCCAGCCCTTCATCGACGAACTCGAGCAGCAGACCATTGGGGATATTGGCCATCAGCTGCAGGCTGGCCATCGTCGCCACCGCACTGTTGGGATTGTGGGGCGAGACCTGCATATAATAGCTCTCGGCCATCGCGGCGATTTTCTTGGTCTCGAGTATACCGCCGCAGCGGACCACATCGGGCATGATCATGTCCACCGCCTGCGCCGCGATCAAGTCGCGGAATCCAAAGCGGGTATAGCGGCGCTCACCGACGCAGACGGGGACGTTGACCGCCGCTTTGACCTCGGCTAGCGCGTCGATGTTTTCGGGACCAACCGGTTCTTCATAAAAAATCAGGCCGATCTCTTCGAGCCGGTTGCCCAGGCGGATGGCGGCACTGACGGTGTAGCGGACCCCGACATCGGTGGCGATATCGATCTGGTCGCCGACGGCCTCGCGGCAGCGGCGCATATGCGCCAGGGCCGCCCGCTCCTCGGCCAGGCTGATCGAGCGCGGCATCTCGATGCGCTCGCCCTTCGGCAGCGGAGCAACGGGGAAATAGGCCTTGATCGCAGTGCAGCCCTTTTCGGCGAGCAAGGCACACTCCTCGGGAGTCCCGGCGTGACTGTAGAAGCGGACCCGATCGCGGCAGGGACCGCCGATCAGATCGTATATCGGACGACCGAGGGTCTGGCCGACGATATCCCAGAGCGCGATCTCGATGCCGCTGATCGCGGCAATAACCACTCCGGTCTGACCGACCTGGTCGAGGGCACGGTACATGCGGTAATAGAGATACTCGATGTGGAAGGGATCTTCGCCGATGATGAATTGGCTGAGATCCTCGATGGCTTTTTTGATGATCGCGCCACCGGGCCAGTTGGTCGCATCGCCGAGCCCGACGATGCCCTCGTCGGTACAGATCTCGACAAAGACCCAGGGCGAACGCTCGCCGCGAGCCGAGCGCACCAGATGAGTCTTGATCTCGGTGACCTTCATATCACATTGGCCTCGCAGTAGACCGGCCGGAAGAGCGTCTGGCGCTTCGGCGGCATCGAGGCCAATAGTTCGGGGTGCGGCTCCCAGCGGTGCCACTTGCTGCAGATCGAGTTGTAGCGACTGAAGATCGGCACCCGCTCGCGTTCCCCGCAGGTCCAGGGGGTGCCGCTGTGGGTGGTGGCCTCGGAAAAGATCAAGAGCGAGCCTGCGGGACACGAATAGGTCTGCCAGAGCGGCGAGGCGGGATCCTGAAGCGAGGCCGGAGCGCGAAAGGCCGACTTGTGGCTGCCGTTGACAAAGAGCGTGCCGCCATCCCCTGCTTCGACCGGGTTGAGTTCCCAGACCACGCAGGTCAAGCCGCTATGCGCCTTGCCCGGGTAGCAGTTGTAGAGATGAGTATCTCCGGGCAACCGCATCAGGCCGCTGCCGTTGTGTGGTCCGAAGCCGCCATCGCCTTTGCTGCGGATCGAGAGATGGGCCGATTCCATGCGAAAACCGTAGCACTCGGGCGTCGCCAGGGGCGGGTGCGAGACGAACTCGTTCATAAAGCCGAGTATCACAGGATGGTCGCAAAGCGCCTGAAGAGGACCGCCGATCGGCGAACGCTCGGCAGCGGCAATCGATTGGGGATCGCGGTGCAGGCGATAACAGAATTCGCGCATTGCCGCCGTGTCGTCCTCGTTGAGCACGCCGGGAATTACCAGCCAGCCCTGATTGTCGAAGAGATACTTCTGCTCCTCGCTCGGAACGACGGCGGGAAGACCGTCGGCGGTGGTGTCGGGGACGTTCCAGGTCTGCTCTTCCAGCGTCGTCCCCAGGTCTTTTCTAAAGATCAGGGGGGTGCCATTACTCGCACTAGTCATAGTATGATCTCCGCTTCAGGGTAGCTCGATGACGCCGTGGACATCGCAGATGAAGCGGTCGCCCATCAGACCGCAATCGTATTTGCTGCTGCCCTCCATCCCGGCAAAACGCCCGCTGCCGCCGTAGTAGGTGGCGGTGCCGACGGCGCGACCGTCCTTTACTTTTCCCGACCACCGCTCGAAATAATACGAACCGTCCGCGAAGATGAACTTGCCGTAGCCTTGATCTT
Organism: uncultured Gemmatimonadaceae bacterium; assembly: GCA_964520345.1. Taxonomy (GTDB): domain Bacteria; phylum Latescibacterota; class UBA2968; order UBA8231; family UBA8231. Next base: position 9,084 of record CAZFMY010000072.1, on the reverse strand, counting down.
TGCCGCTCCCGTCGGCGCGGTAGTCGCCGGTGCCCTGGATCTCGATCTTATAGGGCGGCTCTTCGGGGCCTTCGAGCCGGGTGCCAACTCCTTTGGCACTGAAGAAGGCGAGGATATGGCCGGGTTCGTCTCCGACTTCCACGGTCTCGCTGCTGGTAGACACGTTGATATGCTTGGAGTAGAACTCGATTCGCTCGCCGGAAAGGGCGGGGTTGGCGGTAAAGATCAAAACGAGGAGTGATGCGGTAAGGACGTAACGCATATCGAGCTCCTTTGCTCTTTGAGCGTTTGGTCGCTGCGTTTTAAGGGGTGAAATTACTCTCCTGCGGACGCCGTCTCTGGTGCCGAGGTCCATTTGCGCCGGTCTCGACTTCGCAGATTTTTTTATAGCCGCAGGTCTGGAAAAAACGACCTGCGGAGCGGATAAAGAGTCTGTTGTATTCTTGCTGCGATCTAAATTACCGCTTCGTCTGGCTGCTATCAACAGATTGTCGGAGCAGTACTGACTCTCGGGCTGGCAACCTGTCCGCCAAGTCCACTCAGAACTCGCGCTCCAGCGGCCCCATCGGCACTTCGATGAGCATCGGCTCTGCAGTATCCAGCCCCTGGCGCAGCGCCGTCTCCAACGCTTCAGCCCCTTCGGCGCGCACCCCGCGGACTCCGAAAGAGCGAGCGAGAGCCACAAAATCCGGATTGTGCAAGCGGGTGCCGAGTACCCGCCCGCCGTATTGCTGCTGCTGAGCGCGAAGCACATTGCCGTAGGCGCAGTCGTTAAAGACCACCGCCACCACGGGTATCCGATACTGCACCGCCGTGGCCAATTCCTGGGCGTTGTAGAGAAAGCCGCCATCGCCGCAAAGCGCTACTACCGCGCGTTCGGGAGCCGCGACTTTAGCGCCCAGCGCCAGGGGATAGGCGCAGCCCAGGGTGATCTGCGAAGAGGAGGTCAGATAGCCGCGCGGAGCATAGACCGGAAAGTAGTTGCGGCTGTAGTAGCCCAGCTGGTTCATGCCCTGCACCAGAATGCCGTCGTCAGGGAGGGCGCGGCGCACAGCCTGCAGCAGATCCCATTGGGGCTGGAGTTGCTGCGCGGGAGCAAAGCGCTTCCGATTGAGCTCGCGCACCTGGGCCTGGACTCGTTCGGCGCGATCGGTGCGCGAGGGACCGAGCGTGGCCAATTCGCGGCAGAGAGCCGCGAGGCTGAGCCCGGCATCACCACAGACCGAGGTCACGCCAGACACCGACGCCGGCTCTTCGATGTCGATGCGAATCACCGGATGGTCCCAGTCGGCGAAGTCGCGGCTGACCCCCACTGCCAGGGTCAGATCGCAATCCGCATACCAGGCGGCCAGGGGCTCATAGCGCAGTTCGGCCAAACCCAGGCTCAGCGGGTGGCGATCCGAGAGAGCGCCCTTGCCCTGGCGGCCGCTGAGGACCGGGGCCTGCAGGTACTCGGCCAGGTCCCGCAGCGCCGTCCAGGCAGCGGCGCGATGGACCCCGGCACCGGCCCAGATCACCGGTCGGCGCGCCGCGGTCAGGCGCTGCGCAGCAGCGGCAATCTGCAGCGAGTCTGCAGCGGGCTGCCGATCCACCTCCGGCTCTACTTCTTGTACTGGTTCATGGGCTGCGAAAACCTGCGGCGCGATCTCGACCGCAACCGGTTGAGGCCGGCCCGTGCGCGCACGCTGCAGCGCCTGGCGCACCAGCGCGGGAATCTCGCTCGGCCGTTCGGCTTTGCCGACCCACTTGCACAGCGGTCGCATCCACGCCATCGATTCGCTTTCCCGCCCGGGATGATGCGGACCGCCGCTGACGACCAGCATCGGGGCCGAAGCGGCGCGGGCGGTAGCCATGCCGGAGGCCGCATTGAAGAGACCGGGGCCCGGCACCACGACCACTGCCGCGATCTCGCCGGCGGCGCGGGCGTAGCCGTCGGCCATATAGCTGGCGGCCTGCTCATGGCGGGTGGCGATATAGCGAATCGACGTCTCGCGATAAAACCCATCAACCGCTTCGTACTGACCAGCACCGGGTATACCGAAAACAACTTTGATGCCCTCGCGGCGTAGGGCTTGAGCCAGCGCCTGACCGCCGGTGATTTTTTCCATGCGTCGAATTCCGAGGTTGATCTTGTGTCGAGGCCCATGCGACCAACGCCCTGGTCCTGACCATCGGCCAGCGGGGCCTCACGGGCGGAGGCGTTCAAGACCTCGCGGGAAAGAGCTGGGCCCGGGGTGCGAATGTGGTATCCTCTTCGAGCGGGTACATCGGCCGCTGACAAATGGTGTGCCCGAGACTCTTGAGGTTGGCACTGGTCGAGCCCGGTACATCGATATTGAAATTTTCCGCGGCCCATTCGACGAAGAAGCGATCCTGACAATGCGGCGATTTAACCACCACCAGGTCGAAGTTCTGCGGGTCGCGGCCGTGGGCCAAAAAGAGCGAGCGGTCGAAGAGGTAGACCGGACGAGTCGTAACAATGATGGTAAACGATCCGGCCTCCAGCACTGCGGTGTCACCAGCGTCCTGCTCATTGCCCCAGGACTCGAAATAGTACGGGCCGGTAGCCAGCATCGCGACAGTGGCCTCCAACTCGACCGGCACAAAGCGGGAGTCGCAGGCACCGCCCAGCGAAAAGGTCGCCCGCTGACCCAGACCCGCGGCGATGGCGCACCGGACAGCGGGCGGATCGACCAGCGGCAAGAGCACCCTGCCGGTATAATCTGCCTGTAAAAGCGCGCGGAGAATGGAATTGCTGTCGCCCGATGCACCCGAACTGGTGGCATCGGCGGCGTCGGCGAAAATCGCCGTACCATCCAGCTCTTTGGCCGCGGCAATGGCTTCGTCGATCGCGACCAGCGGCGCTTGCATTGCAGCGCGTTTGGGCCAGAAATCTGTAGCTATTTCCAGGGCGGCGCGCTCGGCAGCGTCGGGATCGTCGTCAGTGACCACGATGGCCTGCGAGCAGAGCTCGGGGACATCGGTGAACGGGTTGCCGATCATCATCCCCGCCGAGAGCGCCTGACCGCTGCGCTCGAGATCCTGGGCCCGACGAATCGACTCGCCGTAGACCCCGGTCTCGGTCTTCAATTCATCGCCGCGCACCAGAGTCGGCACCACGACCCGTGCGACTCTCGGTTTGAGGCCCTCGTCGAGCATTCTCAGCAAGAGGTGCGCACTTCGCTCGCCGGTAGAGACGAAGTCGACGTGGGGGTAAGTATGGTAAATGGTCAGCGCGTCGCAGTTGTGCAGCATCCGCTCGGTGAGGATACCGTGCAGATCGAGCGAAATCACAATCGGGATCTCCGCGCCGAGGATCTTGCGCGCCTCCTGCAGCAGGTAGCCCTCCGGGTCGAGTTCCTCGGTGCAGCCCATCGCGCCGTGCAGAGAAAAGTAAAAGGCGCTGACCCCCTCTTTGTTGGCCGATAAGATCTGCAGAAACTCCGCGGCCAGACGATCAAAAGCGGGTTGTTGCAGCGACCCGGACGAGTTGGCCAGGGCGCTCCAGAGCGGCACCAATTCGACGTCATCGCGTCGCTCGAAGACTTCGAGCGCGCCACCGATCTCCGATTCGATGCCCCGGTGATAAGCAAAGACTTCGGCCCCGCGATGGACGACAAAGTCTTGGTACTCGGTCAGTACCGGATTGAACGTCGAGATTTCTTGTTTGCATTCGGCAACGAGAATTTTATACACCATAAGCTCCTATTATCCGCGATCTTTGAGATCGTACAGGGCGATCATATAGGGATGTTCAGGGTCGTAGTGGGTCAGGGTCTGGGGATGGTCGACGCGGCCGATCGGGCGGGTGTTCTCTCCCTCGATCCCCGCAGCCTGGTCGCCCAGATCCAGGCGACAGGCGTCGATTCTGGACTGCAGTTCGGCGACGAGGTCGGGATATTCGGCGTAGAGGTTGTTGGCCTCGCCTATATCGGCACTCAGATCGTAGAGCTCCTGTATTTCGTCGTCGTCTTTGCGGATATGCAGTTTCCAGCGACCGCTGCGCACGGCTTCGATACTGGCTCGTTTATAATAAAAGAACGCGTCGTGCGCGCTTGCCGCATGCTCTTCCGCGCGGATCAACGGGCAGATATCATGGCCGTCGATGGTGCGATCGTCGGGCAGCTCTGCGCCTCCGATCCCGGCCAGCGTCGGATGCAGATCCATCGAGAGCGCCACTTCGCCGCAGGTCGTGCCGGCCGGTATCTCACCGGGCCAGCGCATGATGCAGGGTACGCGCTGCCCGCCTTCCCAGGTCGTGCCCTTGGTGCCGCGCAGCGGACCATTGCTGCCCCCCTCGCCGTGCACTCGGGAACCATTATCGCTGGTAAAGATCACCAGGGTGCGATCGTCGAGCCCGAGCGCCTGCAACTCGTGCAACAGCACGTCGGTCGCCCAGTCTATACAGGCCACCGCCGCCCCGTACTCGCCGTTCTCCGACTCGCGGACAAAGCGTTCGGGTGGGTAGTGCGGCAGGTGGACGTGCATATGAGCGAAGTAGAGAAAGAAGGGCGCGGCGCGGTGCTCGCGGATGAAGCGGACCGATTCCTCGACATAGCGTTCGGTGATGCTCCGCTGATCGGGCTGGGCCTGAATGACTTCTTCATCGCGGAGCAGGGGCAGGGGCGGATAGATATCATCGAGCTTTTGACGGCCCATATCGTTGCTGTATGGAATGCCGTAGTACTCGTCGAATCCGTGGCGCGTGGGGAGAAACTCTGGCTGGTCGCCGCAGTGCCATTTGCCGACGATCTTGGTGGTATAGCCGGCGTCCTTGAGCAACCGCGCGGTGGTGATTTCGTCGGGGTGGAGTCCCAGGGGCTGACCGGGAAACAAAACAGGACGGCCCTCGAAAGAAGCGAAACCGATCCGCGATGGATAACATCCGGTCAACATCGCCCCGCGCGATGGCGAAGATACGGGTGAGGCCATGTAGAAATCGGTAAAGCGGATCCCCTCCCGCGCCATCCGGTCCAGCGCGGGGGTCTTGTTGACCGCCGAACCGTAGCAACCGAGATCGCCGTAACCGAGGTCATCGCAATTGATGAGGATGATATTGGGTTGAGTGGACACTGGTATATACCTTGTCTTTTTGCTCATAGATAGGGTCCGCTATGAGAAATGACGGTGCTGTGCCTGGCAATTTGCTGGCGGGCATGTGCTCCAGGGAGCCTCTGCTCTCCGATGCGTAGGAGACGGGGGCAACCAAGCGTACTGGGTTAGTAAACTATCACCGCAAAGCTCCTTGGCGCAAACGAATTCCTGGCACCTAATGCCGGTAGTCGGCGCTCGGACGTGGCCTCTGCGCCCGGTCGTGTCGTCGAATACCCGCAGGCGTATTTGAACGAAGCGTCGAAGGAGCACAGTCGGATCGATCTGTCGGCCACTGAGCGAAAACCGCAAATTATAGAGCGGATGCAGATCGTATCGGCCCACCCTTGTTCCGGTTTTAACAAACACGGCAAAATACGCTAAGAGGAAAAAAGTCATGGCACACAATCTGAGCATTACCCGCATTACCGTAACGAACTTTTCGTATGAAGCGGTATCGACAATCGCACGGCGCAGTATCTGCTCGGTCGCAATCCGCTGGACCGGGAAATTATCTGGCACGATTTAAAACGCGCACGGCGTGGCCAGGATGGCACGCCACCGGGCGCGGTGGATATGGCGCTGTGGGATTTCGCCGGTAAACTCTACGACGCTCCCGTCTACGAGCTCTTGGGCGGGGGATGGCGCAAGAAGCTGCCGGCCTATGCTTCGACCTACCACGGCGATGAAAACGGCGGCCTGACGACGCCGGATGACTTTGCGCAGTTTGCGCTGCGCTGCAAGGAGCAATATGGGTACCCCGCTTTTAAGATCCACGGCTGGGTCAATGGCCCCATCGAGCGAGAAGTGGCGGCGGTGTGGCCATCAGAGCAGCGGTAGGCGACGATATGGATCTGTTGCTCGATCCAGCCGGATGTTTCCCCACCTTTGAGGATGTTCTCAAAGTGGGGCGGACCTGTGACGAAGCACGGTACATGTGGTACGAAGATCCCTTTCGCGGGGGTGGTTTTTCCACCTTTGCCCACGCCAAGCTGCGCGAACTGATCAAGACACCGATGTTGATGGGAGAACACGTGCGTGGTCTGGAGGCCAAGGCAGATACCATCTATGCCGGAGCAACCGATTTTGTGCGCGCCAATGCCCACGCCGACGGCGGCATCACGGGGGTGATGAAAATCGCTGCGCTAGCCGAGGCCCATGGGCTGGACGTCGAGCTGCACGGCGGCAGCCTTGCCCACCGACATATCATGTCGACACTGCGCAACGCCAACTACTACGAGCTGGGTCTGGTGCATCCCCTGGTCGCCAATACCAAAGTGCCCATGTACAGCGAGCGCCGTTGGCTCGATGAGCTGGATTCCGTCGATGCACAGGGCTGTGTCGAAGTGCCGGAAGGCCCGGGAATGGGCGTCGATATTGACCACAACTTTATTGAGAACCACAGGAGCGGAGAGACGGTATACGAATAATGGCGCAGGCCAGCTTAAAAGAAGACCTTATAAACGGGAGGTTGGTGTCTGATTCTCTCTTTCCCGTTATCGTTGTTCTCCCACCGGCCTGATCACCAATCTACGCTAGGTCGAAGAGTCGTCCAGCTCTAGTCGACTGACACTCGTTCGTACTTCGTGATCCGGTTCGGCGTGAACGGCACCTCGCACATAGCTAGTATCTCATATCGGTTGGGAACAATACACCTGAGATTCTCAGACCTTATACGCAAAAATGCCGCTACGGAGAATCCGAATCTGCTCGTTGCCCGGGTGCCAGGCGGTCCCTGATGTCCGGTGCAATGGTGGGGTCGGCGCGAATCGCCGCTGCCCAGGCCAGCCGAGCGCTCTCCGAATCCCCCTTCGCCAATAGAGTATCGCCAACTGCCAGATAGGAACGCGCCATGGCCTCTATCCGTCTGGGCGTGTAATCGACCGCACGGACATCTTTCAACTTGAGTCCGTCGGCGAGAGCCAGTACGCTGAGTTCCCCGAGACCCAACTTGGCGAAACTCATCGCGGCGGCCCCGGGTATCCCGTGGGTGAAGCGCTGGCGGGAGTAGCCGGACCGGTACGCGCGCAGCGATTCGGGACGCCGCTCGCCAGCGCGGTCACCGGCGTAGGCCGCCATCAAATGGACCAGCAAGGTCGACGGGTACTGGCTCGCCACAAGGGGCACGCGGTCGATCGCACGCTGATATTGGCCTGCGTCCAGATCGGCAGCCAGCGCGTTCAACTCTCGATCGACGCAGTATTCATCCAACGCCAACGCGCGGCGCCAATCGGAAAAATCGCGCTCGGGATGGTTTTTGCGCCGAAGAACGAATACCGCTGGATGGTCAAAACTCAGAAAGGAGACCTCCGCGTCGTCGTCGCGGAATTCCACGCCAAATAGCGTCGGGTAATTCTTGAAACGATCGACCCGGTCGAAACCGAGGTGCCCCTCGGCCAGATGCCGGTAACAAGAAGCGGTGGCGGGGAAGAGATCGGGAACGTGGGTAAATGGCCGCAGGCGATTGACATCGGCGATGGCGATATAGTCACAGGGCGCCAGACGGCGTTCCAGTTCGTCCGCTGCCGCACCGCAGGTCAAATAGCCCTGCTGATCGAAAAAATCGTTCAGCCGCATTGCGGACAATCGATAAACGCTGCCGTCAACCACACCTCTTAGATTAAAAGCTCCACTCTCGACACAAATCGCAGAGCCTGGGGGTACGTGGCGCTCGATCCATCGCCCGGCGGTGATTCTGCTGTCTTCCCGCGTATATATCGACGCGAACGCGGAGCCATAGGCGATGCCGTAGAGCATCGCGGCCCCACAGAGGGCCACCAGTACGCCCCGGACCGCGATCCTTCGATGGCGTAAGAGCGCCGCGATAAAAACCGCGGCCAAGAGTGCCAATACCGGCAACAGAGGCAATAGATAGCGAATGTGCTTGGTGTGTAATTTGCCCACCGCGGCGAAGTAGATTCCAGCCCAGAGCAGCAGAGGCAAGGTCTGCCGATTCGCTCTGGCCACGCCATAGACCAATCCCGCGGCCAAAAGCGCCGCCACCGGCCAGCCGACCCCGTCGGGCCACAGCGAAGTCCAGTGATAGAGATAGGGTGCCGTGTGGTAGTCGGCCAGACTCCAAGTCCGCAACAGCTCGCCGCGGGCGACTTTGACCGCATAGTAAAAATCCGTTCCAAGCCGCACCCGGAGCAGCAGTCCCGGAGAAGTGAGCATATACGGTTGCAGCACCAGAACGGTGGCGCAGGTGGCGAGAATTGCCGGCCACAGCGCAAATACGGCGCGGAAGCGACCGCTTCCGCGCCAATTGACATTGAGTGCATAGCAACAGACCAACACCGGCAACAGCAATAGGCCGATATGGCGCACCGAGATCGCCAAACCAATGAGCAACCCGCAAAGCCACAGGTCTTTACGAGCGCGGCTGCCCAGCACCCGCAGCATCGCCACCAGCGCCGCGGTATTGCAGGTGGCGAACAAACCGTCAACGGTGTAGAAATGCCCCTGCTGAATCGCGATCGGCGCGGCGGCGACCAGCAGGGCAGCCAGAACCGCGGCCTTGGCACTGCAATACATCCTGCCCAAGAGAAACACCAGCCAGACCGTCGCCCACGACGCCAGAGCCGCCAACGTCCGTGCGAGCATAAAAACCGCGTATTCTCGCTCCGGCGAAGTCAAGTCGGGATCGTCTGCCAATCCGGCCAACTCGAGCGCTACCCGCAAAATATAGAGCGGTAAGAGCCCGTAGTTGGTTATCGGCGGCACAAAGGGGCTGTCGAGCGCCAGCGCCGCCCGGACGACCGTATCCTCGTCCGGATGAAAGCCGTGGAATCGGGCACCGGACTCGTCCCACCCGCGGGTGAGACCGGCCAGCAACAACGCGGCCGCAAACGCCATGCACCAGGCCAGCGCAACCGCGTCGGGACGTTTCAGCTCATTGGCAAAATGCATCTGCCGCCCAGACTAGTCGGTTTCGTCGCTTACTAATCAGCTCTTAAGTCCTGGGAGAAGTTTTCGAGACCGGGGTTTCCTGGG
>CAZFMY010000071.1:16066-34755 GCA_964520345.1 uncultured Gemmatimonadaceae bacterium | reverse complement strand
TCATCACCCTCGAGCCCGGCGACCTGATCAGCACCGGCACCATCTCCGGCGTCGGTTCGACCACCGGCACCTTTATGAAGCCCGGCGACAAGGTGCAAATCGAGATTTCTTCGATCGGCGTGCTCAAGAACTCGGTCGCCGCCAGCAAGAAATAGCATTTGGACTCCGACGAGACAGCAGGGCGGGGAGGTGGGCTCTTCGGCCGCACCTTCTTAGCCCTCTGTCTCATCTACTTCCTCAACAGCTTCCTCGCCGCACCCTTCCAGGCGCTCTTTCCCGTCTATATCGAAGCCGACCTTGCGCGGCCGCCTTGGTTCACGGGGTATTTGCGTGCGCTGATGCTTTTATTGGGGGGGATTTTCGCCGTCGTCGCCGGTCGGCTCTGCGACCGCTTCGGTCGCAAGACGACGCTGCTGATCGGGCTCGGCGGCAGCATCCTGACCGGCCTGGTCTTCCGCACCGCAGACCCCTACGGCCTCTCGACCCTGCTTTTCTTACTCGGCGCAGCCAGCGGCCCCTGGTCCACCGCCGGACAGAGTATCCTCATCAATTCCATAACCCCGGCACGGATGGGCCTGGGCGGCGCACTCTATTTTCTCAGCAACACCCTGGGCAACTCGCTCGGCAGCCTCTGTACCGGCCTGGTCAAAACCGATTATACCTTCGCCCAGATCGGCACCGTGATGAGCACCGGCATGCTCGGGGTCTTCGCTCTGGCGCTGATCCTGCTGCCCGGCGATGCATCGAGGCCTGCTGCGCAACAACCGGTCTCGACCTGGGCCGCCTACCGTCCGCTGCTAGGACGGCGCGACGTCCATCTGCTCCTCAGTCTGCGCCTGACCATCACTACCTTCTGGGGCATCGCCGGTATCGCCTTGCCCCTCCTGATCTACCGGGTCAGTACCAGCGAATCGCTACCCGCCTTTTTCGCCTCCATTTCGCTGGTCACCGCCGCCGGCTGTCAACTCGGCGTCGGTTATCTCAACGATCGCCTCGGTCGCACTAAACCGCTGCTCATTTCGACGACGGGCATCTTGCTCAGCACCCTGGGACTGGCGTTTTTTCACCACTCGCTCATCGGGCTCTTTATCTGCGGCACCGCCCTGACCGGCACGGCCTGGGCCGTCTCGACCCTGATCCCGCGTCTGATCAACGACGTCGCCCAACCCGAGGAGAAAAACCGCCTGGTCGGGTTGGGACACCTAGCCTGGAGCGCATCGATGGTCACCGGCAGCCTAGTCGGCGGCTACCTGATCGATATCAATGCCTCCCTGCCCTTCTACCTCGGCATCGCCCTCACCACTCTCGGCTGCCTCGGCGCGCTCAGCCTCTGCCGGTTGCTGGACAGGGCCGGAAAATGAGCTTAGACTAGTTAGATGCAGAAGCTCCGTCTCTTCCTCATCACCCTCTCGCATTTCTGCGTCGACAGCTACGCCACCCTATTGCAGCCCCTGCTGCCCCTGCTCAAAGCCAATCTGGGCCTGAGCCTGGCACAGACCGGCTTCCTCGGCACCATCGTGTCGATCTGCAATATCAGCCAACCGCTACTAGGGCTGTGGGCCGACCGCATGGGCCGCCGCTGGCTGATCGTCGGCGGACTGGTTCTGACGACGATTTTCGCCCCGTTGATGGGGCTGGCCCCCAACTACCTGACTCTGATCCTGGTTCTCGCCCTGAGCGGCATCGGCGTGGCCGCCTTTCACCCCCAGGTATTCTCACTGGCCGGAGAATTGAGCGCGCCGCGCCGCGCTTTCGGCCTGGCACTTTTTATCTTCGGCGGCACGCTCGGGCTCGGCCTGGCGCCCTTATGGGCTCCCTCTTATACCCAATATTTCGGCCTCGAAAACCTGCCCTATATCTCGCTGCCGGGGCTGGTCATGCTGCTGCTGCTCTTGCGCTTCATCCCGCTGGACAACCCCAATTTCACCAACGGCAAAACCGATGCCCAATGGCGCAACCTCGGCGAACACACCGGTCCGCTGATCCTGATCACTGCCATCGTCATCATCCGTTCGGTATCGAGTCTGGGCTTCGGCACTTTTCTCGCGCTGCTGGCTCAGGAACGCGGCCTCGACCTGGTTGCTGGAGGCATCCCCCTGGGAATCTACAATATCGCCGGAGTAGCCGGCGCCCTGCTCCTGGGCTATCTGGCCGATCGCTTCAATCCCAAACCGTTGATCTGGGGCTCGCTCCTTTTGTCGGTGCCGCCCCTCTATGCCTTTATCTACGCCGAGAGCGTGCTGGCGAGCAATATACTGCTCTTTCTCGGCGGCGGTCTGCTGATGGCCTCAAACTCGGTCATGGTCTCCCTGGCCCAGGAGCTATCGCCGGAAAACTCGGGCCTGGCCTCCAGCCTGCCACTCGGCTTCAGTTGGGGTATGGCCAGTCTAACCCTACCGCTAATCGGGTACTTCGGCGACCAGATCGGTGTCGCCGAAACCTTGAAATACCTCGCACTCCTACCGCTCTTGAGCGCCGGACTGGCCTTTTTCCTCTCCGGCCATCCAAGAACAAAGGACCCCGCATGAGCCTCTTGACGCTGAGCATCGAGCAAAAACAAGACTTCGACAACAACGGCTATCTGCTGCTCAAAAATTTCTACGATGCTGCAGAAGTGGCGGCGATGCGCCGAGAGTACCACGATCTGGTAACGGAGATCGAAACCCGACCTAAAAACGTCAGATACTCCTTTATGGAATCCCCTGCCGGGTACCAGCCCGACGAGTTCAACCCGCGCAACGTGGTAGGCATAATGGATCAGACGCTGGCCAACGACTACTGGTTCGATCAGTTCACCGAGCCGCGCATCGTCTCGGCGATGATCGACCTGCTCGGACCCAATATCGACTTTCACAACGGCAAGGTCCGCAACAAACCGCCCGGGTTCTTCTGCGAGCAGAGCTGGCACCAGGATTGGCCCTACGAGCGCCACACAGAGCCCGACCTGGCTGCGGTGATCACCTATCTCGATGCCACTGATTTCGAGGCCGGTGCCACTGAGGCAGTGCCCGGATCGCATCACAAGGGCGAGTACCCAACGGTCGAAGGCAGCCATACCATACCTGATGAGCATATTTCGGAGAGCGAATCGGTCGTACTCACCGCCGAGCCAGGCGATGTTGCTATCATCCACGTCCTCGTCGTCCACCGCGCCGGGCACAACTACACGTCCTCGAGCCGCAACGCCATTATCAACGAATACAAGACGGCCGAGACCATCGACCAATGGGGCAATTCCTGCGCCTTCGCCGGCCTGCCTTTAGCCCGTAATGGAGCGCTGCTGATGCCCCGGGTCCACCAGGGCTGACGCGGTAGACCCGGGGACTTTATGCGCAGACCCATAACGCCAAAAACAGGAGTTCTAAATGTACGACGCATGGAAACCCATCTATTCCGCCCTGGCCACCGATATCATGGATCAACTGGGCTACCGTGACCAAGGCATGATTCCGGAGATCCGGCCCACCCACCCCGATGCCCAGATCGTCGGCCCCGCCCTCACCCTGGATGCCTATGCCAATACCGAGCCTCACCCCGATCCCTACGGCCAGATCTTCGCCGCGTACGACCATGCCGGCCCGGGCGATGTCTTCGTCATCGCCACCAACGGCGAGCAGCGCTCCGGCCTCTGGGGCGAGCTGCTCTCTACGGCCGCCAAAGCCCAGGGCGTAGAATCGGTACTCACCGATGGCCTGGTCCGCGATGTGCGCCAGATGAATGAGATGGGCTTCAACTGCTTTTGCCGGGGTTATTCGCCGCTCGACTCCGCCGGCCGAATCATCCCCGAAAAAGTCAATACGCCTATTCAGTGCGGCGGTGTCGCGATACACCCCGGCGACTTCATCCTGGCCGACTACGACGGTGTCGCCGTAATTCCGGCGGCGATCAAGGACGAGGTCTTCAAATTATCGCTGGAGAAGCTGCAAGGGGAAAACACCGTCCGCGATGAACTCGCCGCCGGCGCATCACCGCGCGAAGTCTTCGACAAATACGGCATCCTTTAGACCCTCAGAGACGCCGATTCTCCTCTGATGACCAGGCCCGACTCAGCACAGAAGATTCTCCACGCCCCGATACTCTGCGCTTCGATCTCGAACTCAGCTCGACAGCACCATTCAATAGAAGGAATCCATTATGGGACAGAGGCCCATGAGAATCGTCAACGGCCAGCCGCACGACGACTACTTCGTTCAGAAGATGGTGGTCGAAGATGCACGCCACCTGAGCCGGCTCGAACTTTTCGTACCTCTGGCCAGAGCCAAAAACGTGCTGCACGTCGGCAATGTGGACTGGCCCATCACCGATCCAGCCAATAGCCTGCATCTGCAATTGGCCCAGGTGGCGAGCCGTATCGACGGAGTAGATCCCAACCAGGACGGCGCCGAGGCAGTACAGGTGGCCAACGGCGATCAATTCCAGGACTGGGAGCACTTGCGGGGCCGAAGCTACGACCTGATCATCGTTCCAGAAGTGGTCGAACACGTCGATTCGTTCCGCGAGCTCTTTGCCGACCTGGACAGTATCACAGGACCATTGATTGTCACCGCACCCTGCGCATGGGCCTGCCAGTCGTTTTTCGAAAAGCGTGGCGAGCTATGGATCGAGGTGGTACACCCGGACCACAACTGCTGGTTTACGCCCTATACTCTGAAAAATATGGTCGAGAAACACGGAAGGCGTCGGGTGAGCTCGCTGCACTGGATAAACCGCATGAGCATCGCTGCAATCGCCTCGTAATACCGAGAGCAGATCGAAGCGCTCAGTCGATACATCACTGGAGTTTTTGTCATGATACCCAAGATCATCCACCAATTATGGGTAGGTCCGAAACCAGCCCCGAGCAAATTGATGAAGAGCTGGGAAGACGCCCATCCCGACTGGGAGTATATGTTTTGGAATGAAGCGACCATCGCCGAACACTTTCCCCAGGGTCTTCACAATCAGCAACAGTACGATGCCATGCCCGAATGGAATGGCAAGTGCGATATTGCCCGTTATGAGATTCTGCAAAAATTCGGCGGATTTTTTCTCGATGCGGATTGTCTGTGCTTGCGTCCTCTGGACGATTATCTCCTGCAGAATGACAGTTTTAGCTGTTATGAAAACGAATTCATCCGCGGGCAATTAATCGCAGCCGGGTACCTGGGCTCGGTAGCGGGGTGCGAACTGATCCGGCATCTTGTGCACAGAGTTCACAATCTCCATGGCCAGGCATTGCACGCCGGCCCATTGACCGCCTGGAAAACAGTCGGCCCTTTGCTGCTGACGAAAACGGTCCATGAATTGAAGTACCGCAAGATCGCCGTGTACCCCAGCTTTTACTTTATTCCCAACCACTACACCAAACTTCATCCGTACCAGGGCCCCTTTAAACCCTATTCAGACCAATTCTGGGGCAGTACCGAAACAGTGCACGGTAAAGTGGGCATGGATTACGAAGAAGCTTGATTGGCAAAACGCAAGAAAATGGTCCTTTACGACCTTCTATAAAAACCGCAAAGAGATGCGAATCGAAGCGTCTACGCAAACCAGTAGGAATAGAGATTCGCGCGCTGCATCGAAACCCGTAGCCGCACCTCGCGCCCCCGCAGCGCAGCCAACGGCTCGGCAAAATTCAGCGTCGCGTCCAGATAGTCCCCAGCTTGTACCGTCGCCGCATAACCCTGCAGCGGAATGCCGGTATCGTCCGTGAGCTCCACCCGCACCGCACCGCGAGATTCGACGTTGAGGTGCAGAGTCTCCCCCTCGATCAGTACCGGATGCGTCAGCAGCCAGCCCTCTTCCTCCCCCGCCTCGACCGAAACAAAGCCGTCGCGGCGCAGAGTCGCCAACCCCAGCATCGGCTGCGACCTCCGCTCTACGACCGAGAATTTGCGCCCCGTATGCGCACCCTGGACCCCGCCGTAATAGAGATAAATCTCGTCGCCGACCACGGTGAAATTCTGCGTGATCCGCACCATTCCATCTTCCCATCCGCCGACTGATCCCAGGCTCAGGAAGGTCTGCCGATCGAGAACGCGTTCCCAGTGAATACCGTCTCTGCTCGTCGCCAATGAGGTGTCGATCGTCCCGTCCACTCCCTCTCTATACACCCACACCATACCCAGGTACACCCCCTCGTAGATATTGAGCGGCATTCCGTAGAACTGAGTTCCTTGCTCGTCCCAGTCATCCGCTTCGAAAACCAACTCAGGCGCCTCGAAATGCACGGCGTCTTCACTCACCGCCCGAGCCACCTTGCGTCCACCCGAACCCATCCGCCCGAACGCCACATAGCGTTCGATGCTCGGATCCCAAATCAGCGATTGCGTCGAATCGCTACCCATCGCTATCACGGGATTGTTGCCGCACCCGGTCCAGTGCACTCCGTCCGGAGAAAACGAGACCCACATCCCATCGCCTTCTCCCTCACCCCAGATGGTCTTACCCTGCCATTCCCTAAACGTATTGATACCGCCGTGTTCCCAATAGAATCCCTTATAGCGCCGCTGCGGGTCCGGATCGTGCTCATCGTACAGCACGGCGATCCCCTCGCAATTGCTGCGCCCGATCTCGATCAGATTATTGGCCGACGAGCCCTCCACATCTACCTGGCCCAAATCCGGCTTGTCCCAATGCACTCCATCGTGCGAGGTCGCATAGCCCAGCAGGGTGATATTGCCCAACGCCTCTCGACCGCGAACCTGGATCCGCCCATCGACATAGGGTCCGGTCAGATACCACATCTTAAAGACGCCATCGGACGGATCGCGCAGTACCGTACCGTAGAGCGAGGCGAGTTTCTCCCAGGGATTCTCTCCGCGGAGAATCGGATTGGCGGGATGGCGCTGAGGCTGATGAACCCGGCGGTATAGCCGTTCGATCCGGGTTACCTGACGCAGGTCTAAGAAGAGCTGGCGGTGGGGCATAGTTATCCTCCTCAAGTGATCGTCCTGCCGAGTCCGGCACGATCGTCTCATTCGACTTTTGCTATCGGCGCCGCAAACACATCAATCGGCAGAGGGTAAACCAGCGCAATATCCCGCTAGCCCCCAGCCTGGACCCCCACTAGGCCCTGGGCGAAATCGGCGCACAAATCCACCGACGCTTCGATCCCGCACGCCACCCGTAGCAAACCATCCCCCACGCCGATCGCCGCCCGCTCCTCCGCACTCAGCCCCGCATGCGAGGTCGTCGCCGGGCGGGTAATCAGCGTCTCGACCCCGCCCAGACTCGGCGCCGAGACCGCGAGTTCCAATCCCGCCACCAGCTGCTCGGCCGCCTCCACGCCCCCGTGCAGTTCGAAACTCACCACGCCCCCTGCACCGGCCAATAATCGCCGTGCCCGCTCGTACTGCGGATGGGTATCCAGGCCGGGATAGTTGACCTGGGCCACAGCCGAGTGCTCGCTCAGAAAGCGGGCGAGTTCCAGGCCATTCGCATCGTGTTGTCGCATCCGCAGCGCCAGCGTCTTCAGTCCACGCTGCAGCAAAAAACAGGCGTGGGTATCCAGGCTGCCCCCCAGGCGATTCAATTTGTGCGTCATCGCCTTGAGATGGTCCCCGGATCCGATGACCGCCCCTGCGACGATATCTGAATGACCATTGAGATACTTGGTCGCACTGTGCAGTTCGATATCGAAGCCGATTTCCAGCGGGCGAAAATTACACGGCGAGGCAAAGGTATTGTCGATCAACGACACCAGCCCGTACTCTTTGGCAAAAGCTACCACCGCCTCCATATCCGCCACTTCCAATAGCGGATTGGTCATCGTCTCCACATAGATCGCCTTCGTTTCCGGACGCAGTTTCGCCGCCCACGTTTCCGGCTCATTGCCTTTGATGAAATCGCAGCTCATCCCCAACCGAGGCGCATCCTGACTCACAAAGGTATGCGTGCCGCCGTAGATGCAATCCTGGATCAGCAGATGATCGCCGCTCTGCAGCAAACTCAGCAGCGCAGTGGTGATCGCCGCCATCCCCGACCCGGTCACCAGCGCGGCTTCGCCGCCGCTGATCGCGACCAGTTTTGCGTGCAGAAGCTGATGGTTGGGCGTATTGCTCAAACGCAGATAGCGGATATCGTCATAGGTCTGCTCCTCTGCTGATCCGAAGGTCGCACTCTGAAAGATCGGCGTGACTACCGCGCCATCTACTTTCGTTTCCTCGCCGGCGTGGACGAGTCGGGTCTGGATATCCATAGCTCTCTCATTCATTTCTAAACCAGAAAAATCGCGGTGAATTCAACACTCGAGACCGCTCCAGATTCGCAAACCGAGTTGCGGTGGGATCAGCGGTGCGAACCACTGCTGGCTCAAGCTATACCCCCTAGAGCACGAACTCCGCCAGCAACCGCTCGTACAAGCGAATAAAATCCCCGCGGCCATTATCGCGATTATAGATCGAGCACATCGGGTTGGGGTTGAGCTCGAGTATCGAAAAACCATCGGCACCATCGATCAGGTCGATGGCGTAAAATCCCAGGGTATAGACTGCGGCCACCTGCTCGGTCAGCGTCTGCATCGACTGCAGGAGCGCCTCATTATCGACCCGCACCGCTCGCCCTTCGGCCTGGTGCAGTGGATTGAGATCGCCGTCTGCGCCTGCCGACCCGCTCTCCTTGCCATAAGCCAGCAGCAGCTGGTCTCGAGTCGCGATGATCCGATACTCCGGCCCGGCCACGAATTGCTGCACCAGCACGATATTGTCGAGATAGGCACTATGGGTGAAGATCTCCTCGAGCCTCCGTGCCAGTGCCGCCTCATCGCGGACCAGGAAAACGCCCTGCGCCAGCGAACTGCGGTACTTCTTAATTACCAGGGGAAACTCGAACTCCGCCCTCAGATCCGCGACGATCGCCTCCACCGACGGATGGGTCTTGTAGCGATCGAAACGAGAATCGGCCAGCGGATTGAATAACTTGCTCGTACGGGGCAACGGCAACCCGGCCGCTGTGAAGTCCTCGTACTGATAGGCCTTGTCCTCCGCCAATCGAGCTTCGACGTAGTCGTTGAAAGGATGCTTATTGCGCCAGAAGCGAAAAGGACGTCGTCCACCCGAGAGCTTGAGTCGGGTGCCGTCTGCCGAAATCCACTCGCAGCTAAGCCCCTGGCGACGGCCTGCTTCGGCCAGACACTCCAGATTCTCGAGGGCCATATCTTCGGTGATGCCGTCACGCTCTAAGGGGAGATCGAAAAATTCCCGCGCCAGCGCCACCAGATGCAGCGATCCGGCCACGCAGACCCGACCCTCCCGACCCGCTAGCTCGAGCCCGTGACGAAAAGCCGATGCACTGGCGGATATGCACTCGACATCGAGCTCCATCGCCAGTGCAGCTAAGGCCGCCGGGTCCAGCGCGCGCGGGTGATCCGAGGCGGTCAGCACGATCCGTCGTGCCACCGGCGCCAGCGCCCGCAAGATCCCCACCCCGTCGTGTCCCGCACCAACCCCCAGCACCAGCACCCACTCGCTACCTAGCTGCTCTAATTCACTCGCCAGCGCCTGTGCACTCGCCGGGTTGTGCGCCCCATCGAGGAGCACCAGCGGCGCATCCTGCGCCACTTCGAAACGCCCCGGCCAGCGATGGGCTTCCACCACCCTGACTACAACCTCGTCCGCCGGATCTGCTGCCAGCGAACGAGCCGCCGCCAGAGCCAGCCGCGCATTTTCACCGTAGGTCGCTGGCCGCCCCCGAAGCTCGCCCAGCACCCACTCCGCCCCGACCGACTCGAAGAGTACTCCCTTTTCGGCGCAGGTCCGGGCGATATACTCCAGCACTTCCGGCTCCTGGGCCTCCGTACTGATGAGCGGCCGGCCGGGGCGGGCGATATGCACTTTGTCGGCAGCGATTTCGCCCAGCGTCTCCCCCAAAAGCTCCATGTGGTCCAGACCGATCCGGGTCAAAATCGACAGCTCCGAATCCCAGGCGTTGGTCGCATCGTAGCGCCCCCCCAGGCCCACCTCGAAAATTCCGAATTCCACCTCTCGCTCGGCGAAAAACCAGGCCGCCAGGCCTGTCAGGGCCTCGAACTTGCTGAACGGTCCCAGGCCTGCGGAGGCAAAATCCCGGCTGCGATCGTCCAGGTACTCGACGGCTTCGGCCCAGCAGTCCTTATCCAGCAACTGGCCCTCGACGCGAATCCGCTCGCGCTGGGTGTGCAGATGCGGCGAGGTGTACAAACCGACCCGATGCCCCCCCGCCTGCAGCAGTTCCGCCAGCAGACTGGCAACCGTACCCTTGCCGTTGGTACCGCCAACGATCACCGAACGAAAGCGCGTCTGCGGCTCGCCGAGGCGCTTCAGCAACGCCCGCATCCGCGGCAAATACTCTTCGATCGGCCCCAATTGGGGCCGACCGACTTCCCAGTCGGGCAGAGCGTCCAGATAACGCTTGGCGCGAAAATAATCCATGTCTCGGGGAAGCGGCGGATCAACCGCCGCGGGTATGCATCTCGCGATGCGGATCGGCCTGCAGTTCGGCGACCTGGTAGAGCACATCGCGCCGGGGATCGCTGAAGCGTTCTTCGGCGCTTCTATCGGTCCGGCTCGTCCACCCGGCGCGAATCCGCCGCGATAATTCACCCGGGTCCATCGCATCGCGCAACCAGGGTTTCAGATCGATGCCCTCCTGCGCATAGAGGCACAAATACCACAATCCGTCGGCCGTCAGCCGACTGCGATCGCAGGCTCCGCAAAAGGGCTCGCTGACCGAGGAGACAATGCCGAAACGCGTCCCGTCCGGAAGGCCGAAACGCGCTGCCGGTGCCGAACCCTGGCCAGCCTCGCGCTCGATCGACCCGTACTGCGCCTCCAATCGCGCCAGGATCTCCTGCTGTGACACCACCGCGCTCTGCGACCAGTGCGTCGCACCACCGACGTCCATGTATTCGATAAAGCGGACCTCAGCCCCTATATCGCGCCCGAACTCGAGCAAATCGACCAGTTCGTCGTCGTTGAAATCACGCATCACCACCGAATTGATTTTAAAAGCCTCGAAACCCGCTGCCGCCGCGCGATCGATCCCCTTCAGTACCTTGGCGTGTGCATCGCGTCGCGTCAGCTGGCTGAATCGCTCGGGCTTGAGCGAATCCAGACTGACGGTGACCCGTTGCAGACCAGCGCGCTTCAACTCGTCGGCCCGACGCTCCAATTGCGTGGCGTTGGTGGTCATCGCCAGATCCTCGACCAGCGGTAAGCGGGCCAGTCGCGCAACCAACTCGGGCAAATCCGCCCGCAATAGCGGCTCGCCACCGGTCAACCGCACGCTCCTCACCCCCAGATGGCAAAATGCATCCACCGCCCGTTCGACCTCGGCGAAATCGAGGATATCGCCCTTGGGCAGCCAGTCGTATTCCTCCTCGGGCATACAATACTGGCAGCGCAGATCGCAGCGATCGATCACCGAGACGCGCAACGACCCCAATGGACGACCCAGCAGGTCTCGTACGGTGCGATTGGTCTCTTGACCCTGAACAGCCATGACTCCCTGTCGCGATTATATCGGTTACATTAAGTGCAGATCTGGAACGACTTTAGAATATAGACATTGACGATCCATGAGCAATGCTCTTCCTTGCTCTACAAAACCTCGCAAAGCATATTAATGGAGCGTTTCACCGCCCAATGAGAGAGCGTTGATGAGTACAGCTGCAGCCATTCAGGAGATGCTTGCCGGGCAGGACTATATCGCCGATCGCCAAACCGCGATGTCCATCTACCTGGCTCAGACCCTGAAACGCCCCCTGCTGATCGAAGGACCAGCTGGCGTCGGCAAGACCGAAGTGGCCAAGGTCATGGCCCGCGCCCTCGATACCGAACTCATTCGCCTGCAGTGCTACGAAGGCCTCGACGCCCATACCTCCCTCTACGAGTGGAACTATCAGCGGCAAATTTTGCACCTCAAGCTCGACGAAAAGAGCCAGCGCCCGCTCGCCGAGCGCGAGGCCGATATCTTTGCCGATTCCTTTCTCCTCAAGCGCCCGCTGCTCCAGGCCATTACCCGACCCAAGCCCCCGGTGCTGCTCATCGACGAGCTCGACCGCGCCGACGAAGAGTTCGAAAGTTTCCTGCTCGAAGTACTCTCCGAATGGCAGATCACCATCCCCGAGATCGGCACGATCCACGCAACGCATCCTCCCTATGTGGTCCTCACCAGCAACCGCACCCGCGAGCTTTCAGACGCGGTGCGCCGCCGCTGCTTCTATTTGTGGATCGACTACCCCGAATTCTCCAAAGAGGTGGAGATCGTCCGCGGCAAAATCGACGGCATCGACGCGCAATTGGCCGAGCAAATCTGTCGCTTTATGGAACTGATCCGCCTGCAGAAGCTCGAAAAAGTACCCGGGGTCGCCGAAACACTCGACTGGGCCAGGGCCCTAGTCGCCCTGCACCAGCACCACCTCGATCTCGAAGTTGTTTCCGATACCCTCGGCATTGTCTTCAAGGATCAGCACGACGTAGCGCAGGTAAAGCAGTCGTTAGCCGAGTTTCTCGAGCACTTGGGGGTCCACGCCAAGCTGGCCCCGGAACGCGAAGACGCGGATGCGCCCTGAGCCAGCGATCGACGATCTCGCCCTGCACGGCGAGCTAAGCGCCAACCTGGTCGGTTTCTGTCGCCTCTTGCGCACCCGGGGCGCCAGCATCGGCCCCGGTGAGGAAATCGACGCGCTCAGCGCCCTCGAAGTCATCGATCTCAAAGACCCTCAGGCCTTCCGGCTCGGCCTGCGCACGACCCTGGCCAAAACGCCTGAGGAGCAAGCTCGCTTCGACGAATTCTTCGACCACTACTGGCAGATTTGGGCCCGCGCCAACGAACTCAATAGACCGCAACCCAACCCCGATCGCGAAGAAGCCACCAGCGCCACACTCGCCCAGCCCCGCAAGGCCGCCGTGACCAGAGTACGCGAGTGGCTCAAGCAGGGCGACCCGACCGAAGAGGAGCGCGAGGCCGCCGGCTACAGCCCCATCGAAGTCGAAACGCAACGCGACTTCAAGGAATTCAACGACGACGAGAGCGAGGAAATCGGCCGCCTGCTCCAGGCCATCGCCCGGGCGCTGGCCACCCGCCTCACTCGCCGCTATCGGCCCGCCCTGCGCCCGGGTCGCCTCGATCTGAGACGCACCCTCCGCGCCAGTCTGCGCCGCGGCGGCGAGCTCGTCGACCTAGCCTACCGTCGCCGCATCCGCCAGAAACCCAAGCTGGTCCTGCTCTGCGATGTCAGCAAGTCCATGGATCTCTACAGCCGCTTCCTGATCCAATTCATCTACGCCTTCCAGCACGCCTACCGCCGTATCGAAACCTTCGTCTTCTCGACCTCATTGCACCATATCACACCCATGCTCAAAAGCGACGACCTGGACAAAGTCCTCGACGCACTGGCGGCCGGAGTCCCCGACTGGTCCGGCGGCACCCGCATCGGCGCATCGCTGTCCACATTCCTCGAAGATCACTCCGCACTCGTGGACCAGCAGACCGTGCTACTGATCGTCAGCGATGGCTGGGACACCGGTGATATCGATCTGCTCCAGAACAGCATGCACGCCCTGCAACGACGCAGCCGTTGCCTGATCTGGCTCAACCCCCTTCTGGGCAGCCCCGAGTACAAACCCGCCACCCGCGGCATGAGAGCCGCCTTGTCCTATATCGATCTCTTCGCCCCGGTGCACAATATCCAGAGTCTCAAAGACCTGGTCCGCTATCTTTCAGCCCTGCGCGGCGCCACTGCCGTACGCCGACCGCCCCGCCGCGTCGATCCGCCACAGCCGACCGCCACCGAGCCTCAGGACCCCACTGTAGAAGACTGGCTTCAGCGCTTCGGAGTCCAACCGTGAAAGACCTGCAGACCATCGTCCGTCGGGCCAGAGAACTCGACGAACAAGGCCTTTCCTATGTCCTCGCCACCGTCGTGCAAACTTCCGGCTCGGTCTACCGTGGACCCGGCACCCGGATGCTGATCGAAGAAAACCTCCAGAGTCTGGGCACGATCAGCGGCGGCTGCCTCGAAGGCGACGTGCGCGAAAACGCCAGTGAAGTCTTCGCCGAGGGCACGCCCCGCCTGCTCCACTACGACGCCACCTCCGAAGACGATATTCTCTGGGGTACGGGCCTGGGTTGCAGCGGCACGATCGACGTACTGCTCGAAAAACTGCCGCGCGCTACAAAGTACCACTACCCGGACCTGCTCTACGAGAGCGCATTGGGCAACCAGCGCGGCGTCCTCATTAGCGTATTCGCGGTAGAAGGCGCAACCGCCGCCGCGCCGGGCCAGCACCTCGTCCTCAATGAAAAAGGCGAAGTCGACGACGACGTCGCAGATCGGCCACTGCGCGAAACCGCACTCGCTGCCGCGCGCGCGAGCCTCGCCGATCTCGACAATACCCGCCTGCCGGTCGTACCGGGCCTGACCCAGCATTACCAATGGGCTCAGGGCCGAGCCTCGCTCCTCGTCGAGCCGCTCCTACCGCCGATCGCCCTCTACATCTTCGGCGCTGGCTACGACGCAGTACCCCTGGCCCACTTCGCCGCAGAGTTGGGCTGGCGCGTCACCGTATCCGACCACCGCTCTTCCTACGCCGACGGCAAGCGTTTCCCGCAAGCCCAGCGCGTCCTCCTGGCCCAACCCGGACATCTGCCCGCGGATCTCATTTTCGACTCCCGATCAGCTGCCGTCGTCATGAGCCACAACTATCTACAGGATCAGGCCCTGCTCAGCAACCTCATCGATACCCCGCTCGCCTATTTAGGCGTACTCGGCCCCCACGCGCGCACTCAGCGCCTGCTGGACGATATCGAACGGGAAGGTGCATTGATAAACGACGAAGGGCACGTCCGCCTTTTCAGCCCCGTCGGCCTCGATATCGGCGCCGAAACCGCTGAGGCAATAGCCCTCTCCATCCTCGGCGAGATCCAGGCCGTACTCACCGGACGCAAAGGCGGCAAACTCCGCGACCACGCCGGTCCGATCCACGACCGTCCCGCCTGAATCGCCACCGATCGCACAAAAAAACGAGGAAGCAATGCCCATCACCGACCAGGATCTTCACGCCGCCCTCCCCGATCTCGAAAGCACCCAGGAACTCCCAGGTATCGAAAACACCGCCATCATCCACCGCGATCCCTGGGGCATCCCCCATATTCGGGCCGAGAGCGAAACGGATCTCTTCTTCGCCCAGGGCTTCGCCACAGCCCAGGATCGCCTCTGGCATATGGACTTCGATCGGCATCAAGCGCTGGGCCGCTGGGCCGAATTCTCCGGTCCTTCCGGTCTGGCGCGCGACCGGCTCCTGCGCGCCGCCGGCATGGGCCGCACAGCCCAATTGGACTACCAGGCTTCCAGTCCTGCAGCCCGCGCGATGCTCGATGCCTACACCTGCGGCGTCAATGCCTTCCTCGATACCACCCAGGCCCTCCCCATCGAATACCGGCTCCTCGATCAGCGCCCCGAACCCTGGGAGAGTTGGCATTGCCTCGCGGTCTACAAAATGCGCAACAGCCTGCTCGGCACCTACGAGCCCAAGCTCTGGCGCACCCGCCTCGCCGAAAAAATCGGCCCCGAAAACCTCTCCCGCCTGATCCGGGGCTATCCCGAAGGCCAGCTGCTCACCGTCCCTCCCGGGGAAGACTATTCCGGCGAGTCTCTCGACGGACTCGCCGATCTCGCCCGCGCTGCCAAAGAAGCCAACTGGCTCAACGAAACCGATCCCGGTTCCAATGCCTGGTCGATCTCCGGAGAGTACACCGACTCCGGCTTGCCGCTGGTCGCCGGCGACTCGCACCGCGCCCTCGATACCCCTTCGGTCTATTACCAGGCCCACCTCGCCGGTCCCGATTTTGAAATCATTGGCTACTCGGTCCCCGGCGTGCCCGGCATCCTCCATTTCTGTCACAATCAGTACGTAGCCTGGGGCATGACCTATGGCAACGCCGATACCCAGGACCTCTTTATCGAAAATTTTCGCAGCGCGGCAGACGGTTTGGAGTACGAATTCAAAGGCGAGTGGCATCCCGCGCAAATCCTGCGCGAAACCATCCGCGTCCGCGATGCCGATCCCGTCGATCTGGAAGTGGTCATCACCCACCACGGCCCCATCATCGCCGGCGACCCGCACCAGGGCCAGGCGGTCGCGATCAGCGACCCCGGACTCATCCAGGGCACGCCCTGGCCCGATGCCGCCCGCGACGCGATGCGCGCTCGGTCGATCGACGATTTGCACCAGGCCTTTGCCAAATGGACCGACCGTGTCAACAACTACGCTGTCGCCGATATCCACGGCCACTTCGGCTATCTGCACGAAGGCCAGATCCCGATCCGCGAGTCGTCCAATGGCTGGCGCGCCGTGCCGGGATGGAGCGGTGCGCACGAGTGGCAGGGCTATATCCCCCACGCCGACCTGCCCAAAGCCATAGACCCCGAGGCAGGCTACGCGATCACCTGCAACCAGCGTGTCGCCGACGACCACTACCCCTACTACGTCGGTCTATCCTTCAGCCCCGACTACCGCGCCCGCCGCATTCAGACCCGGATTCTGGATTTGCCCAAAGGCAACACCACCCCCGAACACATGGGTGCGATCCACGCCGAGCGGGTCTCGCTCCCAGCCCAGATCCTCACCACAGCCCTGCTCGAGATCGATCCGCCCGACGCCGATTGCGCCCGGGCCCTCGATCTGCTGCGCCAATGGGACCATAGTATCGATCGCAACCAGGTCCAACCCACGATCTACGCCCGAACCCGCCAGGAACTCGGATACCATATCGCCCGGCACCTCTTCGGTAGCGATGCCACAGCCCTCCTCACCCAGGCCGGCGGCGACAACCACTGGCGCCTCATCCACATCGAAGTCAATATCGCCCTCCAGCGCGGCGAGACCTCGCTCTTAGCACCAGGCGAAACCTGGTCCGACGCCCTAGCCCAGGCGCTCTG
Source organism: uncultured Gemmatimonadaceae bacterium (assembly GCA_964520345.1). Taxonomy (GTDB): domain Bacteria; phylum Latescibacterota; class UBA2968; order UBA8231; family UBA8231. Next base: position 17,855 of record CAZFMY010000071.1, on the reverse strand, counting down.
CACCGCCCTCGCCGCACTCAAAGAGGATCTCGGCCACGATATGACCCAGTGGCAATGGGGCCGTCTCCACCGCACCCGGCCCCAGCACCCGCTCTGCACCGTATTTCCCGCAGCTGCTTCTCTGCTGAACCCACCTTCACTCGCCGTCCACGGCGACGGCGATACCCCCCTGGCCGGAAGCTACGCCTTCGATACCTTCGACGTCACCGGTCTCTCGGTCAATCGCTATATCCACGACCCTTCCGACTGGACCCGCTCGCGCTGGATATCCCCGCTAGGGGCTTCTGGCCACCCCGCCAGTCCGCACTACGCCGACCAGGCCCGATTGTGGGCCGACGTGGAATTCATACCGCAATTATGGGATTGGGATCAGATCGAGAAAGAGGCCGAGACGACCCAGTTATTGGTGCCGCAAACTTAAAATCCTACATAGCAGAGGCTTCATTTTCTCAGTGCCGCCCTATACGCCTCCGGTGTATCCACGTCGACGAAAACTCCCGGATCATCCACTTCGACCTCGATGACCCGGTCCCTGTATTTACCGACGATCGACCGCGCGCCCCGATCCCCCTCCAAGTGCAGGAGTTCCTCCCTGTACGCACTGCCGAATGCCACCGGATGCCCTCTGCGCCCATCCATCACCGGCACGACAATCGCCGCATCTCGATCCAATGCCCCGGCTACGATCCCCATGGTCTCTTTCCCGACTTTCGGCATATCTCCCAACACCAACAAATACCCTTTGCCACCAACCCTCTCCACCCCCGCTCGGATCGACGAAGCCATACCTTTAGCAAAGTCTGGATTGTGCACTGTCCGCACCGGATATCCGTCCAGGTGCTCTTGCACCTGCGCCCCCTGATGCCCCGTCACGACAACGACTTCCGCCAATCCGAGCCCGCAGACCTTATGCACCACGCTGCGTACAACGCACTGCTCCCCCCAGGGCATCAGCAGCTTATTCTCGCCCATCCTCGAAGAATGCCCCGCCGCTAAAACGATCCCGCTTATCTCAGTGCATCTGTGCATGCTACACCCTGACGCTTATCATCCGGTAATCGCCCCGCGATGCCCAGCCATCGCCCAGCAAAGTCTTAGTCTCCTTGGAGCACATCAAGCCGGTTATCACAACCTGCCCTCATACACCGGACACCTCCGGTGCTGGCAGCACGTCGCGCCTCACCTGAGAAATGCACTCGGGAAAGGTGCGTCCACGCACCCACATAATCGGCTGTCCCGCTCCCACCCGATCCGGATCGGCCCAGCGCGCTCGAGCGCTGAGGTAGTGCGATACATAGCTGCGGCGAAAGCGCGTACTGTGATTATCCGTACTCTTGTGCAAAAGATGCGAATGAAACCAGATAACACTGCCCGCGCGCACCGGCACGGGCACGCCCACCTCGTCACGGCCGGCTCGAGCACGGCGAAATTCCGTTTGCTGCGGCCCGGATAACTCATCGTGAACTGAAATATCTTGGCGATGAGTACCGGGCATGACGTAGAGACAGCCGTTGTCCGCGTCCGCGTCGTCGATGGCCATCCACGTGCCCACGGTCGTATCGGTTTTAAAGCGTTTGCGGAAGTAGTACTTATCTTGATGCCAGGGAAAACCCAGCCCAATCCGCGGCGCCTTCCAAATGAATAAATTGTTGATGCCCAATATGTCGGGACCCAGTACATCGACCAGCGGATCGGTTAATCGCTCGTCGCGTACCCGAGCCAAAAACTCGGGCAAATAGCAGCTCGGGTGATGTATTTTGTGCATGGCGTGAATCGCACTGCGTCCATC
>CAZFMY010000071.1:0-15966 GCA_964520345.1 uncultured Gemmatimonadaceae bacterium | reverse complement strand
CCGCCATCGCATCTCGCAGCGAGCCGTGCACTCCGAATTATGATATCGCCTCGCACCAATCGAGGTACTGGATCTATCATAGAAAAGGCATAAACGTATCTGCAGGAAAGCCAGGTACCCACTTGGTGTGCGGCTTGCCAGGCTGGAGGGTGCCGTTCTCCACAAAACCCTCCGGCCGGTTGCCCAGAATATGCACCAGTTTCTCTCGCCAGGGTGCGAGCAGCTCATCTGCTTCCGGACCCAACGCCAGATCGACCTGCTCGTTCGGATCATCCTCCAGATCGAACAACTGCTCTATATCGCGCTGTGAATACCAGATGTACTTGTAGCGATCCGAGATGAGTGCGTGGTAGCCATCGATCGATTCGTAGGTACCCGAATCTTCAATGTGCAGTTCCGCACGGACCGCGTCGGATACGCCATGGACGATGGGGACCAGGCTTTTCCCCGTGCACGCCGGTGGGACCGCGGCACCGGCCGCCTCGAGAAACGTCGGCATGAGATCCTGCAACCCCACCGGACAGCGGCTGACCTTTCCACCGGCTATACCCCAACGGGCCGGTGGTTTGACCAGATAGGGAACCCGAGCGGAGGCCTCATAGGGCCAGCACTTTCGGAACAGATGATGGTCGCCCAGCATTTCGCCGTGATCTGAGGTGAAGACGATCAGCGTATTGCTGTATAGCCGCTCCCGCTGCAGATACTGAATCAGCCGACCGATCTGATCGTCGATATAATTCACCGTAGCGTAGTAGGCGGCCCGACAGCAGCGCATCAAATTCGGGTCCAAATGGACGCGCCAGGCCGATGGCGCATAACCCGGCCTGGGTCCACCTGGATCCTGCGCCCAATTGCCAACCACCGGTTCGGGCAGATCCATCCCGATATAGCGATTGTAGTACCACTCGGGCGGTACCAGCGGCGGGTGGGGGTCAAATATGGACACATTGAGAAAAAAGGGCGCCGTTGGATCGCGCCTATAGTGCAAAAAGTCAATAGCGCGACTGGCACACCAGAATGTCATGCCCTGTGCTTCGCTCAGATGACCCGGTCGACCCACCCAACCATTTACGTCAACGCCGTGCGCAATGCCAGCGTCTAGATCCTGCAGTCCATGCTCGTCTCGCAGCCAGCGAGTATAGGCGTTGCCTTCGTATTCGTAGGGACCATCGGCCAGTTCCTGATACTCGAAACCAAAGCGCTTTCCCTTGGGTGCCAGATGCAACTTGCCAATGAGCGCCGTCTGATATCCCGCATCGCGCAGCGAACCCGCCAGCGTGTGGGGCGGATTCCAGTCGGCGTTCGTCATCCCCACCATACCCTGCGCTGCCGGAGCCATACCGGTCATCAGGCTACGGCGAGCGGGAATACAGCTCGGACTTTCGGTCATGCCGCGACAGAAGCGCACCCCACTCGCAGCCAAGGCATCTAAATTGGGCGTTTGAACAATAGGATGTCCGTCGATCCCCAGGCAGTCGCCTCGGTGCTGATCCGTCGTAATCAATATGATGTTCGGCTGATCGTTCATCGCACCTCCTTCGTTCAGGGATCGGGACGCACTCTCCGGCCCTTTTTCACCACTCGCTCGATCAATACCCAATCTACACCCCTCTTCACCGCCCGCGCCGGACCGCTACCACCTCCGCCAAAATACTCAAAGCGATCTCCGCCGGACTCTTCGCTCCGATATCCATCCCCACCGGTCCTTTAATCTGCCCTATCGCCTCCTCGCTGAATCCCTCGCCCCGCAAACGCTCCACCCGCTTGGCATGTGTCTTCCGACTCCCCAAAGCACCTATATACCGCACCTCTGACTCCTCAGCTAGAAGCATCGCCAGCGCCTCATCGTCGATCTTGGGATCGTGCGTCAACAATACCGCATAGGTATCGTCGTCTAGCTCTCGCTGCTCCAATGCCTGCCGCGGCCAGCTTGCAACCAACTCATCAGGCGCGGACGGAAACCGCGCCGCGCGCACAAAAACCTGGCGCGGATCGACCACCGTCACCGCAAAATCCAACGCCTGTGCAAAAGGCACCAGATGAACCGCAATATGCCCCGCACCAACCACGACCAACTTGTCCCGCCGCGCGAGAACCTGCATAAAAACCCGCTCGCGCCCCAATTCCACTACTCCGCTGCGCCGCTCTGCATAAGCCTCCCTGGCCACACTCACGGCCCTCTCGCCCAACTCGCTCCAGTCGCCGACCACTTCGCCCTCTGGATAAACCAGCAACGGCGCAGAACTCCCGCGATTCAGGCGGGTAAAGAGCACCGCTGGTCGATCTGCTGCTACGGCCGATGCCAGAGCCGACCACACTTCGCCGCTCTGCTCGTTGGCGGTCAGGGCCCAGTGCCTCTCCACCAGAACCTCGACCTCACCACCGCAGGAGAGTCCCACCGACCAGGCTTTTTCGTCGGCGATCCCATAACTGAGCTCTTTGGCCTCGCCGGAAGCAAGCACCCCCAGTGCCTCCTCAACAACCGCTCCTTCTATACACCCCCCGCTCACCGATCCGACAACCTCCATATCAGCACCGACCAGCATCGCCGCCCCCACCGCCCGAGGCGAGGACCCCCAGGTCTCGACCACCCGCGCTACGGCGAAGTCCTGACCCCGGTCGAGCCACCTTAGCATATCGTCCCAGATATCGCGCATCCGACCAGATCTCTCGTTAAAACCAGGCTGCCGCGCCGATTTGAGCACTCGTCATCAGGAGGTTATCCAACGTGAATGACTGCTCTCGGCATATCGCCTGGAAGACCGCACTCGAAAGTCCAACTCACTACTCAATTGACAAGACTAGTCAAACTTTATATATCTTATCCACTTTTTGTCTCTTTCTCAAGAGTTCAGAACCATGCAATTCGAAGGATCCCATACTTTCAGCGCTCCCAGACAAGTTCTGTGGGATCTGCTCAACGACGCGGAAGTACTCGCCCGCACGACTCCGGGCGTCGAAACGCTGGAACAGACCGGACCGGACCAGTTCCGAGCCGTACTGCAAATCAAGATGGGACCGATCAACAGCGCCTTCAATGGCACGCTTCACGTCGTCGATAAAAACGAGCCCGAGACCTACCGGCTGCTCATCGATGTCGACGGCAAGATCGGACAGATCAAAGCCGAGGGCAATATCCGGCTCGAAAGTGGCGACGATGCCACCACGGTAGTGGTCCAGAGCGGCTCGCAACTGACCGGCCGCCTGGCCAGTATGGGCCAGCGCCTGCTTTCGGGTGTAGCGCGCATGTTTACCAATCAATTTTTCAAAGCGCTGGAAAAAGAACTACCCAAGTAATATCCACTCCATTCCCCGGGAGGTGACCCATGGCAGTACCGATCGCTGTCACCGTCAATGGCCAGACCCATCGACACGAGGTCGAACCGCGCCAGCTGCTAGTCGACTATTTGCGCGAAGTCTTGAGTCTGACGGGCACTCACGTCGGTTGCGATACCAGCAACTGCGGCGCCTGCACCATCATTATTGATGGCCAGGCCGTCAAATCCTGCACCCTGCTCGCCGTCCAGGCAGATGGTGCGGAGATCACCACCATCGAGGGCCTGGGCCCGAATGGTTCGTTGCACCCGTTACAGGAGGCCTTCCGCGAGACCCACGGCCTGCAGTGCGGCTTCTGCACGCCCGGCATGATCATGGCCGCCTGGCAGCTCCTCGAGCGCAACGATGATCCCAGCGACGAAGAAATCCGCCACTCGCTCGAAGGCAACTTCTGTCGCTGCACTGGTTACGACAACATCGTCAAGGCGGTCAAACACGCCGCCCAACACGCTTAGGAGGCCGCCATGGGAGTCTTAGGACAGTCCGTCAAGCGCGTCGAAGATCAGCGGTTTATCACCGGCAAGGGCCGCTACACCGACGATATCGTCTTGCCCAATATGACCTTCGCCGCCATCGTACGCAGCCCACACGCCCACGCCTCAATCAAGGGTTTCGATACTTCGGCGGCGGCCGCCGCCGACGGCGTACTTGCCGTCTACACCGGCGCCGACATTGCCGAATCCGACCTCGGCGGCCTGCCCTGCGGCTGGCAGGTCGACTTCAAAAACGGCGATACCATGCTCGAACCGGCGCACCCGGTACTGGCTGCGGAGAAGGTCCGCCACGTCGGCGACCCCGTCGCCATCGTCATCGCCGAAAGCCGCGCTCAGGCCGCTGATGCCGCCGAGTTGGTCGAGGTCGACTACGAAGTCCTCGACGCGGTCGTCAAGGTCGAAGACGCCATTGGCGATGGCAAGCCCCAGCTCTTCGACGAAGTACCGAACAATATTCCCTTCGACTGGGGACTGGGCGATGCCGAGGCTGCCGATGCCGCCCTGGCCGGAGCCGCCCATATCACCACCCTGGAGTTCGACAACCAGCGTCTTATTCCCAACGCTATTGAACCGCGCTGCGCGATCGGCGATTACGACTCGGCCCGCGATCACTACACGCTCTATACCACGTCGCAGAATCCCCACGTCATCCGCCTCTTGATGACTGCCTTCGTTATGGGACTGCCCGAACACAAGGTGCGCGTGATCTCGCCCGATGTCGGCGGCGGCTTCGGCTCTAAAATCTTCCACTACGCCGAAGAGGTTCTCGTCACCTGGTGCTCCAACAAGCTCGACCGGCCGGTCAAGTGGACATCTAGCCGCAGCGAGGCCTTTCTCACCGACGCCCACGGCCGCGACCACCACACCAAGGTCGAGCTGGGCCTGGATGCCGACCACAAATTCGTCGGGCTCCGCGTCACCACTCTTGCCAACCTCGGTTCCTATCTCTCGACCTTCGCCCCCTGTGTGCCGACCTATCTCTACGGCACGCTACTGCAGGGGCTCTACACCACCCCGGCGATCTACGTCGACGTCACCGGGGTTTTCACCAACACCACCCCGGTCGATGCGCTGCGCGGGGCCGGTCGCCCCGAAGCGACCTACCTCCTCGAGCGCGCAGTCGGACAAGCCGCCCGCGAATTGGGCGTCTGCCCGGCCGAGCTGCGGATGAAAAATTTCATCCCCGCCTTTGACGGCGTCGAGCAGGAGGGCTATCAGACCCAGGTCGCACTGCAATACGACAGCGGGAACTATCTGGGCACCCTGCAAAAGGCCCTGGAAAAGATCGATTACGATGGCCTGCGCAAGGATCAGGAGGCCGCCCGCGCCGAAGGACGATATATCGGCATCGGCTTTTCGACCTATATCGAGGCCTGCGGTCTTGCCCCGTCGGCGGTCGTCGGCTCCCTCGGCGCCCGTGCCGGGCTCTTCGAAAGCGCCGGCGTGCGGGTCCAACCCACCGGCAAGGTCACGGTCTTCACCGGCAGTCATTCGCACGGCCAAGGGCATGAAACCACCTTTGCCCAGGTCGTGGCCGACGGTTTGGGAGTCGCGATTGAAGACGTCGATATCATCCACGGCGACACCGAATCCGTGCCCTTCGGCATGGGTACCTATGGCTCGCGCTCTCTGGCCGTCGGTGGCACCGCCATCGTCAAGAGCATGGACAAGGTCAAGGAGAAAGGCGCCAAGATCGCCGCGCACTTGATGGAAGCGGCCGAAGAAGATCTCGAATTCGTCGAAGGCTCTTGGACGGTCAAGGGCACCGACCAGTCGATCTCCTTAGCCGAGGTCTCCCTGGCCGCCTACGTGCCGCATAATTTTCCCGAAGGCATGGAACCCGGCCTGGACTTTACCAGCTTCTACGACCCGGCCAACTTCACCTTCCCCTTCGGCGCTCATATCGCGGTGGTCGAGGTCGACACCGAAACCGGCGGCATCGAGATCAAACGCTATCTCGCCGTAGACGACGTCGGCAATATCGTCAACCCGATGATCGTCGAGGGCCAGCTCCACGGCGGCATCACCCACGGCATCGGCCAGGCGCTATTGGAACACGCCATCTACGACGAGAACGGTCAGCTCTCATCCGGCTCCTATATGGACTACGCCATACCCCGCGCCGATGACCTGCCCAGCTTCGAGACCGACCATCAGATCACCCCCTGTCCCCACAATCCACTGGGGGTCAAGGGCGCTGGAGAGGCCGGAACCATCGCCTCGCCGCCAGCTATCGTCAACGCCGCGCTAGACGCCCTATGGCCTTTGGGCGTGCGCAATCTCGATATGCCACTAACGCCGCAAAAGGTGTGGCAGGCCATCCAGCAAGCCACTTAGAGGAGATCGGATATGATACCTGCATCGTTTGACTACCACCGCCCGGCTTCGGTAGACGAAGCGATCGGCCTGCTCTCCGATGACGCCAAGCTATTGGCCGGCGGCCACAGCCTGATCCCGGCGATGAAACTGCGCCTTTCGACACCTGGTGCACTCATCGATATCGGCGGGTTAAAAGAGCTCAACTACATCAAAGAGGACGGCGGCGCCATCGCCATCGGCGCGGCCACCACCCACCACCAGATCGAGGCCTCCGACCTGATCGGCGCCAAAGCCACCGCACTCTCCCAGGCCGCCGCGGTCATCGGCGATCCCCAGGTCCGCAACAAGGGCACCATCGGCGGCTCGTTGGCCCACGCCGACCCGGCTGCCGACTACCCGGCCGCGATCCTAGCGCTCGGCGCCGAGATCCAGGTCAAAGGCCCCGATGGCGAGCGCTCGATTCCCGCCGATGAATATTTCGTCGATCTGTTCCTGACCGCACTCGGCCCCGACGAGATCATTACCGAGATCCGCGTGCCCGCCGCCGAGAAATCATCGTACGCCAAATTCCCACACCCGGCCTCTCGTTTTGCCGTCGTCGGCTGCGCTGCCGCCGCCTCGGGCGGGGCGGTCAAAGTCGCCTTTACCGGCGTCGCCAACGCCGCCTTCCGCGACACCGGTGTCGAAGAGGCGCTCGGCGGCAATCTCAGCGCAGACTCCATCGGTGCCGCCAGCGAAAAAGCCGCCGACGGTGCCGAGATACTCAGTGACAATTTCGCCGGCGAGGAATACCGCCAGCACCTGGCCAGGGTCTTCGCGCGCAAGGCGCTCTCGGCCATCGCCTGAACAAGTATCGTCCTAGTACAGCCAAAGCCCCCGATGCGCAAACGGCATCGGGGGCTTTTTATTGCTATTTAGGTTCTGCGCTTCAGGGTTAATCTTCGTCGACCGCCTGCATCGCCGCCTGTATATACCCATAGGTATAGGCGAAACCCACCTTGCGCGGCTCCGGCCCCGAGATCTGCGGCACGTGATCGGGCATTATCATATATTCGTAGCCGACCTCTTTAAACGTGCGCAGTACCTTGATCATATTGACATCGCCCTCGTCCGGAAAAACCTCGGCGAATTTTCGCAAACCGCCCTTGATATTGCGAAAGTGCACATTGAAAATCTTTTTCCGCTCGCCAAAATAACGCACCACATCAAAAATCTGCTCCGCCGGTTTTTCCAAACTCTCCGACATGCAGCCAACACAGAAATTCAGGCCATTATAGGGACTCTCGTAGAGGTCGACCAATTTCTTGAAGCCATCGACCATCCCCATAACGCGCGCGATACCGCGATAAGTGACTTTGTAGCCGATACCCGGATCCGAAGGATGACAGGCCATCTGCACCTTGTATTCTTCAGCGACCGGGATCACGCGTTGGAGCCAATAGTCGATGCGCTCCCACATCTCGTCGTCGTCCGCCGGCCCATCCTGGAATTCGCTGAAGCGCGTCTCCTCCGGCTCGCGATCGCTGCCCTTTTGCAAAAGCTCGTCGTAGTCAAAGGTCGATAGACTCGCACCGCCGCGACCCAGAGTGCGCGTCGTCCGCAAATGGCCCAGATTGGTGATATTGTAATTGAGCCCCCGCAAGCCCGCTTCACTCGCCATGCGGATCACATCGCAGACCGTATCGAGCTGCCGCTCGCGCTCGTCGCTCGGCTTGAGAAAAATCGCCCCTGTGGCCTTGTCTTTCAGCGCGTTGCCCGAACTGATCAGATGCGTCATCTCCAGCTCGATGCCGAATTTGGCACAGCGCTCGCGCATCGCGACCAGCAACTCGGTCGTCCACTCGTCAATCGGCTCAGACGGCGTCGTATCTATGTTGTTGACACCCAGCTGAGCAAGGACTTCTAGATCAGAATCTTCGGGGAATCTACCTTGAGTGCCGATATACATGGCGAGCTCCTTTATTGGGATTAAACGCGCAGGATCTGTAGAAGTAGCGATTAGAATGTCTGCCGGGCTGCGAGTGATACCGCCGCTCAGACGTAATTCGGGCCATACCAAAGGCCGGGGATCGGGAAGATCTGGCCAAGTGCCTCACCAGCGCGCCCGCCCGCCGCCCGCAATTTTTCCTCATGCCCATCCGTCGTGCCAAAAATCAATTCTACCGCCACCCCCCAATCCGGCGCGACCACCTGATCGCTGCCAAAAGTGAAAATCAATTGCTCTCCGCGCTGACCAAACACCAATCCTTCCGCCGCACTCGGACCTAAGCGTTCTACAAAATGCGGCCGCATCTTCTCCATGAACTGAGGAAAATTCACCAGCGTCACCGTGCCCGAAGTGTGGGCCGACTCGCCTTGCAATCCCCGCTCGCACAGCAAATCGCGCAAGAGACCGTCACAGCCCATCACATGTACGTCGAGCGACTGCGCCCCAGCACGCACCAGCAACGTGCCCAGCGCACCCACCAGAGCGCGGCGGTCCCCGGCAAACTCCAGAATCGACTGATGCTGGTCTTCGCCCTTCTTCTGCGGCCCCTGCATCACATAGGCACGCAAATTTCCGCATTCGTAAATCCCCAACACCTCCGCCGGCCGGTTCATCACATGGCCCTTGAGCGCGTTGTCGAAATCGGACGGCGGCCGCAACCAGCGCACCGGCTCGCGCCTATAGAGCGCCGCCAGTGCCGGGCCGTCGGCACTGGTCATCGGCCGCAGATCCAAGCCCTCATCGGCAAAATCACCGCCCCGATCCGCCGGTATCACAAAACGCCTGTCGCGCCCGACATAACGACAACCGTAGCGATGGTAGATCTTGCGATAACCCGAGACGACGATGAAATCGACCCCATCCTCTCGGCAATCGCGGATCGTATCTTCAAATAGCGCAGTTGCATACCCTTTGCCACGGGCATCGGGACGCGTCGCCACACCTCCCAGAGAAGCCACCTTCACCGTGCAGCCCATAATCGAAGCGTGCCGGCGAATTGTGCCGATATGTGCCACCACTTCGCCGCCTTCGACGACCACCCGCAGGTTGGCCGTGTCGTCCGGCGTGTAAATATGCGGATACTCCTGCGGCATACCCGGACGAAAGACCTCGCTCAAAAGCGCGTCGAGCTGGGGGAATTCGTCCGGGTGCAGGCTGCGCAGACCGTCGCGCCACGAAGGATCGGGAATACGGGCCATCTCAGTCCCGCGTCAACTGGCGATAGTGCACGCGCTTCGGCACGATCGAATCCTCGCCGAGGCGCTGCTTCTTATTCTCTTCGTACTCGGAGAAATTGCCCTCGAACCAGTAGACCTGGCTATCGCCCTCGAAGGCCAGGATATGCGTCGCGATCCGATCGAGAAACCAGCGATCGTGACTGATGATCACCGCACAACCGGCAAAACCCTCCAGACCTTCTTCCAAGGCCCGCAGCGTATTGACGTCGAGGTCGTTGGTCGGCTCGTCGAGCAAGAGCACATTGGCCTGCTCCTTGAGCACCTTCGCCAGGTGCACCCGATTGCGCTGACCGCCCGAGAGCGTGCCAACCGCCTGCTGCTGGTCGCCGCCGCCGAAATTGAAGCGCGAGACATAGGCTCTCGAGTTCATCGTGCGGTCGCCCAACTCGATCTCCTCCTCACCGCCCGAAATCTCCTGCCAAACCGTATTGTCGCCCTCGAGCGTCTCGCGGCTCTGATCGACATAGGCCAGCTGCACCGTCTCGCCGATTTCCAGCGCACCGCTATCGGCTTCTTCCTGGCCGGTTATCAGTCGAAATAAGGTCGTTTTGCCCGCGCCATTCGGCCCGATGACGCCGACGATCCCGCCCGAGGGCAGGACGAATTCCATATTTTCGAAGAGGATCCGATCGTCGTAGCTCTTGCTCACGCCCCTGGCCTCGATCGCGATATCGCCCAGGCGCGGACCTGGCGGGATATAGATCTGCATTTCTTCGTTGCGCCGCACCTTGTCCTGGTTGATCAACTCTTCATAAGCCCTGATCCGCGCCTTGTTCTTCTGCTGCTTGGCCCTGGGCGTCATGCGGATCCACTCCAATTCGCGCTCCAGCGTCCGCTGCATTTCGCCCTCGCTCTTCTCCTCCAGCCTGAGCCGTTCGTCCTTCTGCTCCAGCCACGAAGAGTAATTGCCCTTCCACGGCACGCCTCTGCCCTGATCCAACTCCAAAATCCACCCGGCGACATTATCGAGGAAATAACGATCGTGGGTCACGGCGATGACCGTCCCCTCGTATTGCTGCAAGTGCCCCTCCAACCACGCGACCGTCTCGGCATCGAGATGGTTGGTCGGCTCATCCAACAAGAGGATATCCGGCTTGCGCAGCAACAACCGGCATAACGACACCCTCCGCTTCTCACCGCCGGAAAGCGTATCGACCACCTGGTCCTCGGGAGGGCAGCGCAGCGCATCCATCGCCATTTCCAATCGACTATCCAGATCCCAGGCTCCAACCGCATCGAGTTCCTCAGCCATCTTGGCCTGCCGCTCGATCAGCGCGTTCATCTGATCGTCGTCCATCGGCTCGGCAAATTGCGCGTTGAGCTCTTCGTAGGCGCGCAAGAGATCCACCGTATCCTGCACCCCCTCCTCGACGATCTCCCGGACCATCTTGCCCTTCTCCAACTCCGGTTCCTGCTCCATATAGCCCACCGTAAAACCCGGCTGCACGTGGATCTCTCCCTCGTACTCGCTATCTACCCCGGCCATGATTCGCAGCAGCGTACTCTTGCCCGAACCATTAAGCCCCAGCACTCCGATCTTGGCTCCGTAAAAATAAGAGAGTGAGATATCCGCAATGATCGTCTCGCGATTGTAGTGCTTGCTCACCTTGTACATCGAGTAGATGATTTTATCTGGTTCGCTCATAGAAAATCCCTCATCGTTGTTGGTCCTATATTCTATCCCGCAGAAATGGACTAAAGACAGCAGGCTGCCGCCTAGGCCAATCCTTCATAGGCGGCAAACACAATCCCCAGATCCCTCCGCGCCCGCGCAAGATCCGAATAGGGCTGCCGCCCGGGGTCCTTTAAACACTCCAGAAAATCTCTTATCATGCCCCCATAGCCCATCAAATCTCCCATCCCCGGAAAGTAGAGCCGTTTCCGCCGACCTTTCAATCGTACATACAATCCGTTACTCTCAAAGACTATTCGGCCTTCTGTGCCTATTACTTGCGAATGCTGTAAGATACCCCGGGTCAAACTGAACGCGTTCCAGGCATAGCGCAAGACCAGTTCGGCTCCGCCTTCGTACTCGATCCGCACCACCGAACGGCGCTCGGGCTCTCCCGCCAGGTATCCGGGAAACTCCGCCGTCACTCGCCGCAACGGATCGGCAAAGAGATCCGCACCAAAAGCCACAAAGTGAATGCCTCCCTCCAACAGTGCCCCGTAGCCACTCTTCCATCCCGTAGCCGCCTGCGAGAACTGTTTGCCGATCGTCGCCTGCATCAATTCACCGACGAAGCCCTGGCGCAAAATCCACTTGAGGGTCTTGAGCGAAGGCTTGTAGTAGTAGTTTTCCGCGATCATCAGCAACGAATCCGGATGAGCTTCCGCCGCTGCCGCGATCGCCGACAAATCCTCATCCGTCGCGCAGAGCGGTTTTTCGACCAGCACTCCTTTGCCCGCCTTCAGCGCCTCGACGACCTGCTCCCGATGAGCCTGCGGCGGCGAAGAGATCAGCACTGCGTCCACCTCGCTATCCAGCACTTGCTCATAACGATCAAAAACTCGACCACCGCCGTGCCGATCACTAAAGGCCTCAGCACTGGCCCGCGTGCGACTAGAGAAAGACAACTCGGCCTTGCCGAGCAGGTTTTTCGCGTGAACCTGAGCGATTGTCCCACACCCCACCAGACAGATCTTCTTCATCGCTTCTCCAGTATCCGCTCGGCTACCCGCAGGGCGTTGGCAACAATGGTCAAACTCGGATTCACCCCACCGGCAGAGGGCATAAAACTGCCGTCGGCCACATAGAGATTGTCGCTGCCCCAATAGCGACAATCCGGATCGAGTACGCCCTGATCCGGCGCTGAGGCGCAACGCAAAGTCCCCACGGCATGCGAAAAGGAATCGATCAAGTAACGATAGCGCCACAACCCACCGGCCTGGCACAAAATCGCCTCGGCCTTTTCCAGCAAATAGTCCCGGCGCCGGCAGTCCGCATCGCTGTAATCGTGTTCAACCTGCACCAGAGCCAGGTCGAAATCGTCCCGCTCAACGCCTAGGGACACCCGGTTTTCCTCGCGCGGTTCGTCTTCGGCGATACAGAGCAGATTCTGCATACGACCGGCAAATAGCCCCGCCAGCGTCTTCAATCCCCAGGGCGCGTGATGACGGATAACGGACGACGCCGGAGTGTAGATATCCTGAATAACTCCCACTGCAGTACCCAACTCTGCGCGCATATCCTCGTAGCAATCCGCAAAGCAGACCTGTTTATGGAAAACTTGCTGCGGATTGGTGCGAAACGGAAATACGTAGCTGGCGATCCCGTTGCAGTGGCGCATGAGAAAACGACCGATCAGCGGATGGTCAAACCCTGAACGAAGCATCAGAGCTGGACTGTTGAGTGCCCCGGCGGCCAGGACCACCAGATCGGCTGAGAGCGCAAAACTCTGCTGCGATTCCGCATCGATATACTCGACGCCCTCGACGCGGTTCCCGTTTCGCACCAACCGGCTCACCACGGCGCCGACGGCGATTTCCAGACCTGCCTCCTGCGCCTCCAACAACACCGTCGACGCCATATCGTTCTTGGCCTCGACTTTGCACGGGAAGCCATCGCAGGTAATGCAGCGCAGGCAACGCGGACGCGAGCGGTTGGAAAAATTAATCGCCAGCGGGATCGGAAAAGGCTTCAGCCCCAGTGCATTACCCGCCTCGTAGATCCGCTGGGCCGGCGCGCTCCAGTCGACGGGATCGTGCGGATATCGCTCTATTCCCGGCGGCTCATACGGATCCGCTCCCGGCGTGCCATGGACCCCCATCTCGCGCTCGGCACGGGCGTAATAGGGGGCCAGATCCGCATAAGTAAAAGGCCAACGAGTAAAATCTCCGCTGCGCAGCCGCAGCGAAGCCCCACCGTAAAACACCGAATTGCCACCGACGATTTCGTTGGGATAGATTCGCTGAAAATCGCGGCTTCGGTACTGTTTGACCAGCAGTGGAGAAACGGATTGATAGCGCCGTTTGATCAGGATCTCGCGCTGATCCCAGTCCAGATCGTCGCGTTTGGCCCAACGGCCCCGCTCCAGCAGCATCGTGCGGAGCCCGGATTGGACCAGGGCCCGGGCGACCAGCGACCCACCAAACCCCGAGCCGACCACCACGGCGTCATAGTGCGCCGAGTTCATGGACGTAGAGAACAATCAGGCCGGCAATGATCAACAAGGCCATATAGTGGAATTTTTCGCGATTCTCGAGTGCCTGCTGGATACGCGGCAGATCGGGCTGAAACTTTCCCGACATATTGCGTTGAATATAGGTCTTGTAATATTCGACCGAGAACCGCTCCAACCCGCCATTCATGTAAATTAGAAAACCCAGCGCAACAGGATGTTCCCGATCGCCGAGCAGATAGAACACGAAGCTCAAGGCGGACAATACCGCGGCCGAGCGCTGAAATTTCAGCCACTTGAACCCCTCGAAAGGCGCGTCCTTGTAGGCTCCTCCCAGAGCCACGATCAGTCCCGTGCAATACGCGGTAGCCAGATAGCCCCAGAAGCTTTCAATCGGTACTTCGACCAGCAAAAAACCAAAGACGATCGCGACAATCACCACCCCCACCCCATAGCGCAAGAGATCGCTTGCAACGTGGTGGCCGAAGAAGGTGATCCGCGAGGGCACGAAGTATTTTTCCTGGTCTTCGGTGCGGAAGAAGCCCTTGTATATTTCGGCCAGGAAACGCTCGATACCCATTATCAGGAAGAAAGTCTGCACCAGACCGAGGTGTTGAAACTCGGCACTGAAATAGGGCGCAAAGTACAGCGGCAGGAAGATCGCAATGTGGAAGTAGATGCTGCGCGGAAAGGTCCGGGGTTTGAAGCCCTCGTAGGGAGAGTCTTTGAAGGCCCCCCAGAGCGAGGTATAAAGTCCCGAGACGAGCGCGGTAATAAATGAGATCACAAAGCTCATGGGCGGATGGTTATCGGATCGTTTTGGTGAAATGCTCCGGCAAAAGTTCTGTTCCGGATTTACCGGTCATTCTTTTATAACAACCATGCCCTCAGGTTCGAGATAAGGCAATTCCGGACCATCCTCAATGCCCAGAGGGAACCTAACAATATTAGGCCACCTTGACCCACAGAGCAAGGAGCCTCTTGCTGTCCTTTCATTATGTGTTATTTTCACAATTCGCCCAAAAAAAGGAGTCTTCTATGCGCCTCGGCGTCGTCGGCATGCTACCCCCGGACTTTCGCGAGATCGGCAAACAGGATCTAGCGGCCATAAAAGCACTTGAACTCAGCGGAGTCGCATTCCACGCTCCAGCCGACCAGCTCGTCTCAATCAGCGCCGAAGAATGCCATCAGGTCCGCGATCGAATCGCCGCCGCCGATATGGAACTGCCGCAGTTCGGCATCGGCTTTTCCGAGTGTCTATTCGATCCGAACCCGGAGGTCCGCAACCAGGTCGTCGGCAAAATAGAGCGAGGAATCGAAGTCGCCCGCGACCTCGCCGCCCACACCTGCCTGATCCGCACCGGCAGCCTCAATCCGGAAGGCTCCTACGCCCCAGCCAAAGCCAACCGCAGCCCCGAAGCCCGCGCCCGGCTCGTCGAGACGCTGAAACGCATCGCCGCCAAAGCCGAAGCCGAAGCCGTCCCCATCGTCATCGAGACCCACCTGCTCACCATCATGGGCTCACCGGAAATCAACCGCGATGTGCTGCGAGAAGTCGGCTCCGAACAAATGGGGGTAGTCATGGACTATGTCAATCACTTCCAGAACCTGGACCAGGTATACCAGAGCACTCAGCGTCTGGAACAGATCTTCGCCGTTATGAATCCCATAGCACCCGTCGGCCACTGCAAGGACATCAAGCTCTCCAATGGCCTGGTCCTGCACATCGACGAAGAGATCCCCGGTGACGGCGAACTCGATATCGCCACCGCCCTGAAACTCTGGCACGATGCCCACCCCGACGGCTATATGCTCCTCGAACACCTGCCCAACGAGAAATACCCTCGCGCTGCTGCCAACGTCCACCGGATCCTCGCCGACGCCAAGATCCCGGTGTATTAAGGACCTCATGCGCCATTCCGATGTCAAAGTCACTCAGAGCCGCACCGAAGTACGCTACCAGATTCAAAAAGACGGCGCGCAACCCAACGGGCTGCACTACGCCCCCCTGACCGACCAGCTCTTCGTCGCCGACCAGGCCGACGGTGATCTGATCACCATCGACGACCCGCGCAACAACCCGAGCGAAAACGTCTTTCAGGCCGGCTCGTGCAAACCCAGTGGCGTGGCCCATACCGATTTCGGGGGCTGTGAAACCATCTTCATGTCCAGTACCTACAATCTGGCTCTTACCCAGGTTCGCGGCGAAGAATGCATCGAAATCAGCTGCCGCGGCGTCGGTAGTGGAATTGTCGATTTCGCCCAGGATCTGGTCGGCGGTACCCACACTGGCTACCACGGTCTCGAATGGGACGGCGAGTATCTCTGGGCTTCGTCACCACCCGCTAAGGCGATTCTCAAGCTGCGTCTCGAAGCAACCGACGACGCCACTGCCATCACCGCCTGTTCCTGGTTTCCCGTCGCCTTCGGCAACCGGCCGCATGGCCTGGCCTGGGCCGACGACGCCAAAA
>CAZFMY010000070.1:32600-34887 GCA_964520345.1 uncultured Gemmatimonadaceae bacterium | reverse complement strand
CGGCGAAATCAAAATTTCAGCAAATGTTAGAGGATCGGGTCGACCTTCTACTTTCAGAGTAAACATGGAATCCAATCAAAATCGCACTGGAAGCTGCTGCCAGCAACACGTCGGACTCGGATATGGCCCCGACGGAGCTATGGATGACGTTGACCCGAACTTCTTCGTGTGTTATTCCCCCCAACTCCTGGGAAATCGCCTCGACCGAGCCATCGACATCACCTTTTACAACCACCCGCAATTCCTGAACATTACCTTGTTGGATTTGATCGTGAAGATCGCTGAGGGTAACGGTCCGTAATTTTCGGTGGTCCTGCTCTCGCTTGATCAGGAGTCGACGCTGGCTCAAATCCTTGGCTTCGCGCTCGGAGTTGGCAACCGCGAAGATATCGCCAGCCTGCGGGACTCCGGGCAATCCGAGAACCTGGGCTGGCACAGAGGGGCCGGCTTCTTTGAGGCGCTTACCGTCTTCGTCAAGCAGAGCTCTTATCCGGCCACTATTGACTCCGGTAATAAAGGGATCGCCAACCCGGAGGGTTCCTTCTTGAACCAAAACAGTAGCGACTGGTCCGCGTCCTTTGTCCAGCTTGGCTTCAACGATAGTACCCCGTGCCTTCTTATAAGGGTTGGCCTTCAACTCAAGTAACTCCGATTCGAGGAGCAGAACTTCGAGTAATTGATCGATACCTTGCCCTGTAATTGCAGAGATTTCACCACAGGGTACTTTGCCTCCCCATTCTTCGACCAAGACATCCCTATCAGCTAATTCGCGCTTGATTCGGGCCGGATCTGCCGCTGGCAGGTCGACCTTGTTAATCGCGACAACCAGAGGTACTTGTGCTGCCCTGGCATGATCAATCGCTTCAATGGTTTGCGGCATTACGCTGTCATCGGCAGCGACGACGAGAATTACCAGGTCGGTAACTCTAGATCCGCGAGCTCTCATCGCCGTAAAAGCGGCATGCCCCGGAGTGTCGAGAAATGTCACACCGCGATCATCTTTCATATTGACAACGTAGGCACCAATATGCTGGGTGATACCCCCAGATTCTCCTTCGGCTACTTTACTAGAACGCAAATAATCGAGCAATGAAGTTTTTCCGTGATCAACATGGCCCATAACGGTTACTACTGGGGGACGCGGTTCTGGAGTTCCAATATCTTCCTGATCGAGGATCTCCTCCAAATCAGCTTCTTCTTCGGCTTCGATCTGTTCTACCTCATAGCCAAACTCATCAGCTACCGCCTGCATCGTATCCATATCTAAGCGCTGATTAATCGTCGCCATGACCCCCATCTGCAGACAAATAGCGATCACATCATTGGCTTTTACACCGAGTTGATCGGCGAATTCACCGAGGGTAATGAATTCGCTGACTTTGATCTGGGGAGTCTCCCCCCCCTCACCCTGATCGTCCTCGCGTGGTCCTCGGTCGTAACGCCTTCGCACACGACCTTCATTGAGTTGGCTCAGGGTTCGGCGCACATTTTCTTGAACTTCTTTAACATCGGGGACTCCCTTGTGTCGCTTACCCCGCTTGCGCTTACCTGTCCCCCCAGTCGAATCCGCCTGAATGGTCACTTCGCGATTTTCGGTTAATCCCTCCCGTACAGTGCCCAAATCCTCCCCTTCCCTTTTCTTACCGCGGCGACGTGCTCGACGTCTACTTGTCCCCTCCTCGCCTTCAGCCGGTGGTGCAGGAACTTCGGCCCCAGGATCACTCTTACTCTTCTTCCGACCTCCCCCTTCCGATTGACGATTGCGGTCAGGGCTGGGCTTATCGGCTACTTTTTTGCGGCTATCCTCGCTCGCCTTTTGCCGTTTTACTTCCTCTATCGAACTCTTTTTTTCTTCTTTGATCTTACGGTCGATGGCCTCCAACATCTCTGGAGTAACCACACTCATATGGCTTTTAACTTCTATATCCATCCCCTTAAGCATGGATATGAGCGCATCACTGGACAGCTTCTTTTCTTTCGCTACTTGGTAAACCCTGCGCTTTTCCAAGAATGTGCTCCCTCAAATAGGGGGTCCTAACCCGTGGGCTCGGCCCCTCGGTCTGGTAATTCCTCCCCTGAGTCACTATTAGGGGTGGGTTCTGTCGGTGATAGGCCTATAGGATCTGGAGTCGCCGGATCCACTGGAACAGCGGCTGCACCCTCTTCGACCACGGCCTCCCCACCTAATTCAGCGGTTTCAGCCGTTTCAGCCGTTTCAGCCGTTTCAGCCGTTTCAGCGGCTTCACTACTCGCTAATAAGGAATCAATATCAATCTCGCCATGCTCG
>CAZFMY010000070.1:0-32500 GCA_964520345.1 uncultured Gemmatimonadaceae bacterium | reverse complement strand
TTCAGCGGCTTCACTACTCGCTAATAAGGAATCAATATCAATCTCGCCATGCTCGGCTAAGTATTGAGTCGCAGCCTCTCTGATGGCGCTGGCCGCCTCGGCTTGCTCCAAACCAGGTACAGTTTGCAAGAGGTTCAGTTCAGCTTCAACGATAGAGCCAAGCGAATCGAAGCCCGAAGTTGTCAAACTCAAGGCGATTAATTCGCTAACTCCGGGTATCCGACGAAACACCTCTTGATATTTATCCTGCCTAGCCCTGCGTTCCTGGTATTGTTCCTCTGTGATAATGTCCAATCCCCAACCAGTCAATTGAGATGCTAGCCTGGTGTTTTGCCCTCCCTTTCCAATGGCTAAAGAGAGTTGGTCTTCGTCAACGAGTACTAAGGCGTGTTTGCGCCGTGAATCAGTGATACACCTCAGAACTGTGGCCGGACTTAAGGCTCGGGTTATGAATATATCTGGCTCGTCGATCCATGGAACAATATCTATCCGCTCACCGCTTAATTCTCTGACAATAGCTTGAACCCTAGCTCCTTTGACTCCTACACATGCCCCAACCGGATCGACTCGTTCATCGCTAGAACTGACCGCGATTTTAGCCCTTTCGCCAGGTTCACGAGCCACGCCGTGAATTTCGACGATCTCCTCCGAGATTTCAGGTACTTCGATCGAAAAAAGCCTCTTGAGAAATTCAGGATGGGTACGGGATAGCAAGACCTGAGGCCCCCGACTCGACTTGAGCACATCAAAGATGAATCCTCGAACCACATCCCCCTGCCTGTACCGTTCGCGGCGAATTTGCTCTTTATAGGGAATGGCCGCTTCGGCTCGACCAAGATTGAGAACGATATCACCATGGCTTATTTGCTGTACGGTACCCGATTCGATAATACCAACACGACCGATAAATTCGTCGTATATTCGCTCCCTTTCGGCTTCGCGAACACGCTGGATGAGAATTTGCTTGGCGGTCTGAATAGCATTGCGACCGAAGTCGGCAAAATCCAGTTTTTGTTGTAGCACCGAACCCAATTGGGCATTGGCATCGATCTCCTGAGCATCTTCGAGAAGGAGTTCCATTGACGGTTCCACCACAGTCTCGACAACCGTCATTCGGGCGAACACCTCCATCCTGCCTTGGTTCGGATCAATTTCCACGGTGTAATTCTCGGTATTGCCATAGCGCCGCTTCGCAGCGGAAATAAGGGCGTCAGCTAATGTTTGGACAACCATTTCCCGATCAACATTCTTCTCGCGGGCAATTTGCCCCAGCGCTTCGACAATATTCATATTGTTCATATGTTTTGCAAAACCCTAGCTATAATTCAGGTTCAATAAATGCTTTGGCGATATCTGCCCGCAGAATCGACGGTGTTTTGATTTCGGGCTCGAGCCAAATCTGGTCGCTATCAAAATTTCTCAGCCTACCCTTGTAGACCTGACCGGACTTGAGCACAACCTTGATCAAGCGGTTTTCTGCCCGGGCAAAATCCCCATCTGTTTCCAGTGGCCGATCAAGGCCTGGCGAAGTAACTTCGAGCCGGTACGACCCAATTAAAGGTTCTTCTACATCAAAGAGATCAGCAACTTCGCGACTAATCGATTCGCAAAGTCCCAGCGTTACACCAAGATCTTTGTGAACCAATATTCGGACGAGTTGACTACCTCTATTTCCGCTCAATTCAATATCGACAAGTTCGACCCCATGCTCGACGATTAGAGGCTCGACAAGAGCAATCAGATCGGCTTTAACTTTGGCTTTGTCCGCAGTGGAAATAGGCGCTTTTCCCCATTAAGCAAAAAGCGGGCTTTAAAGCCCACTTGTTGTTTGAAAATATATAATTATGTCGATTTAGGCAAGATCCACTTATAATGGGCGATAGAGTAAATCCGCTAAATCCTTTGTTGCGTAGTTTCAAATTAGTTCCAAGATCTCCTTCAACTCTTTTTTGAGTTCTTCGACCACCGTCTTGATTTCGGTTTGCCCTTTCGCTTTGACCGACTTTGGTGCCGATATCTGGTCCTTCTTGATTGCGATTTCGGGCTGAGCAGCACCGGTGAGTAAATGGGAAATTTGAGGCCCGGCCTGGCGCAACAGGTCGGGTTCTGCCTTGAGTTTTTTTTTCACTCCCTGAGTCGTATACCGCTCTTCGTAAAGCAATTTCTTAATCAAAAGGATTATTCCAATATCGCGTTCCCGATATGCCCTATTTTTACCACGAGCTCTCCGCGGCCTCAACCAGGGGAACTCCTTTTCCCAGGCTCTAAGCGTATATGGTTGTAATTCAGTGAGTTTCGAAACTTCACTTATGCTATAATACAGCTTGGTACCCAATGGATCATTCACAACCGCGCTCCCTAATCTCCTTTGCGGAGACGCCAAACGATACGCAAAGGCGTACCCATAAAATCGAATTCTTCTCTCAACCTCTTTTCGATATACCGCTGATAATTCCCCGGTACTTGCCGGGGCAAATTGGTGAATATGGTAAATGTTGGCGGGTCAATCGCATGTTGAGTCGCATAGAGCAAGCGAATTTCCCGTCCCTCGTGGGAGGCGGGAGATTCGACCGATAGTTGTTGGATGATCTTATTTAGTTTCGCCGTGCCAATCCGCGTTCTGCGCCTTTTCCCAACAGAGGCCACAACCTCGAGACACTTTTGCACTTTCTGCCCCGTCAAGCCCGAAAAACAAAGTACTGGATAATCCCTCAGAAAAGGATAGCGAAGACGGAGTTCGCGGCGGCATTCTTCAACTGAGACCCCCTCGACTAAATCCCACTTGTTAACCGCCACAACCAGTCCCGCCCCAGACTCAATAACCTGTTCCATAATACGAGCATCCTGCATAACCCACCCTTCTGTCCCATCCAGCAGTACTACCGCGACATCGGCCTGTCCGATGCTCTTTGAAGCTCGGCGCCCGCTATAGAATTCCACTGGATCATCGACCTTGGAACGCCTCCTTAATCCAGCTGTATCCATCACTACGAGTTGCGTATCATTCCATTCCAAATTCAATTCAGTGCTATCGCGAGTGGTACCCGGCTTGTCGTGGACAATCGAAACCTGGTTTCCTGCCAGACGGTTAATCAAGGTCGACTTGCCGACATTGGGCCGACCAACCAGAGCAACCCTGACCGCATCTTCATCTATGAGATCTGCACCGACCTCGGTTTCATCAAAAAGCTCGACGATCACATCCAGCATATCGCCGGAGCGTCTTCCCGTTGCTGCTGAGACGGCCAGGGGGCGACCCAGTCCAAGAGCATAAAACTCATCGAGGGAATCAGTGGGGCCAACCCCATCGATCTTATTGATAACCAACAAGGTTTTGCCTCCCCCCTTGCGCAAGATAGCCCCAACCTGACGATCGAGGTCGGTCAGTCCCGCCGAGCCATCGCAGAGAAAAACCGTAATATCTGCTTCGGCTATCGCTTTTTCGGCCTGAGTGCGCACTGAAACTTCTATTGCATCTTTAGACCTGGTTATATAGCCCCCAGTATCAACCAAGGTGAATGTGCGCCCCGCCCACTCAGCTACGGCGAATATTCGATCTCGTGTGACTCCGGGTTGGTCATCGGTTATCGCCCACCGGGTCCCCAATATACGGTTAAAGAGGGTCGACTTACCCACATTGGGCCGACCAACGATTGCCACGAGCGGCCTGAGGTGGCCCAATTGGCGAATGGTTTGCGGACTCATTGTCCAGGTCCGATATAATAACCCAACTCGGTCAACTGACGCCCCTCACCCTGGATTTCGATATCCCGACCAGACCAGACCTTCTCGAGTGACCCCACTAGATCATAACTCCCCACCGTTATTGGAACACCTACTTCTTCAATTAGTTGAGAGACGGTCATATCATCCAATGTAAGACCATCCCCATTGATGCAATTTGGTGGTAATAAGACCGCATCCCGCTGTGGCTCATCTCTGACCCTCGCAACAATGTCCCGCCCAGTCAATAATCCCGAAACGGTAATACCGCGACCAAAGTAATCATTGTCGACGGCCAAGAGATCGACTTCTAAATTCTCTATGCAATTTAGCCTCGCCACCAGAGGTTTAATCACCTCTTCGGCCAATCGACCCGTTACCAATCCGATGCGTTTCGGTTCGGCGATCCCAAGTGGCAATTCCGCACTTTGGCTCTTCCACGTATCCAAGAAAGCCCGCACCATACCAATGCCGTTTTCAAGCTGGGGAAATGCGTCGTAATAGGAATCTTCAGGGGGCTCCCGACCGACAAGCAGAAATAGCTCGTCTGCAGCATAGATGAATCGTTCGCCAAAACGCTTCTTGAATTCCAGACCCCATTTTTCGGCAAAAACCAGGTATTCTGCCGCCTTATCACCCTGTACCGGCTCCAACTTGGCCAATCTGTCGCGATGGTCAGTCAATCCCACCGGCACCAGTGCCACCGACCTGACCGCCGGATAGAAAGCCGATAAATCTTTGACTGTTCGCTCTAAATGGGGACCGTCATTCCAACCAGGACAAACCACCACCTGGGTATGCATTTCGATACCGTTTGCGGCGAGTTTTTCCAGGCGCTGAATAATATCTACTGTTGCTTTAGTACGGCCGAGCATCAGTTCTCTGAGAGCGGGGTCTGTAGCATGGACCGAAATATATTGAGGAGTCAGCCCCTGATCGATGATCCGGTCAATGTCGCTCTCGCGAACATTGGTCAATGTCACGTACGAACCGTGCAGAAAAGAAAGCCTGAAATCGTCATCCTCGAAATAGAGACTGCGTCGCATGCCCTTGGGCATCTGGTGGATAAAACAGAAGACGCATTTGTTGTTGCAACTTCGCAACCGGATATCTTCAAAGCCAAGACCGAAGGCCTCTCCGGGCTTTCGCTCGATCGTTGCCTCGTATAATTCTTCTCCGCGCTCTATCTCAACTTCGAGCGACTCTTCAGCACTCATCACCTGGAAATCAATAAGATCTCGTACTTCTTCGCCGTTTATGCGCAAAAGCCGGTCTCCGATACGAAATCCGGAGCGTTCGCCAAGGCTATCGGGCTCGATCTCTTTAATGACAACCATTAATTTACCAACTCTAAGCGCACGCTGTTCGGAGACACTTTTTCGATTGAGATATTAACACCTTCAATCCCTTTAGCACTCAAATCGCGGGCAACCGCAAAGCCCGTATCCTTAGACCGTATATCGATAACAGCGACTCCCCCTTCATAGCTGCGACGATAAAATTTCTCAACGCCATATATTTGACTGGAAAGAGCCATTTCAAAAAGTTTAATCCGATCGCGGTCTCCAGCAACGACTAATCGGACCAAGCGACCAGAGTACATTTTTTCGCGCCAATTTTCCGCCAGCAGATGTACTAGCTCTGTCGCTAATTTCTCCATACCCACCCGCACTGCTTTTTCTCCAGCAGTAACCAAACTCGGATCTGCACCACGTTCGGAATGCGTCAAAGAGGCAAAAACCTCCCCGGTATCGGTCCATAATGCCTCTATGCGCATATCTGCTGTAGCGGAATACAACCCGAGCCCTTTGAGTGATACCTGGGAAAAGGGAATCTGGACCTGGGCTGCTTCTCGCACCATAGCTTCGGACTTTATAACGATATCTGCTCCCTGCTCGAACCCCATTTCCGCGGCTTCTGCCAGAGCATTCTCCCGCTGCCTTAGCGGGGCTGATAGATTAAACCTCCCACTCGCCTTCTTTAAAACCCCTCTCAACACAGTTGCACTAAAATCCCTCACCTCTTCGCCCTCGGTACCAAACGCGTACTCATCCCGCCCCAAACACAGGATATAAGGATCGCCCGCATGCGAAATCAAAAGATCCAGGGCATCGAGCCTGCGGTGCAGATTACCCAATTCTACAACCGCTTCGATCTCAACCTCGTAAGTTTCCTCGTCTATAGCCCCTTGGTTCAGTATTTCATAGGAGCGAATATACCCTTCTGTACGAGTGAGAACCTGATCTGCAATGACCGCGAAATTACCCACCTTCGTCTCTGCACTTAAAAGGGTGCCAACTCCTATCTCAACCGCCTCGCGCATCGCGGCTTTTTTTGCCTGAGCAAAAGCCCCGGCCTGGTCTCCTGCCGCGATAAAACCCAGTCCACTAGCCTGCACCCGGGTGAGGACCTCTGCAGAGAGGGAACCCGGTAAAACCAAAAAGAAGATGATTAACACCCGAACCTGCACCAATCAAAACTCCATGCGGAAAGAATTTTGCATTTCGCGAATCATCAATAATGCCTCGGCTCCAGACACCGTTCTTTCGGGAAAGAAGTGGCCGGTCCGCTTATCCGTTTTCATAAGCCCTCTTTCCGTACTCAGAGAAATAGCATTATAAGCATAGAAATCGCCCCGTACGTCGGGAAATCGCGTAGCTTCGCCAATATATCGGGTGGACAAATCCTGGTCGCCACTCAACAAAATCAAGACTCCCTGGTTGACCAGCGCATAATTAGCACGAGTCAGTGACTGATCAGGTTGAAAGGTTCGGTCTGGGAACAGTTCGAGCCCCGGCACCCCCAACTCTAGGATCTCTTCAATCCAAGCTTTGGCCCATGAACTTTCGAGATCCACGGCCTCTATAGCACCAGCCCGATTCTGTGTGGGTGTTTGGAACGAATTCGAAGGCTTTACAGGTCTTCTTTTTTCTACCAATTCCCCCAATTTCATTTCCGCCAGCAAAAGCACCGCTAATTCTGCCCGACTTATTTCTGGCACCAACCCTATTTTGATACCCATTTCGGTCCCGGGAGCCGCTCTTTCGATCATCTGAATTTGCTCTATTTGGCTCATCGCCTTCTCTACAAGAGGACCGCGGTTGATTTCGAGAAGCCGAGTGAAAGCCTTACGGGCCAGAGGCAAATTATGAGCTTGAAGATAGGTCTTCCCAAGATGATAGTGGATTGGAGGATACTCTGGGGCCAACTCTCGAGCCTTTTTGTAGCCCCGCAGGGCTTCGGGAAGCCATTTATCCGGTTTTTCCCCCCGAATAACTCCTTCCCTGGTGGCTATACGCCCCCGGGCGATATGAGCATCCACGTAGTCGTTATCCTTGTGGAATGCCATTTCCAACTCCTTGCGACTGCGGAAAAAATCTTGGTGTTCCATAGCCACTAAGGCGTATCCTACATAAACGCCAGGGAAATCGATATCCAACATTCTGGCGCGATCAAATTCCCTTTGGGCAGTTATTAAATCATTGCGTTCAAAGTGGGCTAAGCCACGTATATAGTGGTTCGTTGCCGTATCCAACGGGGATTGTTGAACCACAGCACGGGACCCGCATGCCGAAAGCGAGAGTATCAACACGAGCCAATATCCCTGAAGCGTACTCGAGTGCGGGCTGAATAATCCAGACTTATCACAATGGCGAAACCGCATCAGTAGAGCACCTATACCCTTCTCAGGCAATTGTTTATAGTTGTTTTTGTATGGCATTATGTGAAAAAGAGACTCAAAGCTAGCTCTGCGAATGATGTACATGCAAATTACACCATCAAAACGACTCTCGCAACTTTAATTTAATTATACTTTTTTTGGATTGAAGAGGGAAATATATGTCCGGGCTGATCCGGGACCATGCAAAAAATCCGCCCAACCTCAATTGGTCGGGCGGATGGACTTGACTATCTGGAGCGGGAGACGGGAATCGAACCCGCGACATCAAGCTTGGGAAGCTTGCGTTCTACCCCTGAACTACTCCCGCAAAATTCTTTGATCTAAAATAGGAGGCACCTCACACACTGTCAACAAAATCCCTTATCCCAGTCCTATAACTCCACTCTTCAATTATTCGCTTTATGACCCCCCTCTCTCCCCAGACTTCGAGGTCCAATTCGCGTAGTCTGCGGTCTCTGCGGAACCAGGTATTTTGACGTTTAGCAAAATTTCTAGTCCTGCGTTTGATTTGGTCTTTGGCCTCTTCCAACGAATGAACACCATCCAGATAATCGACAATCTCGAGATACCCCAGAGTTCCCAGTGCAGGTGTTTTTCGATCATACCCCATTTCCAGCAATTCGCGAACCTCCCCAACTAATCCCTGCTCAACCATCTGCTCCACTCTTTTATCAATCCGTTCATAAAGCCTATTCCGGTCCATAGAGAGTCGGATCATTTGAATTTGACTCTTAAAACCCACTCCCTCTATTTCCCGCCACCGGGCGCTTAGCGTCTTTCCCCCCATCAGGGCCACTTCTAATCCTCTGATAATTCTTTGCGTATCACCCGGTTCGAGTCTGGCCTGGGTTATCGGATCTAAACGTCCTAACTCATCATACAGAGCCTCTAAACCTTCGCGTTCCAACTGCGACTGCAAAGCTATTCTAATTTGCTCATAATCTGTTTCGTCTTCAAAAAAACCATCGACCACACTTTGCCAGTAAAGACCGGTCCCTCCAACTAAGAGTGAAACTCCTCCTTTAGAAGATATTTTTTCAATTAAACACCGGGCTCTTCTAGTAAATTCCCCGGCACTGTAGCTTTGATCTGGATTGATTATATCGATAAAATGATGCGGACATTGCTTCCTTTGCTCCAAAGTCGGCTTGGCAGTACCAATGTCCATATGGCGAAAGACTTGTCGTGAATCGACGGAGATAATTTCTACTCGAGCTAAGCGTTTTGCCAGTTCAAGGGCGATTTCGGTTTTACCTGAAGCCGTGGGTCCGGTTAAGAGGATTGAAATTGACATATTAATTATTATAGGCCATTAAATCTTTGATAAATCCTATGCCCTTTAATTTTCCCAACCCTGATTTCTTCCCGAACTCTATTGGCCGGTTAGAATCTCTTCTATTTGTTCTAACTCATCCGGAGAAAACCCTTGCTGATCCAGCGCGGCGACATTTTCTTCGATTTGTTCCACCCGACTCGCCCCAATAAGCGCACTCGTCACCCGTTCATCGCGCAATACCCACATTAGGGCCATTTGGGCCATGCTTTGCCCTCGAGCCTGGGCGATTTCGTTTAATAGTCGTACTTTGTCGACGAGTTCCGGTTTGACAGCTTTCTCCTCTAATGTCCCCTCTACACGTGCCGCCCGCGAATCAGCTGGAATACCTTTCAGGTACTTGTTGGTCAGTATTCCTTGAAAAAGCGGTACAAAAGCGATCATCCCGACCCCTAGACCGCCCACAACCGGCAACAGATCATCCTCGATTCCTCTCCGCAACATTGAATAAGGCACCTGATTGAGCAATAACCGCGTCCCCATGCTATTGAGAATCGAATGGGCCTCTGCAGTCAAATCACCTCCGTAATTGCTCACACCCGCATACAGTGCCTTCCCCTGCTTGACGATCAGATCAAGCGCCCCCATCGTTTCCTCCAGTGGAGTCTCGGTATCGGGTCGATGATGATAGAAAATATCTACATAATCTAGTCCCATACGTTGCAAGGACTGGTCCAGACTCGCCACCAAGTATTTCTTTGATCCAAAATCACCATACGGCCCCTCCCACATATCGTAGCCGGCTTTGGTCGATATGATCAGCTCATCCCTGTACCCTTTAAACTCCTTCGCCAGTATTTTTCCCAAATTTAACTCCGCCGTTCCGGGCGGAGGCCCATAATTATTGGCCAAATCGAAATGGGTAATCCCTAAATCAAAAGCCCGGCTCAGGAGTTTCTCCATTTCCCTGGGCTCTGCTCGTCCACCAAAATTATTCCAGCAGCCGAGAGAAATAGCGGGAAGCCGAATCCCGCTAACCCCACACCGATTATAGATCATCCCATCATAGCGGTCCGCAGCAAAACTCATATCCATCCTTCGTAATGAGTTAAAGATTTGACAACTTAGTCAGATTGGTCGGAAAACCCCATAAGGCCGGATGATACAGGTCGGACTCGTACGCGCCAAAGACCCTTTTACCGAAACCCAAGGGCTATTACACGGTATTTTAAGAGGATAATCGGTAGAAAAAACACCCCAAAAGGGAAAACCCCCTGGTTTCCCAGGGGGTCATGCAATGGTCGGGGTGGCGGGATTCGAACCCACGACCCCCTGCTCCCGAAGCAGGTGCGCTAGCCGGGCTGCGCTACACCCCGAACTTAGTAGGTAATAGCTATGAGCCAAAGCAACCCATAGCACCAAGTTAATGGTCGGGGTGACTGGATTCGAACCAGCGACCTCTTCCACCCCAAGGAAGCGCGCTAGCCTGGCTGCGCCACACCCCGACCTACCCAGATAGAATGGTGAGCTAACCAGGATTCGAACCTGGGACCTCCGGTTCCGGAGACCGGCGCTCTATCCAGCTGAGCTAATAGCCCAAAAGCTCAGATATTCTTCTTCTTGTGGCGATTCTTGCGCAGTCTCTTCTTGCGCTTGTGCGTAGCGATCTTATGCCGCTTTCTCTTCCTGCCACACGGCATCTTTCTTCTCCTCTGGACTATTGTCCTTTAAATTTTCGTGCTCTACGCGGGCCCGCAACTCTTTAGACGGCTTAAAAGTCGGGGCGCGACGACTGGAAATTTTCACTTCGGAACCGGTGCGTGGATTTCGACCAGTACGAGGCGCGCGATCCACCACTTTGAAAGTACCAAAGCCGCGAATCTCAATATGATCACCCCGTTCTAATGCCGCAATAACTGATTCGATAAATCCATCGACGACAGCCGCAGTATCCGTCTTGGTAAGCCCAGTACTTTGAGCGATGAGACGCACAATATCAGCTTTCGTCAAGACCCCCCTCCCTTTTTATGGGTAGGATTAATAGCGTTAAGTCCCACGCCAACAATGGACTTTAAAAGGATACAGCACTGCTCGTTCTCTGTCAAGAGCAGGACTGACCGTCTAACTAGAAAGGCTCTGAATTGGCCCCCATAAGATCTTGACCAATCACAAAAACCTCTTCTAAATCGGGAAAATTAACGCTCGACCTCAGCAAAACCTGCTGGAATACCGGTTCCCGCTTCACTTGTCTGACTTCCACAACTCTTCCGATCGGTATACCCTTAGGATAGCGGCCCCCCAAGCCCGAGGATACGACCTGGTCGCCCTCACTAACCCGGCTAGTTGCTTCGACAAAACGCAATCTGAATTGCTGCCCATCAATCCACGAGACAATGCCCTGCGCTCGCGTCGCTTGAACCAACGCACTCACCCTAGATCGCATCAGGAGTTGCACTACCGAGTCTGAATCCCCTACCTGCGTAATATGGCCAACTAGACCTTCTGCTGTGACCACCGGCATATCCTTGATGATACCCCTATCTAGCCCAGCATTGATAACTATCGCATCGTAAATTTGATCCGGGTCTCGAGCGATTACTTCGGCTGGTATCACTCCCGCGACTTCGTCTCGAGATCTAAAAGACAGCGCCTCGCGAAGTCTCACATTTTCCCAATCGGCTTCCCTCAACCGCATATTATCGAGGGCGAGCTTTACGTTTTGAGTCATGAGGAAACGGCCCTTTTCCTCATTCCGGGCATGACGGATAACCTGGGAAAAGAGCTCTTGGCTGGCAGCCAATAACCTTGCGCGGCACTGTTCGGCAAGATAGGTCTTATGGGGTTGGGGCAAGCCCATAAGACTCAGTGCAGAGACGACGGCAAGCCCTAAGACAACGAGCCCACGGGGATTCGACAAACCGATCAGAATAAAACCTTGCGGTAGCGATCAAACTCTTCGATAATCCGGGCATTTCCGCGAACTACAGCAGAAAGAGGATCTTCGCTGTCGACATAAGTAGGTAAACTCGTTCCCTCGATTAGCCGTTCCTTCAAACCTTGGAGTTTGCCCCCACCCCCACTGAGGATCATACCTCGATCAAGGATATCCGCCGCTAATTCAGGGGGAGTACGCTCAAGCACCCTGCGCACACCAGCTACGATATGAGCAACTGGTTCGGAAAGAGCTTCGCGAATCTCGAGAGAATCGACTTGCAAAGTCTTAGGAATACCCGCCACCATATCCCGACCGCGGACCGGAGCCTCTTCTTCTTTTTCCATTTCCATAGCCGAACCGATTTCCCATTTGAGGATCTCGGCTCCCCGGGCCCCGATCAGCAAATTATATTTTTGTCGCATCCAATCGATGATGGCCTGATCCATAGAGTCCCCTGCAACCCTCAAAGACTCGTGTTCTACGATACCCGAGAGAGCAATTACAGCGATCTCAGTCGTCCCTCCTCCAATATCTATAACCATTGAACCAATAGCCTGCTCCACGGGAAGCCCCATCCCGATAGCGGCAGCCATCGGCTCACTGACCAGATAGACTTCCCTGGCATGTACCCTTTCACATGAATTCCGCACCGCCCGTTTTTCAACTTCTGTACTTCCAGAAGGGACCGAAATAACGATCTTGGGGCGGACAAAGAGATTGTTTTTTTGCACTTTGCGGATAAAGTGGCGAATCATTTCTTCGGTTACTTCGAAATCGGCGATAACCCCATCTTTCAACGGGCGGATTATCTGGATCTCAGAGTTTTCTCGCCCCACCATCTCCTTGGCTTCGGCGCCCACAGCAATGACTTTTTTAGTCGCAAATTGACGGGCCACAATCGAAGGCTCGTTAAGGACGATTCCCTCGCCCTTAACGAAGACCAGCGTATTGGCAGTACCCAAGTCTATACCTATTTCATTAGAGAAAAACCGCGATAAAAAACCCATATACGATCTCCAGACCAAAATAATTGAAATAAAACGATTAATTTTTGCCTTTATCGACTCCTTCTTTACTCAACCAATATTTGAGTACCTTCGCAGCATCTTCGCTCTTACCACCCGTCAAAACCTTTATCTTTTCCAGTCGAGCCTCTCGGGGATCTTTACGCCCTTCTTTGCCATTTTTGTTTGCGGCCATCTCATATACCCTTGTCCCAATCTCGTTCGGTACGTATAGATCTTCTCATTACCAGTCCTTTATTAAAATAACCAAGGTAAATTGGATTTGCCAAATAACTTAGCCCCTTTATATTTTTAAAGGGTTCCACTACGCGGCTAGAAACGATAGCTGAGCTGTATCTACGATCTAAATTTTAGTTTAGGGAGACAGCAAATTTATGAATAAGGCAGCGCGACACGTTCTGCGAAAATTGGGCACCGACGAAAGCCTGGATACTGAACGCCAGCAACGTCTCGCCCGCGAAGTCCAGGAGGAACAACAAAGGCAGAAAGCAGCAGGAAACGACCAGGGAGGTTACGAAGCCGTTCCCGAAGAGTTTCTTACTGAAACTGAAAAGCGCCACGAGAAATACCGGCGACAGCAGGCAATGGCCGGGCGTTTTACCCCGGCTGCTGAACGCCTGCCCATTATGACTGCCGAAGAACGCGCCGCCCACAACAAAGACCGTCCGAAATGGCAGCAAACCTCATTTGAGGGTCCGATCGAAAAACTGATTGAAAAATACCAGGATTTAGAAGAAGTCCAACGCCATTTGACCCTGGGTCAATCCATGAAATACGAGTTTATTGATGGTCGAGTCCTGGATAAAGAGGGAAATATAATTTTTGATGGAGAAAAAATCGTCGGCAAATCATAGGTCGGCGGAGCAAACTATTTGCCCCTCATACTCACGGCCTTTCATTAAAAGTTGCCTGCCCTTTTTGTATTGTGTTTTCTTTGCTTGTTCTGAGGCTCCTTCCACCCTTGAGGACCATCTTGCACAAGGCGATGCCTTTCTCACTGAAGGTCGCACCTCAGATGCGATAGCCTCTTATCGCATGGCGATGCACCAAGACTCCCTCAACCCCAAGGTCTATGCCAGCCTCGCTCGAGCGTACGGCAACCAAAACAACCAGCCTGCTGCCGACCGCTATCTCCGAAGGGCTATGAATATAACCTTTAATGCTGGTTTACAAGCACTTGAATCCGGTGAGGACAGTACTGCCCTGGCTGCCTTTACAAAGACTATTGATATTTTTCCACGCCATCCTTTGGCTTTGACAAAAATTGCGGAAATATACCAAGCTCGACAGCAAAGCGATAAAGCCGTTCACTACCTCGAAAAAGCCGCCGAAGCAAATCCCAACTTCGCTGCAACTTTCGTTAAACTCGGTCAACTGTACGCGAACAAAAACCGAAGCGAAGAAGCTAAGTCCGCCTTTGGTAAAGCCATCCAGCTAAATATCAACGCCTCAGGTGCCTACTTGGGCTTAGGGCAATTGTATTTGGATGAGCAAGTTTGGATTCGCGCTGCTGAAAACTTCGACAAAGCATTGCTGATAGATCCCAAATCTCCCACTGCCCTTGCTGGCTTGGCCAAAGCACAGAGCAACTTCGGGAATATGTGAGAAATAATCCACAACAAAAGAGATCCGCGATGCCGCGATTCGCTCCCTATCTCATAGCTATGCTCCTGGGCTGTGGCTCGAGTCAGGATGAGGCCCAAACCATCCCACAACCTGTCCCAGCCCAACCGCCCGAAAACCCCCCGACTCCCTTTGGGGAAACCGCTCAGGTCCAGGCCTATTTGCAGCAGATCAGCCCTTTCATACAAGAAGTAGGCCAAATCCAATTCGAAATAGATCAGAAGATCGGATCATCCGGCAAAGCCACTGGCAGCAATCTTGCACCTACGATGGAAAAAGCGAAACCCAGATTGCAGAAAGCCCTTGATGCCTTCTCGTCAATTATCCCTCCCCCTCTTCTGGCTTCTTTACATGCGGATATTAAAAAACTGATGCTCCTGCGCCTCAATGGATACGAACATACGATCCAAAGCTGGCAACAAGAGCAAAAAGACGGAAGTATCGAAGGTTATAAAGAAGCCGAAAACGCACTGAATAAAGCTAACCAACTCATTATTAAACTGAATCAGGACATGGGAATGATCCACCAAGCCCTGGAAAAGGCCACTGATTCAGCCCAAACCGCATCCCCCTGATGAACTTTAGAGCTAGACCTCTTGGCCGAGCCCTTATAGGGCTTGGCCTTTTTTTTATATGCGGTTGCAATCTGGACTATTATATGCATCTGGCAGTTGGACAAAGCCAGATGCTGTCTAGGCGGACACCGATCTCAACTCTCCTATCCAATCCAGACTTAGCGGATAGGATTAGGAATCAATTAGACCTGATCCAAGCCGTCCTAGATTACGCAGCAAGTATAGGCCTGGATCCAGGAGACAATTATACCACCTTCTATGATACTGGGGATGACCCGGTCATTTGGGGCGTAAGCGCTTCACCACCGGATCGTTTCGAAGCCCATCTATGGAATTTTCCAATAGTGGGTTCGGTCCCTTATAAAGGTTTTTTCGAAAAAGACCTCGCTCTCAAGGAGCAAGATACCCTGCGCGACGCCGGGTTAGACGCCCTCGTTCGGCCGGTAAATGCATACAGCACACTGGGCTTTTTCTCCGATCCGATCCTCAGTGTAATGCTCAAGTACCAACCCGACCAATTGGCCGACTTAATCCTTCACGAACTCACTCACGTTCTTGCCTACGCCCCAGATCATACCGATTACAACGAAAGTCTGGCTACTTTCGTGGGTCGGCAAGGTTCCATGCTTTTCCTAGCGCAACATCTTGGTCCAGATACCCCTCTATTGAAAGAGGCCCAGGAGCGGCGTGTCGATTCGGCGCTTTTTAGACAATTCATGATAAGAACGGTCGCTTCCCTCGACAGTCTCTATTCGTCGGGGCTGGCCCGCGAAGTTGTTCTGCAGAATCGGCAAAGCGTATTCGAACAACGCAAACGCGATTTCGCCCATATCAGCAAGCAATTTATCCGCACTAATTACGATGGCTTCCTCGAATGGCCCCTCAACAATGCTAAATTACTTTCCTATCATCGCTATAATACCGATCTAGATCTCTTTTCCGCTGTCCATCAAACCCTGGGCAACGACCTGGCCCAATCTCTACGTTTTTTTGCCAATTGTGCCGCTCAAACCGAACCCTGGGCATGTATAAATAGTGCAATAGCCACTAGGGAAAACGATTCGAACTCTCCGTGACTTCTTGCTCCAATCGCTGCAATTGACTATCGTCTGGCCGAAGATCTAAGCCCTTTCTAAGCCATTTCAATGCTGCATTACCATCCCCTCGCTGCCAGGCGATTATCGCCAAAGTGCGCAATATATCGAGGTGCTCGGGGCGCTCTTTATGGAGTTGCTTCAAAGTTGAATCGGCCCTTGTAGAAAACCCATTTTCCAGATCTAGCAAACTGAGGGCATATCTCGCTTTAAATTGATTAGGTCGCATAACCAAGATCCGCCGATACGCCGCCCGAGCAGCATCCAATTTTTTCAACGCAACCAGAGCAGCACCGCGATTGAGGTGGGCTTCTAAATATCGAGGATAAAGAGCGATCGCCTCTTCATATGCACTCAATGCCCCTCTTAGATCTCCCTGCCGCTGCAAAACCAAACCGATACCATAATGTCCACGGGCACTCAGAGGATGATGTTTGACCACGCTGGTAAAAAGGGCCATATCGTCGCGCCATTCGCTTCCCCGCCCCCATAGGATACCAACTGCTATCACAATCCAACCCCCTAAGATCCACCTGATTACTCCAGCCTTCAACTTCCCCAAACCCCAACCCAAAAAAAGACTTATGCCCATAGATGGGATATATAGCAATCTTTCCGCAAAGATGGTACCCGTTGCTATGAATAAATTGCTCACAATCAGGATCGCTCCGCCGCTTATCCCGATCCACAAAACCCACTCTGGGCTCTGCTTTGCCAACCTATATACACATCCGACCAGGGTCGCAACCAACAAAAAAGGCCATACGATCTCTGGCTCGAACCAATCGGTGAATAGCGGAATATGTTGGGGGGAATAATCGGCTACCAGGGGCCAGGGCACAATTAACTTGAGCCATCCCCGGACCAACAACCCAAAACCATGCACCAGGCGCAATTCTGACCTTTCATAGGCAAGGGGATTATCCAAATAGCCAATTGCCTCGGGGCTAAGAGCCCCTATGGCCCACCACTTGCAAAGCCCGCCAACACCAACTGCTAAAACCGCAATCCCGCAGTTCCACCCGATTCTCCGTTCACGAATCAGATCGACCAAGCAAATCCCCAAGGCAAAAGCGACCCCGTTTTCCTTAGATAATATGGACGCCAAAAGACATACAAAAGACCCGGCCAACCAGCCGATGCTGTTCCTATTTTTCCATGCCACCGAGGTGCAAATAAGAGCCGCCAACCCCCAGCAGCAAGCCAATAATTCGGCCCGACCCACTATACTAAAAACAGCTTCGCTCGGTCCTGGTCCCAATCCAAAGAACAATGCTCCGATCAGACCCGCCCCACACCCAAAACTGCGGCTAACAAGGTAATAAAACATCGAAGCAGCCAATCCGTGCAAGAAGAGATTGACCAAGTGATAACCCCAGGGCTGGTTCCCGCCGATTAGCCAGTTTAAAGCCAGACTGGAAGTCACTAATGGTCGGTATAGTCCATCCCCGATATCACCCCAATAACTCTGCGTCCAAATCGCCGCCCAATCCTGATTGATAACCCGCTGGTCTTCGAGGATCAAACCCCTGTCATCATAAGTGAAACTGTTCCCCAGCGCCCCCCCATAACCCAGGCCGACAACCGCGAAAAGAAATGGGTATACCCACTTTTTTCGATTGACTATAATCATCATCTTCCTATCCACGCCACTTCTAAGGAGCACTATTTATCCTTTGATTGGCCAATCGCCAACTTGACTAAGAAACACCACCCGATCATATTCCCTTTGGTTATGGATCGGTCTATTGTATACCCCAGCCCCATATCACGCATCCGCCCATGGATTTTGCCCCTGCTGGCCATGGCTATGTTAAGTCTCCCTGGCTGTGCATCCAAGCTTCAATCCTCTATAATTGAACCGCTTATTAACGATCTCAGTATCGCCACTGCCCATCACCGCGATATTAATTTAGTCATCGATGGCCTGCCATCCTTCTTGCTCCTGCTCGATGGACTGATTGAAAACAATCCGCAAAACAAGAGACTACTACTAAGGGCCAGCGAGGCCTATGCTTCCTATGCGATACTAGTCGAAATTGACGATCCTCAAAGGGCTCGGCAACTATACCACCGGGCTAAGGAATATGGCCTCAGAGCCCTATCTCTGGGCAAGGATCGGGCCAATAAACTCCGATCCACCTATGCTGATTTCACTCAGTTCATCGATGCACTTGAAAGTTCAGACTTGCCGGCAGCTTTCTGGGCGGCTTCAAGTTGGGGAGCTTGGATTAGTACCAGCGGCGAATCCATGTCCGCTATGGCCGAATTACCCAAAGTTATAGAACTTATGCATTGGGTCCTTGGCCAAGACGAAACCTTTCAACACGGCAGTCCTCATATCTTCCTCGGGGTATATCACTCCACTCTACCACAGAGCATTGGCGGCGACCCCCAAAAAGCCCTCTGGCACTTTGACCAAGCTTTAACCATTAGCAAAGGACAGATGCTAATGGTTTACGTACTCAAAGCCGAGTACTATGCCCGCCAAATTTTCGACCGGGCAATGTACGAATCACTGCTCAACAAGGCCCTGGACACACCTGCTGATCTAGTTCCCAAACTCACCCTGCAAAATATAGGCGCCCAAAAAAAGGCGCGGATTCTCTTAGCACAAACCAATGATTTTTTCTAGTTCCCTCCTTTTCATATTGGCGCTAGTCTTCGCCGGCGATGCTCTTGCCCAACCCGAGCACCTCTTTAAGTTAGCGACCCTGGCCCCAGAAGGCAGCAGTTGGGTCAAATCAGTCCGAGCCATAGACGAAGAAATCAGGCGCGAGACCAATGGTGCGGTCGGATTCAAAATCTACCCCGGTGGTATTCAGGGCGACGAGATGGTAGTACTGCGTAAAATTCGCATCGGCCAGCTCCACGGGGGAGGTTTTGGCGGCCAGGGTATCAGCCAGATATTTCCCGATATCCTAGCGTTGGAAATGCCCTTTCTTTTCCGCAATTACTCTGAAGTAGACTATGTACTCGAAAACATGGATACATTCTACCGGGAGGGGTACGAAAAAAAAGGGTTTACCTTCCTGGGCTGGGCTGATATCGGCTTCGTCCACATACTCTCAAAGCAACCGATACGCACGGTCGAGGACATACGAGACTCTAAAGTCTGGCAACTAACCGATGAACCGATTACCTCCGTACTTTTTCGCCTCGCCGGCGTCAAATCATTGTCGCTGGCCATTCCCGACGTACTTCTGGGGTTACAAACCAATTTGGTTGACGTAGTCTATGCCTCTCCATCTGCGGCCATCATCCTCCAGTGGTTTACCCGCGTAGGCTATATTACCCAACTCCCTATCAACTATACGCTAGGGGCCCTATTGATCGAGCGACGGAGTTTTGCAAAAATCTCGGCTTCGGACCAGAAACTCATTCGCAGTATCGCCCGCACTCATATGGCCGAGTTGGGGCGGCAAAGTCGTCGGACCAATAGAGAGGCTATGGAGGTCCTCCAAGCCAATGGCTTAACGCTAGTCGATGCCAGTCCCGAAGATGTGCAGACCTTTAAAAACCTAGTAGAGTCCGCCGAAGCCGAACTCTCGGGCAATGCCTTTTCGCTTGACGCCTATCAACAGATTCAAGAGCACCTTCGGGCATTTCGCCAAACGGCCACTCCTTGACTCACCGACGCTTCATCTACCAGCTTGAGGATCTTATCCTCTGCCTACTGGTCACCAGTTTACTCTTGCTGACCTGTGGACAAATCATAATGCGCAATATCTTTTCCATCTCCATATTAGGCACCGAAAATCTGGTGCGCCATCTGGTCTTGTGGATCGGCTTATCCGGAGCACTGCTGGCCACTCGCCTGGATAAACACATCCGCATCGACGCACTCGTGCGCCTTCTTCCCGCTTCTATTCGCAAAATCTTCTTAGGATCCAGTGCCTTGATTTCTGCACTAATTTGCGGGCAACTGACCTGGATATCATGGCGCTTCGTCCTCGACGAGCGCGATTTCGGCGCCATAGCCTTCTTCTCGGTCCCCGCCTGGATCGCTCAACTATGTTTCCCGCTAGGATTCGGCCTGATGTCCGTCCGCTTTCTTTGCCAGAGTTGGAAACGCTTCTCTGGTCCAGCAGGCTAATCCTCTGTGAGCAGTCTCTTAGCGGCCCTGATCGCCCTTGCAGGCACCCCGCTCTTTGTGGTCATTTGTGCGCTGGCCCTATTCCATTTCTTCGTTGCCGGAATAGATCTTACCGTCATTTTTATCGAGATGTACCGAATAGCCGAAACTCCGACCCTGACGGCTATTCCCCTCTTTGCATTAACTGGTTTCATACTTGCAGAAAGCGGTGCCCCGGCTCGCCTTGTGCGGTTCTCCCATGCACTTTTGGGGTGGTTACCGGGTGGTTTGGCCATTATGGCCATTATCATATCGGCCCTCTTTACTGCTTTGACTGGCGCTTCGGGAATGACGATCGTCGCCCTGGGGGGCCTACTCCTTCCCGCCCTGAGAAAAGATCGCTTCCCCGATACATTTTCACTCGGCCTTATCACCACCTCGGGAAGCCTCGGTCTCCTCTTCCCCCCAAGTTTGCCACTCATCCTCTATGCCATCGTCGCCGAAACCCCTGTAGACCAACTCTTTATCGCCGGGATCGCACCCGGATTAGTCCTGGTACTCGCACTCTCCCTCTATAGTTTTTACCAGGGCAAAATCCATAGAGTGAAGCCAACCCATACCGGGTTTCGCTCCTTATCTAAGGCCTTTGTCGAATGCCGTTGGGAACTTCTTTTGCCTGTGGTTATCCTCGGTGGTATCTACGGAGGAGCGATCGCCCTCAGCGAAGCCGCTGCCTTAAGTACACTCTACGTCTTAGTCGTAGAAATCCTGATTCATCGGGAAATACGCCTGACGCAGTTGATGCGGATCATCCGCGAAAGTATGGTACTCGTAGGAGGAATTCTCATCGTCTTAGCCGCGGCAATGGCCTACACCAACTACCTGATTGATGCCCAGATTCCGACCCAATTGCTCGGATTTGTAGAAAGCCATATCAGCAACCGGCTCGTTTTCCTCATTCTTCTCAATCTATTTTTGTTGGCTGTCGGATGTATGATCGATATGTTTTCCGCCCTTATCGTCGTGGTACCTCTGATTCTTCCTATTGCCCAGGCCTACGATGTCCACCCCGTACATCTGGGGATCATTTTCCTAACCAACCTCGAGATCGGCTATTCGACCCCACCAGTTGGACTCAACCTCTTTATCTCCAGTATTCGCTTTGAACGCCCGATATTCCAACTCTATCGCGCCTCGCTGCCTTTCTTACTAATCTTATTAACTTGTTTGGCGCTAATAACTTATTTTCCGGCGCTTAGTTTGTTTCTCATAACCGCCTGATCCCGTCGCAGTTTTTCTCTTTTAATTCTGAACCGAGCTCTTCTTCCAACACCTTTATCACCTCTTGACCTGCCAGATCTAAGTTCCCGGCACCTAGATCAAATCCCAGAGCCTGCACACTTACCGGCCCCACCTTGATCCGCTCTTTTATTTCTACATCGGGGTAGAGGAGAAAAGCCCTGTTTATACCTAGTTGGACAGCATAGGCGACCACCTGCTGAATATCGCTTTCCTGGGGCCGGCTTTCACTCTTGTACTTTGCATCAATTACCGCCAGGGGTTTTGCTTCCTCTGGCGCAAATAAGACCAAGTCTAAACGGAAATAAAGCCCTTCAGAACCGTGCAGACGGGTTCTATACTGGGTCTCAAGTCGAACAACACCAGGTAGTTTTGCCGCAATATATCCAGCGCAGAATTGCTCGAATAAGGTCGGCATGTGCAAGATATAAGCCGGCCATTCCCCATTTCTTAACCCCAAACCCCATCCCGGACTGCGTTGTTCCAACAAAGGATAACACAAAGCATGCATCGATCTATAATCATGGTTCAATCTATGGTACTCTAAGCCGAGACAATCTCCGGCCCTAATATTGCGATAATTCAGATCGCTTAACGCCCACCAAGCTCTGCGTACCATGCTCCGAACATGTTCCTGTTTAAAAGCAAAGTATCTCAAGCCATGCAGGGTATTGGCCAGAATTCGATTCTCAATCACATCAGGGGTATGCTCTGAATAACTAGTGTATGGATAAGCACTTAGACGACCCCGATCCAGGAGTAATCTCCCCCGGACCCAAGGGCTTCGGCCTTCGCGATCCTCGTAATCCCGATACAAGCCCTTTTTGATCCGTTGCAAAACTCTGCGCGCCAGCAACTCAGCCCAGAACTCGTAAACATCTCCGATCGAACCTGGGAGCAAATCATCGCTGAATTTGGGAAGTCTGTAAGCATACTCGAACATCGGCAGGAGGAGCGAAGAACTGATTTTGGGATTGATTTCAAGCGCCATATCATTTCCCAGCGGCGCCACGCCAACATATCCTCTCGACCTGAGTTGATAACAATGGCCATTGAGCGGACTAGGGAAACTAAAATCCAGCTCTTTGGGATACCGAGCGTGTATCTCCAATGCCAAATCGGACGACCACTCCACGGCCGGAATCGCAGCGACTTCCCCTTCATTCAACTCATAGCGCTTCAAGCCTCTAGCCAGCCCTTTAAATGATCCTTTACGACTTTCGGCCACCGGAAACGCACCATTTCGTCGGGTCGGTCAAAAAATACTTCCTCCAAATAGGGCTCGACTTCACCTTGCCAGACCCGCGCCAGTCCCGACGCCAAATCGTCAACCATAAAGAAAGAAATGCCCAGTTCAGAGTCTTCATCGGCAATAGCTCGGTTCACATCCTTGACAAGATTTATCAGAGGCAAACTCGCCAAATCGCATTTTTCGAGATGCTGGGCTAAAATCCGATAATCCGTAGAGAGACGGATAAAACTAAATCTCCTGCGCATCGCCTGATCTATCATCGCGATGGATCGATCCGAAGTGTTCATGGTTCCTATGAGGTATACATTGGAAGGAATCGCAAAAGGTGGACCGCCACTCGCTAAACGAACCCGGCTTTCGCGATATTCTAACAGATACATCAATTCCCCGAAAACCCGCGCCAAATTA
This sequence comes from uncultured Gemmatimonadaceae bacterium, assembly GCA_964520345.1. Taxonomy (GTDB): domain Bacteria; phylum Latescibacterota; class UBA2968; order UBA8231; family UBA8231. Next base: position 9,536 of record CAZFMY010000070.1, on the reverse strand, counting down.
GCTCGATTTATCTCGTCGATGACCAACACACAGGGTTGATCCCGCCTTTCTCGAGCTTCGCGGCAAAAACGCATAAAACGCCCCTCCGCCAGTTCATAGCTCAGTGCCCCTTCCACCACCCGCGGTCTGATCCCCTGAACGAAATCCTCATAGGCGTAGGAAGGGTGAAATTGCACCAATTCGCTACAACCTCTTTTTCCGGCTATATAGCGCGCCAGACGTTCTGCGAGGTAGGTTTTTCCGCTACCAGGAGGCCCGTAGATTATGAGTTGTTTCTTTCTCAGTACTTGTTCCGACCAATGCTTTATTTGTTCGGGCTCATATCCAGTATCATCAATGAAACTCTGCACCCCATAGCCTTGACCCTTCTTCTCATCCCCAATACTCACCTTTGCAGCGGAATCGGCATGGCGTTCTACAACCGCCTGAACTTCGTCTAGCTCTTGCTGAAATTCATTCTCTGCAAAAACCGGCTCCAAATTCTCGACCTCGAATGGTCTAACGCGTATGACCAAACCATCACGACGCAAAAATTCGGGTTTCAGAGGGGTAAAACGGTAGATCCTCAATACGGTCAACCATAGGTCGCGCTTGATTCCCGCCCGCCACTCCTGCACGACTTCGGTCTTCCACGGGGTCAAAACCGGAGCCATTTGGCCAACCCAGTTTGAATTGGGCAGCTTGTAATAGCCAATTGGAACTGCCAGCAGATCGACTCGGTCTTTCGCCACCCAATGCCCGGCCTGTACTCCCGGCCCGAAGTCCTCGACCGACCATCCCTTGCGGCCCCCTCCACTCGGATAATAACACCCCGTTTCTGTTTCCCATAAGGGCAGGGCGCCAACTAGTCTGGTACCGCGAATAAGTACCGTACTTTGGCCAGAATTAAACGCCATAACCTCGGGCCCAGGCCGACGTAAAAGTCGATCATAAGGCCCCGTCAATGGCTTGTCTAATTTTAGACGGGTGGGCTTCAATCTTATCATCGCAAGGTCGGGGAAAACAACCGAGGTTTCCCACGCCCTTCTGTGCCCGTATTTAAGGGTTAGGAGCTTTTATTTTCGGGAGGCAATAACCATCGGCGGCCAAGAGCTCTTCCTAATTAGACGCTAAATAAAAAAGTATATAAAATCTATATAGGATTGCACTGCACTAGGTTAACACTAGGGATCTGGCTTCCAGTCGGCCATGACCTGTTCGGTACGACGGATCAATTGTTCGTCTTTTTGGCTACGCACTGCAGTAGGATCTTGTCCGGACCAATCATAATACCCCTTGCCGGAGTCCAAACCCGTCTCCCCCCGCTCAACCATCGCCTGGAGATAAGCCAAAGGCTCTTCCCAACCACCCAGTTCTTTCCACAGGTGCTCGGCCACTCGCACGTGCATTTTCAACCCATTTATATCGCGCTGTTTAAGCGGCCCTGCAGTAGTAAACCTGGGCGCTAGACCCAGTTCTATTGCTAGGTCTATAGCCTCGGCATCGGCTACTCCGGTGACCAAAAGATGGACGGCTTCGCGAATTACGGCGTGCTGGAGGCGATTGACTAGAAAACCGGGACCATCCTTCTGTACACGCAAAGTGATCCGGCCCAACCTCTCCCATATTTCACATGAACGGTCCATGGCCTCATCAGAAGTTTTTTGCCCCCGGATAACCTCGACGACGGGCACGATATGGCCCGGCTGGACGAAGTGCGAACCACCGATGCGGTCCTGATGGACCATCCGCTGTCCCAAGATGGTGATCGGCAATCCCGAAGTATTGCTTGCCAGAACAGTTTCCCGCGGAGCTAGTGCATCCATTTCTTCAAAGAGCGCCTGTTTAGCCTCCAAATTCTCAGTAATCGACTCAACTACGAAATCCGTATCCCCAACCGCTTCCCCTACCTCGGTTGTAGTTCGGATTCGTCCGAGCACCTCTGCCGCCTTTTCCCCCCGCAATAAATCATTTCGCTCCAGATCCGCAGCATAGCGGTTTATGTTTTCCATCGCCCGATCCAAAGTCTCCTGCCGACGACTCATCAAGACCGTTTCCTTGCTGCCCAAAGCCAGCACCAGGGTAATCTGACTCCCCATCAGGCCCCCGCCCATTACGGCGGTCTTATTTAAAAAAAGATCGTGTGCCATATTTCCCTATTTCGTAAAATGGTTATTTATTTGCCGCTCTAGAATCTTCTCCGCTTCTTGAATAAAGACCACCTAGTTCAAGACCTGCAGAGCATCCCCTGCTACTTCAATAGTCCGATCTATATCCTCTATGGTATGCGCTTGCGAGAGATAAAGCTTGCCCCCAGGTGATACAAAAATACCCCGACGAATCATCTCGATACCAAAACGCTGAGCCGCTCCATTATCCGCCTTTAACCCATCTGCATGAGTGCGAATCGGCAGATCGCTAAACACTGTCTGCAGTACCGGCCCTTCGCCGATGACCTGCAAGGGAATACCCTGTTCCCGGGCTAATCCTTCGAGGCCTTCGCTCAACCGAGCCGATAACTCGTAAAACCGGTCATAGGCCCCTTCCCTCTCCAACTCTTGGAGGGTAACCAAACCGGCGGCACAACCAATAGGATTGCCATTCATCGTCCCGCTGGCAAATACATAGTCCGAGGAAGATTTGCGCCGAGGATCGGCCCAGCTCATCACATCCTCCCTACCGCATACAGCCGCCAAGGGATACCCCCCGCTGATCGTTTTTCCATAGACCGCCAGATCCGGCACGACGCCGTAGCGCTCCTGGGCTCCTCCCCAGGCGATACGAAAACCAGTGACAATCTCATCGAAAACAAGCAGTATCCCCAGCGCCTGAGCCGCTTCCTTAAGCGCTTCGAGAAAACCCGGTTCTGGGCGGAGAGCTCGCTGCAGGGGTTCGACTATTAGTGCCGCCAATTCCCCCGCATGCGCTTCCATCAGCTGAATTGCAGCTTCTGTTTCGTTGAAAGGACTCACTAATACGGTCTCTGTCGTCGCCCGGGGTATTCCCCGGGTATCGGTGTCAGGCTTGGGGTAGTCTGCAGGACGAGTCGGAGCAGCACTCTGCATCGCATAATCGTGTGCCCCGTGCCAACCCCCTTCAAACTTCAGCACCTTCTCCTTGCCGGTGAAGGCCCTAGCCAACCGCAGTGCGGTAAAAGTCCCTTCTGTCCCTGATGAAGCATACCGGAGCATCCCGCCACAGGGGGCCGCTTCGACAATACGCTGAGCCAAGCGAATCGCGGGTTCGTTGAGCCCATAGAAAGTCGATCCCCGAGCTGCTTGTTCGGATACGGCCGCAACGATCGCAGGATGGGCGTGTCCCAGAATCAGCGGTCCAGAACCGAGCACATAATCGATATATTCCTTCCCGTTAAGATCAAAGATTCGACTACCTTCACCCCGATCAAACACAGCGGCAACTTCATCCGGCAAGCGAAACATCCCGAAACATCCTCCGACCAGGAAGCGTTCGGCCACTTCGATTAGTTGCTCCATGTATTCATACCCCCCTTTGTACGATGAATACCATACCTCTCCGAATCCCGCATCGAGATGAGAGAACGCCATCCCGTTATATTCATCGATCTGAGCAGGTAAAAGTGGATAAATAGCCTCGCTGAGTCAACTCATCTTGTGCAAAAGGATCTCCGGTAAATATGCCAAAATCGAATAGGCGGTTCTGGGATTGTTCCGGTTAGAACTATGAATTCTAAACCAGCGTCTGGATTCTATCTCTGCGACCTCTGCGACAAAGCAGAGTAATACCGCAGCATGCAACTCGCGCGGCGAGCAGTGAAATAATCGATCCGCGATCCCTGACTGGTTAGAGACTTCGGGTTCGGCTACATTACAGCAATACTTTGGTCATTTTATTCATCAGACAAACTCATTAAGAAACCATGTTGCCTTTTTTAATAATCAGTGTTCTCTTTGCTCCCGCTATGTTGAGTGCAAAAGCAAGTTTTGCGGAGTTTCTCGAGACATTGCGCAGCGATGCTGAGCATCAAGGGATCCGCTCCACCACTTTGACCCTGGCACTCAACGGATTAGAATCCGACCCCCAAGTTCTGTCCCGATACAACCACCAACCCGAAAAAAAGCAGTCCCTCAAGACCTATCTCACTCGGCGAGTTTCCCCAACCAGGGTTGCGGCAGGCCGCTTAGCCCTAATCAAACATCGCGCCGTACTCGATAGTATAGCAGAGCGTTTTGGAGTTCAAGCACGCTTCATCGTCGCCCTTTGGGGCAGCGAATCCGATTACGGACGAAACATTGGCGATTTCTCGGTCATTCGTTCATTGGCCACCCTGGCACATGCAACTAAGCGCGGGAATTATTTTCGCCGGGAATTACTGGAAGCCCTCCTTATTCTCGACCGGGGCCACATCCCTACCAATCGCTTAGTCGGCTCGTGGGCGGGAGCTATGGGTCAATGCCAGTTCATGCCGTGGTCCTACAACCATCGCGCAGTTGATTTCGATGCGGATGGGCACAAAGACATCTGGAATTCACAAGAAGATGCACTTGCTTCGATTGCCAACTTTTTGGCCGCCCATGGCTGGCGCAATGATCTGACCTGGGGCCGACCAGTAACCATCCCACCCAGCCTGGATCCCGGATTGGTGAATGCACACAAGAATCTATCCGAGTGGCAAGCACTTGGCGTGAGACGGCTCAATGGCTCCGATCTGCCGCTAAGGGACATAAGTGCCAAATTAATTGCCCCAGCCCATGCCATGGGACAACGCTATCTGGTTTACGAAAATTACTCTGTATTGCTCAAATGGAATCGTTCGCATCACTTCGCCATCGCAGTTGGAACACTCTCCGACCGCATCCTCCAATGAAATCAACCTCCTTTTCCCCGGTTCAATTGGCCGGCTTGCTCATAGGAATTGCATTCTTGGTCCTTGGCCTCGCGGCACCATTCTCGTTGCTGCCGGCTTCCAGTCAACGGGCCTTAGGAATCGCCCTTTGTGCACTGATTCTATGGTCTACCGAACCCGTTCCAATCGAGTTCAGTTCATTAGTACTGCTCTTGCTGATCCCGGCAATCGGCTTATTGAGTTTTGAAGAGAGCTTCGCCCCCTTTGCGACTAAGACCATCTGGCTGATTTTCGCGGGTATGTCGCTAAGTCTGGGACTGAGTACCACTGGGCTTGGGGATGCACTGGCATCATGGATCCTGGCCCGGCTTTCAAAACGCGTCCCCATTCTTCTGCTCCAATTACATCTCGTCGGGCTTCTCGCGGCCTTCCTAATTCCCTCTGGAGTAATCCGCGTCCTGCTGCTGATGCCGATCGGCATTTCGCTCGTCACCCAAATGGGCAAGGATCCATCGCCCAACCTCAAGGCGGCCATCCTGCTTTCCCTGCTCTGCAGCACCTATTTTGGAGGCTGTGGCATCCTGACCGGATCAGTGCCCAATCTAGTCCTCGCAGGCCAATACGAAAAAGCTCAGCACACACCAATTTTTTGGGCAACATGGCTCTATTGGATGTTTCCAGTCATCGGCTTGGTGCGGACCCTGATCTCATTCGGGATCATCTGGCTGCTTTTTGGCCGCCAACTCCGCCCCGGCGATATTCGAATTGAACCCCCTTCGATTCAATCTCCTTTAACCCGATCTCAGCGACTCTCACTCTATATACTCTGCACTGGTGTTGGCCTCTGGGCATCGGACCTGGTACACCAGATTCAACCAGCCTATATAGGGATGGGTCTAGTCTTGTTGTTTATCCTGCCGCGTTGCGGCCCACTCCGTGCCGAGGACCTTTCCAAGGTCCGATTTACGTTCCTTTTTTATATCGCGGCCCTATTCACCTTAGGTAAAACCCTGGAAGTAACTGGCTTCGATCACCTCTTTATCGAAGCATTAAGCCAGCAGGTGGAATTGACCGAATACGGTTGGTTAGCTAAACATCTTGCCCTAACTTTGATCGCCCTCCCTCTGGATTTCTTGATGGATATCGGAGCTGTTGCCGGGGTTGTGACGATTCCCCTGATCGAGCTTGGAGCCATCCACGGCATCGCTCCTCTTCCTGCTGCTTTCAGCGTCGCGATGGCAACAACATTGGCTTTTCTACCTTATCAGTCCGCCCCCTTTATGGTCGCTTATAGCTTCCGGCATTTATCGATGAGACAACTCGTTATTACCCAAAGTATCATTTCTGGGATATCTCTCTTATTGCTCTGCCCACTCAATCTGGTTTATTGGCGATGGCTCGGACTTATTTAATTCACAAGGAGATCCAAGATCATGCCGCAAGCGTTCTGGCCCAATGGGATCAAAGCAGCGGTCAGTCTCAGTTTCGACGATGCTCTCGATTCCCAATTGAACAATGCCTTGCCCCTAATGAATCGCCGCGATATAAAGGGTACTTTTTACGTCAATCCAAGTCGAACAACCCGCTGGGAAGAACAAATCTCCCAATGGCAGGCCGCAGCCTCTACAGGACATGAAATCGGCAACCATACCACCCGCCATCCCTGCTCCTGCAACTACGGGTTTTCCAAAGAGTACTGTCTCGAGCAATTAACCTTAGACGATATCGGCGCTACGATTGACGAAGCCGAAAGCATTCTCGACCAGCTGATTCCAGAGCAAAGCGGTCGGCGTTCTTTTTGCTACCCATGCTATCAATCCTATGTTGGCGAAGGTTCTACTCACCAGTCCTATGTGCCTTTGGTAGCAGAAAGATTTGCGATCGCCCGCGGGGGTGGAGAGCGCACTAATAATCCATGGGTTATTGATTTATCTTATACCTGGGCTCAGGATGTAAGCGGCTTTAGCGGTCGCCAGCTTATCGATTATATCGACGGGGCTATCGATCTTAATAATTGGGCCATTCTTTGTATGCATGGAGTGGGTGCGGAGCATTTGGCCGTGAGTACGGAGGCCCTCGCCGAAATCGTTGATTACCTGGCCGAAAACCGCGATACCCTCTGGACGGACACCGTTTTTGAGATCGGCACTTATATCGAATCAAGAAGGCGTTGAAGACATTGATACTATAGTCATTGTCTCTTGGCCAAAGATTATAGTATCAACTAATTCAACTAAAATTCAGCTATATTTATTTATTGAAAGCATATTTACATAATTATTTTTATATGCCAAAACTTGAACTGGCGGCCCCTGAAAATAATGCTTATGATAATTACCACCCTTTAAATGAATTTTTCACATCCTATGCCTAATTCTATCACCAACGTCCTCGCCCAGCGCTATGCCAGCCCCATGATCCAGGATCTATGGTCGGAAGCAGGTCGGATCATCCTTGAACGCGAGTTCTGGATCGCCGTGCTCAAAGCACAGCGCGATTTAGATCTCGACATCCCCGAGGAAGCCATAGCCGCCTACGAAGCGGTCAAAGACCAAGTAGACCTCGAATCTATTGCCCGGCGCGAAGCCATCTCCCGACACGACGTAAAAGCTCGGATTGAGGAGTTTTGCGAACTCGCCGGTTTCGAACAGATCCATAAGGGGATGACCAGTCGGGATCTCACCGACAATGTCGAGCAGTACCAAATCCTCTGCTCCCTGCAAAAAATCCAGGTCAAATACGCGGCCCTTATCCTGCGCTTAAGTCAACGATCCCTAGAGTGGAAAGACCTCGCAATAGCCGGCAGGACGCACTACGCTGCCGCGCAACCTACTACCCTGGGCAAGCGCCTGGCCATGTTTGGCGAAGAAATGCTGGTCGCCTTTCGCCGTTTGGAAGAATTGATTCAGCACTACCCCTTGCGGGGCTTGAAGGGAGCCGTAGGCACCTCACTCGACCAACTAACTCTTCTTGGGGGAGATTACGATAAACTGAACCGACTGCAAACCCGCGTCAGACATCATCTCGGTTTTCAGAAAGAATTAGAAGCGATCGGCCAAATTTACCCTCGCAGCATCGACTTCGAAGTACTGAGCTGCCTTTACCAACTCGGGTCTGGCATGGCCAATCTGGCGCGTACTATTCGCCTGATGGCCGGTAATGAAATGCTTACCGAAGGGTTCGCCCAGGGCCAGGTCGGCTCATCAGCCATGCCGCACAAGATGAATACCCGCAGCACTGAGCGGATCAATGGTTTGCAAGTTGTACTAGGGGGATATGTGCATATGGTCGGGTCCTTAGCTGGCGATCAATGGTTCGAAGGCGACGTGTCCTGTTCGGTCGTCAGAAGGGTTGCCCTACCCGATGGATTCTTTGCCTTCGATGGGATGATTGAAACCATGCTCCACGTCCTCGACGATATGGGCGCCTACGAAGCCGTTATCGCCAAAGACCTCGACCGCTACCTTCCCTTCCTCACCACCACTACCCTGCTGATGGAAGCCGTCCAGCGCGGTGCCGGTCGAGAGCAAGCCCACGAAGCAATCAAAGAACATGCCCTGGCTGCGGCCCTCGCCATGCGCGAAGAAGCGTTAAGCGATAACGATCTGGCTCAGAGATTGGGATCAGATCCTCGGTTTCCACTCTGCGAAGAGCAAATAACCGCAGCCATCTCCCGCAGCCGTAGTCTAACCGGCATGGCTTCGCACCAAGTCGAATCATTCGTCGGCAAAGCCGAGAAAGTGGCGGCTGGCCTCCCCGAGGTGCACGAGGTGGAAAAAGGACGGCTGCTTTGAAAACCGCTCACTCCCCCTACCAGCCCTATTTTCATTGACCCTCCCCAAGGAGACGCACTAAAACGCATGCGATACAAGCGAGTTCTGCTCAAATTGAGCGGCGAAGCCATCTCTGGATCACACGGTTCGGGTTTCGACCCTGCTGCCCTTGAACACATAGCCGATGAAGTACTCGACCTACACTCGCGAGGGGTCGAAGTTTCTATTGTCATCGGTGGCGGTAATATATTCCGCGGCACCCTGGCCAGCCAATGGGGTATAGAAAGGGCCGAAGCAGACAATATAGGCACCATGGGCACCGTGATTAACAGTTTACTCTTGCGGGGAGTCCTCACCTCTAAATCCAATAGCAAGGTCGAGGTACGGGTGATGAGCGCAATACCCATCAATACGGTGGCCGAGCCCTTCATCCGCCTGCGTGCAATTCACCATCTAGAAAAGAAATACATCGTCATTTTTGCCGCTGGAATAGGCAATCCCTATGTCACAACCGACTACACTGCAGCCCAGCGCTCTATAGAGACGCGATCTGAAGCACTCCTATTTGCCAAAAACCAGGTCGGTGGCATCTTTACCGCCGATCCCCAAACCGATCCCGAGGCTCGGCTCTATAGGAAGATGCACTATAATACGATCATCAAAGAAAATCTCACCATCGTCGATCAATCCTCAATCCTCTTAGCGCGAGATCACCAGATGCCGATGCATTTTTTCGATTTCTCGGATCATGGGATGATGTTGAGCATATGTCGCGGCGAAGATCCAGGGACCCTGGTAACGGATGTCGATCAGGATCAGGTAGAATAACTCAGATACCGTATCACACAACAAAAAGGCCGCCTCCTTAAGTGGAGGCGGCCTTTTTTATTTTATCTAGGATCTGTTTAGAAATCGTAGGCGAAAGAAAAACGATGAGCGCCATTGGTCTCGGTCAGATC
>CAZFMY010000069.1:13020-35395 GCA_964520345.1 uncultured Gemmatimonadaceae bacterium | reverse complement strand
GCTTTTGGGGTGAGTTTGGAGTCTACCCACATTTCTATTCCCCGAAGCATCACGCTGGCGCGTGATCCTCAGCGGGATAAAGATCTGGATGAGGTCTGTCGGATGATCGAGAATGCCGGAAAAGCCGGACTACGGGCGCTCTTTTACAACTTTTGCATTCTCGATCACCAGCGCACCGAGTCAACCCTGGGTCGTGGTGGCGTGAGTTATTCGACTTTTGATATGTCTAAATACGACAACGAGACGCTCAGCGAAGCGGGCGTGGTCAGCCGCGAAGAGGCTTTTGCGCGAGCGGCCTACTTTCTCGAGCGGGTAATTCCAGTGGCGGAGGAAAACAAGGTCCAGATGGCGTGTCATCTCAACGACCCGCCGGCACCGGTCTTGCGCGGGGTCGAGCGCTGGAACTGGCCGGTTATGGAGGGGCTGAAACGCTTTTCAGAATTGGTCGATAGCCCCTACCACGGGTTCAATTTTTGTTGTGGTGTGGCATCGGAAGGATTGGAAAACCCCGCGGATGAACTCTGCGATATCATCCGCTACTTCGGCGAGCGCAAAAAACTCTTTAATATTCACTACCGCAATATCGTGGGTGGGTTATACAAGTTTCAGGAGGTCTGGCCCGACGAAGGCGACGTCGATATGCACGAGGTTGCGCAGACCCTGCACGACGTGGGCTATGAGTATATGCTGATGCCCGATCACGCTCCATCCCACCCCGATGACAAAGCTCCGGAGGGAGTATCGGGTCGGGTGTGCCAGGCCTGGGCCTTTCAGTTCGGCTATATCATCGCCATGGTCCAGGCGGTTGCTAAGAGGAATTGACGCCCATACTCAACTCGGGTAGATCAAATCGCCCTTGCGCTCGGTCCGAGTTCGGTAGAGACGCCCGCCCGCAGTTACATAGAGCGAGCGTAAGTCGTCGTCGCCAAAGGTGCAGTTGCTGGGTTTGAAGGGCATCGGGTGCATTTCTAAAACCTGGCCATCGGGATCGAAAACATAGATCATAGGACCGGGGCCGCCGTCTTCCCATCCGGCGGTAGCAATGATATTGCCTTCGGTGTCGAAGACCATACCGTCTACTCCGCGATCAGGATGAAAATCGTGCAATATCCGGCACTCTCCGGCTGTGCCGTCGGGGTTGATCGGATAGGCGCGAAGATCGGTGGCACCGGCTTCGGCGTAATCGCTTTGTGCAACGTACAGCGTCCGCATGTCCTGGCTGATGAGCAGGCCATTGGGTTTGGTGGTATCGAAAGTGATCCGGTGCAGGTCCCAGCCGCCGTCCGGTTTCGGGTCGGCGCGGTAGACCGATTCGTGGTCCAGTTCGAGGTCGTCGGACTTATCGCCGTAGCGGGGATCGGTAAACCACATCCGGCCCAATTTATCGAAGGCGAGGTCATTGGGGCTGTTGAAGCGCTTGCCCTCGAAGTGGTCGCAGACCACGGTAATCGAACCGTCCTGGCCATAGCGAACCACGCGGCGTCCGTCCGTGGTGTATTGGTGCCCATCCTTGGGGAACGTTACTCCGTCGCCGCCTTCGCAAGCATAGAGTTGACCGTCCCGGTCAAAGATCAGGCCGTTGGCCTCGTTGGTACCGGAGCGGAAGACGGTGGTCTCTTCGTTCTTGGGGTCGTAGCGAAGGATGCGGCTGGTGGGAATATCGGTAAAAAGTATGGCTTCACCGTCCCAGGCGGGGCCCTCGGTGAAATCGAAGGGTCCGGCTACTTGTTCGAATGTCCACGGCATGGCAGGCGATCCTTTTGGGCTAGAATAGGAATGGGCGAAGATGGGGAATACTGAAAGGGTCGTCAAGCGAGGTTTTGGGGGTCGTCAACCGAGACGTACAGGGTGTTGCAATCGGCGGCGGTCGCTCAGTCGTAGATCAGTGTCGGACCTGTGATAGATGCTTTATCGACATCTCTTTCAACGGTACCTCGGACCAGGTGGCACAGGGTTGCTTTGCCAAGTGTCCACACTGCAGATTCATTCGGCAGCATCAGCTTCATCACTCCACTCTCGGAGCGCAAACCCAGGATGCGAAGACCGCTTTTCTCTTCTTGCTCCGGAGTCCACGCGGTGCGATGCACGTGCACTATCGTATTGAGAGTGCGCAGGGCGTGGAAGACCGGTCGGGGGTTGCACCGGGTATCGAGGAGTCCGTGGGCCGTATCCATCGTGCGGTCCAGATCTATAACTGGGTCGACGTAGAGTCGTGCGGAGGGCAAGAGCGCCGTAGCGAAAAGCGCTTCGGTGGCGAGACGAGCATTGTCGTCGTCGTTACAGCCCGGAAAGGTCAGCGACCAGTCGACGCGGCCGATTTGCGCCAGATCAGGCAGCTCGCGAAAGCGCTCGATTGCAATCCAGGGCGTAGAGTCCGAGTCGATCCGGCAGAGAACCGAATCGAGCACAAGACCTCTATCCATCAGGCACTTGTTCAGGACCGCCAATTCTTCGATGCGAAAGCCCAGCCGGGTGCGCGGGTGTTGCTTGCCAGCGATGCGTTCGCCGGGGACAATGGTCGAGAGACTCACCGGCGTGCGCCGGGTGCAGTCGGCGAGCAGGTCTAATTGTCGGTCTGTGGGTAGGGGCTCGCCGGCAGTCTGCAGCTCCCAGCTGTCGGCGCTGTCGGGATAGCGGTCGAGCAATCGGTGGAGTTCGAGGTCGTCGGTAAATGGGAGGAATGCCTGGATCGCGATGCCTTCACTGCGCAGGTCTTGCAGTTTTTCGCGTTGCAAGGGGTCTTCGATATCGGTCCAGGGCACCCGCAGCGAGGTGGCGCCCAGCTCTTGCAGGGCGAGTGAGGGATAGTCATTGCGTACGCGCTGGCGGATGGCTGAGGGCCAGGCTAGCGGTACTTCGGTGGTGGAACACAAGGGATGGGTCAGTGTCACGCCCAGTGGAGCACCCTGGAGTGCGGCCGGAGTGCGAGTTACCAGTCTCGTCTCTGAGGCATCGCCAATAGCTTCGCTGCGAATCAGATGCAGGTCGCTGCGATCGTCAAAGACCCGGCACAGGTAGAAACCGAGCTTGGGAGTGTCGTCTCGGCCCTGCTCGGGAGCGGCTGCGCTGGTGAAGAGATGGCCAAAGCCCGGTCGGGTAAAAGACGTCGATGGCACGATGGTGTAGCGCACGGGACCGAGGCGATCGCAAAAGGCGAAGTGTACGTGGCCGGCAAAGAGCCGCTCGACGCGGTGGCGGACCAAAAGCTGCAAGAGCCAGCTGCGGGCCGGTTCTCCGAGATTGTCGTAGTGGCCTAGATGCGGCTCGGTTGGATCCCATAGGTAGGGTGGGAGGTGGAGGAAGACGAAGAGGCGTTTTTCGCTGTGTGTTTGCACTTCGGTTTCAAGCCAGGCGTGTTGTTCCGCACCTAGGGGAAGGTTCATGATCTGGGAGTTGAGCACGATGCCGTGGACCGGGCCGGAGTCGAAGCCGTACCAGGAGGGACCGTTGCGCCGATGGTAGGATTCGAGAATTTCGGCGCTTACGGGGTGGGTGGGCATGGTTGGGTCGGCTTTATCGCCGACGTCGTGGTTGCCGGCGACCTGGTGGGGTTCGAGCCCGCTTTCTTCGAGTTGTGCCAGCGCTTCGTTCAGTGCGCGTGTGAACTCGGAGGTGTTGGGGTATTCCTGGATCAGGTCGCCCAAGTGGATCGCGAAGTCGGTGTCGATATTTGCGGCCAAACGCAGGGCTGCTCCGGCACGCTGACTCTGGTTGCGGCGCGAGGGGAATTCGAGTGGGGCGTCGCCGGGGTCGAGCATGTAGTGAGTGTCGGAAATGACAGTGAACTGGAGTTGGGCTTTGGGGAGCAGGGAGAGGTCGAAGAGAGTCTCGTTCATGGGTTCGGTCCGGTTTCCGGTATTTACATGACCAAGAGCGGCGATTCGGCGTGCTAGTCCGCTTGCAGGAAATGGGCTCTGGTTGTATATATCGTATTGTATATAATAGAGAAAGGCCGTATGGTAATCAATTCCTTCGATATGGATAGAGCGGTTATTCTGGCCCGAGGTTTGGGTACGCGCATGCGAGAGAGCAACTCCGAGGCCGGCCTCGATCCGGGGCAAGAGGCCATTGCCCAAACCGGCGTTAAAGCGCTGATGCCCATCGATCGGCCCTTTCTGGATTATTTGCTTAGCGCTCTGGCTGAGGCGGGATACCGGCGAGTCTGCCTGGTTATCGGCCCGGAGCACCACGCGGTGCGTCGCTATTGCAATGAGGAGTTGGATTGCGAGCGGTTGGAACTTTATTTTGCGGTACAACGCGAAGCGAGAGGCACTGCCGATGCGCTGGTCGCGGCTGAGGAATGGGTCCAGGGCGAGCCTTTTCTGATGATCAATTCAGACAATTACTACCCCGTTGAGGCACTGGCCGCACTTCGCACTCTGGCCGGTCCGGGTGTCGCGGTCTTTGGGTGGGAGAGTATGCTTGAACGAGGCAATGTGTCCGAAGATCGGCTCTTGTCATTCTCAGTAGTCGAGAGCGGCCCCGATGGCTTGCTCTCGCGCATCGTCGAAAAGCCCGATCCAGCTGAGTTGCAGACGCTTTGCGGTCGCTGGGGTTTGGGCATGAATTGCTGGCGTTTCGACCACCGGATCTTTCCCGCCTGTCGCGCCGTCGGAATCTCGGCGCGGGGCGAGCTGGAGTTGCCCGATGCGGTGGCGCTAGCGCGGGAGGCGGGTGTCGTGTTTGAGGTGATCCACATCGAAGACGCGGTCCTGGATTTGTCCAGCCGCGCGGACGTAAGCGCAGTGAAAAAGTTCCTGATGGGCAGAACGGTGCGGTTGTGAGGCTGGACGCGTTGTTGGATCCGGAGGCTGTTGCGGCGCAACTCGAGGGGCGTTTTGCCGACGCGCAAACGGCAGGTCACAAGGCAGTGCTTTTTGTGCGCAGTGCCCGTGCGTTGGTGGGTGCAGGTATCGACCCGCAGGAAGAGGTTCGCGCGATCTTTGTCCCAGGCCGACTCGAAGTCCTTGGCAAACACACCGACTACGCTGGAGGACGGAGTATTGTCGCGGCCCTCGATCGAGGTTTCTGTCTGGTGGTCCATCCTCGTCCCGACGCGCGGGTGCGCGTTCATGCGGTGGGATTGGACGAATCTGTTGAGTGCGAGTTCGTGCCCGACCTAGCAGTTCCACATGGCACCTGGACCAATTATCCGCTGACGGTGGTCCGTCGACTGGCACGCAATTTTGGCCGCGAATTGCGGGGTGCTGAAATCGCTTTCCTCAGCGATTTGCCGCCAGCGGCAGGTATGAGTTCTTCGAGCGCCTTGATGGTGGGGACTTATCTGGCATTGGCGGAGCACAATCGGCTGGAGGAAAGAGAGATTTACCGGAGCCACATCGGTGATGAGCTGACCCTGGCCGCTTATCTGGGTACGATCGAAAACGGACAGAACTTCGGTGATCTGGAGGGTGATCGGGGTGTCGGTACCTTTGGCGGTAGTGAGGATCATACGGCGATTCTCTGCTCGCGCGCCGGTCAGTTCGGACAGTTCTCCTATTGTCCGGCGCGCTTTGAGCGACGCATTGCAGTGCCCCAGGGCTATGTGTTGGCTCTGGGTTTCAGCGGGGTAGTGGCAGAGAAAACAGGAGCGGCGCAAGTGCTTTACAACAGAATGTCGGGGTTGGTGTCGGCCATCGTCGATACCTGGTGTCAGGCCACGGGACGCACTGAGGTTTACTTGGCCGACGTGCTTTCCGGTAGCCCGGAGGCAGCAGGACAGCTTCGCGAGGTGCTGGCGGAAGTACGGGACGGACCGTTTACGGCGGTGGACCTCGCAGCGCGGCTGGAGCACTTTGTTTGCGAAAACGAAGAGATTGTAGTACCCGCTGGCGATGCGCTGGCGCGAGGCGAGTTCGAGCGATTTGGCCTATTGGTTGATCGCTCGCAGGCGCTAGCGACCGACCTCCTGCAGAACCAACTGCCGCAGACCGACGCGCTGGCAGCGCTGGCGCGCGAGGCGGGAGCGGCGGCGGCTTCGGCTTTTGGTGCAGGCTTCGGCGGCAGCGTTTGGGCGCTTGTTCAAGAGGAGGTCGCCGTCGATTTTCTCACCGATTGGACCGCAGCCTATGGCGCAGCTTTTGACGCAGAGAGGGATCGAGCGGATTTTTTTCTTAGTCAGGCCGGTCCGGCGGCCTTTGCCCTGGAGGAATAACAAAGGGTGCCGCAGGGGGTTCGTCGTCGTCCCGGGGTATATTTACATTTGAGCAAATGCAAAGCCAAGCGAGATCATCCGTGCTGAAGAGATTGGTAGCTAAAATATTCGGTTTTGATAGTGAGATTCAGGAATTGCGTCGTCAGGTGCGCGATTTGAGCTGGGATACCTCTTTCGGCATGTGGACGCGGCCTGCCTTTCTGCAGTTTTGCCACGTCATGCCGCGCGATATGCGCTGGGTGGTCTTTATCGATATGAATAAGATCCACGAACTCAACGAGGAATTGGGTTATGCCGAGGTCAATCGCCGGATCAAGGAAACCTTTTCGGTTCCGTTGCGGCGCAGCGATGTGGTTGCCCGCTGGTTTTCGGGCGACGAGATCGTCATTCTTCTCGACTCGGATGAGCAAGGGGCCCGCCGCAAGATCGAGGAGCTCGTCGAATCAGCGGGCAAAGAGGGGATGACCTTTTACGCCGAACTCGGCCAATGGGAAGTCGGCAAATCAAAGATAGAAGACGTCGTCGAGAAACTGGCCGACAAGGTGAACAAGCGCAAGAAGGCGTCGATGCATTAGTACCGCGTCTTCTCTAGTCACAAACCGATCGCGGGTCGGTTTTTTTATGCGAGAAGCCTTATGGATATAGCAGGAAAAAGTTTGGTTTGGCTCAGGGACCACTATCATCGCTACCTCTTTGAGGACTATTTGCCCTTCTGGCACAACCACGGCATCGATCACGAACTTGGAGGATTTATCTGCGCGTTGGACCACGATGGCTCGCGGATCGACGAGACCAAGAACATGTGGTATCAGGGGCGGGGGCTGTGGACCTACTCGTATCTCTACCGGCATTTCGGTGGAGAGGAACACCTGGAGGTGGCTCGTAAAACGCGCGATTTCCTTCTGGCCCACGGCCGTGACGGGAATGGCGATTGGGTGACGTGCCTCGATCGGGAAGGCCGAGTAATTTCACCGGCAGTCAGGCGGGGCTATGATGGGCTCTTCGTCGCCGAAGGCCTACAAGCGTATGCCCATGCGACGGGCGACGAGGAGGCTCTGGAGGTCGCCATCGCCAGCTTGCGGCGTTCGCTCTCCGTCTTCGACGATCCGGAGCGAGTTGTCGAGGAGGGTTATATCCCGCACAACTACCCGGGCATGCACATCCTCGGGAACCATATGGTACTGGTGCTGATCCTGACGCAATTGCTCGCAGAGGTCGAGGATCCTGAGCTGGAAAAACTCTGCGATCGGGTTGTCGATGCGATTGCCAATCGCTTCTGGAATCCCGAGTACCGCCTGATGAACGAGGTGCTCGATCACAACTACGGACGGCCCGACGATGCCAACGAGGACTTTATCTATCTCGGTCACGCGATCGAGACTCTGTGGATGCTGATGGCCGAGGCGATGCGTCGGCGCGACCGCGCGCTCTTCGATCTGGCCGCCGAGCGGTTCCGTCGCCACTTGGAGGTCGCCTGGGACGATGTCTACGGCGGGTTATTCCGCGCGGTACATGTACACGGGGCCTATACCTTCGACAAAGTGCTGTGGCTCCAGGAAGAGGCGCTAGTGGGTTGCCTGATTCTACTGGAACACACCGGGGCCGATTGGGCGGCGACGTGGTTCGGGCGGGTGTTCGATTATGTAGAGGAACGGTTTTCTCTGCAGCAGTACGGGTGGCCGTTATATATGTGCAGTGGGGATCGGAAAGTGAATTATATCGAGCATGTGGCGCGGAAGGAGCACTACCACCACCCGCGGTGTGTGATGCGGAATTTGTTGGCGTTGGAGCGAATGGTGGAAAGGAATGGTGCGGTATCGGATTTTTGGGTCGAGGCCTAGCAAGGGACTCCGAGGAGTTTTATAGTGGAAAGACGTGACTGGACTTGGGTGTTGTTATTGGTTGCCCTGGTCGGGTGCGGGAGAGACGAGACGCGGCAGACCCCTTTTGGCAGTGAGTCCGCGGTGCGTGACTATCGCGAATCGCTTGAACGGATAATACAAGAAGTCAATGAGATTGACCTGGGGTGGCGCGAGAGGGCCGTAGGAACCTCGGGACAAGCCTCGGGGGAAAATCTGGCTCAGGTGTACGATGAATTCAGGCCGCGATTGGCGGCGGCGATAGCGGATTTGGACCGCATCGAAGTACCCAGGCGGCTTGACGGTATGCACGCAGACCTACGTCAGGCACTCGTCTGGCAACTCGAAGCTTTCGACCTGGTGATTGAAGGTTGGCGCGTCGAGCAGGAGCAGTCCTCCGACGAGGCCGAGTTGCATTACGAAGAAGCGGAAAAAAATTTGAGCGAGGCGGGCCAGCTCTTGGTCTCGGTCAACGAAGTCCTGGTGGAAGTAGATATCGCTCTGGCTGAGGCGGAGGGAAAAAACCTGGTGGCATAGGCGGGCTGGTGGTCGATCCTATGCTCTCACTAGAACCGATAATCTCTAGGCCGACTTCAGAGTTCTCCATAGAGCGGTACCCGATCGAGGAAGCGATACTCCTCCCGGTCTCGATCGATGGCGTAGCAATAGTGGACCCGGCCGTTGGAGACCAGCAGGTAACGGGCTTGGACCACGCGATTATAGGCGGCGATCTGGTCAAAAGTCTCCTGCCTGATTGAGACCGAGGGTTCTTTGCACTCGGCCATCAGCACCGCTTCTCCCTGGTGATCATAGACGATGATATCGGCGCGGAAGGGTTTGCCGTGAAGGTCAATGCCCTTTTCGATCGCAGTTAGTCCACGCGGGTAGCCCAGGTCGACGATTAGGTATTGCACCAGGTTTTGGCGCACCCACTCTTCGGGCGTCAATCGCACGTATTTGCGGCGCAACGAGTCGAGTATTTCGCGTTTGCCCTCGACTTCGCGGATTTCAAAAGGGTAAGTGGAGGGGAAGTTGAGGTCTTGCACTGAAGATCCTCTTAAAAGAGTGGTCTTTGGTTACGGTGCCTGCTTCGGCTTCCTGTGCAATCTAGAGGACCTACCTCACTTTAACAAGAGCATCTTATGGACCCGCACAGTGTTCTGCGTCTGGAGCCGGATAAAATAGACCCCGGTTGCGACCTGGGCGCCTTTGGTGTCGGTACCGTTCCATTCGATGTGGTAGGTGCCGGCCTTCCCGTTGCGGTCGGCGAGAGTCCGTACTCTCTGGCCTTGTAAGTCGTACACTTCGAGTTGTACCCGTCCCACCTGGCTGAGGCGATAGCGGATGACGGTGGATTGGTTGAACGGATTGGGGTAGTTGGGTTGCAGGGCCAGCTCCTCTGGCCTGGCACGTGTGCTTTCGCTGCGTACGGATGTAGGATGAGCCGTCGCCCGGGCGGCGATCAAGCGGATTTCGTCTAAGTAGAAGGTACCGCGCAGATTGCCGATCAAGCGCAGTGATTCGATGGAGTCGCCTGAGGCTAAGTGGTCCAGGTCGACCTCTAGACTCTGCCATTGGTCCGCTTGCAGATCTATCAGGTCGATCAAGTGCAGCCGGTTATCGGTATCGCCGTTGACGGAGAGCGAAAACGAAGGCCGGGTACCCCCGGTGACGTGACCAGGGTGAAAAGCCAGGCGCAGTGCAGTATAGCCTGTCCTCGAGACGGGCTCCGGGGGTTTTAAGTCGATGGCAAAGATAGCCCGCGATGCCACCACGCGTATAGCGCGCTCACCGGCGAAGACGGTATCGGTCTGTGCCGGGTCGAGTTCGGCGCTGATATGCGCGCCCTGATCCCAGGTGAATGACTCGGAGTAGAGCTCCTGATCCTCTCTGGGCAGCACGATAAGGGAGTGAATCAACTTGGTCGATTCATTCCCTTGTTCGAGATGTACCACGAGATTCTTTCGCCCGTTGCGGGGCCCGGCTGAGAGCTCGACCTGCAGGCGGTACGTTTCATCGTCCATTTTTTGCAAAGGCAATGATACAGGACCGCCCAATGAACTCAGGTCAGCCGTTATCTCTAGCGGTGCCGGATCTTTCAGTTTTCGCTGCACGCGGACGATGGAGTCTATGTACAGTGGGGACTCGGTCAAGAGAGAATCGGGTGGTGGATTCTGCCATAGACCCTGGAGCGGGCTGGCCTCAATCCGGAATATAGCCTGGGTGAAGCGGTCGCTGCTCAGGTAGAGAAAGCCCTGCTCGTCGCTGGTCAGGCCGACTGGAGTGCCCCAGAAAGAGTCGCTATCGGGATCGGGACGAAATCCAGTGAGAAAGTCGGCGATCTGGGCATTGGATCCGTCTGGATCGGCAAAGAGTACCATAACTTTGTAGCCGGGATCATTGCCCAGGACTCCTGCTCGGAAGGCGACAAAAGCGGCATTGTGATACTGGGAGGGGAACTGATTGTGGGTGTAGAAATGCAGACCCATCGGTGCCAGATGGGCGGGCACCATGGCGGCGGGTCTCTCGATACTTGCGACCACTAATGAGTCATCGCGGGTCAGTGGGAGAATTGCCTCTTGGTATTCGGGGATGGAAAAGTCGGTCCAGGTTTGGAAGCCATAGGCCAGGGGCCAGCCATAGAAACGACCTTCGCGAATAGGGGTGATCCATTCGGGTGGTAGACTTCGTCCCTCGCGGTCGTGTCCGTTACCAGCGGCCCATAATTCGCCGGTGAGCGGGTGCAGGTCGAGACCGATGGCATTGCGAAGTCCGGAAGCGAAAATCCGCCGGCCGCTACCGTCGGTATTGAATTGCAGAATAGTCGCTCGCTCGGGGTCGTTCTCACGGCAGAGGTCGCAACCCGACCCGACGTGAAAGTATAATTTGTCGTTTTGCTCGTCGAAGAGGAGCGAGTGGGTTACGTGCTCGGAAGAGCGGCCCATAAAACCGGGGACTTCAGCGAAGACGGTGCGTTGTTCGTAAAAGCCATCGCCATCCCGATCTTCGAGGCGGTAAATCGCGTCATCGTCGGCCACGAAGAGTGCCTCTTTGAAGAAGGCGATGCTGTGCGGCCAATGGAAATCGTCGGCGGCGATATAGGCACGGTCAGCACGACCATCGTTATCGGCATCGGGAAAGGCCAGCACCAGACTCCGACGTCCTGATGCCGGAGTCCACTGACTAGAGCGCCGGGTTTTCATATTGGCTGCGTGCAGTACGCCCTGATCGTCCCAGGCCATAAAGCGAACCTTGTTTACCAGGTCGGAGAAGAGTTTGACTTTGAAGCCGGGGGGGAGGTTGAGAGTATGTCCGGGAAGGCCTTCGATCGGAGTGGGTTCGAGAAAGAGGTCTATCTTGGGTGTCAGGCGAACCTCGCCGGGCTTATGGTGTTGATCGGCGTGAAGCGTGCAAGAGGAAAAGACCAGCAAGAGCAGATAGAGAAACAAGCCGAACCTAGATCGCGGAGAGCGTTGTATTTCGACCGTCTCGCGCAGCACGAGCGGCGGCCTGAATAATCTCTACTATATGTACAGCCATTTCTCCGTCGATCTCCGGTGTACCCCTGCCCAGCAGGCAATCGACGAAATTTTCCACTGGAGAAGGTGGGTCTTCTAGCTCGTTCTCGCTGAATTGCTCGAGGATTTGGTTGTTTTCGAACTCGACGGAAAAGGGAAAACCGCGCATGATCGCGGTGCCCTCGCTGCCGTAGTAGACGCTGTGCTGCCGCTTGGTGCGAATCTGACTGTCGGCGCACTGGCTCAGGGTGGCATAGGCGCCGTTGTCGAGGTGCAGGGTCAGGGCGCAGCGCAGATCGAAGTCGGCATTGTCCATCTGGGCGCTCACCGAGACCACTTGGCGCCCGGTGCACCACAGCAATTCGCAGACCAGATGAGAGCCGCCGTCGATGAGGAAGCCACCGCCGTTTTGCGCCGCGTCGGCGCGGTAGAGCGTCGGCTTGACGATGCCGGGCATCTCGTCGGGTAAAGGCTCGAGGCCCAGTACCCCTCGAGCATTGCCCATCCAGTGGATCGCCGCTCCTTCGAGTTCGCCTAGGGCGCCGTGTTGGATTTTGTCGCGCAAGTAGCGGCAGTGATTCCAGTAAGGAGGGTTCTGGGCGACGATGAGGGTCAGATTGCGCTCATTAGCCAGTGCTACCAGTGTGCGGCCATGGTCTGGGTCGAGGGTGATCGGCTTTTCTAAGAGTACGTGCAGACCCCTGTCGAGCGCGGCCTTGGCGTGAAGGTAATGCAGATCGTGCGGCGAGCAGACCAGCACTCCGTCGAGTAGTCCACTCTCGAGCATCTCCGTGTACTCGGTGAAGGTGTGTTTCACCGCGAAAGCGTCGGCCAGCTCTTGCATCGGTTCGGGATTGCGGCGGCAGAGCGCCACCAATTCGGCTTCGGGGTGCTCGACGATGTCGGGACAGTGCCGACGCGAGGCAAACCAGCCGGCGCCGATGACGCCGATGCGTACGGGGGCTTGGATGGGCATAGGTTCTCCGGTCTGGTAGTGGGGCTCCAAGATTAAACGTAAAGCAGGGAATGGGGGAGCGCAAAGAGCTCGAAACGGTTCCGTTGAGGGTTGGGGTACCCCAAGTTTAATATGAAATATGTTGAGGTGTCGAGGTGGATGCGGACAAAGTTGGAGACTCGCAGAACAAAGCCGGAACCTCTATATATATTGTATGGGGTTTGTCGAAGTGATATGGTGCGGCTCCAGTGTGGTTGTGCGGGTGATGCTCGCCGCCTAGATTCTCTTTAGACAATGGAACCTGAAGAGGAATTCACCGAACCCGAGCCGGTCGAAGTGCCCATCAACGGCATGCTCGACCTGCACACCTTTGATCCGCGCGAGGTGAAAGATCTGGTGCCCGATTACCTGGACGCCTGCCGCGAGAAGGGCATCTTGCAAGTGCGGGTCGTCCACGGCAAGGGAACCGGTCAACTCCGGCGCACGGTTCACGCGGTACTCGATCGCCTACCTGGCGTCGAGTCCTACCGACTTGGTGGCGTGGGCGAGGGGGGCTGGGGGGCGACTCTGGTCTTTTTGAGAGCTGAGACTAGCTCAATCGGATGAGTCCATTAGCAAATGCGGAGGACGCGGTGGAAGAACAACCCGGAGGCTACTACGATTACCATCCCACGATCGCACTTAGACGACCGGTGGTTCTGGGTGGGGTGCCTAGTTCCCCCTATCGCGAGGTCGGACATAACCTGGGGGCGTTGGTGGGTCTACCATTGGTGGATCTGGATCACTGGATCGAGCACCACGTCGGTGCTTCGCTGTGGAAAGCTCTGAGCCAACGGGGAGAATCTGACCTGCGAGGTACGGCGATCAAGCTACTCAACAAGGCTCTGACCTCCCGGCCCTGTGGTCTCGTGATTCTGGGGGAAGCGGCCCTGCTGGTCGAGACCGCTTTGAAGTCGTTGCAAGAGGAAGCGGGGCTGATCTGGCTGGACACTTCGCCGACCGCCCTTTATTGGAATTTGCGCCAAAAACAGCGGGAGCAGGGCTCGCAGCCCTTTCCCTTCGTGCCTTTTCCACTTGAGCGTTTCGACCAACTCAAGCCGCTTCTGGAATCCTTGCGATCGTTTCGGGAAAATGCCGATTTTTGTCTGGAAGTCGTCGATACTCTGCAAACGGTAGACCGGCTTTGCAAAGTCCTGCCGCGTTTAGGAGCGCTATCGTCGACCTGGTCCGAACCGTCTCTTTAGTCTCGCCGCTCGAGTACCGGATACAGAGGTCCGAGTCAAAAAGTTGGCGTTGTGCGATTCCTGCGAGAGAACATCCTTTTTTCAAGTGCAAGACCCGGAGAAATAAGATGATGGAGCCATTACTCAACGAGATTGAAGTGCGAATCCTGGGATCGTTGATCGAGAAACAAATCACTACCCCCGACTATTACCCTCTTACGCTCAATTCATTAGTGACGGCCTGCAATCAGAAGTCAAACCGTTTCCCGGTGGTTGAGTTTGGAGAGAAGTCCGTGGTGCGGGCGTTGGAGAGTTTGCGTGATAGGGGATTAGTGCGGATGGTCTCGGGTGCCGATATGAGGGTGCCGAAATACTACCATCTCTGCGTGGAAAGTTTCGATCTCACTCCCCCGCAACTGGCTGCAATCTGCATATTGATGCTCAGAGGTCCACAGACGGTAGGTGAGATCAGGGGGCGCACCGGTCGCTTATACGATTTTGCAAATCTGGCTGAGGTAGAAGAGACGCTAAGGGAATTGAGCCGACAAGGCCCGGGTGCGTTAGTCGTGCAACTCGAACGCCAACCTGGGCGCAAAGAGGTTCGCTACGCCCATTTGCTCGCTGGAGAGCCGAGTCTAGTGTCGGAAGAAGAATCTGAGGGGCCAATAGAACCCCTGGCACGGGAAGTCCAGGATGAAAACGCGCGGATTGCAGCATTGGAGAGCGAGGTTGCAGCATTGCGCGGCGAAGTAGAAGTGCTGCGCCGTGCCTTCGAGGAGTTCAAGGGGCAGTTTTAGTCTGTTGCGGGCAGGTTGCCGAGCCGGCTTTGCTGACGGTACTTTCGCGGCGAGATGCCTTTGACATTGCTGAAGACGCGGCTGAAGTGTTGCACGGTGGCAAAGCCGGTGCGCTGGGCGATATGGGAAATTTCGGTTTCGGTGGTTTCTAAAAGGTGCACGGCCGTCTTCAGACGACAGAGGTGCAATAACTGGCGGAATGATTGACCGGTACTCGTTTGGATCCGCGTCGATACTTGGTCCATACTTAAGCCCATCGCTGTGGCCACGTCCTGCCGGGAGTTAATCTGGGCGGCGTGTTGCTCGATATAAGCGACGACTGGCTCCCGGGAGCGCGCGTTCGAGTTCGCCTCCCGATCCTTTGCGCTCTCTGCCAGGGCTTCGTCGATACGCGCCAGCAAGTTATTGGGACTGAAGGGTTTTTCGATGAAGTCGGCTGCTCCGTGCTTCATGGCCTCAACCGCCGTTTGCACATCGCCCCTGCCCGTCACCATGATCACCGCCGCATCGCACTCTGTCTCCTGAAGCTGCTTGAGGCAGGTGATGCCGTCCATGTATGGCATGGAGACATCCAAAAGGATCACATCATAGTCGTGCTCCTGCACCCTTTCAAGCCCTTCTTTGCCGTTATTGGCTGTGTGCACGTTGAAGTCTTCCCGTTCCAACATGCGATTGCAGAAATTCAGAAACAAGTCGTCGTCGTCAACGAGGAGAATCAAAACATCTTCTCTGGCGTTATTAGCGGTTGGGAAGGGTGGTGAAGTGTCTTGCATAATTGGTCGCAGGGGTTGGTTTAGCGATTTTGCTGGCGGTACTTTCGGGGCGAGACGCCAGTGAGATTGCTGAAAACGCGACTGAAGTGCTGTACGGTGGCGAAGCCGGTATCCCGAGCGATACGGGAGATTTCCAATTCGGTGTCTTTGAGCATTTGCGTTGCCCTGCGCAGTCGGCAGGTATTGAGCCACTGACGGAAGGATTGCCCCGTCGCCGACTGGACACGTGCCGAAACCTGTTCGAGCGTCATATCCATGACGTTGGCCACATCCTGCCGCGTACTGATTTGGGCGGCGTGTTGCTGAATATAGGCGATGACCGGATCGTTGGATTGCAATCTGCGGTCTTCGTTTAACCGCCGTTCGTTCAACAGGCGTCGTTCATTCAACTGGCGCCGTTCGTTCTTGCGACGATCGGGTTCCGTTTGTCTGCGTTCGTTTTTTTCCCGCCGCCGTTCGTTGTGTCGCCTTTCGCTGCTGTTTTCTGCGTCGTTTTCTGAGAGTGCTCGTGACTGAGCAACCAGTGTTTCGATTTTTTCGATAAGGGCGGCGGTTTCTAAAGGTTTGGTCAGAAAGTCGGCCGCGCCCAGCTTCATCGCCTCGACCGCTGTTTCCAAATCGCCCTCGCCAGTTACGATGATGACCTCGGTCTTGCAGTGTTCCTTTTTTAGCTGAGGCAATATGGAAAGACCGCTCATCTGTGGCATGTTGATATCGAGCAAAACGACATCGTAGTCGTGATCGGTCGCCATGGATAGGGCGTCGTTGCCGTTGTTGGCGGTGTGCACGGTGAAGCATGCGCGTTCAAGGCTGCGTTGGCAGGAATGCAGAAAGAGACGGTCATCGTCAACGGCAAGCACCGAAATCTCTTGCTGCGGCAGCTGGTCAGTGGTCATTTCTTCGGACAAGCAGACAGTACCCCTGAGAAAGTACGGTGTAAATGGGCAAAAGAGCGTAATAATAATAAGTAATTATCGGAAAAAAGGAAAATAGTATATTTGGATACATTTGTCTTTTTATAGACCAATTTAGATACATTGGTGTGAATTGCCAGTTTGAAATATTGGAAATTGTCATATTTAAACTTTTATTATCTTTTTCTTGATTTTGTTGAATATAATCTATATCTTCAATCCGAAGATAGATTGCACATAACCAAGAAAGAGAACTTGACATTTCCTTTCTTCTGGAGGCCCCAATGAAGATTTGGATTGCGAAAAGCATGCTCACCAAACCCCTTCTATTTTGCGTTCTTGTCCTCAGCCTACTAGGCTTGGGCAACAATGCTGCGGAGGCGGCGAAAAATATCTCTGCCCCCACTGACTTTGTGATTGAGCAAGGTGGGGTAGGCGAGGTACCGATAACGGCTTTTACCGACGGCTCGACTGGCGTGGTCGGTGTCGATGCATTTATAGAATACGATAGTAGTGTGATCGAGATTTTTTCGGGCGCTGGCACAGTGCAGCAGACAGGCCATGCCACCGAGGATTGGGTCCTCGAGTACAACGTTGTGTTCAGTTCTGGTAATACCAAAGAAATCCGCATTTCTGCCGCCGCTACAGACGCTGTAGATCAGCTGCCTACTACCAACAGCACCCTCTTTACGATCAAATTCCAGGCCGTTGCGGCAACGGGACCGACCTCGAGCCCATTGATCTTTACCACGACAGACCTCAACGAGGTGGCGGTGGATGCGGTCAATGGCTCGGTCAAGCTCGGCGGTGTTACCGGTACGGCGGCGTTGTCGCCCGATCCAGTCAAGCCGGGCAGAGCCTTCACGGCCACTGTGACCGACGCCGATCTCGACACCAATCCCGCTTCTGCGGATAATGTGACGGTTACGATTCGGAGCCTAGACTCTTCGGGCGGCTCGACTAAGGAGGAGCAGACGTCGCTGACGCTGACCGAGACCGGTGCTACCACCGGCGTATTCTCAGCAGGCTTCAGCACTATCTTCGGAACTACGGCGACGGGTGGCGGCAAATTTGAGGTTGAGGCAGGCAACGCGCTCGAAATCGAGTATGACGACGCCTTCGATGCCAATGGCGACAGCGGCAACACAGACACCCACGAGATCGACGTGATAGCCGGGGTCACCGGAACGGTGACGACCTCGCCCCCCTCGCCCTCTATTGGGGATTTGGTGACGGTCATCGTGACCGACGCCGATTTGGACGATCCAGGCGCCCCAGACGAAGAGGTCGAACTCAGCGTGGTGCGCTTTAGTGCTGTCAGTGGGATGACCGTGGTCGAGACTGAGAAGGTCACGGTTAGTACCAGTGGAGTAGGAGTGACGATCGCCACTTCGAATTCCGGGACTCCAGGTACGAACGATGGCATTCTTGATGTGCTGGACGGTGATCAGATCGTCGCCGATTATGACGACCCGGTTGGTGACGGCACCGGTGCACCGGTACCCGATATTCTCTCGATCATTACGTTGTCGGCGTCATTTTTAGGTTCTCCTCCCTCCGCTCCTTTTCCGTCCTCGATTGAGGTCCGCGAGCCGTTGTCTTTTCATCTTTCGGACACCGATATATTTTCAGGTACGCGTTTTCCCGGCGATTCGGGGGTTAAGGTTGTGGTTAAAAACACCACGACGTCAGAGACCGAGACGCTGATGAGTACCAGCAGCAGTACTTTCGCTTTTACTATCCCGACGATATTCTCCGATGCGTCTTCGCCCGGAGTGACGCCCACATCTGAAAACGGCGCGTTGGGAGTCAAGCCAACTGATGTGCTCAAGATCGAGTACACCGATCCGCGCGATGCTTCGGGGGGTAGTTCAGTGATTTCCTCGGGGTTCATTACCGTAGCGGGCGGAACGAAGGGGACGGTGACCACTGCGCCGAGCTCGATCAGCACCAGCGGTCCGGTGACGGTGACACTAGACGACGATGATCTGGCGAACAATATAGCCGGGCTGTACTCAGGCGATGTGACATTGATCGTGCGGCGCGGGGGGGTCGATTTCACGACGGTAGATATCGTCGGCGATCTGAGCGAGACGAGCCCAGGGTCTGGTGTATTTACCGCCATAATATCGACGTTCAGTCCAGGCCTTACAGCCGGCGATCAGCTCATCGTCTCCTACGACGATGCGGTTGGCGACGGTAATGTGCCCATCGACGATATTCTCTCCATCGCCACCGCCGACGGTGCTTTCGGTACCCTGCCGGGCACCATCTCCGTCGGTGCTACGCTCTCGATCGATCTCGACGATTTAGATTGGGCTGAGGATACCCGTGTCTCCGGTGCCGGGACGCTCTCGGTCACTGTCGAAAACGTCAGTACCGGTGAAGAAGAAACGGTGACCCTGACCGAAGATCCGGCGGGCAGCGCCAGTTTCGACGGAAGCCTGGTCACCGTCTTCGCCAGCGGACCAACCGTCTCTAATAATGGAACGATGGAAGTCAGCCCCGGCGACAACCTGGTGGTGACCTACGAGGATCCCTATGGTGCCTCGGGTTCGGCCACGACCATCACCTCGACGACGGTCGTGGTCACCGGCGGTGGCGATGGCAGTGTCAGCCTGACGCCGGCACCGTCCTTCACGGTCGGCTCTTCGGTTTTTGTTTCGCTTAGTGATGCCGATCTCACCGGTTCCAGCACCGCTACTGTATTCCTGCGTTCAACGCGTTCGAACTCGCCGATCGAGACTGAGGAATTGATACTGGACGAAACAACCCCTGGCTCGTTTGCAGGCTGGATCGCCACGGCCTTTGCTTCGGGCTCGACAACGGGCTCGGGGGGTGTCACGGGTGGCAATATCACCCTCGAACTCCAGGCCGGTGATAAAGTCATCGCCGAGTATTCCGACGCACTCAGTTCCGGCGGCGGCCCGGCCACCGTCTTTTCCAACGCTTCTACTGCTGCTGGTGGCACCACCGCCTCGGTCAGTGCCAGCCGGCTGATCCAGGCCGGCGATGGTCTGGCGATCGAGCTAACCGATCCGGATCTCAACACCGACGACTTGATTGCAGAGACGACCACGGTCACCGTCGAGAACACCACCACTCCCGACACCGAAACAATTACTCTGACCGAAACCGGTATAGCTACCGGCATTTTCCGGGCGACTCCGAAGGCGAGTACCGGGTCCGGCGGTACGATCGGCGATGGTACGATTGATCTCGCCCCGCAAGAGACGCTCACCGTTACTTATGACGACGCCTTAAATGCCGTCGGTGGTCCGGAGACGGTCAGCGCTACGGTGTCTGGTGTGTTGTGGGGCGACGCTTCAGTAAATGATAAAGTCGGGGCCCTGGATGCCTCGAGAATTCTGCAGCGCTCGATTCTGCTGATCTCGTTCAGTTCGTATCAAAGTGCGGTGTCCAATGTGGATGCTTCATCACACAATAATTTCCTAGATGGTAGCTCTATTACGGCCTTAGATGCCGCTTATGTACTGAAATTCGTGGTGGGTCTCATCAGCGAATTTCCGGCTCAGACCGCAGTCCCCGATCCGAATATCTACAAAAAGGTCATCGATCATCGGCGCCTGGCCTTTGGCGAACCGACCGGGGATGGGATCGGGCTGCGGTTGCCGATCCTGATCGACGAGACGCGCGACGTTGTTTCGGGGATGCTCGAGTTGCAGTACGACCCGGCGCAGTATCGGGTGAAAGGGGTCGAGACGGGCGAGGCGACCAAAGGGTTTCTGGTCGCCAGCCGTATCGAAGTCGGATCGGTATGGGTAGCACTGGCGGGAGCGGAGGCCGGGCATGTGGGTGAGGGCGCGATTCTTGAGCTCGAGCTCGAAGCGATAGGCGCGAGTACCGACTCCGCGCCTATTCGGCTTGAGCAAGCTAGTTTCAACGGCGGACAAATTAAGGGTCATGCGGTCGAGCCTTTGTCCGAAACACTTGCGCCGCAGGATTTCAGCCTGCTGCCCAACTGGCCCAACCCCTTCAATCCGGAGACGACGCTGCGCTACGTGTTGCCGCAGGCCGGTCCGGTCTCGCTGACCATCTACGATCTCGTGGGGCAGCGGGTACGGTTGCTGGTCGATGAGGTGCAGGCACCGGGTGTCTACACGCTGCAGTGGAACGGCCGGGACGAAAACGGTATGGAGGTCGCCAGCGGCCTCTACTTCTACCGCATCGAGGCGGGTGCTTTTGTCCAGACCCGCAAGATGACTTTGGTGCGTTAGGAAATCGAGATCATCGAAGAGGGATACGGAGGGGTGGGGCATGCAAGCCTTACCCCTCCTTTTAATCTTTTTTTTGAATATATCATATCTAATTGTAAATTAACCATCTGGACGACCCGTTGCTCCAGGCCGAGCTCCGCGGGTAGCCTATGTGATCAAGCACTTGGTTGGAGAACAAATGCAAACGTCTAGATGGTTAATAGTACTGATGGTATGCTGCTGGTGGGCGTCTGTGGCCGAGGCGGTCCAGATCAGTCTGCCCAGTGTTGAAGGGGCGCCCGGCGAAAGGGTGCGAGTGCCCGTCGCCATCGGCCAGTTCGAGGCTGGCGACGAGATCGTGGCAAGCAATCTGGACATTCGTTTCAGCTCTGCACTTGTCGTCCTTGACCAGGTCGCTGTCGACCGATCGGGTTCGCTGGCTGAGAGGTGGATCATGGCGGCCAATCCTCGTCCGTTGCCGGGTGGTGAAGCTGATGAAGGCCAGGTACTGATCGGCGGAGCGACTGCCCGCAATAAGATTGCCGGCGACGGGGTGTTCTTCTTTCTCGAGTTGGTCGTTTCGGCCGACGCCGCGATCGGCGCAACATCGCCGCTACGCATCGAGAAAGTGCAGCTCAATAACGGCACGCCGATCGCTATCACCGTCGATGGTCTGCTGACCGTGATCGACAATCGGCTCAACGCCGACTTTTACGGCAATCCCCTCGCGGGAGAAGCTCCGCTCGAGGTTGGATTCGAAGACCTGTCCTCAGGTGAGATCACCACCTGGGACTGGAATTTCGGCGATGGGGGGACCAGCAGCGCGCAGCACCCGGTCCATGTTTACGCAGATCCCGGTATCTACACCGTGGAGCTGACGGTGAGCAACGCAAGCTCTGCCGCGACAGCGACCAAGGAAGACTATATCGAGGTCTCGGCCGATCAGCAAGCCCCCGAGATCATCGAAGGTCCCACTGCCCAGGGCACCACCCACAACTCGACACATATCAACTGGGTCACCAACGAGGAGAGTACCAGTCTGGTCGAGTACTGCCGGATTCAAATCCGACCGGACCTGGCCAACGAGAGCGAACTCATTGAGCTCCTCGTAGACGAACTGGTCGAATTGGGTTATTTGCCCGGTGGCGGTGGTGGCGATGACGACGAGGGCGATGACGACGAGGGCGATGACGACGAGGGCGATGACGATGGCGGCGATTGGGTTTCGCCGGACCCGGAAAATACGGACGGACTCATTGGGGGGCATATCGATGTTGATACGGCTTCCAGCATAGCTCCGATCAACTCGGGGTCTACCGATGGACACGTCCATGCGTATGATGATAAGCACGATGTATTGATGATTGATTATTTCAATCTACTGGACAACAAGCTCCACGAGATCACCACTGATGTCTCCGGCACCGAGAAATTCAAGCTGATAATCGCCAATGCCAACCTTTCTCCTGGGCCGACCCTTCAGGTCAACAACGGGACCGATTCGGGTGGCATATACAGCCTGGACGGAGTCGCCGGGACGACCCGGTTGACCGCTCTCTCTTATCACCTCGATGCCATGGATATTGCCGCGGGTCGAGTTCATCCTACCAATACAGGCGATGTGCGGAAAAATGTCCCGGGTCCGAACGGTGAATGGCGCAACGGCGCTCTGACGCTCCAGGCGGTCAAGGTCAATGCCGATGGCACGGATGGCTATACGCTCAACGACCAGGGAGTCGCGGCCAGCGGGCTCTTGTGGGAGACCGTGCTGTTCTGGCACTGGGATGGCCCTTCGTATCACGAAAGTGACTGGACGGCTTATGATCCGATCGCCGCTTCCAACAGCGGCGGTGATGATGACGATGGCGGCGGTGATGATGACGATGGCGGCGGGGAGGAGGGCGATGGCGGGGGGGGCGACGACGAGGGGGAGGACGCCGCGGGCGGGCGGGTTGAGGAGGACGG
>CAZFMY010000069.1:0-13010 GCA_964520345.1 uncultured Gemmatimonadaceae bacterium | reverse complement strand
GGCTCTGGGTTGGCTCTGCGTACGTCGTTTGCGCGTGGTCGGCTGATGCTGCGCTCGCCGCGTCCTACCGCGGCGTTGATGAGGACGATGGCGGTGATGATGACGATGGCGGTGGTAATGACGACGATGGTGATGACGATGACGGCGGCAGCGGTAACGGCAACTACGAGCAGGTCCTCGACTGGTTGCTGACGGGTGAATTGCCCCATTTCAGCGATCCCGAGCTCTTTCCGTCGATTGATGGCTGCGGTTCGCAGATGATTGACGAAGAGACCATTGAACACCTCGTTCCGCTCACCGGTCTGCGGCCCTTCTCCTATTATATATACCGGGTGCGCTCGGCCGATGGGGAGGGCAACCAGTCGGCCTGGAAGGGCAGCTTCTTCATCACCCTCAGTCGACCCGATGACGATCCCCCAATCACAACCAGTGGCCCGCAGGCATTCCCGACCGTTAATAGGGCGCAGGTTGTTTGGGATACCAGCGAACTGGGCAGCAGCTTTGTTCAGTACTCGCTCAACCCGGATTTTTCCGATGGTATCAACGTGACCGAAGCCGGGCCATCTGTTCGTCACCGTGTCTGGCTCGAGAACCTCGAGCCAAATACGACCTATTATTATCGAGTGCGTTCGGTCGATACCTCTGGCAACGCCTCAGCGCTGCGGACCGGGCATTTTCGCACAGTTGGAAGCAACGAAGAGCCGGTTTTTACCCAGCTTCCTAAAGTTACCCAGCGCACGCCTTTCAAAGCCTGGATAGAGTGGAAGACCAGTGGTCCTTCCACCAGCCGGGTCAACTTCGGCCAGAGCGAGGCCTATGGTCGCTTTGCTGCCAGCGCCGATCTGGTTCAGCACCACAAGATCCTGCTCATCTCCCTCGACGCGCAGACCTTATACCACTTCCAGGCTGTGTCGGTCGATGCATCGGGCAATGTTGTGGAAAGCGCGGATCAGACTTTTGTCACTCGCGGCAACGAGGATGTTCACCCGCCCGGTATTCAGCGCCGCCCCTGGGTCGTTTTGCGCGGCACCGACCGCTGTACCATCGGCTGGCAGATGGACGAGCCGAGCAACGGCTGGTTGGAATACGGTTTGAGCAACGACTACGGTCAGCGAGTGGAGATCTCCGAGTTCGACCGCGATTTTCGCGTCACTGCGAGCGGACTGGCACCGGGCAAGACCTATCACGGCCGTTTTCATATGGTCGACTTGGAGGGCAACGGTCCGACCCGTAGCGAAGACTTTACCTTCGTCACCGCCTCGAGCCGCGATCGTTCGGCACCACTGATCGAGAGTCCCCCTTGGGTGGTTCGACGCACCGATACCTCTGTGACTATCGGCTTCGTCCTCAGTGAGGCCGGTGACGGCCGCATCGAGTTCGGTGAGGGGCTCGAATTCGACCGCGCCGCCCTAGATATTGAATTCTCGCGCGAGCACCTGATCACCGTCACAGGACTCGAGCCGGGTAAGACCTATCGGGGCAGGGTTCTTTCGACGGACGCCTTCGGTAATGGTCCGGTTGAAAGCGAGGTCTTCGAGTTTAGCACCCGCCTGGATTCCGACACCATCGCCCCGGTGATCTACACCGGTCCGGCAATAGTTGACCGCTCGCACGACTCGGCAGTAATCGCCTGTCAGACCGATGAGCTGGCCGAACTCATCATTGAGTACGGGACCGACACCAGCTACGGCCAGCAAGTCATCTCCGACCAGCCGTCCACCAATCACGCTGTCTCCCTGTCCAATCTGACACCGGAAACGAAATACCACCTCCAGGTCTCGGCGACCGATCTCTCGGGCAATGGCCCGACGTTCAGTCGGGATCTGAATTTCCGCACGAAGAAAAAGAAATCGAAGGACCCCAAGGGCCCCAAAATACGCCAGATAAGTGTGCGCAAGGTTAGCGAGTCTACTGCACTGATCGAATGGAAAACCGACAAGCCGGCTGACAGTGCAGTAGATTACGGGGTTACCGATGCCTACGGCGAACGAGTCGAAGATCCCGTGCTCAGCCGTGATCACCAGATGCGTCTCTCCGGGTTGGAGCCCAATACACTCTACCACTTCCGCGTGGCTTCACAACGTCTCGATGGAGGCGAGAGCGAATCCGCGGACCGCACTCTGCGCACCACCAGCGAGCGTGACAGCACTCCCCCGGTGGTAGTGCGGCGCCCCGAACTCAATGTTAGTCACTCGACAGCGACGATTCGCTGGCGCACCGACGAACCGTGTTTCTATCTGCTGAGAGTTGGAACCGAGAGCACAATGGGGACGGTGGCGGAGCGTATTTTCGAATCGGCTCGGGCGCAAGAGAACCACAACGTCACCCTCACAGGTTTGGAGCGCGGCACCCGCTATGTCTTCGTGCTGATCCTGCGCGATTTGGATGGCAACGAGACGGTCATCGGCGGCAACGGTGCAGCAAAGGTGGTTGCACCCGTGGCCCAGGGAGGCGAGATCAGTTTTACCACCGACGTGGAGTCCGATCTCAAGGCTCCAGCCATCGTCGATGGTCCGCGGCTCGCTGCGCAGAGCAGTACCGAGGCGCTGATCACCTGGTCTACCGACGAGATCGGCGATAGCCAGCTCTTGCTGGAGCGCGAGGGGCTCTTCGAACTGGTCGAATCGATTCCCGAGCACGAGTTCGACCACCGGATATTCTTGAGCGATCTGGAGCCGGGTACAACTTACCGGGTCCGGGTAGCTTCGACCGACCCGGTAGGCAACGGTCCAGGACGGAGCGAGGTCTTTTCTTTTACCACTAGCGCCATTGCCGATATTGCCGCGCCTCAGATCGTTGCCCAGCCTCAAGTGGTCGCTGTTTCGGACCGCCTAGCAACTGTCATTTGGGAGACCGATGAAGCCAGCACTGCCGAGGTTCTTTTCGGGGTGGACGAATTAAACCTCAGCGCCAGCGATCCGCAGCTGGCGACCAGGCATCGGGTCGAGCTGGCGAATTTGCAGCCGAATACTACCTATAGCTTCAAGGCTCGTTCCTTCGACGCGTTGGAAAACGGCCCGGTTGAGAGCGGTGGGGCAAGTTTCAAAACCGAGCTGACCCCGGATACCCAGGCTCCGGAGCTGGTCGGTGTGCCGCAGATCGAGTCGTTCTCAGACCGCAGTGCGGTAATCATCTGGGAAACGGACGAGGCGGCGGACGCGTTCGTGCACTACGGCGCGGGTGAGTCGCTGGACCAGGTTTTCGGTCGCGTCGAACTGGGAATGAGCCACCGGGTGGTGCTGGCCAAATTGGAGCCGAACACCACCTATCGCTTCAAGGCGGCCTCGGTCGACTTGGCGGGCAATGGGCCTACGGAGAGCGCCGAGCTGAGTCTGACAACCCTGGCCGAGCCCGACCAGACGGCCCCTGCGGTGCCCGGCGACCTGACAGGTTCCAGCCCTGGTGCTGGTCCGGTCGATCTGCGCTGGCAGGAGGTGTCGGACGACGATGTTGTGGGCTATAACGTATACCGCGCTCCCGGCACCGAAGACTTCGGGTTGCTCGCTGGCCCGGTCGCTGCAGCGACCTATCTCGACCACGGACTGGTCGAACCCGGCGAGTACCGCTATCGAATCACCGCTGTCGATCGCGTCGGCAACGAAAGTGATGCGTCGGCCGAGATCGCTGTCGCGGTCGATCTCCGGGGCAAGGGTGATTTCCTGGGCGATGGCCGGGTGGGTCTCGACGACTTCTTTGTTTTTGCCGAGCGCTTCGGCAGCGAGCTCGGTGCGGACGATTTTGGCGAGGAGTACGACTTCGATGGCGATGGTCGAATCGGTTTTGGCGACTTCTTCGTCTTTGTCGATCTCTTTGGCACGGACTATAGCGCATCGCGCGCCGCGCCGCTTCTCGCCCCTGGTCCAGCACCCTTCGAAGCAGAGTTGAGCCTGCACTCGGAAATCGCTGGAGACTATGCGGTGGAGATTCGCGGCCTGGACCTCGATGGGTTGCGGGGCTATGGCTTGCGTTTCCGCTACGAGGAGCAAGCGCTCCGTTTGCTCCGGGCCGAGGGAACCGATACCGAGCTTTTCTCGGTGCTGGAGGACCGTTCGGGGGTGCTCGTGCTTGGCGGCTACCGTCTCGACGCTTCGGTCCTGAATGGCGAAAAGGTTCTGGCGCGGCTCTTTTTTACGCCCGTATCCGGTGCGGCTCCGGCGATCTTGCGGTTGGAGGCCGTGGCTGCCAGCCGCGATGGGGTATTCGAAAGCGGTCGGTTGGAGCAGGTACAGTTGCATCTGGTCCCTGCCGACTACGCGCTCTTGCCCAATGTGCCCAACCCATTCAACCCGCAGACCGAGATTCGCTTCCAGCTGCCGGTTTCCGGCCCGGTTTCGCTGCGCCTCTACGATGTCTTGGGGCGGGAAGTCGCGTTGTTGAGCGAGGGGTACAAAACGGCTGGCTACCACCGGTTGAGCTGGGACGGTCGCGATGCACAGGGCCGTCCAGCGGCTAGTGGCGTTTATTTCTCTGTACTGGAGGCCGAGCGTTTCAGACAGGTGCGAAAATTGATGTTGCTGCGTTGAGCAGTAACGACCCGAGGATAGATGAACCACTCCACGCCAACCCCTGAGCCCTCCCCGCTTTGGAGGCTCGCCGTCGTACTCAGCATAACGATCTGGGTGGGGTCTGTTCATGTGGCGGCAGATGTGAATGTGGATGTGGCCAATGTCACCGCATCGTCTGGGAGTACGGTTCCGGTCCCGGTCGATATCTCCAACCTCAGCCCCGAAGAAATCGTTTCGATCGAGGCCTTCGTCACCTTCGATCCTGCGAAGGTCTCATACAATAACCTGAGCGCCACCGGCATGTTGCTCGAGAGCTGGGCTACGGGCAGCAGCGGGTTGCTTTATTCCACCGTATCCTCGGGGCCTGTGCTCGATACCCTCAAGATCGCCGGAGCTGGACTCGACACGCTCGAAACCGATGGCGTACTCTTCAATATCAACTTCGATGTCGGGGTGTTCTACAGCTCGATGACGGCTGCGCTGAAACTGGAACATCTCTTGCTCAATGCCGGTGTCCCTGGCGCTACGCCGGGCGATGGCTCGATCAAACTAGTAGGTGTAGATGGCAGCATCGAGGTCCAGCCCGGGACCATGCTGGCCCTGGCCGATCTCTCGGCGACGATCACCGACGCCAACGAAAATCGCACCGCAAGCGTCGACCAGGTGCCCGTCCGGGTCAGCGTCAATGGCCAGAACGAGAGCTTTGACGCGACCGAGACCACGACCAGTAGCGGTGTGTTCACGGGTACGATCTCTACGGCCTTTGCTATGGGTTCGACACCCTCCGGAGATGGTACTGTGCAGCTGAGTGTGGGCGACCAGGTCAGCCTTTGTTTCGACGACTCGCTCGACGCCAGCGGCAATAGCGTCGAACGATGCGCTAGCAGCATCTTCACTGGCGGTACCCTGGGCGTGGTCGATGCAACGGTCGTGGCCGGACCTACCGATACGATATTGGTTCAGCTCGTCGATCCGGATCTCAACGAAAGCATCACGCTGGCCGAGTCGGTCAATATCAGTGTTCGCAACGATCTTAGTGCGGAGACCGAGACCATCCAGCTCAACGAAACCGGGGTCGATACCGACACCTTCGCGGGACGAGTCTTTACGGTTTTCGGCAGCGGCACCACTGCGAGCGGTGACAGCACCATCCGCGTGGAGAAGAGCGACCTGCTACTGGTCGATTATCTCGACGCCGCCGATGGCACCGGCGCGGCTTCGAGCCGCCTCGATACCTGCACGATAATCGATCCCTGGGGCGATGCCAGCGGCAACGGCTCGCTGCGCGGCTTCGACGCGGCCGAGATCCTGGCGCATGCCGTTGGTGCCGCCATGCTGACGGGTCTCGACTCGCTGGCGGCCAATTTGGACAGCGAGGCCCCGTTTGGGTCGATCACCGCCTTCGACGCCAGTTTGGTGCTGCAGCGGCGGGTCGGTCTGATCGACCGGTTTCCAGTGCAGCCTCTGAGCTCGGCCAATCACCCACCCCACCTGAGCGGCGGTCCCAAACGGCCGGTTGTCAACCGGCGACTGGCGCTGATCTCGAGCGAGGGTTTCTGGACGGTGTCACTCGACGATCGCTCGGAAATCATCTCGGGCGAGCTGCTGCTGACCGGGTTCAACGGCCGGGTCGAGATGGCTCCCGAAGCGGGCGGGTTTCTCGTCTCCTGGCGGCGTCAGGGCGAGGGTACGCGGATTGCGCTGGCGGGGAGCCGGCCGCTTCAGGGCTCCGGTGAGCTGCTGCGCTTGTACCCGCAGACCTCGTCATCGGCAGAGGTGTTGTTGAGCCGAGCAACCTTCAACGATGGGCGGATCGTCGGGGTAGTGGAGGTGGGATCGAGCGGTCCGGGGCCCAGGTCGTTCCAGCTCTTGCCCAACGTGCCCAATCCTTTCAACCCCGAAACGGTGATCGGTTATGCGCTGCCCCGCGCGAGCGAGGTGCAGCTCGAGGTCTTCGATGCGCTGGGGCGGTCGGTGCGCATCCTGGTGCCGCAGCGGGTCCAGCCGGTCGGTACCCATCGGGTACGCTGGGACGGTCGCGACGGTCGCGGTGCGCCGGTGGCCAGCGGCATCTATTTTTACCGCCTGAAAACGCCGGAGTTCCAGGCGATGCAGAAGATGATCTTAGTGAAATGATGATCGCGATAGAGACCAAAAATATGAACCTGCGGATAGGCGGGCTGCTCGCACTCCTGCTTGCGCTGCTGGTCTGCGTCCCCGTCGGCGCGCAGACCACGGTCGAGCTCGGCCTGGGTGAAGCGGATGTGGTTCTGCAAGGTGATGCGGGCGATGCAACAGGTGAGCGGATGGCCTCCGGGGATTTCAACGGTGACGGCATTGCCGATATCGCCATCAGTGCGCCACAGGCCTCACCGGGGGGCCGGATCCAAGCTGGCAAGGTCTACGTGGTACTGGGCAGTGCCAGTCTCTCGCCGACCTTCAGCCTGGCTAGTTCGGCAGCGATGACGATTCTGGGGCGCGCTGCCAACGATGGGATGGGCAACTGGCTTTCCAGCGGGGATATTAATGGTGATGGTTTCGACGATCTGCTCGTTGGAGCCAAAAACGCCGACTATAGTTCGCGAGTCAACTGCGGTGCGGCCTATGTTTTTTACGGCGCGGCTTCGCTGCCCGCGACCGTCGATATGTTTGTGGATTTTGCCGGACTGGAAATCTACGGTGCCGGCACGTCCAACTTCTTCGGCTCGGCGGTAGCTGCCGGCGATGTCGATGGTGATGAGGTTGCCGACCTGGTGGTGACAGCGACCTATACCTGGCCACTCGGGCGCGCGAATGCGGGAAGTGCCTATCTGTTCTACGGCGATCCTACCGGCGGATTGCCATCAACCATCGATCTGGCTTCGACTTTGCCCGATATCGAAATCTACGGGAAACAGGCCCAGGATCAGATTGGCTCCTCGCTGGCTACTGGAGATATGAACAACGACGGCTTTGACGATATCATTATCGGATCCAGCACCGCACCCGCCGGTGCCTTCAATGGCGAGGCTTACGTAATCTTAGGCCGAGATCGGACGGCGTTTGCCGGCAGCTTAGATCTGGCTACCGATACCGACCTGTGCGTAACCGGAGCGGTCGCTACCGACTTCTTGGCGTGGGTGGTGTCCACCGGCGATCTCAACGCAGACGGGTTCTCTGACCTGCTCATCGGAGCGCCGAATGCCACAGGGCTTGCGGCCAGTTCGGGTATTGCCTACGTAATACTCGGTAGCGGCAGCATAGC
The DNA here is from genome assembly GCA_964520345.1 of uncultured Gemmatimonadaceae bacterium. GTDB lineage: Bacteria > Latescibacterota > UBA2968 > UBA8231 > UBA8231. The sequence continues at coordinate 5,261 of CAZFMY010000069.1, read as the reverse complement.
CGGGACCCTCGACCTGGCCAGTGTCAGCGCCAGCGTCACGGTGCTGGGGGCGGTGGGAGCCGGCTATCTGGGTTGGGAGGTGCGAGCGATGGATATGGACGGCGACGGCTTTGAAGACCTCGTGGTATCCGCTCCCTATGTTTCACCGGGCAGCGGCGCGCTGGCGGGCGAGGTCTACCGCTACAACGGCGAGACGACCCTGGCCCCGACAATCGATCCGGTCTCCGACACTCCCGACCTGACGGTTCGAGGAGCCACTGATTATGAATCGATCGGCACCGGGATGGCTGGCGCGGATATCAACGACGATGGTTTTGACGATCTGATGATCGGCGCCAGCGCTAGCGATCTGGTCTATATCGTCTTCGGTGCACCCCCGTTCCATCTCGAGGTTTCGATGCCGGACCTTTCGTCGCAGTACGACCAGACGGTGACGGTGCCGGTCTCCTTGGACTATATCGGCGACGGAGGAATCGAGGAGTGCGAGCTGCATATCGCCTTCGACACCCAGCTGCTCTCGTTGAGCACGGTGAACCCGGGCGCGCTGACCAGCGCCTGGACGCTGGGCACGACCGTGGTGCCCGGGTCCGGGACCACCGCTACGGTCGTTATCAACGGCGACAACCCCGGCCCGCCGCTCACCAGTACCGGCGAGTTTCTCCAGTTGGATTTTGCGGTGCAAAGACTCAGCCAACCAATCACCAGTCCTGTGTCTTTCGAATATATGACCTACAACCAGTCGTCGTCGCCTTTCGACGTGATGGTCGACGGGTCGGTCGCGTTGCTGGGCAACGAGGGTGAAGTGGCGGCGACGTTCTTATCCGAGCCGGGCGATCCAGTGAGAGTGCGCGTCATCGACCCGGACCTCGATCTCGATCCCGGCGCTATCGAGACCTGCTCAGTGTCGCTGACCAATACCGTCAACGGGGAGCAGGAAACACTGTTGCTGACCGAAGAGGGAATCAACAGCGGGGTATTCTTCTCTTCGATACCAACGGTCTTCGGTTCAGTGGCCGGTACCGATGGGGACGGTGAGTTCAATACTCAGCCCGGTGACCAGTTGCAGGTTGCCTATACCGATGAACTCAACGCTCTGGGTGCGGCTGCCAGCGCTACAGCCACCCATACCGTGGAGGTCTTGGGCGACGCCGATGGCAGCGGTGAGCTCAATGCCTTTGACAGTGCGGTGATCCTCGCCCATTCTGCAGAGCGCCTGACGCTGACGGGTCGCGATGCGCTGGTGTCCAATCTGGATATCGATGCTCCTGAGACCGAGATTACGGCCTTCGATGCGGTGCTGGCGATACAGCGACGGCTGAATATCATATCGATCTTTCCGCTCCAGGAGCCGGGTGCCAAGAATCACCCCCAGCCCGAGTCGCTCAACAATGCCAAGCCCGTATTCGAAGAACGCTATCTGACGCTCGCCTCGGTGGACGACTATATTTCGGTGCGCGCCGAGCAACGCGCCGAGATCCTCGCGGCTGATCTGGTGCTCGAAGGTATCGTCGGCCAGGTCGAAATGGGGCCGGAAATGGACCTTTTCGAGGTGATTTTTCGCCAGGCCGAAGACGGGTTGCACGTGGCTTTTGCCGGGCCGCGCGCCATCGAAGGCCCGGGAGAACTCTTCCGTATCTACTCCAACTCGAGCGCGGCTCAAGTACAAGAGTTGAGCGGGAATTTCAATGGCGGACGCATCGCCGCCTATTTAGAGCAGAGCTCGCCGCTGGAAGTCCAGCCGCTACGCCTGACGTTGCACCCCAATACGCCCAATCCCTTCAATGCCGAGACCCTGATCCGATTCGACCTGCCAGCGGCTCAGAATCTTTCGCTGGATGTGTACAACGCACTTGGCCAAAAAGTGCGTACCCTGGTGCAGGGCCGCAGAGAGGGCGGCAGCCATCTGTTGCGCTGGGACGGTCGAAATGACCAGGGACAGAGGGTGGCTACAGGTCCGTACTTCTACCGACTTACGGCTGGCCACCGGATTCAAACACAGCGGATGCTCTTGTTGAAATAGGCACAAAATTCGCTTAACTGCACTGACCACAAACCACTCTTTCTCCGCAGCAGTACTTGCTGGTTTTTCAATGGAAGTGGGCAATTTTTGCCGCTTTCTTTGAAAGATTGAACTTTTTTTAAAATAAATCCAAAGGAATTTGTCACCATGCCGATAACCCGGAGTAGAGAAATTCGCTCTGATGTGTGGATCGCGAAGCTTTGTCTTGCTTCCCACCACCGAAATCGAGGGAAAAATCGGCATGTCAAGCAGGGAGATTGCAGAATTCGGACTGGTGGCCGGGCGAGGTGTGCTCCTAGGCCTGGTCAGTTTAGTGGTCGTTGTTTTAGGGGCGGCGCTACCGATGGGGCTGCAGTGGGTCTTCAAGTTCTGAGGAAGTCCCACACGGCTCTGAGTACAGCCGCATGAGGCGACCGGAGTAAGATTTTGTGAATTCGATATGGAAAGAGCGCAAAGGGCTGCGCTTCTGTCTATTATTCGCCGTATGGCTAGGGCTATTAGCGCTGGGTTTTGAGCTTGGGCGATCGCGGTTGGTCGATCTATATATGTACCCGATCTCCTATGCTGCGACCCAACTTCTCGACTTTGCGGGTGTCGAGGTGCGGCTGGGCAAGGCTTTTCTTGCCGCAGGCGTGTGCGAAATCGCCGTGCGTGAGATCGTCTATTTGGTCACCTTCGAGTGCACGGGTATCTTCGCCCTCTTTATGTGCCTGGCCGCCGTGCTGGCCTATCCAGCTTCTGTGGTCAATAAGTTCAAGGGAGTGTTGATGGTGGTGCCGGCCTTTGTCGTCTACAGCACGCTGCGCTTGTCGGTCATGGGGATGGTGGCTCGCTTTATCCCGGCCCAGATCGATCTCTTCCACGTCTATATCATGGTGCTGGTCAATATTGGTTTTGTGCTGCTCCTGTGGCTGTACTGGATCCGGGAAATCGTCGCAGTGAGAAGTGAGCGGCGATGAAAGAGTCTCTGCTCTTTTTGGGCCGCTTCGTGCTGGTTGCGGGTGTGCTCTACGGGCTCTGGCAGGGCCTCTCGCCGTTCTATTTGGGCCTGGTGGTGCCGGTGGTCAATGGGTTCTTCGTCGCGCTGGATCTGCCGGTGGAACTCCAGCGTTTTGGTCAGAGTCTACTGCTGGTTTATGAACGCTCCAGTGGGAGCGTGTTTCGACTCGAGGCCCGGAGCTACGAAGCCGTCTACCTGAATATCATCGCCGCCACCGCCCTGCTGGCGGCGACACCGCATAAAAGCATCAACTGGAAGTTGCGCTGGATCGGCGGTGTTTTGCTGCTGCTCTGGGGGACGCATGTGGCCAGTTTTTTCATCGGCGCTCATATCGCGATCTGGAACTATATCTACAGCATTCCGCCATCGCAAAGCCAGGGCGAACTGATGCTCGAGTTTCGTCTCCACTTTCCTTTTTCACACAAGGAGTGGTATACTTCAATATTGGCTCAGTGGAATATATGGGGTCGCTATGCGATAGTGATCGGCACCTGGTTTTTCGCGCTGCGCCGCGAAATTGTCGATTGGGCGCTCGGCGTTTCGACCAAGCAAGTTGCGGTACCGATGGAGCGGGTGAGCCAATGGCGGCATAAATCGCTAAGAAAAAAAGTAGTTATGCCGAAAAATAAAAAGATGAGTCGACTCGGCAAAGCACCGCATTTTTGACCAAGAACTGATCTGCCAAAACCGGCAGGACTCTGGTTCCGTCTGGATCGAAGTTTAAGACAGATATGAAACTCTCCCCTTGCATCTGCCTTTTTCTCTGGGTGTCTTGTGCGTTCTGGGCTTGTGAGAATCCTCCTGTGCTCGCACCGCAAGCCAACCCGCCGCAAGCCAATGCCGGCCAGGATCTGCGCTCTGAAGTGCGCCGAGTGGTTATTCTCGATGGCACCGATAGTCAGGCGGCGGATAAAGGTCCACTCGGCTATTCCTGGGTGCAGGTCGAAGGGGCTCCGCTGAGTATCCAAAATGCCGGCAGCGGCCGGGCCCAGATCACACCGCAGGAAGAAGGGATCTACGTCTTTCGACTGACGGTGACCGATGCGCTGGGTTTGAGCGCGGCAGATGAAATGATCGTGCAGGTTATCGACCCGACGGGCGGCAAGCCCTTGGAAGACCTCGCTCCGAACACCCCCCCAACCGCACGTGCCGGACGCGATCTGCGAGCAGAAGTGCTGGAGCCGGTACTACTTGATGGTAGTGCCAGTTCCGATGCTGAAGACGCCGAACTGGTCTTCGCCTGGGTCCAGGTCGAGGGCACGCCCTTGCCGGTCCAGAATGCGGCAGCGGCGCAGGCGGTGGTTGTGCCCGAAGAAGTCGGCGAATACGTCTTTCGGCTAACGGTGAGCGATGTCCAGGGCTTGAGTGCGGTAGACGAAGTGCGGCTGAGTGTCGAGAACTCGCATAACGAAGGAGTTCTGCAGATCAGCGCCGCGCCACTGGGTGCGGAGGTGGTGCGGGTGGCGTATACGATCGCTGCCGCTGATTTAGACACACTCAAGGGCGAGTTGGTCATAACGGCCGACCAGACGGGGCGGAAGACCTTGCTCTCCATTGCACCTGGTCGGGATCGTCTGATCGAGCTTTTTGCCTATGACCATGACGGCGAAGTGATCGCCTTTGGTTTCGCCCTGGTACAGGTTCGGGAAAACGAGACGGTCGTCGTGGCGATCGAAATGCAGGCCCTCCGCTCGCCGCGTGGCTCGATAGAGGTCGAAGCGGTGTTCGAGGATCTCCAGGAGGGAGGCTAGAGCTATGGCGTTCCGCCTGGGGTGTGCTCTGCTCTGCCTGGCCTTTCTGATCTGGGGTTGTGATCGCGATCGACCGTCGCGGTCGGCCGTGTCCGAGGGGCGTTTTGAGATCGCGATGCCCCTGCCCAAAATAGCGGTTGAAAAAATAGCCTGGGTCGAGTATATGGTGGTGGCGGATGGAGATACGCTGAAGGGTAATCTCAATATCGGCGATGACGATGTGGCCCGGGGTTCGATCGGCGGTGTCCCGGCTGGTCCGGCGCGGTTGGTCCGGCTCAGTGCCTTTAATGCCCTGGGTGTCTCGACCTATGTTGGTGCGACGACGGTCGATGTAGTACCGGACCAGGCAGTGCGTTTGCGAATAGCCATGCAATCGGTGCAGCCACCAGTGGAGGAACCAGTAGAAGAGCCGGTAGAGGAGCCGGTAGAGGAACCAGTAGAAGAGCCGGTGGAAGAGCCGGTAGAGGAGCCAGTGGAGGAACCGGTGGAA
>CAZFMY010000068.1:0-36322 GCA_964520345.1 uncultured Gemmatimonadaceae bacterium | reverse complement strand
TACACGGCGGTGAAGTTCGATCTCGATGTGCCCAATCCGTGGAAGCTGGACAAGTACGACCGCTCGATCAGCCGCAGGCAGCATCGGCATATCGTCGATACGATCGCAGGGCTGCGTGCGGCAGTTGGTTCGGATATCGATCTGTCCATCGACCTGCACGGCTCCTTCAACCTCGCCGATGCGCTGCGGATCTGCAAGGATGTCGAGCATCTGGACCTGCTTTGGCTCGAAGACCCGATCCGCTGGGAGTGGGGCAATGTCGATGCGCTGGCCAAGATCTGCATGCAGACCGAGACGCCGATCTGCACCGGCGAGATTTTCTATGGAGCCAAGATGTTCCGCGAGTTGATGGAACGACAGGCCTGCGATCTGCTAGAGCCGGATATCCCGCATAGCGGCGGCCCGATCGAGATTCGCCGGATCGCCGAGCTGGCGGAAATGTACCATATGTCGCTGGCTCCTCATTATATGCGCAGCGCGATCACCGGGATCGCAGCGGTGCATATCTGTTCGACGCTGCCCAATTTTCTGGCGTTGGAACACCACTCGCGCAATATCCCGCTCTGGGCTCAGATGCTCGATCTGAAAGACCCGATCCAGCAAGGATATATCGCCGTACCTGACGGACCGGGTCTAGGCGTCGAATTGGACGAGGAACGCCTCGTTGCCGCCTTGCCCGATGGGGGACCGCTCTGGTCATGAGCGACCAAGGAGAGCTATTTATGACACATCGAATCAACCGCGCTGTCGAACTCCTCGCCGCCGACCAGCCGATTTACTACACCGGGGAACACGCCGGCCATGTGCTGACCTACGAGCAGGGCAAGCAGGATGCGGGAACCTGGGCCGACTATATCAATGTCGGGATGGAACACGGGTCGTTCGATATGACCGGGCTGGACCACTATCTGCGCGGGCTGGTGGATGGGGGTCCGACGCGGAGCGGACATCGCACGCCCGCTGTGATCGTCGAGGCCCCGGTCGAGGCCACGTCCGAGGAGATCGTGCGCTACAACGCCTGGCAGTTTCGGCAGATTCTGGGGCGGGGAGTGCACGGGATTTTGCTCTGCCAGGCCGAGGATGCCGGGGCGGTGCGTGCCTTTGTCGAGTCGTGTCGCTATCCGGTCAACGAGATCGGGGTGGGCGCCGGACTTGCTCTGGGGCGGCGCGGAGTGGGGTCGGAGTCGGTGTGTGCAGAAGTGTGGGGAGTGGACCGCAATGCCTATATCGACGCGGCCGATCCCTGGCCGCTCAACCCGGAGGGCGAGCTGTTGCTGGGGCTCAAGATCGAATCGAAAGCCGCGCTGCCTCAGATCGAAGAAATCCTGGCGGTGCCGGGGATTGGCTTTGCCGAAATGGGACCGGGAGACTTGAGCATGTCACTGGGTTATAGGCGGGGAGCGCCCCAGCCGTGGCCCCAGATCATGCAGGAGACGCACGAACGGGTCAAGGTGGCTTGTCGAGAAAACGGTGTGGCGTTTTTGGATTCCAGTACCCCGGAGAATGTAGCTGATAAGATCGACGCCGGAGCCAGAGTGATCGCCGGAAGGCGTGAGGAGACGGCCAGCACAGGACGGGCTCACACTGATCGAGAGTTGCCGGTTTGAAGCCGTTGTCCTGCGTCGACAAAAATCACAATCAAAAGGAGTAAGAGAAATGAGTGCCGCACGGGATTATGGTGTGCAGAGTTATTGTTTTCGCTATTTCAAGGACAATGCCGAGGTTGCACAGAAAGTCAAAGAGATCGGGGTCAGCTCTATCGAGGTGTGTGGTGCGCATGCCGACTTCAACGATCCCGAAGGTTGGAAGGATATCGTCAAGACCTACCAGGACGCCGGGGTAGGCATCGTCTCGATCGGGGTGCAGACCTTCAACGGCCAGGACTCCGATCGCGATTTTTTCGAATGTGCGGCGATCGCCGGGGCCGGTCATATTTCCTGCCATTTCAAAATCGACAGCTATACCAAGGCGATCCCGATGGTGCGCGCGTGGAGCCAGGAGTACGGCATCAAGGCCGGTATCCATTGCCACGGCGGTTATTCATTCGGCGGGCAGCCCGATGTGCTCAGACATTTGCTGGGGTTGGGCGCACCGGAGATCGGGTTGTGCATCGATACGGCGTGGGCATTGCAGATCGGACCGCGACAGGGAAATCCGGTGCAGTGGGTGCAGGACTTTCCGGGGCAGACCTACGGGGTGCACTACAAAGACTTTCGTTTCGATAAAGATGGGATGTGGCACGATACCGTAGTGGGACAGGGGACCTTAGATCTGCAGGGATTCATCGATGCGCTGGAGGCCGATGGCTTTGACGGGATGGCGGTGATCGAGTACGAGGCCGATGTGGAGAATCCGGTACCAGCGCTGACGGAGTGCGTGGAGGTGATGCGGGGGTAAGGCCTCAGCACGTCATCGTTGTATGCGGGTCTGGTCCGTCGTCGCGGCTCGTTACCTGGTCTATTAGCCTGGCGGCAGGATCAGCCCCTCCGGGTTCCGAACTCCGTACAAAGGGTCCAACTCGCGGTAGTCGACGCCAACCCGACCGTTCCAGTCCCATATCACCTGGCCGTCTTTAAGGGTCAGCTCGCAGACGATGCGCTCTTTGCCGCGGAGCAGACCGCTGGCGACGTCGGTATAGCCGAAGTCCCCTTCCAGGATCTTGAGCCCGGCGATATCGGCTACCGCGCCGACGCTGAGATGGCCCAGTTCTTCATGCCCGATTTCACGTGCCGGGTTGATCGTGGAAGCGCGGATGACCTCGGTGAGGGGCATGCCCATGATCAGGAACTTGGACATTACGGTGGCCATGTCCATCATGTCCTCGTTCATGTTCTTGGTGTGCAGGTCGGTCGAGATCGAGTCGGGGTAAAATCCCTCTTCGATGGCTGGCACGGCGTTGCGCCAGTAAAAGGAGCCGCCGCCGTGGCCGACATCGAAGATGATACCGCGCTCCCGGGCCTGGTAGAGATAGTCAAAGACCTTGCCATCGGCATCGATCCAGGGTACGTCGCCGAGAAACATATGGGTGGTAATATCTCCCGGTTCCATGCGCTGGGTGACCAGCTGGTAGTAGGGGCGCTCTTTGAGGAAGAGCCCGAAGTCGACCATCGTCGGCATCTCTGCGGTCTTACCCGCACTCAGGGCCCGGTCGGTCGAAATCCATTCCGGTCCCCAGTAGTGAGCCGTCTTGGCACCGACGACGAGATCGGCGTGTTCGCGCATGGTTGCCGCGGTCCGCTCGACATCCATGTCGTGGGGGTTCTGTTCCAGGTCGAGGGAGACCATGCCCATGCCGCAGATATTGACGAAGGCATACATCCGGGTGTGGAAGCGCTCCAGGACTCGTTCGCGAAAGTCGGCGAAGTTGCGCCAGCCGGCGCTGCCGGTGTCGACCATGGTGGTGACGCCGCTGCGGAAGCTGAACCCATCCGGCAGGATGCTGTTGTCGCCGGCCCAGGCATTGCGCCAGCCGGGCGTGGCGTACATATGGGTGTGGATATCGACCAGACCGGGTGTTAGGTAGAGCCCGGTGACGTCGAGAATTTTTTTGGCCTGGTCGGTGGGCAGGTCCCGGCCTAGAGCGGCGACTTTGCCGTCGGCCAGCCCCAGATCCATGGGGCCGTCGAGGTTGTTTTTGGGGTCTATGAGGTGTCCGCCGCTCAGCAGCATATCGAAGTGCATGGTATTCTCCGCGTATCTATTCGTTAGCAAGAGTCAAAACGCTGGGGCGGGAACTGTCAAATGGGCGCAGGAAAAAGTACTGACGCCTGCATTGCTCGATTGCTGCAGGTCGCGCGCACACTTAAGGTTTTTAGGTCATCCAGCTTCTCTGAAATCAGTGTACATTATCGGATCCCCGAGCTATTTGGACTGCGATCTGCATCCGTCTTAAAGCTAGGGTACTTCAGTTGCCACAAGGTGGCAAGCGGGAGAACCGCTGGCAAAGAGACCGCAATCGCGTCCGTTGCCTGGAATGTGGAGAGGACTCATTTTATACGCGCCTCGGATCCGGGTTGCGGCAAAGGGGCGTGGTTTCGTACGCATGACTCAGGTACAGTAAAAGCGAGGTCTTATGAGTAAAGGCGAAAAAACACTGCGCAGTGCCGCATGGTTCGGCGACGAACTGCATCAGGGATTTGTCGCGCGCGGTTGGGCCAAGAACCAGGGTCATCCCGAACAGATGTTCGATGGGCGGCCGGTTATTGGGATCTGCAATACGTGGTCGGACTTGAACCCCTGCAATGCACATCTGCGAATACTGGCCGAGCAGGTCAAGCGCGGCATCTACGAGGCCGGGGGTTTTCCGCTGGAGTTTCCGGTAACTTCGCTGGGCGAGACGATGATGAAGCCGACGACGATGCTCTATCGCAACCTGGCGAGCATGGACGTGGAGGAAAGTATGCGCGCCAATCCTATTGATGGCGTAGTGCTTTTGACCAGTTGCGACAAGACGACCCCGGCGTGCCTGATGGGGGCGGCGAGCGTGGATATGCCGACGATGGTGGTTACCGGTGGTCCAATGCTCAACGGCAAGTTTCGCAACCAGAATATCGGTTCGGGGACGGATGTCTACCGCTTTACCACCGAGTTGCGGGCCGGCACGATCTCGCAGCTCGACTACCTGGAGGCCGAGGCCGGGATCTCGCGTTCGGACGGCCACTGCATGACCATGGGTACTGCGTCGACGATGGCCTGTATGGTCGAGGCGCTGGGGCTGACGCTGCCGAGCGGAGCGGCGATCCCGGGGCCGGACGCCCGGCGCAAGAGGCTGGGGCATCTGGCGGGCAACCGCATCGTCGAGATGGTCGGAGAAGAGCTGCAGCTCTCAAAGATCCTGACGCGCGAGGCGATAGAAAACGCGATCGTGGTCAACGCGGCGCTGGGTGGGTCGACCAACTTCGTGGTGCACCTGCTGGCCATCGCCGGGCGAATCGGGGTCGAATTGGAACTGGATGACTTCGATCGGCTCGGCAGCCGGATGCCTTATCTGGTCAACCTGATGCCCTCGGGTGAGTATTTGATGGAGGATTTTTTCTACGCCGGAGGCTTGCCCGTAGTGATCCAGGAGTTGAAGGAGCATCTACACCTAGGAGCGCTGACGGTGACGGGCAAGTCGCTCGGGGAGAATACCCGGGGGGCGCAGTGCTACAACCGGGCGGTCATCGCTTCGATCGACCAGCCGCTCAAAGAAGCGGCCGGCATTGCGGTACTCCGTGGCAATCTCTGCCCAGATGGGGCGATCATCAAGCCATCGGCCGCCTCGCCCGAGCTGATGAAACACCGCGGGCGAGCGGTGGTTTTCAACAGCATCGAAGACTACAAAGCGCGGATCGACGATCCGAATCTCGATGTGGACAAGGACTGCGTGCTGATCTTGCAGGGCATTGGCCCGAAGGGTTTTCCCGGTATGCCCGAAGCGGGAAAGTTCGGGTTGCCGCAGAAGCTGTTGCGCCAGGGGGTACGCGATATGATCTGCATTTCGGACGGGCGGATGTCGGGCACGGCCTACGGCACGATCATTCTGCACGTGGCGCCGGAGGCGGCGGTGGGTGGGCCCCTGGCCCTGGTGCAGGATGGCGATATGATCGAACTCGACGTGGAGGGGCGTTCGCTGAATATGGATGTGTCGGAAGAAGAACTGGACCAAAGGCGTCAAGCCTGGGTCCCGCCCGAGCCGGTGGCAGTACGGGGCTATGCGGGGATCTACGTCGAGCACGTACTCCAGGCAGACCGGGGGGTCGATCTGGGCATTCTGGTCGGTGGTTCGGGGTCGGATGTCTATCGAGAGCCGAGATAGGAAAGGGTCGCGGGAGCCCTATTTTTCGTCGGAAATCCAATCCATCGAAACAGAAAATGATTCGGTATCAGAAGAGCTAGCTGCGGCTGCAGCAGCACTCGCTTTGCACTAGTCATCATCGTGAGGCTGGTACTCGCCGCGGGCGTTCCAGCCGGGGTATTGCTCTTCCAGCGCAGCGAGCGTCTGGCGGGTGTAGTAGCGGTTCTCAGGTGGGGGAAAGCGGAAGAGTTGGCGATCCCGGGCGGGGAGGTCGGCGATGAATGCGCAGAAGTGCGGATCGCGTCCGACGTGCGTGTAGTGGCCAACACCCTCCCAGTAGTGATCGGCGCGGCCAAAGGCGAATTTCCAGATATAGCGCTGCCCGTCCTCGCGCAGATAGTCGCTGGCGGCATGCCACGAGTAGTTGTGGAAAATGGCTACCGAGCCGCCTGGGGCGACCATCGCTTCGCTTCGCACCGGGTTCGGATCCTGGCCCTCTTCATCGGCGACGAAGAGGGTCGGAGCCTGATCTGCATCGACATCTTCGAGGCAGAACCAGAAGTTGAGCTGGCTGTGGCGATGGTCGGATTCGGTGGGCGGCAGTAGTGAATTGTTGCCGTTGTCGATGTGAAATGCTCCGCCTTTGCGTTGCGGATAGGTGACCAGGCCCAGTCCAGGCCGATAGTGGATTTCTTTGGTGCCGAGCCAGCGCTGGGCGAATGAGATGGCTTCGCGGTTGACGATGGCGCGGTTGAGGCATTGCTCGGGATAGGGGAAGTAATAGCTCGTCAGGCGGTCGGTGGGCGGGTCGTCTTTGAGCTCCTCCCAGGGCTTGAGGATTCGGCGGATGGCGGCGGCCATTTCAGCCCTTTGTTCTTCGGGCAGGAAGCGGTGGACAATAGCATAGCCGCATCGGCTGAGGGCGTCGAATACGGTATCGTCGAGTTTTTGCATGTCGTAGCGGCTTTCCGATTAGTCTGCGCTGAATCTCGAGGGAGAGGCTATGTCGAAAGCACATCCGCGTTGCTTGACATTGGCGTTCTTCCCTTCTACTCTACTTTGAGCAATTCCGCTCTAAAGTACAGGCATAGGCCGATCCTGGCCAATTGCGCGTGCTGGCAGCAACGGTTTCAGCTTTCACAGGGGCCATTTAAGATCATGGTTGTCGGTATTTTCACCCAGATGGGACACTCGCGAAAGTACGAGTTGTATGTGTTGTTCGCGATCTGTGTCGTCGCGATGTCTCTCGTTTCTGTTGAAGCTCATAATGGGGCGGTTGTCGTGGCGGCCCCGACCAGTGACATTGTCGTCGATGGCGACCTCAGTGATTGGTCGCAGAGCGCGTCTGGAGCACCCGTCGAAGCATCCAATCCGTGGAATACAGCTTCTCCCACTTCCGGTTTCCGGTCTATTGCCCAGACACCGCAAGAAGTGCAACTCGTAGAATACGGTGCACCGCCGGTTGATGCCGCAGATTTTTCGGCAACTCTACAGACCGCTTATGATCCCGAGCGTCAGATCCTTTATGTCGCAATTCAGACCTCGGACCAATCCGTCTGGATCGATACCACCGCAGAGTCGACATGGAACAGCCAGGATGGCTGCGATATTTACTTGGCTTTGCACGATACCAATGCGACGATGGTGCGCCAGTACGCTATCTACGGGGACGAACTTGCTTTGGGTAGTGGAACAAACGTAGAGTACGCGGTTGTGTTGACCGATAGCAGTTCGAGTTATGAATGGGGCATCGATTTGGTTAAAGTTTTTGGCTCAGAGCTTCAAAACCGGTCCAATGTCACGCTCGGATTTGATATCAGCGTGTCCGATTACGATGCAGATGGCTCGTACAGCTGGTTTTCTTGGGGACCGGGCATCCGCAAGTTCCAGCGTTCCGATCGGCTCGGCGATCTTTTGCTCAGCCGCAGCGCGTTGGTCGGACTGGCCCAGGGTCGTATGGAATGGCTCGGCGACGGTCAGCCCGCCGCCGGCCGTCGAGTCCGCCTGCATGCTCAGAGTCCGCCTTCTTTCTGGGTCGATGCTCTCAGCAACGATGCTGGACAGTGGCAGATCCAACTTCCAGTGGGTCTCTATTCAGTTGATGAGTTGGGGGTCGTTAGTTCCAGTAAAAGAATCATCGATGTGGTTGCTGGACTCGCAGCCGAACATACCTTCGTTGTAAGAGAGGCCAAGGGGCATTTACTCGGGGTTGGAAAGGGCGAAGTCATCCATGCTGGCAGCGGTGATTTGCCGCTGGGTTGGGCTTCATTCGGTCCCGAAGATGGTCTGCCTTTTTCCCGTGTAGATGCGATGGTCGAGGATCATCAAGGTCGGCTCTGGCTGGGTAACAGAGTCGGCGGACTCTGTTATTTCGATGGGCAGAACTTTGTCCATTTCACTACGGAACATGGACTGCCGAGCGACCAGGTCTATTCTCTGGCCACGGATTCCGTGGGGCGGATCTGGGTCGGTACGCTCCAGGGACTTCTTTATTTTGATGGCTCGGACTTTGTGGTTTTCAGCACGGAGGACGGTCTTATCGATGACCACGTCAGTGCACTGATGGTCGCGCGAGACAGCACCATCTGGATCGGAACGACTCAGGGAGTCAGTCGGTACGATGGGCGTCGATTCACGGACCTGAAGGCCGAGGATGGACTAACTTCCGGCGAGGTGTTGACTCTGATGGAAGATCGTCGAGGTCGGGTCTGGATCGGTTCGTTACTCGGACTGGCCTACTACGATGGCTCAGGTATCCAGCATGTCGGTGGCGATCTGGCTCGAACTTCTACTATAGCGCTCGTCGAGACTGACGAAGGTCAAGTACTGGCGAGCACTTCCAAAGGACTCTATGCCGAAAAGAATGGACGTTTCGAAAAAACCAAGTTCACGGAGATGATGCCGAACAGAAGTACGGGTTCAATGACCATCGATCGTTCGGGGGTGGTATGGGTCGCGAGTGGCGACAAGATCTACAAGATTAGCACCAATGGAGCTGTCGATGAGGTTGAGGGTGCGTATGACCTTGGCATCAGGAAGCTACTGACAGGTAAGCAGGGGTATCTCTGGGCGGGAACAACACAAGGATTATGGCGCTGGGATTCCGAGACGATCGTTCCGTACCAAGAAGGCTGGCTGGGATCTCAGGACGGGTCCAGGTCATGGCATCTTTCGCAACGTGGAGAGTTATTAGGAGATGTCTTAATACCGCGCAGCGATGGGGGGGTTTGGATCGGAGCGGATAATAAACTGGCGAGTATAGACCGCGAGCTGCGATTCAACGAAGAGCTCTTACTGGACAGCACTCAGACGATCAATACTCTGCTCGAAGATCGCAATGGGACGCTGTGGATAGGAATGAGTGCGAATACGCCGGGAGAGAAGTTGTTTTCGTACCGGGATGGCCATCTCGATTCTCTGCAACGCAGCAAGATCGAATCGGGGGTAAACGCGATGCACGAAGATTCGGAGGGTACCCTGTGGATCGGAACCCAAAGCGGGCTATGGCGCATGCGTGGCGATATCTTCGATCGTTTTACTGTAAGCGAAGGACTCCGTTCCAACGAAATTCGATCTATCGCCAGTGATCCAAGAGGTTGGGTCTGGATTGTTACTACGGGGGGGATATGCTTGTATGTCGATGGTGATATCCGCCAATGGAAGTTGAATGCTCCCGAAGAGATTCAACGGATGGTCTCTATGAATAATTGTAAAGTCGTCTATGTCGACCGGAATGAGCGTACTTGGTTCGGATCCGAAAATGGTACGCTCGTTCTCGAGCCTGGCGTTTTTTATGGGGCGAGTTTCTCCGATCCAGTGGTTCGAATGGATCTTAACAGTTCGATGGTTCGAACGGATCTCAACAGTCCGAATGCGTTTGCCCAGGATGATCGCGGTAGACTGCTGGTCGGTGGTAGACGCGGGATTACCCTGCACGACACCACCCTGTCCCAGACGATCGGCCACCGCGATGGTCTGATTCCGCCCGTTTTCGATCTGGTACCAATTGGCAACCAGCTTGCGGTTCTCACCGGTAAAGGTCTCTTCATCTTTTCGCGCCACGGTGAAAAGCCGCGCGTCGAAATTAAAGAGGTTTTCGGCGAGCGGCCCTACGACCTGGACGACTCTGTCCTGGAAATGCGGGCATTTGACCAGCAAGGCTTCAGTTTTCGACTGCCGTCCTTGAAGTTCGAGTATCGCGGATCAAGTCTCAAAACACGCCCGAAAGCACTGGCCTTCCAGTATCGATTGATCGGTTATAGAGACGAGTGGATCGTTACGCGAGGTACCCAAGCTAGGTTCCCCAATCCCGGCGAAAAATCTCTCGAACCCGGCGAATACACCTTTGAAGTGCGCGCCATTGATCGAGATCTGGTCTATGGCGATTCCGCTCGTGTTGATTTCAGAATTGTTTGGCCGCTCCAACAGATCGCTAACATAGTTGGATCCTTATTAGGCATTTGCGCCGTCGTGGCATTTATTCTGCACACGCGAAAATCGGCTCGACAACTCGGGGTCCGTGTTGAGGAACGTACCAGAGAGTTATCCATATCGAATATGGCTTTGGGCAAACGCATGGCCGAACAGGCCTGTCTGTACCAAATAGCCAACTTGCTCGATACGCCCGATCTATCTCTTGGCGAAGTAGTCGATCGGGCGTTGGAGATTCTGCCCCAAGGTTTTGCAAAACCCGACGAGATTCGGGTTCGGGTGCAATTGGGCGACTATGAGAGCTCATCGCCTCTTTTCAGCAACACGCCACTGCAATTCACTCACCGTGTTGAGCGGCGGCAGTTCAGCGCCGAAGTACAGGTCGCTTTTCCCGATTTGGGAGAACCTGTAGGGTTGGATACGCTGGAAAACCTCGAAAAGAAAATCACCACGCTCAAAGAGCGCGATATGATTATTGCTGTAACGGAGGCTTTGGCTCTGGCAACCGAGCGCTTCAACGCCGAGCAGCAACTCCGCGAGAGCGAGGGCTATTTGCGCTCGATTGTCAGCTACCTGGTCGACGGACTGGTGACCGTCGATAACGAATTGCGCATCATATCGTTCAACCCCGCCGCCGAAAAAATATTCGGCTATACTGCTGCAGAGGTGTCCGGTCTCTCTGTGGATTTGCTCGTGCCGCCGGACCAGAATAAATCCGAGCATCAATTGTTCCGTATTGTTGCGGCTGATGATAAGAAAAAAAGCGAGCAAGGCCAGCAGACGGCCGAAGTATTCGGTCAGCGCAAGGGGGGTGAAGTTTTCCCCATGGACCTGGCAGTCGGCGTTTTCGACCAAGCGGATGGTCGGCAGCTGATCGGTCTGGTGCGAGATATCACGTCGCGCACGGAGGACCAGCGACGTCTGAGTCAGGCGCAAAAGATGGAGGCCATCGGCCAGCTCGCCAGCGGTATCGCCCACGAGATCAATACGCCGATGCAGTACGTGGCCAGCAATCTTTCCTTTGTCGGCCAGGGGCTGAGCGAGTTGGAAGCATTGCTGGTCGAGCTGATAAAACTGGCGGACTCGGTAGAACAAGGAGAGGACGTACCTCCACCCCTGCGCAACTTGCTCGCCCTAGCAGGCGACACAGATCTCGAGTTTGTTCACGAACGCCTGCCCCAGGCCATTGAGGATGCGGTGTTGGGTACGGAGCGAGTGACCGAGATCGTTCAGGCTCTGCGCGAAGCGGCGCATCCGGGTACTGGCAATAAAGTTGCCAGCAATGTAAACCACGTTTTACACAACGCCGCCATTGTCTCGCGCAACTCCTGGAAATACAATTCCGAACTCGTCGAAGACTATGACGAGTCCTGTCCTCTGGTACCGGTGTTTGTCGGGGAGCTCAGTCAGGCCTTGATCAATCTGATTGTCAACGCTGCTGATGCGATCGGGGACGAGATCGAGCGCTCTGCGCCAGAGGGCGATGCCAAGGGTGAAATTCGGCTTGCGACCCGAAAGGTCGACGATTGTGTCGAAATCGAGATTGCCGATACCGGCGGCGGTATTCCGCAGGAAATTCAGCCAAAGATATTCGATTATTTTTTTACCACTAAAGCACCGGGCAAAGGCACTGGACAGGGCCTGGCGATAGTCTACGATGTGATTGTCAACAAGCACGGAGGCGAGCTCTCGTTTGACTCCGTGCCGGGGCGCGGCACCACCTTCACCGTGCATTTGCCCATTCACTCCGAGTAGAAAGAGCCTCTCGATGAACGAAAAAAAGCCAACCGTACTCTTCGTCGATGACGAGCCGCTCATTCTCAAGGCGATTGAGAACAGCCTGTTTCGCCAGCGCAAAGTCTGGTCGATGAAATTCGCGATCAGTGCCGAGGAGGCGCTTAAGATACTCAGCGAAACTCCCTGCACGGTCATCGTTGCCGATATGCGCATGCCCGGGATGGACGGTATCCAGTTACTGCGCGAGATCAAGGAGAAGTACTCCGACATTATCCGCATCATGCTGACAGGTACGGCCGATATTCAGACCGCGATCGATGCCATAAATACCGGTGAGGTATTTCGTTTTCTCTCCAAGCCGACGACGACCAAGACGCTCCAGGACACGATCGAAGCTGCTTTGAAGCAGGCTCGGCTCATAGAGGCAAAGTCGAGGCTGCTTCGCGAGACACTGACCGGTACGATAAATTTGCTCTACGATCTGATGGCCTCCATCGATCCGGAAGGACATAGTAGAGGGCTCTGGTTGCGGGATACGGTACGCGAACTCGCACAGAGCATCGACGCCTTGAAAGGTCGATGGGAGATCGAAATCGCATCGCTCTTGAGCCAGGTGGGGGCGATCTCTCTGCCTCAGGATATGCTGAAAGACCGATTGTCGGGCGACGACGAAAAATACGAAGAGAGCGAATTATACACCACAATACTCGAGACCGGCACCGAACTGGTCGGTCGGATTCCCTATCTCGAGGCGGTGAGCAAAATTATTTACTACCAGCACAAGCGTTTCGATGGTGGCGGCTTTCCCGAGGACTTTGTGGCGGGAGACGATATTCCTCTCGGTGCCCGGGTACTGAAAATTCTTCACGATTTCAGAAAGTACGATAAACAATATCACAACCGCTATCGGATCCAGACGCGGATGCGTTCCGTGCCCGGAGTGTACGATACCGAACTCATGGAACTCATCATACCCATTTGTCCGCTGCCCTACGGAGTTGAGGCCGGAGAGGACGACCGACTAGAGCTTTCCACCGACGAATTGAGAGTAGGACACAAACTGCTCTCGCATGTGAGGACCGTAGATAACGTAATTGTCGTGGGCGCAGGCAATCGCCTCTCTCCGACCTTTCTCGCCCGGATAAAGAACCTTGCCAAGAACACCGGTATTCAGGAGCCGATCGTCGTCCTCGCTACCGATTAGACCGGACCATTTCCCACCAAGCGTCCGGTGGCCTTTGTCGGGATGTGCAGGTCGTTGCACTAGCGGACTCGGATCGAAGCGCGTCGCCGAGTCATTGCCAGAGCGGCTCCCCCGCTTCCATCATACTCTGCAGGTACTCCTCATTCAGCTCGACGCCCAGCCCAGGCTTTTCGTGCAGCACAACGTGTCCATCCTGAATCACTGGTTCGTCGGATAGCACCACGTCGTTCCAGGTCGGGTCGTGGAAACGGTGGAATTCCAAGGCCAGGAAATTGGGCACGCTGGCGCAGACATGGGCGTCGCCGACGGTGCTCAGGGCGCTGGAGTTGTTGTGGGGTGCGAAGGGAATGTAGTAGCTCTCGGCCATATTGGCGATCTTGCGGCACTCGGATAACCCGCCGCACTTGGAGATATCGGGCATGATGATATCGCAGGCCTGCTTCTCGATGATCTCGCGGAAACCGTAGCGCAAATAGGCATTCTCACCAGCGCAAATGGGCGTCTTGGTCGAATGGGTAATATGTGCCAGAGCCTGGATGTTTTCCGGCGGCACCGGTTCCTCTAGCCACATCAGGTTTAGATCCTCCAGTGCGTGAGCGACCTTCATGCCCGCAGTCGCGTCGTAGCGTCCGTGCAGGTCGATGGCTAGGTCCATATGTGGACCGACGGCTTCGCGGATCTCGTGGGCTTGGTCGACCATGATCTCCAGTTCGCCGGGGGTTACCGACCAGTTCCAGGGATCGGCTTTGTGCGGGTTTCCGGCATCGTCGAGATCGAATTTGATGGCGTTAAAGCCTCTCGATCGCGCCTCCTCGGCCCGTTCCCGGCACTTGGTCATTGCGCTATCGACGTAGAGGCGTACCCGGTCGCGGAATTTACCGCCCAGCAGCCGGTAGACCGGTACATTTTGAGCTTTGCCGGCCAGGTCCCAAAGTGCGATCTCGATGCCGGTCAGGGCCGAAATGCCGAGGCCCGACATGCCGCCGCGGAAAATATAGCTGCGGCGGATCCCCTCGAAGATCGCATCGACATCGCGCGGATCCTTGCCGATGATCTGCTGGCCCATGGTTTGGGTCGAGCCTCGCCAGCCGCCATCGACATGACTGGCCTCGCCAGTGCCGTATACGCCCTCGTCGGTGTGGATCCGCACGTAGTGGTACCGGTAGGTGGGTTTGCCGTCGTGCTTGATCTGCACTTCGGCGGTTTTGACGTCGGTGATTTTCATGCAGGTTCCTTTCTCCGGGTTCCTAGTCTAAAAACAATTGTCCGATGCCGCAGCTCGCTGCGTCGCAGTACCAAAGTACACCTTCGTGGATGGTCAAACCGTGGACTTCGACGGGTGCCGGAACGCGGATGACCTCCCAGATGCGTCCATCCTCGTCCAGGCGCGAGACGGTGCCAGCCGAGGTATCGGCGACCCAGAGGGTGCCGTCCTCGGCCCAGGCCAGTCCGTGGACTCGCAGACCGGGGGCGCGAAAGGAGCGTATTTCCCGCCAGGTGGCAACGTCGACGACATGAATCAATTGCGAAGGCGGCGCAGCAACGTAGATCCTGCCGTCTTTCCATTCCAATCCATGAGCTCCAGTGACCCGACCGTTCTCTTGGTCGGCAGCCCAGGCGACAATGCCGTTGCCGGGCGAATCGCGTTTGGCCACGGTCTGGCCGGTGGCCGGGTCGAGCTCGGCGATCTTGAGCTCGAAGGTAGAGGCAACCCACAACGAGCCGTTGCCGAAGGTGATGCCGCTGGAGTGTTCGGTATCCGTTTGCGCTTCGAAGAGTATCTCGCCGGTCTGATAGTCGAGTTTGTACACCTTGAGGTCGACCTGATCGATGTACCACAGGCCGTCGTCGGCAGCGTGCAGGCCGTTGGGTTGCGGGCCGGGACTTTTGAAGCGCTCTTCGGCGCGGGCAATTTGAACGGTCATGGTCGGTTATTTCCGTTTGTTGGGGGTGGTGTGAAGATCTGCACGTTTCAGGCGGGCTTGCCCAGTAAATAAGCCCAGTTCCTCTGCCGGATGGCTCTTTCCTTATAGTGATCGCTCTGCGAGACGCCCAGGGGGTTGGTGAAGTTGAGGATATTGGTCGGATCCTCGGCCTCGGCGCGCTTGTTCCAATCAGCGGGTTTTCCGAGCGCGTCGGGGTCGTGATTCCAGGTGGGTGCCGTGTTGTCGCTGGTGCGACGGAACAGGAACTTGATCATGTGGCGCTTGTGCGACGAGCGGTTGGCCGCAGTGCCATGCCAGAGATCGTAGTGGGTGAAGGCGACGGTGCCGGCTTTGACCGTGAGCGGTACCTGGCCGCGAATATTGGTGTAGGTCGCCATGCGATCGGTCGGTGCATTGCGGAATTGGGTGCCGGGTACGATAATGGTCGGACCCATGTCCGGTGTGATGTCGGTAGGGTAGTAAAGACCCAAGAAGCGACTTAGCAGGGTGTCCCGGTTATTGAGGCCGTCCTGGTGCCAGTTCATATGCGGCGAGTCGGGTTGTTTGCAGTGCCAGTGGCGGTGCGACTGTACCTCGTGCTCGGATCCGAGCAGGCTGACCAGTACGCCCTTGACTTGTGGATGATCCAGGACCTGCCACAAGTCCGGAACGGTTTCGGTGATCGCATCGCCGGGATTGTGATCGAGCGCGTCGAGCTGGGCGGCGATGGATTCGTTGAGCCCCGTGGGCAACTCGGGTTCGACGAGGTGGTAGCCGGTGACCAGGAAGCGAGCTACGTCGGCGTCGCTGAGCAGGTGGGGTTCATTCATCTGAGATGATCTCCATTTTCTGCAGGATGAATTCATACCCGATCACGTCGAGTGCGCGGTCGTCGAAGGGCGCCTGCAGGTGGGGGAACTGGACGATCTGCCAGCCATCGACCACGGCATCGTGCACGGTCTCGTAGGGCCACTCCGGCGCTTCGGCGCTGATTGCGGCCGCGAAGCCTTTGACCGGTTCGATGATCGTCAGCCCGATGATCGTCGACAAGACGCTGGGGGTGCGTGCCTGCAAGTAGAGCAGGCGCTGGCGGGGTGTGTCCATGAGAGCTGAGAAACTCCTCTGATGCGGGTAGTACTGGTGGTAAATATAGGTTGCCGGCGTTTCATCGACCAGAGTCGTACCCCTTGATCGGGCGTGCGCTCTTCCTTAGCTTGCCCTATCGTTCGCCAGCTCCTCGTGCGCAGCGCCGCAATTGAGCAAGACTCGATTCCGACACTCTTCGGTGGAGCGATGGGGGTTGTGGCTGGAGTTGTGATCGGCGCTGGCGAAAATTCAGGCAATGATCGTTGATGAGGAGATGGTGCCCGGTTCGAATTCGGAGGAGCATTGAGGATGAAGTACAAAACACTGGGTCGTACTGGTGTCAAAGTATCCGAACTCTGCTACGGCACGATGGCTTTCGGCGGCGATGCCGACGAGGAGACTTCGGGGCAGATGTTCCGGCAGTGCAGAGAATTGGGAATCAATTTCTTCGATACCGCCAATGTCTACTCCAGCGGTCGTTCGGAAGAGATCCTGGGCCGGTTGATCCAGGGCGCGCGCGACGAGCTGGTGATCAGCTCCAAGGTCTGCGGCCAGATGGGTGAAGACCCCAACGACCGGGGTCTATCGCGACGCCATATTATGCAGGCGGTCGAGGCCAGCCTCAAACGGTTGCAGACCGATCGCCTGGATCTCTATTTCGTGCACAATTTCGATGCGGATACGCCAATCGAAGAAACGCTTGGTGCACTCGACGATCTGGTGCGCGAGGGCAAGATCCTCTATCCAGCAGTGAGCAACTGGGCTGCCTGGCAGATCGCCAAAGCTCTGGGTCATTGCGCCTGCGAGAGGTTGGCGCGCTTTGCGTGCATCCAACCCATGTACAACCTGGCCAAGCGCCAGGTAGAAGTGGAGATTCTTCCGCTGGCTCGTTCCGAGGGGCTGGGAGTGGTCACCTATAGCCCGCTGGGCGGCGGGTTGTTGACGGGTAAGTACGGGGTCGGCAAGCGTCCCGAGCGAGGGCGTCTTCTGGAACAAGACAATTATATCAAGCGCTACGCCAATCCGGTGTACTACGAGATTGCCGAGCGCTTCGTGCAGTACGCCAGCGATAAAGGCGTGCATCCGGCGACTCTGGCCTTAGCCTGGGTGATGAAGCATCCGGATCTGAGCGCGCCGATCATCGGAGGGCGGGACCTCGACCAGCTCCAGCCCTCGCTGGCTGCTCTCGAATTCGAGTTGTCAACTGAGATGTACGCCGAGATTTCGGCGTTGACGATCGAGCCGCCGCCGGCGACCGATCGCGCCGAAGTGCAGGCTTGAGAAATGCAGTCCTAACAGAAAGGGAAAAATGCGAACCAACAAGTTGCGCGAAAAACTCAATGCCGATGCGCCGACGCTGGCCACCCATATACATACCACCTGGCCGACGATCATCGAAGTATTGGGGCATACCGGGGCCTACGACTATGTGGAGTTCGTGGCCGAGTATGCCCCCTTCGACCTGCACGATCTGGACAACCTGGCTCGGGCTGCCGAGCTGCACGACCTGGGGACGATGATCAAAGTCGATGCCGAGCATCGCGCCTACGTGGCGCAGCGCGCGGTGGGTTCGGGTTTTGGCAGCGTGCTCTTCGCCGATGTGCGCGATCCGGAAGAAGCGCGCGAATGCGTGCGCTGTGTGCGGGCCGATGCGCCTGGCGACGAGGGAACTTATGGCGTGGCGATGCGGCGCTTCGCCTATATGGGCTACGGTGGAACCGAGGATTACGTACGGGCGTTGCGCGAGGTGGTGGTGGTGTTGATGATCGAAAAGAAGAGCGCGGTCGATCAACTAGAGGAGATGCTCTCGGTCGAAGGAGTGGATATGGTGCAATGGGGTGGGGCGGACTATTCAATGAGCATTGGCAAAGCCGGCCACCGCGATGCTCCGGAGATTGCTGCGGCTCAGGAGAAGGTGTTCAAGACCGCGCTCGAGCAAGGGGTGCATCCGCGCGCCGAAATCAATACCGCCGACGATGCCAAGCGCTATCTCGATATGGGTGTTCGCCATTTTTGCATCGGTACTGATGTGACAGTACTACACGGGTATTGGCGTGACCAGGGTGATGCGATGCGGAGGGCATTGGCTGGCGAGTAGCTCGATGCCGACAACCCCGGACGTACCCGTGGTCCGGGTGTCGGAGCTAGATCAAAAGGAACGCTATGGGAATCGGCAGGGTCGATTCGATGGGCGCCGCGCTATTGCGCAGGGCCCATTTTTTTGCGCGGTGTTTTCGCCCAGGATCGGCTGCGCTCGCCTCTCGACGCTCTGGTTCAGAGGTTGAACACCCGCGCGGCGTTTCCGCCCAGGATGAGGTCCAGCTCTTCCTGGGTGAGCCCCTCGGCGCAAGTGCGTACGATTTCGAGTGCTTGTCGATAGCTGAGGTGGCGGCTTGCCGGCGGCCAGTCTGTGCCCCAGAGCAGGCGCCGGGGACCGAGGCAGCGTACCAGAGTGGTGAAAAAGCCCAGGGCTCGGGGTGCGCGGAAGTCCCAGGGGGTTGAGGAGGCTCCGTAAAAGGCCGAAGCCTTGATATAGATATTGGTCAAGTTATGGGCTTCAGCGAGGCCGCCGTAGGTGGCATCGGAGGGGTCGAGGGTGGTGCTGGGAAGTCCCAGGTGGTTGCAGACGAACCGCAGATCGCTGTGGCGGCGGGCCAGTTCGAGCAGGACTGGATAATTGGGCGGCGTCACGTGCAGGTTGCACGGGAGATCGCTCGCTGCGAGTGCCTGCCAGAGCGTTTGGTGCTGTGGATCGAGCATCCAGCCGATATCGGCGCTATTCGGGTAGTAGCTGATGGCCATTGCGCCGAATTCCTCCCGTGCTCGGGCGATTGCGGTGGCGGCGCCAGGGTCGTGCATGGCCACGTCGACCATATTGGCCAGGCGCTCGGGGTGTTCTCGGGCCCAGCGGGCGCATTCGGCGTTGTTGTCGGGTGAGAACTTGGCTACCACGGGAACCATAACGGCTTTTTCGACCCCGCACTCGTCCATCAGATAGAGCAGGCGGTCGACCCGGCCGGTATCTTCGAAAGGAGCCATGGGTTGGTACTTGTCGCCAACGTGAACGTGAGCGTCGATAATGGGCATGGGATTTCTCTTAAGCTGCTCTCAGGATTCGCCATTGGTCGGCGTTGCCGCCCTGGACCGTAGCTTCCTGATAGGAGACGATGAAGGCTCGGCGGCGCTGGTTGGTCTGGTTGCCTGCAGAGGCGTGCCAGAGCAGGGCGCTGAAGAGCACAATGGTACCGATGCGGACCGGAATGTGGATGCTATTGTGGAGGTCGATGGTGCGGTCGATTGCCAGATTGCAGGTGCCGCCCTCTTTTTTGCTATAGGGCTGCAGACCGCGGTGGTGGCTACCGGGAATCAGTTGTAGACAGCCGTGTTCGACCGCAGTGTCTTGCAGGGGTATCCAGGTGGATAAACGATTGGCACTCTGGGAGTGCTGGCTGTAATAGGCGTCGTCCTGATGCCAGTGGCAGATCGTGGGATCGCGGGGTTCTTTGGCGACCATTTTGGCCGAGTAGATGGCAATGCCGGGCTGCACGATGGGTGTGATGAGGTCGAGGACGCGCTCATCGGCGCAGAAAGCGGCGGTCTGGGGTGTAGCCAGGCCGAGACGCATGATCCAGCCGCGAGTATCCTGGCCTTGGTGCGCGAATGCAGAGCGCTCTCCACCGGCTGCAAAGCGGTCGAGGTGCTGGTCGAGGGCCAGGAGTTCGTCTGCGGGGAAGAACGCTTCGATGGCGACATAGCCGTGCTGGCGATAGTGGGCGAGTTCGGCCGGGGTCAGGGGGCGGTGATGGTTGGTACGGGGCGATTGCATAGTGGAGAATTCTACGTTATAAAAGGGGTCCCAACAAGTGGTTGGGCAGGCTGAGCGCCAGGCCCTATGAGCTTTCTTGCAGAGTTGAAAAATCAGGCGATCAAGCTCGAAACGTGTTGGCGTAGTCCTTCTTCTAATGAGGTATCGGGCACATGGGCACCGCTCGATTTGAGTTTGCTCAGATCGTAGATGCGGTGCGCGAGAAAAGGGGCGGTCTGAGGGTTGTCGCCCAGATAGGCGTCGACCGGAGATTCCTCGATCTCCAGATCGACGCCGAGTACTTCGGCGATTATGCTATAGTAGGTGCGCGATTCGACGATCTCGGGACCGGCGGCACAGAAGATCTGGTTGTAGGTCCGAGGATTGCCGCGGAGGCTGAGCAGGAGGCGGCAGAGATCGGCGGCGAAAATGGGTTGTTGGAGGAAGTAACCGCCGCCGACCAGATTCAGCGCTTCGCCTCGGCGCAGGCGGTCGGGCAGGTCGCGGTCGCGGCCGTGGGCGGGCAAGCAGCCCAAGAGCGACCCGGGGCCGTAGATATGGCAGGGACGGACGATGGTCCAGGCCATAGCTCCGGGATCCCCGTTGAGCAGCTCGAGTTCGCAGCGGCGTTTATCGCCGCCGTACCCCGACTGAG
This sequence comes from uncultured Gemmatimonadaceae bacterium, assembly GCA_964520345.1. Taxonomy (GTDB): domain Bacteria; phylum Latescibacterota; class UBA2968; order UBA8231; family UBA8231. Next base: position 15,703 of record CAZFMY010000068.1, on the reverse strand, counting down.
CATAGTGATCGCTCTCTTCGGCCTGGGGGAATTGGCGTTGTGCCGGATCGAAAACAAAGTCGGTGGAAACGAAAACCAGATGAGGGGTGTGTTCGCGGAATGAGGTGAGATCCTGAACGGCGTCGGCGGGCTGGTAGCCGATACAGTCCACAACCAGGTCCCACTGGGTAGCGGCATCGGCGATGGAACGAGCGATGGCGTCGGGGTCTTTGCGGTCGGCTACGATGGCGTGGACGCCGTCGGGCAGAGGCCGCCGGCCGCGGGTCAGGACCCAGGTTTCGCTCCCCTGGGCAAGAGCGGTGCGGGCGAGCGTGCCGCTGAGGAAGCCGCTGCCGCCGATGATGAGGATTTTGTCGGGCATAGAGCGAATTTAAGACCGTTGCAACCAGGCGCAAGAGCTGGTATCCACACCCAGGTCTGCGGCCACCTGGGCCAACTCGTCCAGGGTGGTGGCGTTGAGGGGAATGCCGTCGCGGCGGTAGGCCTCGTCATTGAGGAATTCCAGCTCGCCCGGGGCGTAGAGGCGCTCGATGCCGGGGACCCGGCGGCAGGCGTGGACCTGGCGGATCGCCGCATCGACCCGGGCTTTGAAAGAGGCGACGTCGGCAAATGCTTCAATCTTGATCGCCAGCGCGAACTGCGAGTCCTGGCCGGCGTGCGCCGATTGGTTCGTCGCATTGAGTTCGGTACCGTAGGCCGATCCCGAGAGCAGTGCGGCGAAGAGGCCCATGATCATTCCCAGGCCCGCGCCCTTGAACTCACCGATAGGCGCAAGCAGGCCGTCGAGTGCGGCGGCGGTGTCGAGCGTGGGGCGTCCGTCGCGGTCGAAGGCCCAGCCCGCCGGCAGATCCCAGCCCTGCTGTTGATAGTAGCGGATCTTGCCGTAGGCCGAAGCACTGAAGGCGGCGTCGTGGACGATCGGCCGCTCCTGGTCGGCAGGTATGGCGATGGCCAGAGGATTGTTGCCGATCAGGCGTTCGGTGCCGCCCCAGGGGGCCATAATCGGCAGCGAATGGGTGGTGAATAGCCCGATCATATCGCGGGGCAGAGCCTGCATCGCATAGGGAGCTAAAGCGCCGCAGTGGTTGGAGCCGCCGATGGCGCAGGCGGCGATGCCGTGGGTCTCGGCGCGATCGAGGAGCAGTTCCATCGCATAGCGGCAGCCGATCTGCCCCATGCTGTTGCCCCCGTCAACGACCAGACAGGCACCGAAATGGCGCGATAAAGAAGGTTGGCCCTGCGGATCGACGCCGCCTTCCCGGAGTCGGGAGACATAACCAGGTACGCGCAAAACGCCATGTGAATGCGCGCCACGGAGATCGGAGCCGATATGGGAGTCGGCCATTAGCGCGGCGTCGGTTTCCCCCATGCCGCAGGCCTGATAGACGCGTGCGACCACTGCGTGCAGCGCAGTCGCGGGGACGCGGGTCTGGTGCGCGTTGCTCACCGCTGCCAGACGCTGGCCTGCAGCCCCTCTATGCCTTCGCGCAGAGCGCGACGGTAGAGCCACAGATCGCCGCCGTAGGCCAAGCAGCGGAATCCCTGCCGCAGCCGCTCGGCACCCTCTTCAATGTTGTTGACCAGATAGCCGGCGGCTTTGTTATGGCGCTGGCAGGCGTCGACGACACGCTCGAGCGCGGCGATGAACTCCGGGTGATCGAACTGGCCGGGTATCCCTAAAAAATTGCTCAGGTCGAAACCACCGATCCAGAGTACATCGATTCCGTCGACGGCGGCGATGCGTTCGACATTGTCGAGTCCGGGGCGGTTTTCAATCTGGGCGATGAGCAGACCTTCGCTGTTGGCGTGGTCTATTTTGGAGACGACCGAACCGGAGGCATAGTTATCGTGGGCGATTTCGAAGGCGGCGCCGCGCTGCCCGACGGGCGGATACTTACCCGATTGGACGATGACCTCGGCCTGACGCGCGTCGCTGACCATCGGCACCATCACACCCCGAGCACCGACATCGAGGACTCGCGCGATAAAGTGATACTGGGTGGCCGGTACGCGAACCAGGGGTTCGATGTGTTCGGGATTGGTGGTGGCGATCAGGTCGCGCACGGTTTCGACGCTCCAGCCGGTGTGTTCCATATCGTACATAATGAACTCGGCACCGGCTTCGGCGGAGAGCCGCGCGATACCCGGGGTGCAAAACTCGAAAACCATAGTGCCGATGCTGGTACCGCCCTCTTTGAGGGTCTGTTTAACTTTGTTGGATTTCATCGGGTAGCTCGCTGGGCGTAATGAGACAGTTTTTCGGTCAGACGAGGGTGCTCGGCTGCTGCGTGATTGACAAGGTATTCGGGCAGAGATCCCGAGGCGACCTCGAGAATGCTGCGACAGGCGCTGCGGCCGATCAGGCCGAAGCATTCGTCGGTCCAGCAGAGCCCGTGCGGGGCGACGATGGTCTGCTCTGTCAGTGCCAGCAACCGCTCGTCCTGGGGGACGGGCTCCTCTTCGAATACGTCGAGACCGGCCCCGGCGATCGCTCCTCGTTCGAGGGCGTCGGTCAGTGCCTGCTGGTCGACGATCGGGCCGCGGGCGGTATTGATGAGGTAGGCGCTTTCTTTCATCAGCGAGAGTTCGCGTTCGCTGATCAGGTGATGGGTCTCTTCAGTGAGGGCGCAGCAGATGCAGACGTAGTCCGAGCGCTCCAGCAATGCATCGAGCGCGACCAGTTCGGCGCCGGCCCGTTGGGCTTCCGCGGAGTCGAGAAAAGGGTCGGCGGCTATGCAGTGAATCCCGAAAGGCTGGGCCAGAGTGCAGATTTCGCGTCCGATATTACCCAGGCCGATCAGGCCCAGCGTCCGTCCGGTGACCCCCATGCCCATGTAGTCGAGGCGCTCGTTCCAGCGGCCTGCGCGCACCAGGCGGTCTTTGGCCAGCATTTTATGACTCAGAGCCAGGAGGTAGGTCAAGGCCATGACCGCAACCGGCCGACGCACGCCGTCGGGAGTAATGGTCAGCAGTACGCCCTGCTCGTTGCAGGCGTCTACGTCTACGCTGTCGTAGCCGACGCCGAAACGCGCTATGATCGCCAACTGCTCGGCTCCGCGCAGCGTCTCGGCGTTGATCTCCGGGGCGAGGACGATCAGGCCGTCGTAGCCCCGGATCTGTTCGGGGCGGAGCGGGGTGGTGTTTTCAGCTAGGAATTCCCACTCGACTCCCGGAGCCTCTGAAAGGAGGTCGAGACCGATATCGCCGAAGCCGAGGGTGCCATCAGCTTTGAGAAAGTCGCGGGTGACTCCCGCGCGAAAGTTCGTACTCATGGTGCTCCGATCCTGAGTGGAACCACAAAAGATAGGGTCTGAGGTGGGGGGTAATCAAGGGGTGCAGCGATTTCAGCGCACCAGTTTTAGCGCCACTCGTGTTTGGGGTAGCGGCGCTTGAGTTCTTTTTTGAGCTCTGGATAGGTCCGTTGCCAGAAACCTGCCAGGTCGTCGGTGACTTGCACGGGCCGGAAATTCGGTCCGAGGATCTCCAGGAGCAGCGTCTGCCGGCCCCCGGCTATAGAAGGGGTTTGCTGCAGGTCGTAGAGCTCCTGGATTTTGGCCCGGCCGCGCGGGGGTCCTTGTATGGAGTATTCGATCTTCATCCGCACGCCCGAGGGCAGCCGATGGTGCAAAGGGGCCATCTGCTCGACGAATTGCTGTTCTTTCCAGGGCAGGGCGTTTTGCACATAGGGCAGGCAATCGCGGCTGCGGATCTGGCTGTGGCGGTGGCAGCCGGCAACGATTTCGTGGTAGACGACCTGGATCTCTTCATCGTCGTAGGCGATCAGCTCATGATCTGGAAATAGGCGGTGTAGCAAACGGGTACGCAAAATCCACTGTTCTACATCGGCATTCCATTTATTCAGTCGCAAGTGGCCGGCGGCGATGCGCTCGACCAGCATTCCTTCGGCAGCCGATGTGTCGATATCGCTTATCGGCTGGTGGTGGTAGACGAGGTCGTCGTAGCGGTGGACTTCGGCCTGAGTAACCGCCTGTTCTTCGGCGTTCCAGGTGGTTTCGATATCCACACCAATGCGCTGCGGGTGGATTTCTTCGAGCCAGGCTATATCAATGGCGCTAGCCAGGGAGAGCGTGGTGCGCACGTTGTTTTCGCGTCGGGCTTCGAGCTCGCGGATTTCCAGGGCGATAAAAGCAGTAGCTTGGCGAGCGGCGCTCCTGGGATCGAGTTCGACGCGGCGTTGGCCGGCCATGGCGCAGAGCAGGGTCTCGGGATTACGGCGCAGGGCTACTCGGTCGAAGAAAGCGACCAGCAAACACTTGATCAGGTCGTCGGTCGATCCCCGACCCTTGGTACTGAGGCTGATGCGGCGGCAGGCATCGCGGTAGAGACGGGCCGTCTGCTCGGCCTGGCGGCAGGCCTGGCCGTTGAGTCCCTGGCGGGCACAGGCCTCAGGGGCGTACTCAAGTTTACGGGCCTGGTTGAGCGCGCGTTCGCGGATCAGCAGGTCCGAGGCAGGTTCGCCTTCGGGCGCGTGGGCGTGGCGTTCTTGCCCGGGTGCCGTTGCCTGCCTGCGAGATGTGCTGCTTCCGGTATGCAGCAAAATATCGCGCTCGCCGGCGAGTGCCGCCCAGGTCGTAGCGCGCTCCAGGCAGTGGCGGCTAGCGGCCTCGATGAGGAAGCGCGCCAGGCGTGGGTGGGTGGGCAGCCGGGCTAGCTGGTGCCCGAGGTCGGTGAGTTGGCCCTGGTCGTCGAGGGCGTCCAGGTCGTGCAAGAGGGCTATCGCGCGCGCGATAGCCTGGGGGTCGGGCGGATCGAGCCAGGGAAAGATGTCGATGTTTTCGATGCCCGTCGACAAGAGTTGCAGTGCGGCATCGGCCAAGTCGACCCGCTGGATCTCGGGAGCGTTGCGCTCGGGACGCGCTTGTTGTTCCTGCTTCGACCATAGTCGGGTGCAGGTGCCCGGAGCGATGCGTCCGGCACGTCCCGCGCGTTGTTCGGCGGAGGCCTGGCTGATCGATTCCATCAAGAGCGCGTCTATACCGCGGCGCGGATCGTGGCGATGGACCCTGGCCAGCCCCGAGTCTACGACGTGGCGAATGCCCTCGATGGTGATCGAGGTCTCGGCGACATTGGTAGCGACGACGATTTTTCGTCGAGAGCCGGTGGCAACGGCGGCGTCTTGTTCGCGGGCGGAGAGCGAGCCGTAGAGCGGGTGGAAGTCCAATGGCTCCCCGAGGCGGGCGAGTCGTTCCTGCGCGGCGGCTATGGTGCGGCGTATCTCGTAGGCACCGGGCATGAAAACGAGCACATCGCCGTCAACGCCCTCGGCGAGCAGATCATAGAGCGCGTCGCTGGCCTGGTCCCAGGGTTTTTTTGGTGCGCTTTTTGGCCTATAGCGGATATCGACCGGATGCTGGCGGCCATGGGCGGTGACGATGGGGCATTGCAGGTAAGCGGCGAGATGCTCTGAGTCGAGGGTTGCCGACATGACGACCAGCGTCAGGTCGGGCCGATTTTTTTCCTGCACTTGGCGTACTAGGCCCAGAATCGCGTCGGCTTCCAGACTGCGCTCGTGGAATTCGTCGAGCACGACGATATCGAACTCTTTCAGCTGCGGATCGGACTGGAGCAGACGCAGGAAGAGTCCCTCGGTGAGAAAGCGGATGCGGGTAGCCTCGGAAAGCCGACTCTCGTGACGCACCTGATAGCCGACCAGGCCGCCGAGTTTCACACCGAGTTCATGAGCTACGCGCTGGGCCACCAGGCGGGTGGCCAGGCGCCTGGGCTGGAGCACGGCGATTCGCGCATTTTTCGCCCGGTGAAGAATCTGGGGAATCTGGGTGGTTTTACCCGAGCCGGTCGGCGCGGTGAGTATGAGGCGGTTGCCCGCTTCGAGGTGCGTCAGGATCTCGTGCTGATGGGCCAGGATCGGCAGCATGATGGCGGGCAGTGGCCTAGCAGCCCTTCTGCAACCGATTTCGGTATGCTGGAGAGTCGGTCACGATTCGTGCTCCAGCCCTCAGTCTGCGACCAGGTGCGCAAAAGGGCGCAGGCGCTCTTGCTCGCGTTGCGAAAGCGTCTCCCAACTCTGGTGCGGGATCGGCGTCTCGTCGTGGGCCACGTTGCGCAGTAGCCAGGCGCGCTGGCAGCCGATGACGGCGACAACTCGCGGGGTCTCAGTGCGATTGGGCGAGCCGCGATGCAGGCAGCGGGGATCGCGAATCAGTACGTCGCCGGCCCCTAGAAAGAGTGGCTCGAGCGGGATATCGCCGCTGTTGATTTTGGCCAGTGCTTGTTCTTTGGGCAGCAAGTGGGTACCGCGCGCCACTTCGAAGGGTCCGTGTTGCGGGGTGATATCGACGAAGGAAAAATTGACCGCGATCAATGCCGGGGGTGCGGGAAACTCAGGCTCTTCGGGGAAGAGCTCGTGCGTGTCGGCGTGGACCTGCTGATAGACCGATCGGCTCAGCGGCGTGTCGGTGGCGTATTGCGCCATGGCCATATCGGCTCCGAGCAGCCGTTCGACAATCGCGACGATGGCGTCGTCGTCGAAAATTCGCGGGTCGTAGAAAGGCGGCACCAGCGGCAGGGCGATATAGTGTCGGCGGGGTCCGCGGTTGGGGTTATGCGCGATTTCATCCATGTGGTCGGCCAGGATCGGGGCGAAGGCCTGGTTGCATTCGTCCATGAGTGCGCGCGGCAGGTGCCCGCGCAGGATGCAGAATCCGATCTCGCGCACTTCTCTGGCTTTGGCTTCGATCTCTATGGACATAATTCTTATTCGGGGACGATCACGGCTTTGACGCAGCGCATCTCCAGCGCAGCCTCGGTGGCTTCTCGTATGCCCTCAACGCTAAAGGGGAAAATCGTCTGCATCCTGGACCAGGGATAGCGTTCGCTTGCCCGCTCGAGCATCGCGATTCCGGGCCAGACGTCGTTGGGGGTGATACCCCAGGAACCGACGAGCTTGAGGTCCTTGGCGCAGAAGCGGTGCCAGCTGGTCTCGATCGAACCGGCATCGGTGAACTGTCCCATTTCGACGTAGGTACCTCCTTCGCGCAGCATTTCGATGCCCTCGGGCCCGGCCGAGGGATGGCCGCTGCAGTCGACGACCAGATCGGCACCCCATTTGCCGACGATCTCGCGCACTGCCCCGATGCGCTCGTGGGGCTCCGGGTACTGGTCGAGGCAGACTGTGGCTTCGGCGCCAAAGGCACGGCAGAGCGCCAGACGTGGTTCCTCGGGCGCGCCGACCATCACCACGCGTCCGGCTCCCATTTCGAGTGCAGCGACGACCATCAGTACGCCGATGGGTCCCGAGCCCTGGATCACTACCGTGTCACCGGCCCAGAAACCGTTGGCATCGACCGCGCGGTTGAGGGCGCGGATGCAGCAGGCCAAGGGCTCGGAGAGCGAGCCGAGCAGCGACGAGATCGAGTCGGGTAGTCGCCAGACCTTGGTGGCTGGATGCATCTCCTGGTCCAGGTAGACCATCTCGGCCCAGCCCCCCCACAGGTGGGGACGTTTGGCGAAAGGAATATAGCGGCCGTAATAGGTGGGGCTGAGACATTTATTGGCGTGCTGGGGGTAGTGCAGGCAGTAGTGGCACTGGCCACAGGGCATCAGCGGCGGAATCATGACCCGACAGCCGATCTCGAGCGGCTGCCCGATATAATCTTCGCACAACTCGTCGCCCTTGTCGGCGAGTACGCCGGCGACTTCGTGGCCGAGGGAGAAAGGCCAGGGCAATGGTTTGGGCCAGTGGCCCTGGAGGATGTGCAGGTCGGTGCCGCAGACGCCGCAGGCCTCGACCTGAATGAGCCCGGCCCGGGCGGGAACGTCGGGATAGGGTACGGAGTGAATTTCGGGTGCTGCGCCGGGTCCGGCGAAGGTGGCGGTGCGGATCGTTCTCATGGTTGGTGGTGCATTCATCGGGAGTCTATATCAAGGTATCGTACTCGGCGTTGCCGTGGAACTATGAAAATATATCTAAACCCGATGCAAATAGAAAATAGATATCAGAGAATACTCGTTCCCAGTCCCGCTATTCGCGAGCTCCGTGTTGGCGCAAAAAATCGATGGCGTCCTGGTGGGGCTTGTGATGGAGGCTGTTGGGGTACTTGAGCGCATAGCCCAGAGGGGTTGTGTTTTTCAATACGGGATCGTCGGGCGAGACGCTTTGCAGACCGGCGCTCGGCACGCGCAGGCTGGCAGGGGCATTTAGATCGGCTCCGTTCTCAATCAGGATTTTGAGGACTGGAAAGGCGTGGTTGCGATTGGAGGTGGCAGCGTGGAAGATAGGAGTCTGGTTGCCGATGCCGCTCTGGTCGGGCAGGCAGCGCGCGTTGGGGTCGGCCCCGCGTTCGATGAGCATCCGAGCCGCTGTCAGTGCGCCGAACTCAGCGCAGATGTGCAGGGGAGTCGGGCGGATGAGCGGGGCTCCGCCGTAGAGACCGCCGTACTCCTTGCCAGCGCGGAACTGAGAAGGGCGATTTATCAGCTCCGGGTCGGCGTCGAGGCGCGCGCCGAGCAGATCGAGCCGATTGCGGTGGAGATCCATTTCGGGACCGTCTTCGTAAACGGCGCCGCCTTGAACCAGTGCCTCAATGCAGGCCGGACGACCCTGGTGCGAGTAGGTGCAGATCGCCATATCGAGCGGGGTGCTTCCGTCTTCCCATACGGCATTGGGGTCGGCGCCGAGCTCGATGAGCAAGGGGATGGCTCCGGCCTTGAGAGCTTCGCAGGGCCCGAAGAGGGCGTAGTGCAGATTCTCGCCCAACTCGGGGTGGGCGCTCAAGAGGAAACGGGCGAGTTCGGAATGACCCTGAAGGCAGGCGCGTCCGAAGGCCTGCTCAACGGCCGATGGATCGCGGCGCAGGAGCGCTTTGACGATGGCGACTCTGCCCAGGTTTGCCGCGTGGGCGAGGGGCAGGCTCCATCTGCGATCGTGGATGGGGGTCTGCATCAGTTGGGGATGTTGGTCGACAAGGGTTTCGACGGCTTCCCGATCGTCGCTGCGGATGGCCTGTTCGAGTGTGCGTTTGAGCGGGTTCGGTTCGGGTTCGGCCATGGGCTAGGGTTCGTTCTCGCCGTCGGGCTGGGTCTGCCGTTTATAGGACACCATAGTGAGTTTCCTCATAAGGCTTCGCGTCGAGCAGAGAGCGAGTCGATCGCGCCCTGTCCGACGGCCTCCAACGCCGTATCGCCATTGGGCGGTTGCATATGTCCGGCGCGCACATCGCGGAAGTAGCGCTCCAGCGGCAGGGTGCGGGTGATGCCGGCGCCACCCGCGATGCGGATGGCTTTATCGGTGACCTCGTTTGCGACCTCGACGGCGTATTGCTTGGCGGCGGCGATACGGGCGAAAGAGCCTCGTCCCTCCTCCTCGCCCACATCTAGAAGCAGCGCCCTGGCTGCCATCAGCGCCATGTCCACTTCGCCGATCAGGCGCTGGATCTTGGGCAGGGTCGCGATGCTTTTGCCCAGTGCTTTGGGCACGCGTTCGAGCGCGTAGCGCACTACGGCGTCGCGCGCGGCGATGGCGATGCCGAGATAAACCGAAGCAAAGATCAGCGGGGCCCAGGGCTGGATCATTTTGTGGGGCGAATCGCGTTTTTCGAGCAGGTTCTTGCTCGGTATCTGGGTGTCGCGAAAATAGACATCGTGATTGTCGGCCGCCCGCAGCGAAAGCCCATCGCCCCAGGTCTCGATCCATTCGATCCCCGGCCGATTCGCCTCGACCAGCAAGCCCACCGGTTTCTCATCCAGCGTCGCGCCGACCAGCAGGTGGGTCAGGTGTCTACCGCCGGTGGCCCAGGTCTTATGGCCATTGACGCAGTAGCCATTTTCATTGGCGCTGGCACTGGTGGCGAAGAACTGGCCGCGCGAGGGGCTGCCTATCTCTGGTTCGGAAGCCACCGAGTTGAAAAGCGCGCCGTTCTCGACCACCTCGTGGCAGAATCGTTCATAGGTCGTTTCGGACCAGGGGCGGCGATGTTGAGCGGCTGTGCCATGGTCGGCTTTTTGCACCAGGCGGGCGTTGCCGAAGACCTGGAGCTGCATCGCGGCGACCAGGGCGGTGGAACCACTGCCCTGGGCGAGTTCGAGCTGGGCCTCTAGACACGCGCGCAAGGAGAGATCGGATCCGCCGTACTCGCGCGGAACATTGAGGGCCAGATAGCCCGATTTGCGCAGGGCGCGTACGTCTTCGGGTGGGAGTCGGCCAAGCCGATCGGCTTCGTCGGCGCGAGTGGCGAATTGGGCAGCCAGGTCGCGGGCCAGGTCGCAGGCTTCTGCCGCGCTGAGGATCACGTGAGATCTCCGTATTCGCGTCGTCGATTGCCTAGGTCTTCTTTGAGCGCGGCGATTTGCGCGGCGTACTCCGCGTCGCCGTAGAGGTTGTGCAGCTCTTCGGGATCTTCCCACAGGTCGAAAAATTCCCAGTACTCGCCCTCGCCATAGTACTCGATCAGCTTATAGCGGTCGGTGCGCACGCCGCGATGGGGACCGATGCGATGCGGGGTGAAGTAGCGGTAGGGTTCGGCCATTGCCTCGTCGCCCCGCCCATGCAGTGCCCAGGAATTTTCGTAGTAGGCGTAGTAGGTGGATTGGCGCCAGTCGTCGGGCGATCGCCCTGCGAGGAGGGGACAGAGGCTGCGGCCCTGGACGGTTGCGGGAGCGTCGATTCCGGCGCTGTCGAGGATGGTGGAGGCGAAGTCGATATTGGCGACCAATTCTCTGGCGACGTGGCCGGCTTTTCCCCGGCGCGGATAGCGCGCGAGCAGGGGGATGCGCAGACTGGGTTCGTACATAAAGCGCTTATCGTACCAGCCGTGCTCGCCGAGAAAGTAGCCGTGGTCGGAGGTGTAGATGACCAGGGTGTCTTCGCTCAGATCTGCCGCGTCCAGATAGTCGAGTACCCGGCCCAGGTTTTCGTCGACACCGGTGATTGCGCGGTAGCGGTCCACCGTATAGCGCTGGTAGATCCAGTCCCTGTGCTCCTCGGGGTCTAGGTCGGCAGGCAGGTCGTCGTAGTCGTTGGCGAGGCTGATCTCGAAGCGCATGTCTTCGGCCTGGGCGGCGATACGGCGGGTGGCGTAATCGTCGTCGTAGCTAGCGGGTTTGGGGATCTGGATATCCGAATAGAGCTCGGCGTGGCGCGGAGCGGGGGTGAACGGTCGGTGCGGCGCCTTGAACTGGTAGACCAGGCAGAAAGGTTGATCCCGGTTGCGGCGTTCGAGGTAGTCGAGGGCCAGATCGGTGGTGATATCGGTAGCGTAGCCCTGTTTATGTATCTCGGTTCCCATTTCGATAAAGACCGGATCGAAGTACTCGCCCTGACCGGGGTGGGTACACCAGTAGTCGAAACCACGCGGGGCCTGGCGGATGTGGTATTTGCCGACCAGACCGGTCTGATAGCCCGCCTGACGCAAGAGTTCGGGAAAGGTCGGGACTTCGGGATCGAGCGTTTCGACGGCATCGACTTCTTCAGAATTGCCGTAGATGCCGTGGACATGCGAGTAGGCGCCGGTGAGTACGGTGGCGCGCGAGGGAGCGCAGAGGGCATTGGTGCAGAAGCTGTTTTCAAAGCGCGTACCCTCTGCGGCGAGGCGGTCCATATTGGGAGTCGAGATGATCCTGTTTCCGTAGCAGCCCAATTCGCGCTCGGTGTGGTCGTCGGTCATGACGTAGAGGATATTGGGGCGGGGTACGGACATAGATGGATGCTTTCTCTCGGCGACTGAGCGCAGCGAGTACTTGGTGGCAAAACTTGCCGCCGTCTTACGTGGATTCTTAGGTCGATCTCCTATGGGTCCTGTACTTTCAGCACCTTGCCTGGTTATAGCATCTTCGCATCAGTCTACCGTGCCGCTGATCAGCAGGTGTTCGATCCACTCGTCGCTGTCGTTGATGATCTGGTGTTTGGTTTTCGGCGGCAGGTGAACGGCATCTCCCTCGCGCACTTCACAGATTTCGTCATCGATTTTCATCTTGCCCCGACCGCGAAGAAAATAGTAGATCTGCTCCTTGTTCTCGTGCTCGTGGTAGTCTCCTTCCATGCCGCCCTGCAAGCGATGGAGAGTCAGGCTTGTGATGCCCTCCAGCGGGGCTTCCTCATAGCTCTTGCCCTCGGCTCCTTTGGAGCGGTAGATGGGCCAGATCAGTTTGGTTTCGTGTCCGACATACGGGGTCACATCTCTCCAGTTGCGGATGACCATTTCTTGTTCCTCCTCTGAGTTGATGGTAGCGAGATAGCGATTTTAGTTACGGTTACTTGCAGTTGCTTTCTCCAGCAAGAACTGGCGGGTGCGCCTGTCTCCAGATCCGGGATCTAGGCCCCGATCCGCTCCAGTGCCACGGCGGCATTGGCGTGGGCATAACCCTCTTGATTTTCGGTGTTTTCTCGCAGGGCGGACACGGCCTCCGTTGCAGCGGGGCCGATTTTGGCCAGCGATAGCGCAGCATTGTGGCGCACCCAACTCTCGTCGGCCTTCAGGCAACGGCTCAGAGCAGGTACGGCTTCGGCGGCGGCGGCGCCGATATTGCCGAGGGCTTCGATGGCATTGCGCCGGACCCAGGCCGATTCATCGGCGAGTGCGCGGGTGAGTTGGGGTACTGTGTCGCGTGCGGTTTCGCCCAGATCGCCCAGCACGTCGGCGGCGGCGGCGCGCAGCCACCAGGCTTCATCGCTGAGCAGCGCGACCATGTGGGGCACGGCGGGTCGACCGACAGCGGCGAGCGCCAGGACCACGTCGAGCTGACTGGGGTTGGTGTGCGCGCTGGCCATATTTTCTTCGAGGTGCTCACCGGCCTTGCGTCTGAGCGCCTGCAGCAGCATGGGCATGGCGTCCTCACCGCGTGCGGCCAGTGCGTAGACGGCTTGCAATCGCTCGGTCTCGGCGGCGGATTCCAAGGTTTGGTCCAGGTCTTCGAGCGCAAGGTCATCTGCTGCTCTTATGGCCTGCTCGCCGCGCATCCAATCCCAGGCCTGGCGGCAAAGATTGGCCGGGGGGTCGTTGCCCACCGCCTTCCAGGCCGGGTCGCGGTGGTCCCAGGTCGGCGCTTGCGGCTCGCTCATACGGGTAAAGAGAAATTTGACCATAAAGCGATCGCGATCGCTGAAGTTGGACATGGCGCGATGCCAGAGGTCGTAGTGGACGATGGTTAGGGTGCCGGCCTGGCCGCAGAGGGGCACTTCCTCTCGTTGGTGCGCCTGCTCGGATGAGTGGTAGTATTGGGTGGCGGGCAGGATGGCGGTGGGACCCATCTCCAGGCTGACGTCCTGTGGATAGTAGAAGGCCATGGTCCAGCGGGTGCGGTGGTGGCGGACATTCTGGTCGTCCTCGTAGCTGTCCTGGTGCATGCCCTGGCCTTTGGAGCCGATGGGGTTGTGGTGGCAGTGGCGGTGCGGGTGGACGATATAGTCGGGACCGAGCAGGCTCTGCAGGGCGCCGTGGACGGTGGGATCTTCGAGGATCCGATAGAGATCGGGAATTCTGGGGAGAATATCGTTGCCGGGATTGCCCTCGTCGGCATAGAGGGTCTCGATCTGCTGGTGGATCTGCTGATGGAAGGCGGTGGGGGGTGTGGTCTGCACGGTGATATAGCCATTGACCAGGTAGTCTTGGACCTGGGCGTCGGTAAGGAGTATGGGTGTGGACACAGTGGATGGCCTTTTCAAAAGATGTGGTACAAAGATAAAGCCCGAGCGACAACCTCATCGGGAAGCGCAGCGATCGCAACTAAACTAAGGATTGATGGAGCAGAGTTTCAAATACTTCTGGTCCAGAGAGCTTGGCTGGGAAGTGATTCCCGCCCGAGTTTGTCATCGATCTCCACCGTCTTTTCCAGCGCCGGGATTGGCGATTGCCGCTGCCAATTCGCTGCACTTCATCCACGACGCCCCGGTGCCCCAGAGCGCATTGATACGGCGGCAGATTTCGTCGAGGGCCTGCAGGCCAGTGGTGCGACCGTTGGCATATAGACTCTGCCAGTGGGTGCACCATACGATCGGCGTGCCGGCCTGGAAAAGTTCGGCCAGTCGGCCGCTGCTGCCATCTTCGCTCAGGTACTCGTCGGCCACCGAGCGCACATAATCAACACTGGTCTGCAGACTGTTCATGGTGTTCCAGATCCTGTCGCTGACCTGCGAGCAGAGGCTGACCTGCCAGGCGTCGTCCCGGCGGTGGACGACGCGGGAGCAAAAGTCCGTTCGCTCGTTTTCCTGGTGCAGGAAATACCAGATCCGGGAACGGCCGTTGGCTTCGAACATGGCGTCTCGCATGGCCCGCTGATACTCGTCTTCCACCTCGATGCCAAAATCCCAGGGCGAAGTAATACCTGTGGCTTCCAGGTCGGCGGCATTGAGAATCTCCAGCGCATAGCGGATATAGGGGGTCAAGGTCGAGGCGTTTTGCGATCTCGACCAATGACGCTCGTTTTCGGGCAGCAGAGTCCGGGTGTCCAGGTCGAGGGTCTTGGCATGGGTGAGGATCTCAGGGGTGATATCCATCTGCGGGGTGATTCGCCGGCGCACCACCTCGAGCCAGGTATTGAGTTCGCGCTCGTCGCAGCCGGGCCAGCCGTCAGTGATGGCACCGAGCCCGGCCGGGTAGGGCAGGACCGAGAATTTTCCCTTGATGCCCCAGCGGGAAACGACATCGGCGAATTGATGCAGGAAATCGTTGGGGATGGTGCGCGCTACGGGTTCGCCCGAAGTCGAGACCGGAAATTCCGTAGCCTGGACTTCAGCGACATGCCACCAGTAGACGTTGATCAACGGCGCCGGGTCATCGACGATCAGGGTGATGGGTAGGCTCATAAGGTGGCAGTGAAGGGGTATGTGCTCTGTGGTGGAGTTGGGACTTTAAGAGATCGTTTCGCGCGGCGAATGCCATTCCGTACTCATTCCGCTTCCAGGACGGCATCCTCTTTTTCGATCCGGCTCATCATCGCGTTGAACTCATCCGAACCATCGTCGTCCCAGTACTCGGTTTTCAAGGGAGCTGCAAAGCTCAGCGGCATCAGCGAACGGCTCCAATCGGGTCGTACCATAAAGTGCGGATTTTCCGGGTCCGGACGAGTGTAGAGCGTAGGTCCATGATCGTACTTACTCACAATAATGAACCGAGGCTTCGCCATGGGTTCGATCTGTTCGAGCCGTCGTACTTCCACCATATCCAATTCGACGCCGAGCCCGGGCTGCTCGGGTACGCGGATGAAGCCGTTGATCGGATTCAGAGGCTCGATGACGAAGCGCTCGCTCGAGACTTCTGTGGTGGCATTGACGAAGTGGAAGCTCGCCGAAGGAAAGGCGGCCATCATGTGGACATTCATCGCCCGGGTGATATCGCTGCCGGTATTTTGCAGCATGAAAGGGCTCTCGTTGGCGGCGAAGAGGCCGGCCCGGCGCACTGCGTCGCCGATCTTCGAATGGCCCAGCATATAGGCGTCGGCCGGTCTGCGCAAGACCTCGTAGGTCGCTCCCATCGGAAAGTGGTGCAGCACGATCGGACGCCGCGCGCGCTGGCGCAATTCCACATAGCCGTCCAGGTCCTCGCCGGGGAGCGGATCTTCGAAGCAGCCGGCAATCTCGTACTCGGATAACCTGTCCAACAAATCGGGCATATGATCTTCTGTGCCGTGCATGGTGAAGTCGTAGTGGAGCTTGAAGCCCCGCGGCGCTACCTGCCGCATGGCCTCGGTCTGATCGATGACGTTTTCGAAGGGTGAAAGGTGAAACTTC
>CAZFMY010000067.1:0-37037 GCA_964520345.1 uncultured Gemmatimonadaceae bacterium | reverse complement strand
AGGGCTGGCGCTGTTGTGCTCCTGTTTGCTTGCCACCTGCTCTTTTGACCATGGCATCGATCCGCAACTCGGTATTCCGACCATCAGCGGCACCGTTACCTTCAAAGGCCAGCCGCCGGAAAACACCGAGTGGGTGGTGGTCGTAGCTTCACGCGATTTTCCGCCCTCCGACGTGGTTGAACTCTCGCTTTCCCAGAGCCAGAAGCTAGATCTGAGCAGCGGGAGTGCCCCCTATCGGATCGAGGTCCCCGGTCTGGGCCGTTACGCAGCGGTGGCGGCGGTGTGGAAGGGCGTCGGTGAGCCGATTGTCTGGTCGGATATTCTGGGGATCTATGGCGCTGCTCTCAGCGGGGGAATCCCCTTTCCCGATACGGTTGATGTAGCTCCGGGTGCTCCGGTGGTGAAGGGGGTCGATTTTAACGCCGATTTTGCCGCCGTCAACCGCGGTGCGGTGATTCGCGGCCGGATCGAGTACTCTGGCACCTGGCCGGACAACACCGAACTCATGGGCATTGCAGCCTATGCGGAGCAGCCGCAGAACCTGCTGGAATTTTTCAACGTTGCGGCTCTCAATATCTCGCTGCCTCCCAAAGTGGATTACTTCGATTACCGTCTGGCGGTGGCGCCGGGCACCTACCAGTACATTGTCGTCTTGTGGAAGGCCCGGGGGACCAGCGCCTTTGCCTTCGTGGAATTGGGCAGCCACGAGACGGCGCCGGGTTCGGGGATTCCCGCTGCTGTAACGGCGGCGAAGGGAGATACCGTGCGGGGTGTGGATATCTTCGTCGATCTGGGGAAGGCCCGTTGATGGAATATCGAAGAGTTCTTTCGCTACGGCGGGCCGGTCGATTCTGCGCGTCAGCCCTGGGGCTCCTGCTGCTGCTACAAAAGCCCGGGATTGCCACCGGCCAGGAAGTCGGTATGGTGCGCGGCACCGTGGTGGATGTCGAGAGCGGCCGGGGCCTGGTCGGGGCCAATATCCAGGTGCCGGGCACGGTACTGGGCACGATCACCGGTCCCGGGGGCGAGTTTGCGGTGTCGGGGGTGCCGGTCGGCTCATACTCGCTGCGGGTGAGCATGATCGGCTATCGGAGTGTGCTCGTCGACTCGGTCGCAGTGGCGGAGGAGACTCCGGCGCTGGTTGTCGAGCTGATCGAGACGGCGATTGGCCTCAACCCCGTCATTGTCACAGCGGACCGGCGCCTCCAGCGTCTGGAAGAGTCGTCCTCGAGTGTCACCGTGCTGCCGCGTGCGGAGATCGCGGCGCGCACCAATCTGCGGCTCGATGATGCGCTGGAGATGGTGCCGGGAGTGTACTTCATGGAGGAAGATATCAACATTCGCGGGGTCACCGGGTACCGCGCCAACGCCGGTACTCGGGTCCTGCTGCTCTTGGACGGGACACCTCTGATAACCAGCGATACCGGCGGGATCGGCTGGGACATGGTGCCGATACAGGATATAGAGCGGGTCGAAGTGGTCAAGGGTGCGGGTTCCGCCCTGTGGGGTTCGGGGGCGATTGGCGGGGTGGTCAACGTGATCACCCGACGGCCGAGTCAGCGAGGGGTGTTCACTTTCCGATCTACGGCCGGTCTCTACGACGATCCCTCCGAGGAGGTATGGGTCTGGGCGCCCGACCGCACGCTCGGCTACACCCGCTTCGATCTGGGCTACAGCAAGGCGGTGGGCAGCACGGCCCTGCGCGCCTCGGCCAGCCGCTATGCCTCTACCGGCGATCGGCAGGATGGCGACTTCAATAAATGGAATCTGAGCGGCAAGCTGAACCACCGATTTTCGAATGCCGGCGAATTGGAATTCTACGCGGCCTGGCTCCGCGACCACTCCGGGGTTTTCGTGCAGTGGCGCTCCCCCTTCGAAGCCAAGGCTGGGGACGCTGCGCCCTCGCAGCTCTTCCATCCCTTTTTCTCCGAGGATGAGGGAAACCAGTTGCGCCTCACCTGGATCAATACCTACCTGAAGTACTCACGTCCCCTCGGTCCTCGCACTAATTTGCGGATCCGCGGCTCTCTATTGCGCTCGATGCTGGGCAACCAGTTCGACACCGCCGGTGCCTTCTCGCCGGCTCACGGACCGGGCTTGGAGGTGCAGCTGGATTGGTTGCCGGCCGATCGCCATTTTCTCAGTGCCGGTTTCGATGGCAAAGTTCATCTGGTGCGGGGGAAATACTTCGACGGCAGCCATCGGGAATACGCGGTGGCTGCCTATCTCCAGGACGAGTGGCAGCTGCGAACGAATTTGCGCTTTACTGCCGGCGTGCGTTTGGATAGACACGAGTTTCGCAACGGTTTCACCACCTATCAGGCCAATCCGCGTTTGGGCCTCAACTACCGGCCCGCTCCGACCTTGTCGATGCGGGCGTCGGCGGGGCGTGGATTTCGCGTGCCGACGGTAGCGGAGCGGGCGATGAGTTTTGCGACGGCCAATTTCTCGGTAGTTCCCAGTCAGCGACTCGACCCGGAGCGTTCGTGGACCTACGAGGCTGGTATCAGAAAGATGATGGGGAACTCCTCGTACCTGGATGTAGCCGTGTTTCAGAACAACTACCGCGACTTCGTCGAGCCCCTGATCGACCTGGGGAAAACAGCCGCTCAGATCGTGGTGAGCTTCCAGAATGTGCCCGATGCCCGGATCCGCGGATTCGAACTGGCTGGGGGAACGCGGGGCTGGCGGCAGCGGCTACAGGTGGAGGGGGGACTTACCTTCCTCGACTCGAAAGACCTGGATCTGGAGCGGCCGCTGGCCTACCGGCCGCGATGGTCCGGACAGCTGAGCCCCTCTCTCCATCTGGGCCGGGTTCACCTCCGGGCCGACTACCGCTATGCCAGCCGCCTAGAGCAGGTGACGGTGTACGCCTCCGATCAGCGGGTCGCCCAGCACGAGCTGAATCTGCGATTGCGCTGGGAACTGGGCGTGCTGGACCTGGCGGCAGGGGTCAATAACGTACTCAACTACAATTATACCCAGATCGAGCGGAACCTGGGTGAGATCCGCAACTTCGCGATCGGACTCAGTGGTTCGATCTGAGGGCTGCGGTCTCAGTCTCAGTGCCTGCTTGAATTGGTGCAGAGATTGCGCTGCGCGGTACGGTCTTTTGCATATTGGCGCCAGGGTTGCAGCTGGCGTACTGTCGTGCAGGTAGTTAAAAGTCGATATCCAGAGCAGCGGTGAAATTTCGTCCGGGGCTGGGGAGATTATTGACGCTGAGATGGTGGTAAAAGAAGCGATCGAAGATATTTTCTACTCCCGCTTTCAGTTGTACCGATCGCCTTAAATTAAATCGGGCGTGCCCGTCATAGACGATAAAGCCCGGCGTCGTATCCTCAAGGGTAGTCCGGTGTGCAATCCGAGTCTGGCGCATCATCGCTCGCGCACTGAATGCGAACCCGTATCGCTGCTGCTCATAGCCCAGATCCAGGCGGCTTTCCAGAGGGGGTATATAAGGCAATGGTTCGTCGAAGGTGCTATTATACCCAAGGGTGTAGTTGCTAACCGTTGTGAGCTGCAGGTGTTCGGACAATCGCAGTACGGCACTCACTTCCCCTCCATAGATATGGACCGAAGGAATATTGGCGTAGTTTTTGAAGGTAGAGTCCAGTGCAATGCCCGCGATATAGTCGCTGATACGATTGTAGTATAGATCGATGCTGATGCGCCGATCTGTCTTTCCATAGTCCAGGTTCAGCTCGAGCTGTCTGCTGCGTTCGGGTTTCAGGTCCGGGTTTCCCGAGTAAATAAAATCGTCGCTCGGGTCGAAGAGGTAGAATCCATAGTTCTCCAGCTGAGTTGGGATTCGGGCGCCGTCGGCCAGGTTCAATTTGAGCTGGATATGGGGTTGCACGTGATACTCGAAGGTGGTGCTCAGACTGAGTGTGGAGTAGATGCGCTCGAAGGTTGATGAATCCCAGATCTCAGCCAATTGAGAACCACTCCGGGGGTCGTGCAGACCCTGATTAGCCCGGTCGAAACGCAGGTTTATTCTCCATTGCAAAAAATCCGCCAGGGTGCGATTGTAATTGGCGGTGAGCGCCAGATGGCGGCGGCGGATATCGCTCAGATTGTGCAGGTACATAGGAGCCATATCCTCATCGGGTCTTTCCATCTCCATATCCGCAAAGGCACTCAGTTGATAGAGATCGAAGACCAGCTTCAGCCGATGCATCGGTGCCGCAAAGATCAGGGTCTCAAGGAGTCCCCAGGTCCGGGTTCTTCCATACATCCACATATTCATATCGCGCATGAATTCGCGACCGGCTATATCGCGTCGCTCATCGTCCATCCAGTGGTCGACGCTGTTGAGGTAGATGCGTGTGCGCGCCGAGTTCAGTCGGAGATCGTTGGGCTTCCAGGTATGCTCCGCGCTGATAAGACGCGACCGGGCAAGGGTGGCATCCATGAGTAGGGCGGGGTAGCCGATATCCCATGCTCTATCGCCGAGCAAACTCAGGTTCAGTTGGTGCTGCACGCCCCTATGGGCGAGATCGAATTTGAAGTTGGATTTAGCAAACTGGGAGTTGTTGAGTGCCTCCCGGCCTCCCGGTTTGAAATCATCGGCCTGACGGTAGGAAAAAGAGCCGCGTAGAGCCAGGTTATCCCGGGCAAGATTGAAGATGCTGCGACCGAAGCGGTGGTGTGAAACGGATTCGTAGCCGATTTCGGCCTGACCGGAGAGTGGGCGTTCGAAGATCGGTTTTTGGGTAACCAGGTTAATGGTGCCGCCAATGGTTTGACCCTGGGTCAAGTCGAACCCACCCTTGGCTATTTCTACTTTGGCCAGGTTATCGATTTCGACATAAGCGGAGACCGGATCCATGCGATCGACACAGGCCGAAAAAATTTTCATGCCGTCGATGGCTATTCCTATCCGACCGGCCTGGGTGCCGCGGATAATAGGTTCTAGGCCGAAATTCGCCCGCCGTACCAGACCGACCCCCGCTATCGCATCGAGGACGGTTTCGGTTGCGGGGAATTTTTTATCTATGAAGGGTTGGTGATCACTGGCCGGCCCGTGTTTTCCGTGGATCATTATGGCGATTGTTAGCTCAATAGCCTTCGTTGCCAACTCGAAGACCAGTGGAGCCGTCAAGGTGTCGACCGTGACAGATCGCCTACTGGGCTGGAAACCGATGTGCGATACTTCCAGGACGTAGGTACCCGAAGGTAGATTCTGCACGAAAAAACCAGCGCTATCGCAATGCGTGGCAAATGTCGTGTCGAGCGCCCTGATCGTGGCCCATGAGATGGGTTGGCTGCTATCAGCGTCGACGACGCGGCCTTTCACCGTATGGGGGCTGGATACGGCTGCGGTCGAAAGCGCTATACTCAGCAAGAAGGCGATATGGAGTCTTCTCATGATAAGGTTTGTAGTATTGAGATGCATAGGTTGTCACTGTTCGAAATTATTCAACCATAAGGTCAAAAAAAGTTTCGGCCAGGGTGCTTTCGTCTTTAACTAGTTTCAGGTTGATTCGCCACTCGCCACTCATCACAAAGTTGACCTTGCCCCTGTAGTGGCCGTTATCGGTTAATACCGGTTGTTCGTTGCCGGGAGCACCGTGATTCATCGCAGGCATATACGGCTCTATTTCTATCGAAAAATCGGTGGCGAGAGGGAAATCCATCATCGATTCTCGAGTCCAAACAGCTAGCTCCAGATCTTCTTTGCCAACGCCGGGGTAGTGCGGGGTGATGAGGGCGATGAAGTAACTCTGGTCGTCCGTACCGGTCAGTGACTTGAGTCGATCTCCCTGGTGCACTTCTGCTGTGAAACTGAGATTGCCTTCTCTCTCGTCGTGCTGGTATCTGACCTCTAATTGCCAAGTGCCTGCCATCAGAAATACAACGGGGTTCAAATATGATCCGTCCTCGTGATCATGGACGGCGGGGTATTCTGAGGGGGTACTATGCATCATGGTGCTACCATCCATTTCTATTTGCATGAGCGGATGGATTTCAACCTGGGCATCGTGGAGATGCTGGTCAGTTGCGATTTCGATTAATTTAATCCTTAATTCGGTGTACCCCATCTGGAGTCGCTGGGGTCCATATAATTCGACCCGTACTCCCTGTTCCTCGATGCGACCCAACTCGACCATGGTTTCTAAGGAAGCGTTGTCGTGGTGCGAAGATTTTTCGTGTCCATGATGGGAATCGATTGGATTGTTGTCCTCAGAACACGAGAGGATGCTAAGGGGTAAGACAAAAACGATAAAAGGAGCAAATATGGGACGAAGAAAATCTTTCAAAATAGCCTATCTCCTGATATGATGTACTGAGATGCGTTTTGCTGGAGTACGTGATCAACAGATCTTCCGGACGCAAAACCCGTTTGAGGGAGGCACTAGGCAACCGATCGGACTCCACGCTTCTTACTAAATCGGGAAAATCAGCAATAGACACACGCCAAGCCAGCTCGACAAAATAATAGGCTCTAGTCGAGAGCTGAACTGTATTTAGCCGTACTTGGTTGGAAAATTACTTAGGAGATAGGAATTTTTTCCGGAGGGCCAACGGTTTGGGAATAGGCGTTTTCAGATCCGAGAAACTTCGGTCTCTGCACCGGAAAAGGAAGGGCTAAACGAATTAACTCAGGTACCAGATGGAAGGGAGATTGAGCTGAGGAACTGGAGAGTGCGATCGGAGTTGGACTGGTACAGGGAGCAGTGCGCAAAAACGGGCCGGTGAGATTATCCAGGGTGCAGCTATCCGCTTGTGCTATTGAAGTCGCCAGGCAACAGCAGGCACTTTTCGATCCTTCGCAAAATAAGTCTGCCGAGTCTATGGCTGGTATGGAAACGGTGTAGAGATAGGTCGATGGAAATAGCAGCAGATAAGAGCCGAGGCTCAGCCAGTGGAAGAATCGCATGTAGATAATATAACACTTTTAAGTTCGCGGTGGGCTTATCTCGCTGGAATTTCATCTATCGCGAATAGGACGTGTCGCAATACACAGATACTCAGTTATTGCCTGGCGGCTGTGACCATAGCCTTAAGTCTGTCTTTGCTTATTGCACCGCGAACGAGATTCGATCCGACTATGATGGCTGGAGTACCCGACACGGATAGTTGATCGGCCAGGTTTTTCGCGTCATCGAGTAAATCCTGGACAACGCTCGAGTCCATGTCTTTTCTCAAGCGGGGTATATCCAGACCGACTTTTTCGGCGGTCGCAAAGAGTCTCTTTTCGTCGAAACTTCCTCTCATGTTCATCATTGCACGGTGAAAGGGGAGATACAGGTTTTGCTGTGATGCAGCGATGGCGACCCTGGCCGCCAACTCGGAAGCTGGTCCGAGGATCGGCAATTCCTTGAATACTACGCGTAGATTTTCATCCTCATCGAGGACTGAGTTTAGAGCAGTAAAAAACTGTTTGCAATAACCACAGCGATAATCAAGAAATTCTACGACGGTCAGGTCTCCATCCGGATTGCCGGCGATGGGATCAGCGGGATTATGCATGATCTCATCTTCAAGGGCGATAAGATTGTTTTTCGCTACTTCCTCTTCCTGCAGTCGTTCCCGTTCTCTCATTCCTTCGATGCTCTTTATAAGCACTTCAGGGTTCTCCATGATAAACTCTTCGATCAGCTTATTGATGGCCTGTTTTTCTTCATTGCTTATCGGATCCTGGCCCAATGCCGTATCGGCTATTATCATGGTGCCTATGAATGTAGGAATAGCGATTTGTATAAATATTCTATGCAAGATCAGATAGTCCTTGTATCGGGGTCTTGAAGGAAAGAGAGAGACCTGGAACCTGGAAGCTAGGTCGCTGAGCGTTAGAAATTAATGCAGGTGGGAAGAATAAACAATCTCGGTAGATGAATAATAAGGATCTCCGATCGAGCACGCGCTATTAGGACGAGAAGTTGTGAAGTATTGGGTATTTTTTTATGATAGCCGGAGCGAGAAAAGCCGGAGTGGATTGGCAGTTCGATTCCGGTGTCGATTCGAGGAAAGTACGAACTACTCCAAACTGGTCATTATTGGGGGATTCTTCATTTTTGTGGAAGGGAGATCATTATGTGCAAATCCTGTATAGAAATCGCCGTAGCTGAGAGAAGAGAATAGAGGCTATGAAAATGCGAATCAATATCCGATCTGCAGTGTTTTTGATAGGGTTGTTCATCGTGTGGGCTGGTTGTTTGCCCGGAACGGAAAATAAGGCCCCAGAGTCTTCGGCGGTCGAGAGTGTGTCTGCTCAGTCTGCGGTGGATGAAGCCGAGACCGGCAAGCCGTTGCCGCCCGTAGTTGTCGCCGAATACGATCTGGCTGCGCTCGAGAGTGCGGGGGCCTTTCGGGATCTCGAAAAACGCGATGTACGGGTCAAAGATGACCCGTTGTACAAGAGCGGTTCACGGCGCTTTCGCGGCTATGAATTAAGTGAAGTTTTGACCGAGCTCGAGGGTTTTGCGGATTATTTGGGAAACAGTCACAAACTGGTCTGGGTATGCGCGGACGGATATCGCACTACCTACGATTTCAATTCAATCAGCGGGGGTGTTGGGGTTCTGGCCACCGGGCTTTCCGATCGTGAGGGCTATGCTTGGGAGTCCTATACCCGTGGTAAAATGACTTTGTCGCCAGCTCCATTCTATCTGGTCTGGGAGGGCGAAGGGGCTGACAATCGGCGCCCCTGGCCCTACCAGTTGACCAAATTGCAAGTCGTCTCTAGCGAACGCGTGGCAATGCGTCTCGCAACGCCTGATCCTCAGCTGCATGGCGAAGGAGAGGGTCTCTACAAAAAGCACTGTATGAGTTGTCATTCTATGAATCTGATCGGTGGCTTGATGGGCCCCGAGATGAATGTGCCGCGCAATATTTTCGAATACCGATCGGAGTCTGATTTCATCGCGTTTGCATCCGATCCCCAGTTCTTCCGAGCGCGCAGCCCCATGCCTAAGATGCGCTACCTCGGTGAGGACAAACTCAAGAAGATCACCGGCTACGTTAAGTCGATGTCGGTGCGCAAGGTCTGCGTGACCGCCATGGGCTGTGCTGAATATGCCGATGCGCTGAGGTAGAGGCGTTTATTACAGAGCATTTCAGCACCATGTCTGCAATGCCTTTTGCGATCGCATCGGAATATTTAGATAGTTTGAAGACAGTGTGATGCGCACGGTGCTGCTTGGTTCGTTGTTGGGAGATGTGATCTGAAACTCGAGTTGATCGACGAATTCGCTCTTGATCGAAGTACGCGCGAAGAGATCCGCGTCTTGCTCCGTGCATGCTTCCCGGGTGCGACCTTCGCTCGCACCCGGATCTACGCGAAGCAACTGCCTTCGAGGCGTCTCCTGGCCTCGGAACAGGGCCGGATCGTGGGCCATCTCGGATTTGAACATCGAGTGGTCGGCACTGAAATCGGACCACTCGAAATCCTGGGCATCGTCGATCTCTGCGTTTTGGAGGCTCACCGGGGCCGGGGTACGGCCTCCCAGATGCTAAACTGGATGGAGACGTTAGCGCGAGAGGCGAGCGTTCCTTTTCTCATGCTCTTTGCTCAAGACCGTCGTCTCTACGATCGAAACGGTTTTATTCACGGCTCTAATCCGCTGCGCTGGGTAAAGATTCACGAGCATGAGATTGTCGGTGTCGGTGAGAAACCGCTCGCGGAACTCATGGTCAAGGCTGTGGGAGAGGATACCTGGCCAGCAGGTCTGGTCGATCTTCTCGGCTACCAGTTCTAGGTTGGTCTCCGCATTGTGGGGATACAAGCTGATTGGCAGGGATGATATATCGATATTAGATTCCCAACTATGATCAAGCGGTTCTCCAGTATAGCAGAAAGCATCCTCATGCATATTTGCATTCGGCTCGTTCTGGCACTCGGGTTTGTCGGCACTATTGTTTCTGCTCAAAACGAGTACCCGCCAGGCACTCTCGTGCCAGAGGTTGATTTAGGTCTGCAGCCGGTTGCGGTCAACGTGCCGGAGTTATTCCGCGGCGCAGTGCCTGACGACCTGATGCTCAATCTGCCTCCCGGCTTTTCGCCCAGCATCTTCGCGGCCGAGCGCCTGCATAAGCCTCGCTTCATGGCGTTCGATGACAACGGTGTGTTGCACGTGGCCAATCTGGGTGCTAGGGAAATTCTCGCCTTGCCCGACCGCAACGGGGATGGTGTTGCCGACGAGTCTATAGTCGCCTTGAGCGACCTCGAAGAAAGCCACAGTCTGGTCTTTTACAAAGGGGATCTTTACGTCGCCGAGGAACATCAGATTGTCCGTGCCCGCGACAAAGACGGCGATCTGGTCTACGAAGAGAGAGAGATCTTCATCGCCAATATCCCTTGGGAGGGTTGGCATGATACCCGAACTCTAGTTGTCGACACGCTGAAAGAGACGATGTACCTATCAGTGGGCTCGCCTTGCGATCTCTGCCGCATGGAGGAGGGCTTCCAGGTCGACGGCCTTTCCACCGAGTTAGTACCCCAGCACCCGGAGCGCGGCACTATTATCCAGTTCAATACCGACGGTACTGGCCGACGGGTCTTCGCCACGGGTATCCGCGATGTCATTGGTATGGATCTGCACCCAGTTACCAACGAACTATGGGCCAACAACAATGGGCATGACCTCGAAGGTCGCACGCGTCCGCCAGAGTGGATCGACATTATCCGCGATGGCGACTTTATGGGCTATCCTTTGGTCCAGAGTCATCAGGTATGGAACGATTTTCAAATCGATGAGTACAGAGCCATCCTGCCTCTCACTCGTGCAGACAGCGCACGAGTCGCAACCCAGAAGCGCCCGGTGGCTCTGGTACCGGCCCACTATGCGCCGATGGGGCTTCACTTTTATACCGGGGAACAGTTTCCAGCCAGGTACAAAAACGCCGCCTTCGTCGCTTTTCGCGCTGGCAAGGCCAAGCTCTCTTCTCACCCTGGTTATATGGTCGCGGCCCTCTTTGCCGAATCCGATGGCACCAATGCGCGGATGGGAAGTTTTATCACAGGCTTCCAGGCCGGCGAGACTCAAGGCGATGTATGGGCTTTCCCTGTCGGCCTAATGACCGATGCAAGCGGCAGTCTCTACGTCAGTAGCGATAGCGGCAACCATCTAATCTTCAAAATCAGCTATAGCGCGACCGGTGAGTCCAGGTAGCATCCATCAGGCCGAATCGAAAAGATCCCGGGAATATCGCAAGACAACCCGATCCTCTGAGCTCGAAATACCTGCTCGCAAAGCCGCTTGCAGGAGCCCCGTCTATGGGATTTTAGTGCGCAAAACCGTGCTCTTATTGGAAATTCCAGACGCTGAGTGCGGTTTTGCTGAAGAGCCACTCTTTGTCGTCGTCGTTTAAGAAACCCATGTGCTCGCGGAAGAGGTCCAGAGCGGGTATATAGCCTATATCAAGGAGCACATGCGGAAAATCGGTGCCCCACATCAGACGCTGGGGGCCGAAGGCGTCGTAGATTTTCTCGAAAGTTGAAAAGGTATCGCGGAAGGGATAGTCTTGCTGCGATTTGTGTCCCTGCGGAGTGAATTTCACATAGACATTGGGATACTGGGCGAGATTGAGTACATGGCCCAATAAGGGCGCGGGGTCTTCTTCGTCGGTTGGTGCGCCGCCGATATGATCGAGAACGACCTTGACGCCTGGGAATCGCGCGACTATCGGCTCGATCGCCGGCTGTTTCTCAGCGGGGCCGAAACTGAGAAAAGTCGCGCCAAGCTCCTCGGCTTTGCGCCAGATCGGATTCTGGTCGGGCGCTGCCCATTCTGCGGGATCATCGGGTCGGCTCAGGTGCATCCGCAAACCCGAAAATCCGTCTTCCTTGACTAACCTTTCCAACTCTTCGGGCGTATCCGGGGCGTGGCGATCTAGGATGCCGATCGCAGCGAATTTCCCGGGATATTTTTTGAGTGTGTCGGCGACATAGCTATTGTCGTAGAGGTAGTAGATCGGCTGCACTATAGCCGCTTTATCCACACCGGCCGCATCCATTGTTTCGAGTAGCAGTTCAGCCGAGCCTGGTGCGGCATCGGTACGGCCATCGGCAAAAGGATAGCGCTGGTAGTCGTCGCTCCATACGTGTAAATGGGAATCGATAATCATGATAGAGGTCCTTTGGGTTGGTTGGGTATTGCCGTCCTTTTAAAATCTAAAGTGTACTCAATGCATTCGTACTATGCACGGGATCGGTCCTTGACTAAGTTCGGTGCGAGATTCTCAGGTCTCGAATATGGCAGTTCCAGGCTATGGCTGCCATAAGGGCTAATCGATTATACTCGCATTGGTGGGTAGTGGTCAATACCCATATTGTATAAACCTGGGAGTAATGCATGAACTATAGAGGTAAAATTATCGTCGGAAATGACGAAGGAATTCGCGAGCGGCACTCGTGGGGCACGTTGAATAAACTACTGTGCGAGGAGACGACCGCGGATGAAAATTTCACCTTCGGGGAGATAGAGTACGACCCTCGGAGCATGCGAGGTCCCGTCATCGGGCATGAGGCGTTCCACTGCCTGCGCGGTACCGGGGTCCTTAGGGCCGATCCGGTAGACGGGATCAGTGGTGGACCTGTTGTGGTGCCACTGGGACCGGGGACTGAGTATTACGTGCGCGGCGATGTGCCGCGTAGCATAGAGAATACGGGTGACGAACCGCTCTTTGGTATTGTTTTTCTCTGCCACGTCGATAGACCCTGCCACGCTCATGCTTTTTCGCATCGGCCCGGCGAGGGGAACTTTCTGCATTACCACGGTCAGGACAAGTGGGTGGAGCCATTGCGGCAGGAATTCGTCGAGGCGATGTACCTGATTGAGGGACCGGGTAATATCTCTTCGGCCGATCCGCTCAACACCGAAGTGAAGGATTACGAGATCGACGAGGGCAGTGCTGTGTATCATCCGCTCAATACTCTGCACCGACAGTATCATCCGGGTACTGGGGATGATCCCAATTTCTGGATCCATGCCGGCTATTACTCCGGGGCTGGGCGCCCGACCGCCGGGGTTTTCGACTTGCCCGAAGTGGCTTTCTGGCGCCGGGAGCGCTAGCAGTGCGCGTCCATATCTTCTCGTACTGACTGTGTGGGGGTTTTTCCGTGATGCTGGTTTGGAATGCACTTGAGTTCGCGGTGGGCAATGGGGTCGATTGAATATGCTTGGAACTGCTCTTAAGGCCAAGCTATTTCACGTTCTACCGAGGGATTGCTCGGTGCTTAGTTTGGCTTTGGGAGTTGTACTCCGGTTTGCTGCGTAATTCCCCGCTCAATTCTACTGCAAGAGCAGCAGTTTGCGCGTTTCGATGCGCTCTCCGGACCGCAGGCGGTAGAGGTACACTCCGCTGGCCAACGGGTGTCCGGTCTGGTCTCGCCCGTTCCATTGTGTCGAATACGACCCTGCTACCCGCATCCCATCGACTAGCGTCGTCACTCGTTGCCCGCTCAGATTGTAGATGGCCAATTCGATCGGACCATCTTCGATCAGACGGAAGCCGATCGACGTCGTACTGTTAAAGGGATTGGGAATATTCTGTTGCAGTCGGAAAGACTGTGCCGTTGCGTCTGTGCGGGTTTCATGGACTGCGGTTTCGGCAGGGTGGGGTATGGTCAGCAGGCGCAGGTCGTCGAGGTAGAAAGCTCCGGCGCCGAAACCGGAAATTACGATTGACTCGATAGGACCGGGCAGCGCAAAGCGCTCGATGGGGATTTCGACCACTTGCCACTCATCGAGACTTGGATCGATCAGAGCCTTGTCGAGTGGGATGCCCTTGCCGGGACGCAGGGTGGTGGTGAAACGGCTCAGTTCGGTAGCGCCGCTACCGGGGCGGTAGGCGAAACGCAGGGCTTGGTAGGGGCCGGCAATGGGTTCGTCCGGCGTCAAGGTCAGTCGCCAACCCAGGATGCTGGGGTTGGTTACTGCTAACGCGGCAACGGCTTCGCCGGAAAAGGCCGGGTTTTTTGAGTCACTAGACAAGAGCTCGATACCACCCGAGCCACGCACCTGCCAGTTGTTGGAGAATTGGTCGGCAAAGACCAGCAGGTCCTCGCCGGGCAAGACCCTGATTCGGCGGTTGACGACTGTGGTCAGCTGGTCGTAGGCGGTTTGTTGCGTGACGAGGACTGAGAGGTGTTTTTCGCCTGTCGTCTTTGGGCTCAGGGTGGCTTGGAGCCGGTAGGTATTGGTCCCTGTAGGATTCAATGCCATATCGGGCGGGCCGCCAAAATCGCTTAGATCGACGCTCACTGCTGGCGTTGCTCCTGCTGGGTCGAGATCGCGGAGGCGCAGGGTTGTATCGATGGTTAGCGATTCGCCAGTGTAGATGAGTTCGGGTATTTCGTCTTCCCAGTTGGCGCCGATGCGGTGCGGAACGACTTTGAGAATAAAGCCCGGTGGGTCGATGAATACATTGTCGTTCGAGATGAAGAGATTGCCGTGTTGGTCGGTGATGATATCCATCGGTGTACCCCAGGCCGAGCGCACCGCGGGGTCGGGGCGGAATCCGGTTATAAAGTCGGCGATCCGAGCATCGGAGCCGTCGGGTTCTGCAATGAAATTTATAACCTTGTAGCCGGGTTCGTTGCCGCGGAAGCCGGCGTGGATGGCGATAAAGCCGGTCTGGTGATAGCGGGGCGGTAAGAGATCGTGGGTGTAGAAGTGGATACCCATGGGGCCGGTATGTGCGGGGAGCATGATTTCGGGGCGAGTCATGCTGGCTAGATCGAGGCTGTCCTGGGTGGTAAGTGGGAAAATCGCCTCGGCGAACTTGTCGATCGAAAAATCGATATAGGCCTGGAAACCGTAGGCCAGGGGCCAGCCATAGAAGCCTCCGTCGCGGACGATTCCGACCCACTCCGGGGGCAGAGTGCGGCCGTTCTGGTGCGAATCCTGATCGTGGCCGTGGTTCGTTGCCCAGAGCTCATTGGTGATCGGGTGCAGGGTCATGCCAACTGCGTTGCGCAAACCGCGAGCGAAGATTCGGCGTCCGCTGCCGTCGGCGTTGAATTGGAGAATTGCAGCTTCTTCGGGCGAGTCTTCGCGGCAGACGTTGCAGCTGGAGCCAACGGAGACGTACAGCTTGTCGTTTTCTTCGTCGAAGAGCATGGTGCGGGTCAGGTGTTGGCCACGAGTAGGGATCGAATCGATGAAAACCTCGTGTCCCTCGTAATAACCGTCGGCATCGCTGTCGATGAGGCGCAGAACCTGATCGGTGGCTGATGCGTAGAGATCGCCCTGGTAGAAGGCGATGCTATTGACCATGCGCAGCCCATCGGCGACCACGATGACGGTGTCAGCGATTCCGTCCATATTGTGGTCGGGCAGGGCCACGATCTGACCGTTGGTTGCGTTGTAGTTGTAGCGGCGCATATTGGCCACGTGTAATACGCCGTTGGAGTCGATCGCCATCATGCGGGGAGTCGCTAGTCCGGCGGCGAAGACTTTGACCGAAAAACCCGGTGGCAGATTGAGCTTGGGGTTGGCAGGCAGCAGGTCTTTGAAAGAGTTGGGTACGATCAGGGGGACGGATTCGAGGTCGAGGTTGTCCTCGGGGGTCAGTTGGAAGGTGCCGGGTGGGTAGGTTTTCTGGGCGTTGCTGGCCAGACTGGAGAAGCCGAGCGAGAATCCGATCAATAAGAGAAACGAAAAGTGCATGTATTTATCCTGTTCGTAGAGGTTAACACCGCTCTGGACCCTGTCCGAGATCGGCCAGTACAAATTTCGGGCAGCATAGTTATTATAAATTAGTTTAAAAATGGAATCATATAATGATAACCCGTAGAATAAATCGCAGCGAAGTTGCCCTGCTAATGTTAATGTGCCAGAGAGCAGTCCGTATGTGTTGTTCGGGACTTTCTCTGTTTTTAGCTCGATGACGGATATGACGAGAGTACGCAGTGGGTTCGGTTATCTATTATCTTTAACGTTCGCCCTCTATTCTGAAGATATTTGGCAAAGGATATTGGCAATCGGTGCATAGCGAGTGTTGCCGTTAACGCTAACGGCTAAATAGTGGGAAAGGACGCGATAATGGTTGCGATGGACGAATCCGCGGAACGCGAACGCGGCCGCGTTCGCATTACTGGACTCAAGGCGATGGAGCTCGGTAACTCGACCGGGCAAAGCCTGGTGCGTGTAGAAACGGACTCTGGTCTTTACGGCATCGGTGAAGCGGGTGTTGCCGGCCCGGCGTGCAGGGCGAACCTAGAATGGCTGGGTCGCGTGCTCATCGGCGCCGACCCGCTGAATATCGATAAACTCTACCACCAGATGATGGGATTGCAGCACACCTACCAGGCGCACGTGCCGACGATCAGCGGCGTCGATATCGCGCTCTGGGATCTGGCTGGCAAGATTCTCGGTCGCTCTGTGAGCGAGTTGCTGACCGGCCGCTATCGCGATCGCGTGGAGATCTATTACGGGAGCGGACTGCCCGATTGGAAAGACCGGGCGATAATCGACGACTGGGTCGCCGAGTTTCGCGCCCATCCCCACGGCTACCGCACGGTCAAATGCGATTTTCCGCTGCCCGACGATACGCTTCTCGCTCGGCCTTTCGCGGGAGCGGCGCCGAGTCAGACGATGAAGCAGAGCGACTTCAAAGCCATCCGCGACGGCTTCGAACTCTTTCGCGACGCTCTGGGCTGGGATCTCGATTTTATCGTTCACTGCCACAACGAGTGGGACGTGCCGACGGCGATGGGCATTTGTCAGGCGGTGGAAGATGCCCGGCCCCTCTGGGTCGAGGATCCGCTGCAGGTCTGGTTCTCGGACGGCTACAAGGCGCTCAGGAGCGCATCGCCGGTGCGGATCTGCACCGGGGAAAAGATCGAGGGCTACCGCGATTTCTTCCCCTTTATTGTCGAGGGCGGCATCGATGTCCTGCACCCGGATCTGTGCTGGTGCGGCGGGATCAGCGGCGGCCGCAAAATCGCCGAACTCGCCGAGCACTACGGCCTGCCGGTGGCGTTGCACAATTGCGGTACGCTAGTCCACAATATGGCCAATATTCACTTCGGGGCCTGCGTGCGCAATTTCAGCATGAGCGAATCGCGGCTCTATGCACGAGACTATATCGCCGCAATGGGCGGTCTCGATGGTTTCGATATTGTGGATGGGAAAATCGCGGTGCCCGATGGTCCGGGGCTGGGCATAGAGCTGGTCGATGAGGTCTTGCGCGCCGAACTCAAAGAAGGCGAACCCTACTGGGATTGAAGAGGGATATCTATGTCTTTAGCACCCTTTGCAAACGAGTCGGCCGCCGATCTGGAAAACCACTTGGCGGAGGTCGGTGAGTACGGGATTACCGTAGTTGCTGATGTGCTGAGTGAGGATGAACTCTGCCAATTGCCGGCTGTGATCGACCGCGCGATGGCCGTCCGCGAGCTGCATCCGGGGCAAAAGGCGGAGTCGGTGACCAGTTTCAATATGTGCTGTAATCTCGTCAATCACGACCCTTGTTTTGAGGAGCTCTGTCTGCGCCCCGCTGTATACTCGATCATGCAGCGCTTGCTCGGCGCTGATACCGTGCTCTCGACCATCGCCGCGCTGGAACCGCGGCCGGGGGCTGTGGGCGATGGGGGTGGTGAGGTACAATCGCTGCATCGGGATGGCCTCGGTGCGGGTGTGTCGGTAGAGGGCCTGCAGGGTTGCCAGTCGCTCTGGCTGATCGACTCGATGGATCCCCGGAACGGCGCGACCCGCTTTGGGATCGGCACTCACCGCCTTAGCGCTCCGGACAATACACCCCTTGAGGATTGGGTCCGGGACGAAGGTCGCCTGGTGCAGATGAGTCTGCCTGCAGGATGCGTGGTGATCTACGATGCCCGCACCCTGCACGCAATGTCGACCAATCACTCGGGGCGCCGTCGCCGGGCGCTGGCGTGCTTCTACTCCCAGGCCGGCCTACCGCGGATGTGTGATCAGCGCTATTACCTCGCTGCCGAGGTCCAGGAGCGGGTTTCTGCGCAGGCGCGCGTGCTGCTGGGGCTGGACTCGCCCGAGCCGCTTTCGGCCCGCGGCAAGTTCTGCGAGCCGGGGGATATGCCTGCCGCTTTTATTGTCGGCGAATGAAATATCCGCGGGGTGCAACGATCATTCGGTCGCCTGTTGCGATCGAATCCCCGAGATCGCTTGCGCTTGAGTGTGTCTGTGCTGAGGGGTTGTTTATGCGCCCTATTGCCCTCTTGCGCGGATCAGCACTGCGCTCGCGTCCAGCCTGCTGCGACGGTTGAAAAAAAGAGATCTGCTGAGACCGGGTCCATCTCCTCAAGTATGTGCAGTTGTCAGCCACTTCAGGTTGAATCGAGCTACGCTGATCTTTTCTCTGTCGCGGGCCACGCCGTTGGTATAGAGACAGAGGATCGTCTCGTCGGCCGTCACCGCAAGGTCGGAATAGCGCGAGAGCCCGGGCTCGAGTCTCCGCGCTGTCGGCCAGCATTGTCCGTGGTCCCGGCTCATCCGAATGGTCATCTCTCTTGACGGGTTCGGATTGGAAAAGAGCAGGGTATTTTCATCTTGGTCGGAGTGGTGGCGGATCAGACCCGCGTGGAGACCGGCGTCGGGTATCTCCTGGTGCTGGCCGTGTTCGCAGAAGGTCGCGCCGTGATCGGTACTGCGTGCGAAGTGGCGCTTGCCGGTGGCCTGAGTGTTCTTGCGATAGCTGAGGTAGAGGTCGCCCCGTGCCGTTTCCACCACTGCGACCTCGTCAGAGCCGTCGGGCAGAACGGCGCCTGTCTGCCAGCTCTTTCCGTGGTCGTCGCTGTACAGCAATCCCCCGCGCACCCCCGGAACCTGGCCTGGTTCACCCTCCTTGTGTTGTGTCGTTTTTGGCAGGTGGCGATGATCGTTCCGCGCGTCGTTGCGAGCAGCCCCGGCAGATGCACCCCGAAGCCATCGAAGTCGTGGTATCTCAAGGCCGTGAGATCTAGTTCGATCGGCATATCGGCCAGGGCCTTCCTCTCTTCTCTGCTCACTCCCTTCAGGTGGATCAGGACGGATTTCGGCTCCTGGGTGCTGTAGTAGATTTCGGCGCCGGCGTGCTCCGCCCGCTCCCAACGATGGGCCGGAGCCTGGGTCAGGGTCTCGCCCTGTCCCGGCAGGAAGACGTCGATCTTTTCAAAGAACGCAGCGCTCATGTTTCATTCCCTTCGCTGACGGACCATTTCGTGGCCGGCAAAGAGATCATAGGCGATGGCGCCCTGGCTTTGGGCCGGGGGGTCGATTTCGAAAATCCGACACAGGGTCGGCACGATATCGGCGGCGTGAATATAGCCCAGGCTATCGGTGGGGCGTTCGTAGCCTTCTTTGATGCCGGGGCCGGCGAGAAAAAAGGAGCCGTAACTTGAGGAGATCTCGCTCTGGGTGGGGATGAATCCGCCGTGGTGGGCGCCGAAGATCTCGGGGGCGCCGACCGACCCGCCACCGACAATACCTTTCCACTGGCCGTAGTAACCGCTGACATAACCGTGTTCCCAGGCGAAAACCACATCGCCGCACTGATCGCCCCACTGACCGAGGAGATAGGCGTCGCGTCTGGGCAGGGCGATGGCAATGGGATTGCGACCGACTTCCTCATCGACCCAGGTGCGCAGAGCGAGGAGAACTTTGCGTTCGATCTCATCGAATTCGGGACCGGGCTCGGTGTTGATGAAGATGTCAAAGCCTTTGTCGTCTTTTAGATAGGCGGTGGTGTTGTCCCAGTCGATGTCCTTTTCGAGGACCTGGTCTTCTTCGACGCCGACTGTTCCTTCTTTAAGTGCGGTGAAACCCTGCTGGTGGAGAAAGTTGCGGATATTGGCGATGCGCACGTCGGGCGATGCGCCGTGGTCGGAGAGCATGCCGACATAGGTCTCCGCGTCGGCGGCATCCCAGATGCGCTGGAGAATCCGGTCGCCGACGATATAGGCTTTGCGGAAGAGATCGAGGGCATCATCTGCGGTGTCGGGATCGTAGCCGGGACAGACCGGGTCGACATCGTTGAGATGGATGTGGTTGAGGTAGTCGTAGAGGTGCCAGTGGCAGTAGAACAGGTTGCAGTCCTTGTGGTGGAGCATGTACTTGGCGACCTCGGCAAACCACAGACCCTGGTACTCGCATTCTTCGAGGGCGGTGTCGAAATCGGTCATGCCGGCGGTATAGGGGGTCATCGAGGCGTGCTCCTGGTAGGGGCCGAAACGCTCGATGAGTTCGGCGGCCAACTCGTCGGGATAGGTGAAGCCGTCGGTGTATGTGACCTGGGTGCGGTAGAGCTTGAGGCCAGAGGCATCCGGGTTCAGTGCGAGTAGTTTGAAGCGGACCGAGGCGCGCTGGTCCCGTCCCTCGATGCGGAAAGTTTCGATCGCCCACTTGCTCCATTCGCCCAGGCGGGTCGCTGCGATTCGGGAGTTGCCATCTTTAGCGCTGCAGATTTGCACCTGATCGTAGCCGTCGCCCCGGCCGTCGATGGCGAGCAGGTACAGGGTATTGATATCGTCGCCGATTCGAGCGTGTATTTCGATCGCCGATTCGAGCGGGGGCGATTGACTTGCGGGCAGGTTGGACCAGCCCGCAGCGGATTTGAAGGTGGCGATGGGTTCGATGCTGCGCTCCCTGCGCCGGACGGCGGTGCCGTCGTGGTCCATCTCGACGATTTCTTCTTGTTGGGCGCTGGTGGTATAGGCCTGGGCTGCAGCGATTTCATAGTCGGTGCAGGCATGGCCGGGGTGCCCGAAACCATCGACGACAAAACCCGTTTGCACGCCGGAAGGATGGGCGGCCGGATAGTGGACGGCAACGCCTTTGAGTCCGTGGCGTTCGAGGGCATTCCAGATGCGTTCGGCGTTGTTGGCGCGACCGTCGAAAGAGTCGACGCGGGTTCCGGAGGGGAGTTGGACATGCCAGCGGCTGACGCTGTGGGTACCGGTGTGGGCTCCTGTCGAGAGTGTGGCCCAGTTGGTGGGGGTCCAGACCGGGAAGGAGGGGAGGGTCTGATTGACAGTACCTTTATCGAGCATGCGTTGGAAGGTCGGCAGGACCCCTTCTCGGGCAAAGTACTTCATCATCGGGGTAATAAATCCGTCCATGCCATAGGCAAAGATTTTTTTAGCCATCGAGTGTCTCCTTTAGGGGGATCCAAGATCGGCAAGAGCTTGTGGGTCGGTTTGGTCCCGGGGCATCGGCGTTATCGCTTCACAAAAGTGCGGCAGTGCGCACGGTGTTTATATATCGGTCAGGATTTCCAGCGCTTCTTGCACCGGGATCTCGTCGCGTGCGGCAGTGCGCTCGAGAAAGGTCCGGGTTTTGTCGTTGAGTACACCGTAGAATCCCCGCACTTCCTCGTCCGGATGATCGCGCCACAGGGAAGCGGGTATGTACGATTGCTCACTGAGGTACTCGCGGTGACGATGCCCATAGTAGATCTGCACGGATTTGCGCTCGAACTGCGTTGGGCGCACCGTAACGGTGTGCAGGTTGGACACGTTAAAGACGATTGCAGTCCCCGCGCGTCCGTAGAGATCGCGGAAGCCGTCCCGGGCCAATTGAGCTTCTTTAGCGAGGAGTTCCTGATCGGCCGCTTCGGGCGAAATGGCAAAGCTATGGGTTTGGTCGTTGACGTCAGAGAGATAGACCATCAGCTGGACATAGCCGATTCGCAACGGGTGTTCGGGCCAGATGAATTGCTGTCCACCGTCGCGGTGCCAGCGGCGTCCCACCGGTCCTTGCCACGATGTCATTCCGGGAATCGGCTCTCCCTGGTAGGGCCCCATATGTCTGAGGCAGATTTCCGAGAAACACACTTCGCCGCCGAGCAAAATTTGTAGAGTCTGTATAACCTTCGGGTGGCGAATCACTTCATCAAACGCGGGCGCGCTCAGCAGCGACTGGCAGTTCTGGGTCTGCCAGATGCCGTTGTCGTT
Source organism: uncultured Gemmatimonadaceae bacterium (assembly GCA_964520345.1). Lineage (GTDB taxonomy): Bacteria > Latescibacterota > UBA2968 > UBA8231 > UBA8231. The sequence goes on along the minus strand of CAZFMY010000067.1, from coordinate 15,178 downwards.
CCAGAAACGACCGAAGTCGCGGCGGTCGCGATCGAAGAGATCCACAAAGCGGGAGACCTCGTCGTCTGCGAGGATTTTTCCCAGCACCAGATAGCCGTGGTTTTTGAAGAAATTGTATTGTTCTTTGTTCATTCGGGTTGTTGATTCGCTTCCGGCGAATGAGCGGGCAGGATTCGATTAGAGAACTTAGCAATTGACCGTTCAGAGAGATAGTTCTTGGTTAAAGTGCATGGCTAAGGTTGAGAACGCACGGCGCAACGGTCGGCTCATCGTGCTGAACGGTGGATTGACGCAGTTCGCGATGTCTTTTGCGAGTTCGGAGACGATTATTCCCGCTTTTATCCAGACGCTGACCGGCTCAAGCGTTCTGGTCGGACTGGCACGCAGCATGATACAGGTCGGCTGGGCATGGCCTCAGATCCTGATTTCCTGGCTGATCGAAAAACGCGAGCGCAAAGTGCCGTTGCTCATATGGGCAGGGATGATCCACGCCGCTTCCTGGTGTGTACTCGGAGCGGCGATCTGGCATCTGTCTGGAGAGCATCCGTTCGTCGTGCTGGGCGTTTTTATCGCTATGTACGCGATGATCACCGCGCTGATGGGGGTCTCCAATGTCGCGTGGATGGATCTGGTTGGAAAAACGGTACCGCAGGGCGGTCGGGCTCGCGTTTTCGCCCTGCGCCGTATGATCGGCGGCGGTTTGGCCATCGCCAGCGGTGGCGTTATTGCATATATCTTGAGCGAGAGGAGCGGAGTGGGTTTTCCCCGCGATTATGCGGTGATCTTCCTGATTGCGGCCGGCCTCTACGCGATCGCCTGCGCGACTTTCTCTCTGATTCGCGAGCCGATCGAACCGGTGCGAAAATCCCGCGAGCCAATCAGGTCGTATCTGGCCGGCGGATTTCGGTTGCTGAAAGAAAATGACGACTACCGGCGGCTTTTCGTCCTGAGATATCTCTGGGCGACGGCGATGATGGGAACGTCGTTCTACGTTCCGTTCGCAATCTCCGATCTCGGGATGAGCGTGGTGTATATCGGTCTCTTTGTTTCGGTCTCGCAGGCGAGTTCGGTATTGTCGAATGCGTTTTGGGCTCGGATTGGAGATCGCAAGGGCAGCCGAGTGTTGTTGATTTACGGTACGTATTTCCTTGCGGGTTCTCTGCTGATTCCGCTGAGTACGCCGATGGTGCCGGATCTGATGTTTCAGCCGCTGGCTGTACTGGGTTTTCCCTTCGGTATAAGTATACAGGTCCTCTATTTCAGTCTGACTTTTATCTGCAATGGTTTTGCCAACAGCGGTGTGGCCACGGGACGGATGGCGCTGGTGCTCGATCTCGCACCAGCGGATCGGCGACCGACGTACACGAGTTTCATGAACACCCTCGGCGCGCCTCAGGGTTTGCTGCCTATACTGGGAGGTTTGCTGGCGGCCTGGTTGTCATATCGAGATATGTTCTTGATCTCCCTGATCTTTATTCCCCCAGCAATTATCCTCGCCAGACGAATCCATCCAGGGCAATCCGCCAGCTAGGGGTTCGGCACTAGTGAAACGGCACCGGGATTTGATCGCCATGCCAGGGAAAGGCATAGGATGGATCGTTGGTGAATCGGCGCATGCCGATATCGAGTCGGATAGCCGCTGACGGTTGAAGATCCACTGCGATCCATTGTCCTGCGACCGCAACGGCCCGCGTTGCGCCGTCCTTTTCGTAGCGGACTTCGCTGAATTCGTGTTCGCCGAAGGCTCCGGCCTGCACTATGACTCGGCGCGCCTGGTCTGGATTGAGGTTCACCAGCTGCACTCCGGCGCCGGTATCCTCTATCTGGTCGACCAGCGCTGCCACATCCTGGGGCAGGCCGGGTCGGGCGCGGTCCGGATCGAAATAGCGCACGGTGGCGCGGAGGAGTCCGCCGTGGTAGACCGACTGCGGCGCACCCAGCATCAGGTGGGTCAGTACTTTGGTGTGGACCGGGTTTGCGGGCACCCGATTGTCGGCAATGATTTGCTCTACCGTTCGCTGGTCATCGCAGATCTCGCGGTAGATCTTCGTAGCGCTCTCCAACTCGGCTTGCAGAATCGCGGTGGGCCACTCGGGGTTTTTGCCGTCGTAGTACTGGAATCGGGGGTACTCCTGCGTACCGCTGTAGAAATCGGGACCCTCGACCCGGTTCTCGTTCCAGTTGGTGGACGCGTCCTGATCTCGTACCCAAGTTATGAGATCGCGGTCTTCGCTCGACAGCGAGGCGTGGTACAGGTGGGCTAGTTCGTTGATGCGCACCGGCTGGTCGAGTCCGGTGGTGGGGTTCCACATTTTATGGCCCCAACCTTCGGGCCCATGTCGGACCGCCTGGAGGAACTGGCCGTCCTCGCGCACGATACCGTGCTCGATGAGCACTTTGATCTGTGAGCGCAGGAGCTCGAGATAGCTCGAGTCTCCGCTCAGCATCTGTGCGCATTCGGCACCTATAGTGAGCGAGTGGAAGAGGATATTGAAACCACAGTAGCTGTTCCAGCCATAGATGCCGCCCCACCAGCATCCGTCGCGGTGCTCGCCGATCTTTCCCGTGGGGCCGACATTGTCCGGTACGATGCCGCCGTTTTGCTCGATGCGGTCCATCCAGGCATCAGTGTACTCGAGTACCCATTCCTTGTAGCGGGGATCGCCGGTATAGAGATAGGCGTTGGTGATGAGGGCGGTGGCGCCCAGATTGTTGGGCGAGTCGGCGTGGAGCACTATTTTGTCGAAAAGATCGACGACTTGCTTTTGGCGTTGGGGATCTTTCCACCAGTCTGCTTCCAAGTTTTTTATGGCGGGGTAGAGGGAGGCGCGTGTGCCGTAGTAGTTGACGGGTCCGCCGAGAATGCCCTTACCGCCCCACAAATAGGCGTGTACGCGCTGGGGATCGGCTTTGAGCCAGGGGCCCTGGCTGGTTTGAAATGGAGAGCGCAGCACTTTGTAGCGGGGATCGTAGTTGGGGGCCTGGGGATCTTCACCGAGGTAAAATGAAGCAAAGAGCTTGGAGCGGCGCATGTTTTCGGAGATGGTGGGATCGGCTAGGCCGAAGTGATAGAAGGCCATATTGCCCTCGCCCTTGTGGTGCCACTCGGCGTCGCCGGGATGGGCCAGGCCGTAGTATTCGCGGTGTACTTGTGGCGTGAAACGATCGTGGATGCGGCTGACGATCTGATCGTTGCCGAATCGCGTCACGGCGTTCCAGTGCTGCAGGGCCAGGTCTAGGATAGATTGATCGGCACCCATCGCATAGAAGAGTCCCCAGTTGTAGATCATTTCATACAGGTCGTCGACGTCGTCGGCGTAGTAGGGCACGCCGCCGCGTTCGGAATATCGGTGTACTTTGAGTTGGGCAGCCCGCTCCATGACTTCGATGAGTTGGCGCTCCACTTGGGCCCATTGTGGCGGAGTGGCCCGTTGGTTTGCCACAATGGTGGGCAGGTCGGAGATGGGGTCAGACATGGTGATTTTCCTCGCTGTGGTTATGCATCTCTTGAAGGCTGCGCTAAGATATGGTATGGAAAAGGAGGGAGCAATTTGGGGAAATATCTGTACATGACGTATATTGATCAGTCGGTATTTGCACAGAGCAATCCTGGACAAGTGTCTTGGATCCTGAGTCCTTGGGCGCCTAATGTGGACTAATTCATTGAAAAAGCGTGGGTTTATAGCAAGTCTGCTGCTTGTGATGTACTGTACTATCGGGTTCATCGGGCCACAGGGATTCGTTCTTTGTCTCGGGCAGGACGGTCATATCGCGATTGAGTCCGCGTCGATCGGAGTCGATTGTGGTTTTGATTCTGATCAATCTGCGGTCGCTGAGAGACCCCATCTGGCCAAAGATATAAGAGTGCCCGAGAGCCACTGTGGCTCCTGTAGTGATGCTGCATTAGGCTTGTTTTTTTTCAGAATAGATTCCAATCGCGATCAGGGTTATCTCTTAGCCGATTCGATTTTTGTGGTCATGCCCAGCATATTCCATGACCCCGTTACCTTATCTGCAGCGGCCGATCGGTGGTTTGATAGAGATTCGAGGTCCGCTTTTCCGCTTCTGCTCCGCACCAGTATTCTACTGATCTGAGATCCATCCCTATCGTTTTTTTACGCTCCCTGTACCGGGGAGCGCACTCTGCCTCTGCGCCTGTTGCGCACCGGGCTGACGATCTATCCCAGAGATGATTTTTTCGGAGGATTTTATGCAGGTGAAGGTATTCAATGCCCTGCTGGTAATCGCAGTGCTCTTTGTCGGAGCAGTGGGTGCCGAGGTCTTTTCCCGGCAGGAGGCGATTCGTCGGGCTCTGGAGCGCAATCCGCAGATCAGAGCGGCTCGACAAGAGTGGAAAACGGTTCGGGCCCAGGCGTCCCAAGCACGTGCCCTACCAGCGCCAGAGATCGAGGCCGAGTGGGATGGATTGCCCAGGACGACGTCGATTGGCGATTTCGCGGAACGCAATATCGGTGTCCGGCAGCAGATCGGTTGGCCGCTGGAGTGGTGGCGACGAAAAGAGGCGGTTGGTTTGGAAGCCGAGTCGGTTCGCTGGTCGGCGTTGGCGATGGTGGAGTTGGAAATAGCTACAGATGTTCGAATCGCCTACGATCAGGTCCTCTCTGGTCGCCAGATCCTCGTCTACGAGCAAGAGCATCTGAAACTCGCCCGGGACTTTTTGCACAAGGCGCGTTTGCGCTATGAAGCCGGGGATGTGCCGCAACTTGAGGTTTTGCGTGCCGGAGTAGAAGTAGGGCGTGCACGGGCAGGGGTAATGACAGCCCAGAACGCATTCGCTGCAGCTCGGGGAATGCTCAATACGCTGATGGCCAGAGATGTAGATGATGCGCTGGAAACGGTCGGTGTTTTAGAGTACCAGAGGTTGGATCTGGACTTGCAGGTGTTAAAGCAACGGGCATTGGTACAGAGACCAGATCTGCTGGGTGCCGAGCGCTGGGTTTTGTCTAAACGCGCCTGGCGAGGAGCGGTGCGCGCATCGCTGGTACCAGATCTGGAGATAGGAGTTTTTCGTCAGAAGGTACGTCAGTCGGCAGGAGACGAGAATTTATGGCGAGTGGAAATGGGATTGGCGATACCGCTTTGGGCACCGTTCAGCAAGCGGGGTGCACTGGCGGAAGTACGCGCCGGAGTGGGGCGTGCGGAAGCAGAAGCCGAAAAGGTGCGCCGACGCGTACTGCTGGAGGTGGAGAATGCCCTGCGAGATCTGCAAACTGCCGGTCAACTGGTGGAACTCTTTAATCAGGATATTTTGCGCGAGGCCGAGCTGGCCCTGGTAGCGGCCAATCGCTCTTATGAAGAGGGCAAGGCGAGTTATCTCGAAGTGCTGGAGACCCAGCACGCGCTGACCGAAACGCGTCTTGAGTATGCGCAGACCTTGCTGGCGTTCGGCGTGGCCCAAACTGAACTCGAACGGGCTGTCGGTGGAACGCTGTTTGAATAGATCAATATGGGAGTACCTAGAGTGGATACGACGAAAAATAGCGCCATAGTACTGGTTCTGGTTATCTGGGTCTTATCGGGCTTGTACCCAGTCCAGTATTGGAGGGCAGATTCGGTTGCTGCTGAGGCCAAAGACGCTCATGGATCGCATGATGATCACGATGAAGAAGGTGATGCTCATGGATCGCATGATGATCACGACGAAGAAGGTGATGCTCCCGGATCGCACGCTGATCACGATGATATAGTGCGTCTTGGTCCCGGAACAAGGCGTGACTTTGGGATTGAAATAAGCGAGATCGGACCAGGCGAACTCGCGGTGTATACACGACTGCCAGGCGAAGTGGTTATCGATCCCGATCGATTGGTACATGTCGTGCCCCGGGTGCCTGGTGTTGCCCGATATGTCTACAAAAAACTCGGGGATCAGGTGAAGTCCGGCGATGTTTTAGCTGTGTTGGAAAGTCGGGAACTGGCCGAATTGAAATCTACGTACCTGGTGGCCAGAGAGCGCGTCAGGCTGGCGCAGAAGACTTTCGCGCGTGAAGAAAAGCTCTGGCAGGAGACCATTTCGTCCGAACGAGATTACCTGGCCGCCGAGCAGAATCTGGCCGAGCACCGGATCGAGCAGCGCGCGGCTGAACAGAACCTCCACGCACTGGGATTTTCCAGCGCCTATATCAAGACGCTGGACTTCAACGCGGATGAAAACTTCACGCGCTATGAAATTCGCGCCCCGCTGAATGGAACCGTGATCGAGAAACACCTTTCCCGGGGCGAGGTGCTCAAAGACGATGTCGAAGCCTTCGCCATCGCCGATCTGAACAGAGTCTGGGTGAAACTCACGGTATACCAGAAGGATTTGTCTTCCGTACAGCGGGGCCAGGCGGTGCAGATTGTCAGAGAAGATGGGTACACGAGTAGAGGAATCATATCGTATCTCAGTCCAGTAGTAGACGAGAATACGCGTACATCGGTAGCGAGGATAGTACTCGATAATGGAGATGGTCAGTGGCGACCAGGGTCGTTTGTGTCCGGGTTGATCGCGGTAGCAGCGAGTTCAGTGTCGATGATCGTGCCTAAATCGGCGCTGCAAATTGTAGATGGGCAGACCGTGGTATTTGTCGAGACGGCGGAAGGATTTGAGCCGCGGCAAGTGCGGGTGGGTAGCAGCAACGAAGTCGATGCCGAAATTGTCGATGGCTTGGTCCCGGGGCAGCGCTATGTTGCCCGCGGCGGGTTCACGCTTAAAGCTCAGCTGGAAAAGGGTTCGTTCGGCGACGGGCACAGCCATTGAAAGGTCGGAGTAATGATCGATAAGATTATAGAGCTGGTACTCAGAACTCGTCTGTTGATGGCTGTGGTGGCGGTGCTGGTTATGGCGTTCGGCTATTATAGCTATCGCCAGTTGCCCGTAGATGCTTTTCCCGATGTGTCGCCCAATTTGGTACAGGTATTCACACTCACCGCAGGGTTGGCACCCGAAGAAGTCGAGACCTATCTGACCTATCCCATCGAGGTCTCCATGAATGGGTTGCCCGGGATAGACAAGATTCGTTCCGTTTCGAATTTCGGTCTCTCCGTAGTCAATATCTATTTCGAAGACGAGGTGGATATTTATTTCGCGCGGCAGTTGGTCGGAGAGCGTTTGCAGGAAGCAAGGGAGCAGATTCCCCCGGGATTCGGCGATCCTGAAATGGGGCCGATCTCTACGGGTATGGGGCTGGTATTATTCTATTACCTGGAAGACGAGACCGGGGAGCGCAGCTTGGAGGAGCTGCGCACTATTCAGGATTGGCTGGTGAAATCTCACCTGGAGGCTGTGCCGGGGGTAACCGAGGTACTGGGTATCGGCGGCTATGAAAAGCAGTATCACGTAGTCGTTAAACCCGATGCGCTGCTCCGCTATGGAGTGACGCTCCAGGAGGTGCTGAACCAGATAGAATCCAATAATCTCAATGTGGGTGCACAATTCATCGAACGCGATGCAGAGGAATATATAGTGCGTTCGATTGGGCTGCTATCCTCGATAGAAGATATCGAAAATATTGTTGTCAAAGTGATTGATGGCACGCCGACCTATCTCAAGCAGCTGGCTGATGTGCGCATCGGGGGTGCGGTGCGCCGAGGGGTGCAGACCTATAATGGGCTGGGGGAAGTCGTGGCGGGCATGGTGATTAAACTCTTCGGAACCAACTCTTCTACGGTCATCGAGCGGGTAGAGGCCAAAATCGAAGCGATTAATCGAATTCTGCCCAAAGGGGTAAGGCTGATCCCCTATTACGAGCAGAAGACTCTGGTTGCCGCCTGTATCAAAACGGTTACCGATGCGCTGATCTGGGGCACCGTGCTGGTGGCGATTGTGCTGGTGGTGTTTTTGGGTAGTTTCCGTCCCAGCCTAGTTGTTGGTCTGTCGATACCCTTTTCGGTGCTCTTTGCTACATTGTGGATGAAATACTTCGGTATCTCGGCCAATCTTATGTCGCTGGGCGGATTGGCGATCGCTATCGGCATGATGGTAGACGGTACCATCGTGATGGTGGAGAATGTCGATCGAATTTTGCGCGAGAGCCGTGGCGACGAATCGCGTTTGCGTATTGTCGCACGCGCTTGCCGCGAGGTGGGGCGGCCGATATTCTTCGCTATTTTGATGATCATCATCACCTTCTTACCGCTTTTTACGCTGCAAGGTGTCGAGGGGAAAACGTTCAGGCCCCTGGCGTATACCGTGGCTCTGGCGATGCTGGGCTCTCTTGTTTTTGCGCTTTTTGTCGCACCGGTGCTCTCGGATTTCGTCATGCGTGCTTCCCACGCGCGCCAGGAAGGAGCAGGCCGGCAAAAAGGATGGATTATGCGATGGGTCCTGCGGGGCTACAGACCGCTGGTGGAGGGATTCGTCGCGCAGAGAACGCGAGCCCTCGGCTTGGGTGTCGGTCTGCTGGTCGCCGGACTCCTTATCTTTCCCCGACTGGGCGCGGAGTTTACGCCCGAGTTGCAGGAAGGCACTATGGTGCTACGCCTGACGATGGCCCCTTCGATCTCACTTAAAGAGAGCACCAGGCTGACGACGCTGGTGGAAGAGAAGCTGATGAAAGTCCCGGCCGTCACAGGCGTTGTCTCGCGTATCGGTCGAGGGGAGGTTGGCGCGCATACCGACCCGATAAACAGCGCGGAAATGTACATTTTGCTCAAACCCAAAGGGCAATGGGGCTCTGCTGAGAGCCAGGAAGATCTGCAGGAGGTGATCCGCAGGGAGTTGGGGGAAACTCCAGGTTTGCTGACCAATTTCACCCAGCCGATCGCCATGACGGTGGACGAACTCTTAGAAGGCGTGCGCGCCGAGTTGGCGATCAAGTTATTCGGCGATGACCTGGATCTGCTCAAGCAGAAGGCCGATGAAATCGCCCGGGTCGTCGGTCGCTTGCAAGGTGCGACAGATCTTCAGGTGGATCAGGTTTCGGGTACTCCGCAATTGCTGATCCGGATCGATCGCCAGGCGATCTCGCGTTATGGCATCAACGTCGCCGATGTCCAGGAGGTCATTCGGGCCGCGGTCGGTGGGGCCACCGCCGGGGCGGTATTCGAGGGTGTGCGCCGTTTTGATATCCTCGTTCGCTACGCTGCCGAATATCGCCAAACGCCCGAAGCCATCGCCCGGATTCTGGTCCATGGTCCCGAGGGCATTAAAATTCCGTTGGGGCAATTGGCTGCTATCGAAGAGATCGTCGGTCCGCGCCAGATTACGCGAGTGAATGGGCAGCGCTTCATTGCCGTGCAGTGCAATATAACCGGGCGAGATATCGTGTCGTTCGTCGAGGAAGCGGAGCGGGCGATCGAGGACGAGGTGGTCTTGCCCGCAGGTTATCTGCTCAGTTGGGGCGGACAGTTCCGTTTGCAGCAGGAGGCGAATGAACGACTGGCCCTGGTCATTCCGATAACGCTGCTGGTACTTTTTCTGCTGCTTTTTTCCAGTTTCAACTCGGTAAAGAACGCCGTGCTGATTCTACTCAATATTCCGCTTGCACTGGTAGGTGGCGTGGTTGGATTGTGGTTGACCAGCCAGAATATGTCGGTGCCCGCATCGGTCGGATTCATCGCGTTATTCGGCATTGCGCTGGAGAATGGGATGGTACTGATCACTTATTTCAACCAGCTTGTGCGCGATGGTTTGTCGATAGATGAAGCTTCAGTTAAAGGAGCTTGCTTGAGAGTGCGTCCGGTGTTGATGACGGCGCTGACTACGGCGCTGGGGTTGATTCCATTGCTGCTCTCCAGTGGCACCGGCAGCGAAGTGCAAAAGCCGCTCGCCACCGTAGTGATTGGCGGGCTCGTAACCTCGACAGTATTGACTCTGCTGGTCATTCCGGCGCTTTACAAATGGTTCGCCAAAGAAGTCGAGGGTCCCGAGGGGGCGGTCTAATACTGAGGCGGCCCTGCTCGAGCTTCAGGGTGATTATGCCTTCTTGCCGAAGTGGTCGGCAAAGATAAAGAAATCACCAAAGTCTACTGATCCGTTGCTGTCGAGGTCGAAGCGCGGGTCCGTGCCACCGAAATGGTCGCCGAAGATAAAGAAATCGCTGAAGTTGACCACACCGTCGCCGGTAAAGTCGCCTGTTAGTGAAGAGATCTCGACATTGGTTTCGGCCGCTGTGATGGTGATTTCCAGGGAATGGGTATCGGAACCGCCGGGCCCGCTTGCGGTCAGGGTAACAGCAAAGGTCCCTGCTGATTGGAAGATGTGGTTGGGTTCTGGTTCGGTGCTGGTCGTCCCGTCGCCAAAGTCCCACTCGAGACTCGAAATTTCGCCCGTAGACTCATTGGTAAAGGAAATCGGCTCCTGTATCCTGGCTTGGTCCAAGCTGGCCGTGAACTGGGCGAGAGGTGCTGGTACAACGGGTTCGGGTACTTCGATCAGGATCTGACCTTCGACAGCGCTGGTCGCAAGGAGTACGGCATCTTTATCCCTGAATTCGATGGCCGATAAGCTCAGGGGCAGAGTGCCGGGGAGGGCCTGGTCGGCAATGGCGAAAGTGAGGACAACCAGCGAGCCGCTCGCTATTGCAAGACCAGCGGCGGAGAGGAAGCCGGCGTTGAATTGTCCCGGGATATCACTGCTGAATTCAGCCAGGTCGAAGTGCTCGCCGAGGTCTCCTGCCGCGGTTTGTTGCAGCGTGAGTTGGGTGGCATCGTACTGCAGCGAAAAGCTGGCAATGGCTGTGCCGGTCGCCTCTTGCAGATCGATCGAGATCCGGACCTGCTCGCCCGGCGCAGTGCGGGCACTGGTGAGTACGATCTCGAGTGCGGCACTTGCGCTGGCCAAAGAGAGCAGCAGCGCCATGTTGATGGCGAATAGAGTCCAGACCTTTCGCGGGTGAATCATGGGTTGGCGGGTCCTATAGGGCTTAGCGCAGCAGGAGCAGCGGGCGGGATAGGATCTGCTCTCCGACAGCTATCCGATAGAAGTACACACCGCTGGATACGGGCAGCCCGCGCTCGTCGCTGCCGTCCCAGATGGTGGTGTAGTATCCCGGTTCCTGTGGCTGGTCCAGCAGGGTTCGGATCTTTTGGCCCATGAGATTGTATATCGCCAGGTGCACCGCCGGGGCAGAGTCATTGCCCATGGCCGGCAACTCGTAGCGGATCTGCGTAGCGGAGTTGAAAGGGTTGGGGAAATTGGGATGGAGGGCGAAATACTCGGGTAGCGGAGAGAGATCCGGGCGGAGAGATCTTGGGGTTGTGGTCGGCTGCTGCTGTCCATTCGCGTCGTAGTATCTGAAGGTGGACACGGCTATGGCACTTGCGGTTTCGGAGCGGCGCCGGAAGTGCAGGTTGAACCTCAACTCGTTCTCGCCGCCGGAAATTCCCATCACTTGCAGGATGCCGGGCTCGGGTACATGGGTGTAGGAGAGCGTTGCTCGATGGACCTGCAGCGGTGGTGTCGGTTGGGCAAATCCGAAGAGTTGGGGATCGAAACGGAGTTCGATTTCGCAGGCTCCACCAGGGCGGTCGGGGATGGAGAGCACCAGCAGATCCAGGTTTTTCGCAGCGGTTTCGATTCGGCCTTCAAGGGCGACAGGTGCGCCGGTAGCCCGTTCTGCGGCAACCACCGCTTTGCCCAGGACGCGCTGGCCGAAGGAGGCCTGCAGAATGAAGAGGGCATCGACAAGGTCGAGGCGGCCGTTGCGGTTGAGGTCGGCATTCTGCGTCTGTTCGGCGTTCAGGTCGCGGATGCCCAGAGCTGCCTGCAGCGCGAAGAGGGCGTCCACTATGCTGAGTTTACCGTCGGCGTCCAGGTCACCGAGGATCGGGGTTTGAACCGCGTCTGCCGGGAGGACGGAATCTTGCGATAGGACGGCGAATCCATCGTAGGTGTCGAGCCAGGATAGCGTCTGGAAACGCTCGCCGGCAAAGACCTCCAGGATATAGGAGCCGATCTGGTCGGAAGTGAAAGAAATATCCTGTGCAAAGACCCCATCGTCTACGTCGATAAAGAAGCGTATGGGTTCATTACCGGTCGATGGAGTGAAGCGGAAGAGGACCTGGGTCTGCTCGCTGTCTCGGAGCCGGCCGCCGAGGAGGTGGGGCTCGGAAGCGCGGACCAGCGTGGGCAGTGCCGCATCCAGGGTGATACCACTGAAGTAGTGGGGCGGAAGGAGGATTCGGCCTGCGCCTTCGGCGACGCGGATAGGTGCAAAGCTGCCGCGGAAAGGCAGCGATTCTCCTGATTTGCCCACGTAGATCTTTAGTTCGTACGAATCCGCCTGATCGTGGTTGAAAACGATGCTGCGCTGAAATCGGCCATCAATGATATCGGCGTAAAAGGCTAGTGTTCGCTCTGAGCGCGTACCCGGTTCACCCGATAGTGGGACGAAATCGATGGAGATTTGGGTCGCTCCGGCTTCTTCGATCTGGCCCTTGAAGAGGATCTCCTGGCCGGTGGTGATTGCGGTGTTAAGGGGAGTGTCGAAGAGGATCTGCGAAAAATAGTTGCTCGGAATCATTAGCGTCGGGACAAAATCCTTTGCTAGCGGCAGGACGACGGCCCCGATCTGGCCGGCGGCTTCGGTCTCGAGCTCTATGGTGGTACTCCCCTCGCCACGGACTTCGACGAAATTCACTCCGCGTGCTCTCAGGACCCCGCCAATTGGACCAGCTCCTGGGCTGAATTGGAGTGCGGTCGGCAGGGGAAATCCACGCCCCGTTGGTGTTTGCAGAAATTCGAAGGCGTAGTTCAGGCGCGGGTGTTCGACCAGGCCGGTGCCGCTGGCGTAGAGTTGTGCCGCCCACAGAGCGAGCAAATTTTCGAACTTTTCCCCGCTGGCGGTTTCGATATTGTCGCGATCGGCCAACCCGGTCTGGACCAGACGGCGGATCACATTGGGGCCCAAGCGATCCACCAAACTGCGCACAAAGAGATAGGTGGCTCCGCGCTTTGCATCGCTACCCGTAGCGTTTCCCGTCAGGCCGGCTGCGGCGGGATCGGCGAGAAAAGTGTGGATGAGATCGGAATTTCCTCCATTTTTGAAGCCGTTTTCCACCAGATCTTCGCTCAAGTGCGAAAGCCCTTCGTTCAGCCAGCTCTCTTCGGCCTGTCCCGAGCGTACGATAACGTGCTGATTGAAGTTGATCAGATGCTGGAACTCGTGGACCAGCAGGGCGCGATAGAAAGATGCGGATTGAGTGGGGGATACGAACATCATGTCTGCGCTGTTGCCATTGCCCCCGTTTTCTACCGATAGCACCGAGGATGATTGGTAGAATCCGCCCACACCGGCATCGTCTACCAGATGGGTGAACAGGAACAAGACTTTACCGTCTCCATCTACGTCCGAAGGCGTGCCGAAGATATCGGTCACCACTTCGAAATCGTCTCTGAACGAGTCGATGATATGCTGGATTTGGGCATTATCTATATTGTCGGAGTTGGCTCTGAGGTCGTCCTGAACGAAGGCTACGGCCCGTTCGTTGACGGCGACGGCAGTCGCAAAGATCGTCTGTTTAGATACGAGGTCTGATTTCTCGAAGATGAAGCTGCGCTTGTCGCCTACCTGATAAGCCGCCCGAACCAATTTGGAAGCACGCCATCCCTCTGCGCGGATCCGGTTCGCCTGTTCTTGCTCCTGACGCCGCAAGAGCATTTCGAACTTGTCACGGCGGGTCATAAGACTGCCCGTTGCTATCGGCTTGGCGGCGGGTGCCGTTCCGCCCAGAGAAAAGTCGTAGACAGCGTCGGTGTCGACCTGGTTGATCTGACCTGAATAGAGTGCCAGGACAAAGTGACCGGTGGAGAAATCCCAGGGAATGGAAATAAGTCCGTCGCTTTCGGGCCGGAAATGTGCCAGATCGACCCCCTGATCTGCGGGGCGCAGGCCGCTGAGTGCTACTTTTAGTTCGGGCTGTAGCGGGTCGTTGCTCAATATTTTCAACTCGCCGCGTTCATCGCCGTTGCCGCGATAGGCGATTTCCAATGCTCCGCGCCCCCCTGGTTCAATGGCTGTGGGGAAAGATATCACCTCGTATGGACCCTCTATCAGTGGCGGGCTCAACTCCAGATCTTCTTCGCCGCGGTTAAGCAGGGGGACCATAACGCTTTCGCCAGGTAGTAGGCTTAAGGCGAGGATCCCGACCTGGAGTTCGGGTGCGGGTGAGTCGACAGCGGTAAAGAGGAAACTTCCCAGTGCGATACGTTCTCCATCGACCAATTCTGCATACGCGGTCACCTGCAGGGGACCTAATTCGTCGGCGTGAAAACGCAAGGGCAAGCGGAAACGGCCCTCTTCCATCGAGGCTTCGAGATAACGGTAATGATCTTTATTCTCAAGATTCTCAAGTTTGAAGTCGAAATTGAGAATATGATTAGCTACTTTGCCCTCAAGGACTAAGAGGTGCCCGATCGGGTGTTCGGTAGCCAAGGGTGCGTCCAGAATAATACCCGGAAAGAAATCGATTGGAAGATAGATTTCGCCTTGCCCCTCTAGTATTTGCACGGTTGGAGGATCGCCCAGCAAACGCCACCCTTCGGGGGGCAAATCATAGAGACGCAGTTCGTATTCGCCAACTTGCTGGTGGTCAAAAAGTAGATGTCCATCGAAGCGTCCATCGATCACATCGAAGTAAAAGTAGATCGCATCGCCGTCGTCTGTGGGGTAAAAGTCAAACGAGACCTGGGTTACGGAGGTATCGGTCAGCGTACCACCGATATCCAAGCTCGTTCCGGTTCTGAGTTGATTCGAGAGGGGAGCGTCGAGGGTCAATCCCTGAAAATAGGTTGTCGGCAACAGGATTTCGCCTTGCCCCTGAAGAACCTGCACGGGTAAAAAATCGCCTAGGTGGGAAAGGCTTTGTCCCTGCTGTCCGGCGAATATTTCGAGTTCGTATTCGTTGGCCTGGTTGTGGTTGAAGAGGATGAACTGGTCGAAGCGACCCTCTACCACATCGAAGAAGAAGCGTATTGGCTCGCTGCCCGCTGTGGGGGTGAAGCGAAAGAGGATCTGGGTCAGGTCGGAATCGCTCAGGGTACCGCTGACCCTCAAGCTCGTTCCGGTGTCGAATTGGTTCGGCAGAGTTTTGTCGAGCGTCAGATTCGGAAAGAAGTCGGGTGGTATTTCGATCACTCCGCTACTCTGATTTACGGCGAAGGGAGCAAACCCGCCCAGGAATGGGAGGCTTTGTCCCTGCTGTCCGGCGAATATTTCGAGTTCGTATTCGTTGGCCTGAT
>CAZFMY010000066.1:0-37550 GCA_964520345.1 uncultured Gemmatimonadaceae bacterium | reverse complement strand
GTTCTGGATGTAGGGAGGCACGCGGAAATCCGAACCCGAGGCGAGCGAGGAAAGAATCGCTAGCTGGAAGGCTGTGCTAAGGAAGCAGATTCTAAAACGCATAAATTTAGTGTGCTGGCTTCAATAGGCCAGCGAGAACAAACCCAATTGAGTCTGGCCAGTGAGGGAGCCGCTGGAGAGTTCGTAGATATAGGTGCCTGGTGGCGACAATTGGCCACTGCTATTTCGACCGTCCCAGGCGCGCGAGAATTCGCCGCTGCGGGAAAGGAGGGGCTTGAGTGTGGCCACTTGTGCACCGGCCAGGTCGAATATGCGCAGCAAGACCGGGCGCTCGTCGGTTACCTTGCGCAGTTTATAGGAGACGGTCAATGTCTCATTGATACCGTCGCCGTTGGGTGTGAAGACCCTGGGTTCGACACGGACATCGGCAAAGAGCTGGTCGCCGATCGGGGTGCGTACCGCCAGGGCATTGCTCGAGAAGCGATAGGTTGCGTTGCCTGGCTGGACGGCCTGCTTGATCTGGTCGGGGTCGGTGCTGTCGTAGACCCAGCTGTTGAATGGGGTACCGAAGCGCAGAACCGAAGTCGCGAAGACGACCTCGATTTGTTTGAAGTTGTCTGCGGCTCCGGCTAATTTTGGAAAACCGACTACGATGCGATCTTCAAAAATTTGAGCGGGAAAGGGGACCTCGTCGCTGGCTCCGCTGATTTCATCGACCAGAGTGAAAGGGATTTCTTCGGCGTTGACGACGACCGATCTCAATTCGCTGGGGCGGGTGTGGGTGAGGATTTCCAGGCGGTCGAAGCCGATATTTCGTTCGTCGAGCGTAGGTCGGACCACGTAGGTAAAGAGTACCGGCTCGAAAGAATCCACTTCGATCGGCCATATTTCGCCGACGATCTCTTCTGCGGCCGGCGATTCGCTGAAGTGCAAGCTCAACTGGTCTAGGCGCGGGGTGGTGATCAGGTTGCTGAAGAGCCGGATGGCGATCTGGATATAGCGACTGGGGCTGGGTGAAGTCAGTGGGGTGCCGTCCTGCCAGGTAGTGGCGGGTACCGTCTCATCGCGCCGGCCGGCTGCAAACTCGTACGGCGGCGACCAGAAGCTCCAGTTGTCGGTATCGTAGACGGTAGGTAGACGCCCTTTGGGATCGATTTTCTCGTATTGCTTCAGCGTGATCGGTACGATGTCGCCGTTGATGGATTCGTCGAAGTAGAGGTTGGGGTCGGGGGTTTTGCCGGTGCGAGTGCGAATTTCCACCCGTGTGCCTGGGGGGAGTTCGCCGGTCCAGCGGATTTTGTCCCAGCTGACGTTCCGGCCGAAATCGAGGATCTGCGAGAGATAAAAGGCCTTTTCGACAAAACCTTCCCCGTAGACTTCCAACTCGGCTATTTCCCAGGTCCGCAGCGGGAAGGTGCGCATGGTAAACCAGCGGACTGAGCGGGTGTTAAAGCGCAGATCGACGACGATGTCGAGGTTTTCGCGGGTGGAATGGATTGTGGTCCAGTTCAGGCCGTCGTTGGCCTCGACGCTGCTGCGCACTCTGATATCGTACCACTTGACGTAGTTATCGGCATAGCTCTCCTCGCCAAAGTGCGCGAGGGGCACCAGGGGGAGTTCGAATTCCTCGATGAGCAACTTGTCATCCGCTCCCATCCGGGGGTAGAAGCGCACCCGATTGATCGGAATGTCGGCGCCAAAGTCGAAATTGCAGCCGCAGCGCCAGCCTTCGCCGATGCCAGGTCGGCTGTTGGGGTCCTGGGTGAAGCGGCGGAAGTGGGCGGTTTTGGGGTCGCCGTCGAGCATTTTGAATACGTTGAAGTTTTGGTTTTGACCGAAGAATCCGATCCCGCCGATATAGGGTAGCCGAATCGGTGTGGAGCCGGAGGCCAGATTGGTCTCGGGATCGGCCGCGAGGAGATTGATCGTCGGGTCGATGAAACGGGCCTGGATCGAGGTGCCGGAGAAATCGATCAGGGTATCGGTGCCGGCGCCGTGTGGCGTGATCGAGACGGGCTCGCTGCGCAGGAGCTGCCCTTCGGTGTCGAAGACCCGGTAGGAGCCGGCGCTTTCCTCTCCCAGTAAATCCTGCCAAGAATTGCCGTCCAGACCGCCGAGGTGGTATTCGGTACGGCTCAGGACCGCCGTGGGGATGAGAAGAGCAGTGCAGAGAAAGAATAGCACACAGCGCATAGGTATCTCCGGAAAATGGGTGTGGTCCATGCCTGGGGAGCTCAGATTTTAACCGTCCGCTGGTTCTGACCCGCTTTGAGTACCGAAGTCGCGATAGCGAGTGCGGCGATGCCGTCCGCAGCCGTGACCAGTGGAGCCTCGTTGCGGGAAAAGCACTTGACCACATGTTTGGCTTGTTCGACGAACATATTCTTTAGAGGATAGGTATAGACTTTTTCCCGGCCCTTAGTGGTCTTGAGGGTCAGGGCCCCGCGTTTTTTGGGGTCGAAAGAAGGGGGGGGCTTTTGCGCGGTCATCCCGAATTGCAGCGTGCCTGCAGGACCGATGATATCGTTGAGCCTGTCTACCGGCGCGCCGGCGGCTACGCCCCAGGACCAGATCAATGCGTGTTGATCGCCGCTGGCAAAATTGAGGATGACGCTGGCGGTGTCGGCGCCGACGCTCGATGGGTCGAATTGCAGCGAAGAGGCTTGGGCCGAGGCCGCGGGTCCGAAGATCTGCAGGGCGAAGTCGTAATTGTGAATTGCACCGTCCATAAGCGGGCCACCGCCCTTACTGATATCGCGGAACCAGGGTCGGGCGGGGCGGCCTCCGGCGGCGAAACGCCAGATCACCGGGCGTCCGACGCCGCCGGACTGGACCACCTGTTTGAGTTTGCCCCATTGCGAGTCGAAACGGCGCACAAAGCCGATTGTGAGTGCTACCTTGGCTTCCTCGCAGGCGCGGGTCATGCGCCGGGCAGCGCTCAGGTTCAGCGCCATGGGCTTTTCGCAGAAAACGTGTTTGCCCGCACGCGCTGCGGCAATGACCGGAGCGGGATGCTGATCGGTGGGCGTGCAGACCCAGACGGCGTCGAGGTCGGACAGGTCGAGCATTGAGCGGTAGTCCGAGAAGTGGTGTTCAGCGCCGAAGTCGCGGGCGAAGCTGGCAGCAGCCCCGGCGGCGGGATCGGCCGCGGCGAGGATTCGGGCGTTCCTGAGCGGGGCCAGGCACGTGGCGTGATTGCGTGCGATGCCGCCGCAACCAATAAAACCAATATTGAGCATGGAGCTTTCCCTTCCTTTTGTTTAGGACGGGATAATGCAGATTTTAGCTGGTTTAGGCAAGGACCATTACTTATTATAGGCAACTGAGGCTGAGCTTGCTAAGCCATTGGTTGCGAGATTTTCGGCTCTGTATATAAACCGGTCCGGCTTGAAAAGCTCCTGGCGATGGTCCACCTGATCAACTCTTAAGGGGAGAGCGCAATGCCTGCTAGTGAATCTGCATCCGATCCAGAAGGGGTTTTTCAGCCCCAACAACGCATCGATCACGGGTATATTCGTCTGTGGGGCACGCGGGGATCGATACCGGTTTCGGGGCCCCAATACACCCGGCACGGCGGCAATACTTCCTGTATGGAACTTGTCTGTGGCGATGATCAGATCGTCTTTGATGCTGGGTCCGGGATTCGAGAATTGGGACTCTCCATGGCGGCCGATCCGCCACGCAGGATCCACCTTTTCATAACTCATACGCATTGGGACCATATCCAGGGATTTCCCTTCTTTGCTCCTGCCTTCGTGCCGGGATTCGATATCGATGTTTACGCGCCTCCCCACAGCGATAAAGATATTGAGTCGATCTTCAGGGGGCAGCTTGACCGCGCCTATTTTCCCGTCCAGATGGAGGATATGCAGGCCAAATTCAAGTTCCACGTCCTCGGAGAGGAGAGCGTGCGAATCGGCGAGATGGAAATTGGTTGGGAATACGCTCAGCATCCGGGTGCGACGGTTGGTTACAAGGTGGAAATCGGGGGGCGTACTATGGCATATATTTCAGATAATGAGTTTCTCAAAGGCTATCTCGGTTCGCCTGAAAGTGGGCTGGTACGAGAGATGGATCCGGTATGTGCAGAGTTGGTCAGGTTTCTATCCGGAGTCGATATACTCATTCACGAGGCGCAGTACACCGTTGAGGAATATCCCCATAAAATAGGCTATGGACATTCGTCGCTCGCCAATGGCTGTGTCCTGGCTACGCTTACCAATCCCGATAAGTGGATCATTGTCCACCACGATCCGACCCATTCCGATGATTTCCTCCAGGACAAGCTCAATCTCACGCAGCAGATTCTGCACGATCTGGACTGTCCGAGCATGGTAGTACACGGGCACGATGGGATGGTAGACTACCTCTAAAGCAGATTCTTTCGGCCTATCTCTTTGGGGAGTATGGGCCGAGGGGGACGCGAAGTCTTTGTCGTTGGAATATGATATGAAGGATCCATCAGCTATTCGCGAGATCGGCGTGCCGGTGCACGCAGTCAACCGCGCCCAGCTCTATCCGGGGCGGGATCGAGAGGGAATGCCCTGTCTCTATGCGACGATGTCACAACAGGCCGCTAATTTTTTCGTTCTGCAGATCGACCCCTCAACGGGTGTGGCACGTCAATTCACGGTCGCGGTAGCGGAGTCGAATTATACCACGGCAGTTTATATGGGTCGCGATGGTCGGCTCTATATTGGCGCGGCGCATTCGGGGCATTTGTTCTGTTTTGATCCGCAGGCCGATGGTCTGCTGGATCTGGGCACAATCAACGGCACAGCGGCTATTTTCCCCTGTCGTATCGACGAGGATCAGCAGGGCAGGCTGTGGATCGGCAGTTACGGTACGGCGGACCTGAGCAGCTACGATCTGGCGACGGGGCACTTCGAGCGCTATGGCCGAATGGACGAAACCGATATGTACAATTATCCCCTCGTCAACGCCGATGGCACCATCGCTTGTTTTATCGCCCAGACCCGTTTGCACGTCGTGGTCTTCGATCCTGCAACCGGCGCGAAGCAAGTTGTGGGACCGGTGGTGGCCAAAGGCGAGGGCCATCTGGCGATCTTTCGCGGCGAGGATCGTTCGATCTATATCGAGTCGAGTGCGGGTGATTTTCGGATCGACGGTATGGAAGCGGTTCCGGTCGCGGTGTTGCCGCCGCCTGCGGCAGAGGTGGCGGCGTTGCCCGACGGGCGTCGCTTTCGCTTTGCCGATGCGGAGCAGGATATACACCGGGTTCTCGAAATTACAGATCCCGATGGGACGGTCGAGATTTTTGAACTGCAGTACGAAGCCAGCGGGACCGATCTCTTCTATCTGCATCCAGGCCCGGACGGTTGCCTCTACGGATCGAGTATATTGCCCGAGCATTTTTTTCGCTACGATCCGGCGGATGGGGAAATGGCCGATCTTGGACTTTGTTCGGTCTCCAGGGGGGAAGCGTACTCGATGGCCAATTTCGATGGCCGGATCTATATCTCGTCCTATCCAGCTGCGCGGATTTCGGTCTACGATCCCCGAGAGCCCTATCGCTTTGGCGAGGACGAGGGGGCCAACCCGCGCGATCTGGGTCGGATCGATGAGTTGTCCTATAGACCTCGAGCAACACTGGCCGGACCGCTGGGGCGGATCTGGACTGCTTCGCTGCCCGACTATGGTCGCTGGGGCGGTCCGCTGGCCTGGTACGATCCCCAGAGTGGAGAAAAACGGGCTTATTACGGGATTGCCGGGGAGGGGAGTTGTTATGTGCTGGCGGATTTGCAGCGCGAAGCGCTGATTGCGGTAGGTACCCATATCGCCGGTGGCAGCGGCACCCAGCCGAAAGTTGATCAGGCGGTACTTTTCTTATGGGATTACGCGGCGGAGGAGAAGGTTTGGGAGGGGACTTTGGATCGGGTTGTCGCGACCTTTAATGCACTGGTCACAGGGGTAGATGGGCGGCTTTATGGAACGATCATGGGTGGTGAAGAAGGAGGAGAAATCTTCGTCTTCGACCCCGGGAGCCGCTCTTTTGTGGAGCGCTTCGCGCTCCCGGCGGGTCGACCATTGGATCTGGGTTTGCAGGTGGCGTCCGATGGCGCGATCTACGGCTTTACGACTTCGTGTATATACCGATTCGATCCGGTTGATCTCTCGGTGGAGACCGTGTTCTGCGCGGAGGGAGTGTTTAGCGTGGGTGGTCCGATCATCGGGGACGAGATTTTCTTTGCCAGCGGGCATCGGTTGCGGGCGGTGAGGTTGAGTTGAGCGGATGCTTGTTGAGTTGGTGTGTGGCTAGTATGGCTGTCGGCGCTTTTGTCGGCGGCACCAGGATCTCTATTCATCGAGGAGGTTAGGTTATTGAAGATCACCGGGGTAAAGACCTATGCGTTGCGTTATCCGGTCCGGGAGCCCTTCGCCAATTCCCGGCTTTGGAACCGGGCGCGCAGCGCCAGCGTGGTCGAGGTCGAGACCGATGCCGGGATCAGCGGCTGGGGTGAGGCTACGCGGATGCCTTCCCAGGCTGCGCTGGAAGCTCATGTGATCGGTCGAGACCCATTTGATCGCGAACAGATCTGGAACGGGCTCAATGCTTTCGGCTGGGGCGATATCGCTGCGATCAGCGCGGTGGATATCGCGTTGTGGGATATTGCGGGCAAGGCGCTGGAGCGGCCGGTCTACAGCTTGATCGGCGGCGCGTGTCGCAAGCAGATTCCCGCCTATGCCAGCGGGCTTTTCAAAAAGGAGTTGGCGGATAATACTGCTGCGCTCCAGGACGAGGCCCGGCGCTATGTCGATGCGGGTTTTGCGGCGGTGAAGATGAAGATCGGTTTTGGGGCTGAATACGACCTTAAAAACGTCCGGGCGGTACGCGAGGCGATCGGCGCACAGACCCTGTTCGCCGTGGATGCCAATTGCGCCTACGATGTGGGTACTGCTCTGGATATAGGGTACCGGATCGCCGACCAGGATCTCTACTGGTACGAGGAGCCGGTTGCTCCCGACGAGATCGAGGGCTACCGGGAAATCCGGCAGAAGCTGCCGCTGCGCATTGCTGGCGGTGAGCAACTCGCGGGCCGCTGGGCTTTCCGCGATCCGATCCAGAAGCGCTGTTTGGATATTGTCCAGCCCGATATCAGCATTGCTGGTGGTTTTTCTGAATGCCTGAAGATCCAGGCTATGGCCACTGCGAATCGAGTGCGGGTCCTGCCGCATATGTGGGGCAGCGCAATACGCCTGGCGGCGACCTTGCACTGGCAGGCGACGATCCCCGACGATCCGCAAGGGATCGAACCCGAGCCTTCGCTATTGGAATTCGATATGACGGAAAACGGGCTGCGCACCGAACTGGCCCAGGTGCCGATCGCCGCTCTCGATGGGCTGGTGGCGGTGCCGGAAGGGCCGGGCCTGGGTATTGAGATCGATCGGGAGATACTGGAGAGGTACGCGGTATGAGCTCGCGGCCGAATCTGCTCTATATCCATTCGGACCAGCACAGTCCCTCGGTACTCGGTTGTTATGGGGATCCGCTGGTGGAGACGCCCAATCTGGACGCGCTGGCGGCGCGCGGAGTGCGCTGTGGCAGTGTCTATTGTCCGTCACCGGTTTGCGTGTCCTCGCGGATGGCGATGCTCAGCGGGCGTTACCCGCACGAGATTGGGGTCTGGACCAATCACGATATGCTCGATTCGGGTGTGCCGACCTTGGCGCATTCGATGGGAGCCGGCGGGTATAGGCCGGTGCTGATCGGTCGGATGCACTCGCGTGGTCCCGACCAGCTGCACGGCTATGCCGAGCGTTTAGTCGGGGATCACAGCGGCAATTATTCCGAGGGAGGTGCTCCGGGTAAGAGTCTTTCCTCGCTGGTCAAGGCTGGATCGGGTCAGAGCAGCTATCAGGTGCACGACGAGGATGTGAGTGCGGAGGCCGTGTACTGGCTCGATCGTTTGGGTGTGCAAAGAAGGGCCGGAGAAGATGCCGAGCCGTTCTCGCTCTCACTGGGATATATGTTGCCACATATGCCCTTTGTCGCCCGACGAGAGGATTATCTGCGCTACCGGGAGCAGATCTCCCCGCCCGACCATCCCCAGCCGTTGAACGACCAGGTGCATCCTTTCTTGCAGTGGTGGCGGAGGCATTCGGGTTGGGACCAGGCCACGGAGGAAGAAATACTCAATGCCCGGGCGGCCTACTGGGCGCTGGTGATGCGTCTGGATTTGCTGATTGGCCAGGTGCTGGCGGCACTGCGCGAAAACGGCCTGGAAGAGAATACACTGATCATCTACACCTCCGACCACGGTGAGCAGGTCGGCGAGCACGGTCTGTGGTCTAAGCGAACCTTCTACGAGCGCTCGGTCAAGGTTCCGGCGATACTCTCCTGGCCAGGCCATCTTCCCGAGGGTACGCGATGCGATCGGGTGCTCAGTGCGCTCGACTTGAATGCCACGATGCTTGAGGCTATGCAATGTCCGGCCCTGCCCCACTCGAGTGGGCGCTCTGCGCTTGCTCTGCTGAGAGGCGGAGATGAGGATTGGGACGATGTGGCCTTCTCCGAATACGGTCTGGATGAGGGGTACTATCAGCGCATGGTGCGCCGCGACCGGTGGAAGCTCAATTACTATCACGGTCAGGAGCCGCAGCTTTTCGATCTGCACGAGGACCCTGAAGAATTGCGCGATCTGGCACAAGATCCGCCACACGCGGAGGTGCGACGGGCGCTGGAGCAAGAGGTGCTGGCCGATTGGGATCCGTCAGCTGTCGCCCGGCAGATGGCCCGGCAGCGCGCCGATCGGGCGATAATTGCCGAATGGGCTAAGGCGGTTCAACCGCAGGATCAGTATCGCTGGGAGCGCAAGAAGACAATGGACTATCTCGACGGAGAACGATCATGAGAGTGTTGATGGGTACCGATGTGGAGGGTGTAGCCGGCGTTGTATCCTTCGACGCGCAGTCGCGGCCCACGGGTCGTTATTACGACCAGACCAAGCGGCTGGCTACCGCCGAGGTCAACGCGGCTGTAGAGGGGCTTTTGGCTGCAGGCGCCGAGGATGTGCTGGTGATCGATGGTCATGGTCCCGGAGGCTTGTCCTTTGAGGATATCCACCCCGAAGCTCGGTTATTGCACGGGCGTCCCGTCGCACCTCGCGCGGTGCGCGACCCTTTTGTCGCTGAGTGCGACCTTTGTGTGATGATCGGTCAGCACGCGATGGCGGGTATTGCGCGGAGCAATCAGAATCACACCCAGAACAGCCGGTCGATCGACTACTACAAACTCAACGGCTGCTATATCGGTGAAATCGCCCAGTTTGCGCTCGACAATGGAGCCCTTGGTTTGCCGTTAATCTTCCTCAGCGGCGAAGAGGCCGCCTGCCGCGAAGCCGAAGATCTCGTTCCGGGGATTACGAGTGCCGCAGTCAAGGTCGGTTTGGGACGCAATTCGGCGATTTCGCTCTCGGCGCAGAAAGCCAGGCACCTTATCAGGGAGCGGATCCAGGAGGCCGTGGCCAGACATCGGGCCGATCCGCTGCCGCCGCTGGTCTGGGAAGGCCCCTACGAGTTGGAGAAGCGGTTTTTCTTCACCGATGAGGCCGATGCCGCTGCCGCACAACCGGGAGCGATGCGGGTCGACGATCAGACCGTGCGCTTTTGCGGTGATGATATTCGCGAGATTATCTATCGCTGAGTCTTAGAGCCCTCTCCACTTCGCTGCTCCAACGCTTTGACCTCGTCCCAGATGGCGTCCAGTTCCTCCAGGGAGAGTTGGTCGATCTGCTGGCCCTTAGTTCGTGCTAGCTCTTCAAGCGCGCGGAAGCGCCGCTCGAATTTGTCGACCGAACGCCTGAGTGCTGTTTCGGAGTCGATGTTGAGAAAGCGGCTGGTATTGACCAGGGAAAAGAGCAGGTCGCCGAATTCGTCCTCGATTTCTCGTGACTCGCCTCGCTCCCAGGCCTGACGTACTTCGGCCAACTCCTCTTCTACTTTGTCGAGAGGACCGGTGATCTGGTCCCAGTCGAAACCCTGGCGTGCGGCCCTGGACTGGATCCGCTGAGCGCGAAGCAGGGCCGGGAGGTGTTTGGGGATGCCCTCGAGTAGAGAAGGTTGTTCTTTGCCTTCTGTCTGGCGCTCTTGTTTTTTGATTTGTTCCCAATTTTGCAGGACCTGATCAGCTCCTTCCACGTCAATATCGCCAAAGACATGGGGGTGGCGGCGGATGAGTTTGTCGACGATGGCCCGGCCGACTTCTTCGATGTCGAAGCGACCTTCTTCGCTGGCGATCTGGGCGTGGAAGACGACTTGGAGCAATACATCGCCCAATTCTTTGCAAAGTTCCCCGTCGTCCTCCACGTCGATGGCTTCGAGCGCCTCGTAGGCTTCCTCGAGCAGATAGGGTCTGAGCGTGGCATGGGTTTGTTCGCGGTCCCAGGGACAGCCGTTGGGGCCCCGCAGTCGGGCCATTACGGCGACTAACTCGGCAAAGCTCGATTCGCTTTTCATTCCCCATCCTGTTCTAAGTGGGTGTATTTGAGATTGTTGCCGCGCGCTTGTTCGATCGGGTAGCGCGCGGCAGAGATCGCCAGCTTTTCCTCGAGTGTGGAACTCACGTCGAGGCCAAAGCGGTCGCACATTAAAAGAACAAAATACAAAACATCGGCTAGTTCGTGGCCGATATCCTTTAAGGAGGCCTTCTCGTTGAGGCGGGCCTCGATCTCTGCTTCGTTCTGAAAGCGGAAGTGTTCTAAGAGTTCAGCCGCTTCGATGCTCAGGGCAATAGCCAGATCTTTGGGAGTGTGGAACTGCTCCCAGTCGCGCTCGTGGACGAATCGGCGAATCTGGTCTTTGAGTTGGGCTACAGTGCAGGTGTGGTCTTTATGGCTCACAGTGACCTCAGTTGAGTGTCGAGGGTCTATCGCCAGGGCGCGCGTTGATATGGCGAAAGCGCGGTCGAGTGCGCGGGATGGGGACTCAATTAGCACGCTCGGTAGAGGGATGTCAACCAGGTGTTGGTGGGAACTATTCTCTCGCTGAGATGTTGGAAGTAGATAGGGTTCTACTCGATTTGGAGGTGCGTATGGCAAAGAGAAAAAGGGCTGAGACCAACGAGAAAAAGAGAATCAATCCCGCCGGAAGTGATTCAGTCTTGGCCAGCTATCTGGACGATATTTCCAATTCTATGCCCCTGGCCGCTGCTGAAGAAGCCGAACTGGCGGTGCAGATCCGCGCTGGCGACGAGTCTGCGAGGAACAAACTGGTCGAAGCCAATCTCCGCTTTGTAGTTTCGGTTGCCAAAGAGTATCAGAACCGCGGGCTCTCACTGGTCGAGTTGATCAGCGCCGGCAATGTGGGCTTGATCACGGCATCTGAGCGCTTTGATGAAACCAAGGGTTATAAATTCATCTCCTATGCCGTGTGGTGGATTCGCCAGTCGATACTCCAGACCTTGATGGAGCAGTCCACGGTGCGGATGCCGGTCAACCGGCTGGATATGCTGGCCAAGATTTCCCGCACCTACGAGACCTTGCAGCAGGATGGCAGTGTGCCCAGTTTGGAGAAGGTTGCTAAGGTCCTGGGTTTTTCGGAGGATAAAGTCGAACAGACTCTGGTTGATCATCAGCCGATCCGTTCGCTCGATGCGCCCTTTGAAGAAGGGCAAGAGCGGTGTTTGCTCGATTATCTGAGCGATGAAGGACAACCTACGCCCGAAGAGGAAGTTTTGGTATTTGCACGCAAAGAAGATCTCGACCAGGTGCTCAGTCGTCTCAATGGGCGCGAAGCCGAGGTTTTGCGTCTTTATTTCGGTTTGTTGAATGAGCCGCCTCTAACGCTCGATCAGATTGGAATGCGTTTCAATCTGACCCGGGAGCGGGTGCGTCAGATCAAGGAGGTTGCTCTGAGCAAGTTGCGCCATCGTCGTTTCTACGCCAGGTTGCGGGCCCACGCAGAGATTTAACGATCTAATCCTCCAAAACTCCGGTTCCATAGCGATGCGGTGCACTCGAGAGCGGGTGTGCCGCGTTTTCGTATTTAGGTACGTATTTTGCCTGATTATAGCTGAACGGGTCTTGTAGTGGCTCAGGGGTCGATTATTGCCGCTTTACTCAGCTAAGAGGGAAAAAGCGACCGTCAGAACGAGGGAAGACCGTTGCCGAAAGATCGGGTAAGAGAACCTAAAAAAGGAACTGGATATGGATTCGACCGACTCAATTCGCTCATCGCGCTGGGTGGGAATAGCCATTTTTATTTTTGTAGCCACAAGTCTTTCTTTAGGGGCTTTATTAGCCGTGATTTCAAAGGTTTAAAATAGCTGTTTTATATGGACATAATAGTTTTTCGCGAAGGATTTTTCAAGCGGTTATATTATTTTATTCGCCGTAGTGATGTTACTTATAAGTAATTGTTTTTAGTTGCCTTGCATTATTTTTAATAAAAATCACTTCAAATTATCATAATCTCTTGACGGGCTTTTAGGCGCTTCGTATATTGATGTTCGAGGCGGTGATAAAGAGCCTTCTGTATAACTCCCCCCTCATACAGAACCGGATCTTCTCTCCTTGGTGTTTCCGGTCGGCTCGCTTGGCCTATTGCACAATTGCTCGGGTCCACTAGTTGGGTGTGATCCGAACTTAGCCGGTTCAGTCCCTAAGCGGACTGCACTAGGGCAAAGTTTAGGTATGGGCAAAATCATCGCTGTCGCCAATCAAAAAGGCGGAGTTGGGAAGACGACTACGGCCATCAATCTGGCTGCTTGTCTGGCCCTATCCGGTCATCGGACCTTGCTTATCGACCTCGACCCACAGGCCAATGCCACCAGTGGTTGCGGCACGGGGATCGGAAGTCCGCAAACCTCAACCTATGAGGTTTTGCTAGGTCAGGTCGGAATTCGCGCCGCAATTTGTCCCACTGAGATAAGTGATCTCTTCGTAGTTCCCGGGCATATTCGTTTGGCTGGAGCCGAAGTGGAGATGGCTTCGATGATCGGGCGTGATAAGCGGTTGTCCGAGGCCTTGAGTCCGGTTGCAGCTGAGTACGAATTTGTGCTCATTGATTGCCCGCCGTCTCTGGGGCTGCTCACGGTTAATGCGCTGAGCGCGGCTAATTCAGTACTCATTCCCGTGCAGTGCGAGTACTACGCTTTGGAAGGCGTGAGTAAACTCGACTCATCGATTCGTCTGGTACAACGCTATCTCAATCCCAGTCTGGAAATAGAGGGTGTATTGCTCACCCTCTACGATAATCGCCTGCAATTATGTCGCAGAGTGGCCGAGGAAGTACGCAAGTACTTCGGCGACAAAGTCTACGAGACGATTATTCGTCGGAATATCAGTATAGCCGAGGCACCGGGTTTTGGTAAACCCGTTATCCTTTACGATCCAGGCTCGAAAGGCACCGATAACTATAGCAGTTTGGCCTCCGAGATCTGTGCTGCTTAGCAGGCTCTCTTAGTTTAAATTCCACGCTACATATTTTTTCGCGGAAATTATCTTGACACATATTTTTTGGTTTGGTATATTCATAAGTGAATATTTTATTCCTTTGTGAAATAAAGGAGCTAGTCCATGTACTCCCCTCCGCATGCGGGTTCGGATGGTTTAAATAACTTGTCGGCTTCGCACTCCTCCGCTTCTTATTCCTCTCAGCGCGGTGGTCAGTCCGAATTTATTACCCAGAGCGCTGAGGTTCGTCGCCTATTGGCACAGGCCGATCGCGTCGCCGATTCTCCTGCGACTGTACTCATTACAGGGGAGAGCGGTACGGGTAAGGAGGTGCTGGCCAGATGGGTACACGGGCGCAGTCCCAGGCGCAATGCCTCTTTTGTGAAACTCAATTGCGCCTCTTTGCCCGAAGGCGTATTGGAAAGTGAACTCTTCGGGCATGAGAAGGGGGCTTTCACGGGCGCCGTGCGCCAGCATTTAGGTCGTTTTGAGCAGGCCGATCAGGGCACATTACTGCTCGATGAGATCGGCGCAGCGGATTTACGTCTGCAATTGCGTCTCTTGCGCGTTTTGCAAGAGCGCGAGTTGGAACGGGTCGGGGGTTCAAAGACCGTTCGGATTGATGTGCGGGTCATTGCCGCTACCAACGCGGATTTGCACCAGGAAATTCGCAAAGGTTCTTTTCGTGAAGATCTCTTTTACCGTCTCAACGTCGTGCCGTTACGAATCCCTCCATTGCGCCAGCGCAAGGGAGATATACCGCTCCTGATCGAAAGCTTCATGCGCCGTTTGGTGGTGCGGGATGGAGTCGAGATGTATCGTATTGAAAGGGAAGTCCTGGACCATTGCCTGGCCTATCCATGGCCGGGCAATGTGAGACAGTTGGAGAATGCAGTCGAGCGCATGGTTCTGCTGGCGGGTGGATCTACATTGCAGGTGGGTGATCTGCCCGAGGAAATTCTCTATTGGAGAGAGGACGAAGCCGAGGAGGCCCTTACACCGGATCATCACGGTTTTAGAGAGGCGCGGAGTGTGTTCGAACGGAATTTCCTATGTACGGCGCTCGAACGACACCGAGGGGTGATTTCTCGGGTGGCCGAAGCGGTGGGGCTTTCGCGCAAGAGTCTCTATGCGAAGCTGGAATACCTCGAGATAGACTACGAGCGTTACCGAATCTAAGAAAGGTCTGAATCTTCGCTGGCATACCGTTGCCGGTATAGGCATTGAGGGCAAAGCTGCTGTCCAGAGAGGCTAGGTCCGGCTCGCGTTTGGATCGGATTTGAGCGGGTAATGATTGATGCGGCAAATCATGGCTAGGTTATTGGTGTTCTGCAAGCGCTTGACGGAATTTCGCCATTTGTCCTTCTAAGTAGATCCGGTGCTCGCCATCTGCGGGTTCTAAGGCCAGCGCCTGGCCCATAACGGCGATGGCGTGTGAGGGGCGGCCTGTAAGAAGAAGCAATTCGGCGTAGGTATCGAGGTAGACTGGGCTTGTGGCCTCGAGTTTGATGGCGCGAATCGAGAGGTCCAGGGCATAGTGTAGGCGCAGACCTTCTTCGGCGTAAGTCCAGGCCAGGTTGTTGAGGATCAGCGGGTCGTCTGGATTTTGGGCCAGGGCGCGCTCGTAGTACTCGATCGTGCGATCGGCCTGTCTATTCTGGTAGTAGATCCGGGCGATCTCGACGGCTCCGATGGCCTTTGTCGCCAATGCTTTTTCAAAAGTGCGATCGGCCTGTGCATAGTGTCCTTGGCGCAGCTGGCAATTTCCCAGGACGAGGAGTAGCTGGGGATCATCGGGTTGGCTGCTGAGAGCGGCGGTCAGCGTGGCTTCGGCTTCGGCGAAGTGCTCCTTTGCAATCAGAAGCCGGCTGAGTTCGATATGGGCAAAGAGATGGTCTGCATCCAGATTTATCGCCTTGCGTAGGGCGTCTACCGCCTCTTCGGGGCGCTGCTGGTGGGCGAAAAGCCAACCTTGAGTTGCCCAGAGCCAGGCGTTTTTCGGGTGATTTAGACGCAGGTGCGCGAGAATTTCCCCCATTGATTCGAAGCGCTCTTCCCGCTGGCAGATATCGCGGACCAGTGCGTAGAGATCGCTGTTGTTCGGCTCCAGATCGATGGCTTGGCCCAGGAGTTCCAGTGCTTTATCAACTTGGTCGATGCCCATGTGGGAAAGCGAGGCAATGAGCAGCCGCTGGGCACTGGGCCCCTCCTGGCGGATTGCTCTACGGGTTTCGGCAAGGGCCTGGTCGTAGAGCCCATCGTGCAGATAAAGCTGAGCCAAGTGCGTGTGGGAGACGCGATAAGACCCACATTGGGGATTTTCGATGACGAATATACCGAGGAAGGCGGCGTAGTACAAAATAGGTCGGGCAGGTCGCATCAATAATCGTGGCGGTAAGTATAGATGTGAAGAAGCAAGCCGATGCCGATGAAATTGGAAAGCAGTGAGGAGCGTCCCGCACTGAAAAAGGGCAGGGGCAAGCCGGTAACGGGCATCACGCCGATGGTCATGCCGATATTGACAAAGA
Organism: uncultured Gemmatimonadaceae bacterium; assembly: GCA_964520345.1. GTDB lineage: Bacteria > Latescibacterota > UBA2968 > UBA8231 > UBA8231. Next base: position 21,610 of record CAZFMY010000066.1, on the reverse strand, counting down.
CGTGGAAGGTCAGCATCGAGGCCAGACCGATGGTGATCAAGCTGTAGAATCTGTTTTTGACCATCGCGCCAATGTATAGGATCCGGACGATGAGGAAAAAGAAGAGTGCCAGTACCACCAGAGCGCCGATGAAGCCCAATTCCTCGCCGACGACGGAGAAGATGAAATCGGTATGGGCCGCAGGTAAGAACTCGTATTTGGTTTGGGTGCCCTCGAGAAAACCCTTGCCGGTCAGGCCCCCGGAGCCAATGGCGATTTTTGACTGAATGATATTCCAGCCCGACCCCAACCGGTCGCTTTCGGGATCGAGGAAGGTCATGATGCGGTCCTTCTGGTACTGGCGCAAGGGCTCCCATAAATACACGGTGATCAAGCCTGCGGAGAGGTTGACGGTGATCATGGTAATCGTCAACCAAAGCCGGCGCAGGAGCAGGTGTATCGAAGCGGTGCTGCCAATTATAAAAGTCGCAAAGAGATAGGGCGCAGCTCCTTGCCAGAGTGGTTCGAAAGAGCAGATCACACTGAGGATCGGCGAGATGATGAGAAAGATAAAGAGCCGTCTCATTCCCGCCCAGTAGAGCATGGGTAGCAGCGGTGCGCCAAAAGAAATGGCCGTTCCTAAATCTGGTTGGCGCATGATCAGAGCCATTGGCATCAGGGTAATGCACAGGGAACTGAGAAAGCCTCGTGGCCCGTTGACTCTTTCGTTGCTGCAGTCGCTCAGATAGCGCGCCAGGGCGATTATGGTTGTGATTTTGGTCAATTCTGAAGGCTGCAGAGTAAAGGGGCCAATGCGTAGCCAGCGGGCGGCATGGGAGTCGATTTGGGTGCCCCAGGCCAGGACGGCCAGAAGGCTCAAGAGCCCGAGCAGATAGAGCGGGTGAGCGAGACCGTAGATGATCTTATTGGGGATATAGATGATGGCCAGGGCGATGGCCAGGGCGAAAATGGCGAATTTGGCCTGGCGGTCCCAGGCGTTCTGTACTGAGGTGGAATCGCTGTAGTAGGCTGCACTATAGATCATAATAACTCCCACGAGTGCGATCAGCAGCGTGGTGATCAAAGTCGGGAAGTCGATTTCGCGAATCCGTTGCATGGGTTCGGGTTCTCAGTGAGCGGCGAGTGGGGTGCTGGTATAAGTTGCCACCGTCGTGTCGTTGTGGGCGAAGAAAGCTTCGATGACCTGGCGTGCAATCGGTCCGGCCACCACTCCGCCGCTGCCGCCTCCTTCGACCACGACGGCCACGGCAATCGAAGGATTTTCATAGGGAGCGAAGGCTACGAACCAGGCGTCGTCGTTGCGGTTGGGTACCTGGGCGGTACCTGTTTTGGCCGCTACTTCGATGTGGTTGATTCGAACTCGACGTCCGGTGCCTCGCTCGCCGTAGACCACGCGATGCATCGCTCTACGGACGATTTCAAGCGTTGTCGCTGAGATGCCGGCGATAGGTTGTCGCGGGGGGGGTGGGTCGCACAGATAAGGGGTGACCAGATAGCCGCCGTTGGCGATGGCGGCCGTATAGCGGGCCATTTGGATCGGAGTCGTCAGCATTGCACCCTGGCCAATGATTAGATTGAGCAGGTGGCCGAAGGTCCAGCCGTCGCGCTCCTGGTAGTATTGACGGGAGGGCAGGAGTCCTTTGGACTCGCGGGGTTCCAGAGCGATGCCTGTCGGTTGGCCAAAGCCGAATTTGGCGGCGTACTCCCGCCACATCTCCATGCCCATGATCTGGGCCAGGTGATGGAAGTAGATATTGCAGGAAGTCTCCATTGCTTCCATGAGATTTATCTCGCCATGGCCGTTGAGGTTGTTGCAATGGAAGACTACATCGCCGACTACCAGCGATCCGGCACAGGCTTCGAAAAAGCTCAGGGTATCGGTGATGCCGGTCTCAAGTGCGGCGATCGCACTGACCATCTTTAGTGTTGAGCCGGGTGGGTAGCGTCCGCGCAGAGATCGGTTGAGCAAGGTTGTTTTGCTCTGCAGTACCTCCTTGCGCTCTTCCTGAGCCTGGAAAGATACGAAGATGTTGGGGTCGAAGGTGGGTTTGTTGGCCAGGGCTAATACGCTGCCGGTGCGCGGGTCGAGTGCGACTACCGCTCCGGCGAGTGTATCGGGGAGGGCTCGCTCGGCGGCGCGTTGGACTTCGAGGTCGATGGTCAGGTGCAACTCCTCACCGGCTACGGCCAACTGGTCGCGCTCGGGAAACTCGCGACCGGTGCGGCCGGAGGCGTTGACCTCGAGATAGTGTACCCCATCGAGGCCGCGCAGGCTATTCTCGTAGACCAATTCTATGCCGGTTTTGCCGATGAAATCGCCAGCCATATAGGTCTTGCCCGGTGCGCTCTTCGGATTTGGATCGTGGATGATGCCCATATAGCCGAGCAAGTGGGCGGCTGTTGAGCCAAAAGGGTAGTGTCGTTGCGTTTCGATTTCGATGTCGAGCAGAGGCCAGTCGGGCTTGAGTAGTTCCTCGACGATGGATACGGTGCGAAAGTCGACGTCGCGCTTGAGACGGATGGTGCGGTGTCGCCGGCTATACTGGCTGTTTATTTCGCTGTCGCCGATGGCCTGTGTGAACGCCGTCGTGGCTGCTTCGAAATCCTTGCGCGTGGTGCGTTCCAAAGAGACCGTGTAAAAGGCGCGATTGCGGGCCAGGACTCGTTCGTTGCGGTCGTAGATCAGACCGCGCAAGGCTTTGATTCGCTTTTGAGTGATGCGGTTTTCTTCTGATTCGCGGGCGTAATCAGCCGAAGTGGTGATCTGGAGATAGAATAGGCGCAGGACCAAAACGGCGAATAGCAGGGTGATGATCCCGAGTAGGCCATTGATCTGCGGGCGCTGGTCCTGTTGGGGCAGGTGTTCCATCTCAGATTGGAAAGAGACGGCGTTTGAGGGTTATTGAAGCGGAAAGGAGTGCACCGAGCAGGGCGGTGTAAATGGCGCGCCCCAAGCCATAGCGCAGCCAGAAATAGGGCATATCCGTCAAGTCAATGGCACTGGTGCCGAGGTAATAAATGAAATCGTGGCAGAGCACTGCACCGAAGATCAGCGCGATCTGGACCTGTATATTATCGCTGAGGATTCGGGATCGGCCGTAGCCGATGGCAAAGCCGATGAGCGATTTTGTGAGCGCGTTGAGACCCAGATCGGCAGGTAGGTAGATATCTTGCATAAAGCCGATCCCAAAACCCATGCAAGTGGCTACCTGTGGCCCTTCGCGCAACGCTATATAGACCAGGACCAAGAGTACCAGGTCTGGTTTGAGCGATGATATTGCAAGGAAGTCGATCCAGGTAGTTTGGAGAGCGAAGGCCAGCAGCAGGAGGAGAACGAGGCGGATCGAGTTCATCGCAATGGCGGAATTTGCAAGGTGGTGCCCGCAAGCAGGGTTGAGGAAAGGCTGATTTTGTTCTGGCGGGCGATATCGTGGGGTTCGAGGCCGAATTTGCGGGCGATGCTGTAGAGCGTATCGCCTTTGACTACTGTGTAGATTCTCGCATCGGCCACGGCCAGAGTCTGTCCCGGTTTGATCAGTGCATTGTCCAGATTGTTCCACATTTGCAGATCCTCGACGCTGATCGCGAAACGTTGGGCCAGATCCCAGAGGGTATCGCCTGGCTGCACGGTATAGGTTTTGTGGGCCTTCGAGGGGGATGCTGCTGATCGGTGGGGTTGGCTTTTCCCTAGTATGAGGGTTTGTCCCGGCTTGATCAGTGTCTCTTCGAGATTATTCCAGCGCATCAGGTCGCTCAATCGCACTCCGTTCTGCCGGGCGATGCGACTGAGTGAGTCACCGGACCGCACGGTGTATGTCTGTTGTGTCTGAGCTCGATTTTCGTCTGCAGTGATTGCGATGCCCGGAGCGGCGGGGATATAGAGGATTTGCTTTGGCCGAATGAGGTTGGGGTTTTTGAGGCTGTTGGCAGAAGAGATCGTATGGGTGCTAATGCCGAAGGCCTGGGCTATACTTGAGATATTGTCGCCGCGTTGTACCTCGTACTGATAGACGGCGGCTTTTTGCGCAGCCGGTAGGCGGGCGTATTTGTCGAGAAAGAGTCCACTCTTTCCGGGCGGGACCCGTAGCTGGTAGGAACGGTTGGTACCCGGCGGGGTGATGGCCTGACGCAATTCGGGGTTGAGTTCGCGCAGGGTCGCGGTGTCGATGCTCAGTATTTTAGCGGCGGCGGCCAGATCGACATAGGGCCAGTCCGCGGGTAGCGGGACGGCATCATAGGTGAAGGCGGGCGCTTTGGTTTGCGGATCGAACCCGAAGAGCTGCGGATCCTTGGCCATTAGTGCCGCTGCCATGAAAAGCGGGACGTAGTTTTTCGTTTCGTCCGGTAGTTCGAGCAGCCAGAAGTCGCGGGTACCTGCTTTGGCGATAGCCCGGCGGACTCGTCCCGCGCCTGAATTATAAGCGGCCATAGCCAGGCGCCAGTCGGCGAATTCGCGGTAGAGATCGCGCAGATGTCGGGCTGCGGCAATGGTCGACTTGACCGGATCGCGTCGCTCATCTACCCAGTGCGTTCGTTCGAGTCCCATCATATGGCCGGTTTGTGCCATAAACTGCCAGAGCCCCACCGCCCGAGCTCGCGAATAGGCTTTGGGATTGAAGCCGCTCTCGATCATCGCCAGATAGAAAAGATCGGTCGGTAGCTTTTCGCGTTGCAGAATATCGATGATCAACGAGCGGAAGCGTCCAGCGCGTTCTAGCCAGATGGTGAAAGTCTGATGGCCCCGAGTCTGGAAGAAGCGGATGCTGGCGGCTACCCGGGCATTGGCATCGATGGGGATATCGCAGCGGCGGCTAAGCTGATGGATCCGCACCAGCGGCGCGGCGTCGGCGGGCAAATCCTCGATTTTTTCCTCGGATAGTCCTTCGAGCAAAAGATTCAGGGGGCTGTCTTCGGAAAAACGCTCTAGGTTGGGTAGTAGTTTGAGGTAGGTTTCCTCGATGGCTAAACCTAGATTTGCAGCTTCCGTCGTATCGACTATGGAGTCGTGCTCGTCGAGATCGGCTATGATGCGGAAGGCGTGGTCGAGGTCTTTCTGGGCCTCCTGGGCTTGTCCCAGAGATTGGTATTCAATGGCTCGGAGCAAAAACCAGCGTGCAGCGCGGAGGTCGAAGCTGTCGCTGGGCGTGTCGGTGAGTGGATCAATCTTTGGCGCTTGATCAAAGACTGCGTCTTCGCGTTTTGGACCGGGAGCACAGGCCACGAGTAGCAATCCGAAGCAGTAACTAAAGAGCAAGGGGTACACGGAGTACTAATCTTCTCGAGGAATGAGGATTTGAGAGCGGACTTTCAGGGCGTTGGGATAGGTTCTACCGATCTTTTCCGTTTCCGCCTGGGCCTGTGCTTCGGTGCGGTAGTGGCCGACTTCGACCTTGTACCAGGGTGCCTTGAAGGTCACGTCGACATCCTGGCGCCGAAGGCGCTTTTCCGCTTTGCTCTTGAGGCGGCGGGCTTCGTCGTGGGAGAGAAATTGATCAATCAGCACACGCCAGCCGAAGGCGGGCACCAATTCGGGTGGTACATCGGCTTCGCTGGGTGGTGCATCTGCCGTTGGGACCGGAGTTTGGGTCGGGGCTATTGGAGCTGCCGGGGGAGTATCGGGTGAGTTTTCAAAGGTAATGCTGACTACGTAGGCATCGGCGTAGTCGGAGCCGAGGGCGGTGACTTGTTCTTTGAGGCGCGCGGCTTCGCTACGCGTCGCGTATTGGCCGGCTTGTAGCATGAAGTGCACACCGCGGGTGACCAGATGGACCGGTACTGCGAGGCTTTGTTCCAGTTCTACGCGGAGTTGACGGGCGGCGGCTTCGTTGCTGAGTGTCAGCAACTGCAGCCGGTACACAGTGGCCGGGCTTAATCCTTCACTGGGTTCCGTTGGTGTTTGGTCGACCTTTGGGAGAGCAGGTTCGGCCGCGGGTGCTGCTATAGGTTTGCCGAGATCCTGCCGTCGAAAGATCGGTTGAATCAGCAGCAGGTCTTCACCGAGTGTGCGCGAGTCGAATTCCTCGCGGATGGAAGTTGGGGCACCGACTTGATTGGAGCGGATACCCGGCGATTTTGACGGACTCGCACAAGAGATCGCCCCGAGTAGAGTCAGGGGTAGGAGCAAAAAACGGTTCACGTGTTGACCCAGCTGCATAATGTGGGTTCGTACGGGGCGCGGGCGACGCCTTTTTCCGAGACGATCGCCGTTACTAATTCACAGGGCGTGACGTCAAAGGCCGGGTTGTAGACCGGGACTGTGTCGGGCGCGGTGGGGGTGCCCATGCCGGCGCGAATCTCGGCGGGGTTGCGTTCCTCGATGGGAATTTCATCTCCCGAAGCCAGGGAAATGTCGAGGGTCGAGATCGGAGCAGCGACGTAGAAGGGCACGCCGTGTTCCCGGGCCAGGACGGCGAGACCATAGGTGCCAATCTTGTTGGCCACGTCGCCGTTCCTGGCGATTCGGTCTGCGCCGACGATACAGCACTCGATTTCTTCACGGCGCAGAACCGAGGCCGCCATATTGTCACAGATGACGACTACATCGACACCGCTCTGCATCAATTCCCAGGCCGTCAGCCGCGAACCCTGGAGCAACGGACGGGTCTCGTCGGCAAAGACGGCGATTTTCTTGCCCTTTTCCTGTGCGGCGTAAATGACCCCCAGGGCAGTGCCGTAGTCGGCTGTGGCAAGGCCTCCGGCGTTGCAATGGGTAATGACCTGGCTGCCATCGCGCAATAACTCGGCACCGTTGTGGCCAATTTGGCGACAGATTGCGCGGTCCTCCTCGAAGAGGCGGTGGGCCGTCGCGAGAAGTGCGTTGCAGATGCTGTGATTGTCGCGCCCTTCATTTGCGGTCAGCGTTTCACGCATCTGGTCCAGCGCCCAGAACAGGTTGACTGCGGTGGGTCGGGTGCGGGCGAGGCGCTCGATGTCGGTTTCAATACGGCGATGAAACTCCGCCGGTGCGGCAGCGATGGCAGCGCGGGCTCCGACGACGACGCCGTAGGCCGCGGCCAGGCCGATCGCCGGAGCGCCGCGCACCATCAGTACTTCGATGGCTTGTGCGATCGTCTCGACATCGCGGCAGGTCTCGTAGACCACTTCGCCGGGTAGGCGGGTTTGATCGAGCAGGACCAGAGCGTCATCCTGCCATTTCAGTGTTTGTACTGGCATTAGAATTGTGAAAATTCGTAGTGAGTTTTCCGCTCTTCCTCCGCTTCCCATTTATCTTCGAAACAGGTGCGTTCGGCATCGCCCCAGAGGCGCTCGAGGGCATAGAAGTCGCGGGCTTCCTGGCGGAAGATATGAACGACGAAGTCGACGCAGTCGATCAAGACCCAGCGCCGGTTTTCGGTGCCTTCAATATGCCAGGGCTTCTCCCCGATCTCGGGGAGTTTCTCTCGGACTTCGTTGGCGAGGCTGTGGACATGTTGTTCGGAGGTTCCGGTACAGAGCAGGAAATAATCGCTGGTATCGGTGAGTTTGCGCAGATCCAGCAGCGTGATTTCGAGCGCCTTTTTGTCCTGCAGGATTTCTACGATATGTGCGATTCGCGAATCTTCGTGTACTTTCATAAGCTGATTCTATTACTTGTTTATATCGAGCAGACCGATGCGGCGATAGTCGCGCCCGATGATGATCGAGACATCCGCTAAATGGAACTGATCTTCTTTCTTCTGCTGGATAAGATGCGAAATCCCCAATAGATCCGCCACTTGTTGAGCTTGATCGAGATCGCCACTGAGGTCGATAACCAGCGTGTGCAAATGGTCGAAGGTGGGCGCGTTTCCCTCGTGGATCACATCGAGCCCCATTGCTCGTGCTTTGTTGCGAAGGCGAGCGGCGACTTGAGCTACACCACAACCATTGAGGATTTCAACCTGGATAGTACTGGAAAGAGGGGCAATCTCTACGGTTGGGGTTTTGGCCTCGGATATTGGGTCTGGCTCGGCAAAGTGTGGCCAGTACGCCGAACCCAAGAGGATGGCTGTTAACACAAAAGCCAAGGCTCCCAAGATTCGCTCCTGCACCTAGGACTCTCTCCCCGCTTCGCCGAATGGGCAGACGATCGGAAACGTGCTGGACTAAAACCAGACAGATGGTATAAATGAAGGAAAAGTGATTAATTAAGTCAAATCCGAGAATGGTTTTGGGGTGTGGTGAACGGGTCGAACCGGGATCTGCTGTGCTGGTGTCCCGATCGGATTATGTTGGACTGCTTGATGCTGCGATGTGTGTTGCCAGGAATCAATGATACTCAGAGGAGTGGAAGATGGACCATTTGCGGGAAGATGAGTTTCGGGAGCGTTTTTGCATGGCTGATTTTCTCGATGCCTCCCATCGGGCGTTCGAGCTTTATGGTCAAGGGGTTATCGATAATCCGACGCGGACGGAGAAGGTGGATCGGCAGGGTCCTTTGGATTATTTCCGCCTCGATATGCCCGCCGAATGGCCGGGGAAGTACCGGGCCAAAAAGATCATTGAAGAGTACTCGAATGTGGCCGAGGGCAGGTTGGCTAAACGGGAAGCCTATATTGCATTGGAAGATGTACAGCAGGGGAAAAAGATGCGGCTCGATGCGGGTTATATCACCGATATGCGCACCGGGGCTGCCGGGGCATTGGGTATAAAATATATAGCAGGAGCGGAGATAAGGCGGGTGGCGGTTCTGGGGACCGGGCGGATTGCACGGAATCTGGCGCTGGCCTGTGACCGTCTTTTCGAGCTGGAAGAGATTCGTTGTACGAGTCGCAAGCCGGAGAATCGGGAGGCGTTCGCTGCGGAGGTGGGTCCTGCGCTGAAAGCGGGGTTGCGGATGGAAGGATCGATCGCGGCCTGTGTCGATGGAGTCGAGGCGGTATTGACGGCCGTGCCGACACCTGAGCCGATTCTTAGCCAGGAATTGTTAGCGGGGGTTGGATACCTGGCGGTTATAGCCGGAGACAGCCGCACTCGTCAGGTTGCACCAGAGGTCCTTGTCGAGCGCGGTGTGGTGGTGGACGTGTTGGCTCAGGCGCAGAACTCGGGAGAATTTCGCTTCGCGGAAGAGATGGGCGTGGTTGATAGTATTTGCCTGGCGCGCAAAGCAAATGGTGCCGCAGTCGATATTGGCGATGCGGCCTGTGGGAGGTTGGGGGGGCAAACGCCGAGTGTAGTTTATCTGACCGGTATGGGGGCGCAGGATTTGTGCGCCGCGGCGATGATCTACGAACGCCTCGCTACTTGAACAAGCCCGAATATTTGAAGGTCATGATGTAGTCCTGCGAACCTTTGCGCTTGGCTGGTGAACGGTTGTCGTAAATATCCCAGCCAAAGCCAAAGAGGAACTGGTCCTTGTAGAACGAGATGGCCAGACCCATGGAGATGGCGAGCGAGTTCTCGGTTGAGAGGGCCTCCAGTACATTGCCGATAGCGGTGAAGTGCACGCCGGAGATGGAAGGGCTATCGACGTTGTGCCAACCGGCGAAGGCCAAGCCGGGTAAGCCGATCAGACGCTCGGTCCGGCCTTTGATTTTGCTGCCGTCTTTGTCCACATAGTCGCGGCCTGGGCGGATGGTGAGAAAGGAGAGCAGGGGTTTGGCCTCGAACTCCCACTTCCAGCCACCGGCTTCCAGGATTTGCGAAATACTCTGCTCCGGGGCACCGGGATAGCCACGGGTGGTGATTTTGAGTCGTACTCGGCGATTTTCTTTTTCGAGGAGTCGCAAGTTCAAGTCCTCGGCCAGTACGCGCTCTCCACTCGATTCGTAGATTTTGACTTTCTTCTCCTGAATCCCGCCGCTGGTATCGTAGTTTTCGTCGAGTTTAGTCCACTCGACACTGATCTCCCGGCCGACTAACGCCTGGCGCAGCGAGTCGGGGATATGGAAGATGACGTCGATTTTGCTACCGTCTTTCTGAACCATCGGTACGTTGTCCCAGCCGACGTTCAAGTTTGACGATATTTCGCCGCTCGAGACCTGGATTTGGGTAATGCGCGCCAGATCGATGTTTTCCAGTGCGCCGTGGCCTTTGTATTGGAGTGGACGGGCACGGTCTTTGACATCGTTGCTGATCAGTAGCACGCGGCCGAGGTGTTCACCGAGGGTTTTGGGCTCGAATAAGACCTTGATACGGGTTGACTCGCCCGGTGCAAGCGCGAATTGAGCGGGATCGATATAGGCTTCCGGGCTCTGGGGATGCGATTCGACCTGCAGTACGGTATCGCCGGCGTTGGTGGCGACGAGGGTTTTCTCTGTGCGCTCACCGAGGACCACGTGGCCGAAGTCGACAATGCCCGAGGGATGCACTTCGATTTCGGCGGCTACACCATTGCCGCTGAGCAGGATGTCGAGCGTTTCCATTCCTTGTTCCCAGAAGCCGTCGAGGCGCAAGGTGCCAGAGATGGTTCCTCGTTCCATAGGGGTGAAGGCGATATTCAGTGGCAGGGTGCGCAGACTGTTGGCCGGCAGGAGGAATTTGTTATTGGCGTCGATCTGGGTATAGAGGGTGAAGCTATCGCTGGTCGAACGGATTCCGTGGATGTTGAGATCGGCATTCCCGGTATTGGCGATTTCGATGACCTGGCTGCTGTTTTCGCCGACCGCGACCCGGTCGAAGTCGATGGTCGAAGGGCTGAGTTTGAGGAATTGACCTACGCCCTGGAGGTTTAGGGTCTCTATCCCTGTGGTGGTTTCGACGTCGAGGGTGGCTCGACGCGCGCCGATTTCCTTGGGGGAGAAGCTGAGTGTGATTTTGCCGCTGGTTCCGGGCTGAAGCAGGACCGAACTTTCTTCGAGGTCAAATTCGTTGCCTGCGTCGGTAGAAAGGCCTATTTGCACGGTGTAGGGACTGCCACCCCTGTTCCACAGCAAGAGGTGGTCGCGGGCGGTTTTTCCGATGGGCAAACTACCGAAATCGATGTTGGTGCCGTTGAGTATCTCGATTTGCGGCGGACTGAGCTGGCCGCGGCCGCGGAGGGGAATCTCGACGTTGAGGGCGCTGGGGTCGTTGGTCTGCAAGTGTAGAGCGCTGCTTTTGGCCCCTTCGTTTTGCGGTCCAAAAGACACGCTTAGGTCGAGTCGGTCTCCGGGGGCTACGGTAGCTGGAAAGAGCGTTTTCGAGAGGGTAAAGGCCACATCGGAAATAGTCGCCTTTTCGATGCGCAGGTCGGCTTGCCCCTGGTTGAGTACCACGACGCGGCGTCTAAGCTGCTGGCCCAGTTCGACCGTTTCGAAGTCGATACCTACCTCGGGCAAGGGTGAGAAGGCGGCATCGGGAGCGACGCTTTTTCCCATGAGGGGGATAGATAAATTTCCGAGATTGGGCGAGGAGACAATGAGCTCTGTTGCGAAAGAGTCGCCGTGCTCGGGGGCGAAAGTGATATGGATCTGCGTTTCGCGGCCGGGTTCGAGCGTGTTTTGGACCACATCGATTGCAAAGGGCGCTTGTGCGTCGGCGATGGCAATCTGGCTGAGCCCAGCAGCTATGGAGCCCGCGTTCTTGAGGGTTGCGCTATTGGTGGCGGACTCTCCGATCTCCACCTCGCCGAAGTCCAGCCCCGCTATAGGCAAAAGTGTCAAGATCGGATGGGCGACTTGCGCTTGGAGTGGCACGGTGAAACGCTGGTCCTGGAAAAACGAATTGACTCGGAGTGTCAATTCACCGGTATAATTTCCTTCCTCTGCGGCGGCGAAGTGCACCACAATGGTGCCGGTGGCTTTGCCCGATAGGTGGAGCGTGTCGGGTGAAGCCATGAAGCCGGCTCCGCGAGAATCGACGACAATTTCGAGTTCGCCGTCTTCTCGGTTTTCGAGGCGGATCTCGTTACGCGTTTCGGTGTCTATATTAACTACGCCAAAATCGAGTGCTCTCGGCTCTAGGTCCAGAGGTTGGGCCTGCAGGGCGGCGGGAAGCAGTAGAACGGGAAGGTAGCGCAACATTAGGGGTAAGATATAAAAAGAAGAGCGACCAACCCGCCAGAATACCGGATACAATGTTTGTCGAAGTTCCACATCATAAGGGAGTGGAAAACTTCCTCTTGGGTATTCTTTCGCAGATTCAGGTCACTCTTTGTGTCAGCAAACATACTAAAAGGATACGCGATGTCAAGCCGCAAAGATTTGAGTGAGTCCGCCGACAAGCCGGTCCATACCTTCGGCGACGTCCTCCTGGCGCAGGGCACCGTAGGCGATGCGCAGATAGCAGAAGTCACTGAGGCCAAAAGCGTTGCCGGGAATGACGGCTACTTTGTGCTGCTGTACCAAATTAGCGACGACCTCCATGGCGTTAAGGTCGATATCTAGACGCACCAAAAGGTAAAAGGCTCCTTCAGCGGCTGGCACCTGGATCCGATCGCCGAGTTCGCTGAGCCGCTCGAGGCAGAGTTGGCGGACGGCGTCGATGTCCGCGAGATGGTTCGCGCAGTAGGACGGCCCGGCCGAAAGCGCCCCGAGCGCGGCTCGTTGCGAGATGACCGGCGGGCAGATCAGTACCGTATCCTGGACTTTCTCCAGCGCTGCGAGTAAGTGCCGCGGCGCGACGAGGTAGCCGACTCGCCAGCTGGCGAGATTATAGGCCTTCGAAAAAGAAAAAAGCGAGATGGTATGCTCATCGCTCTGTGGGAGAGATCCGGGCGAGAAGTGTCGCGCTGCACCGTAGGTGAAATACTCGTAGGCTTCATCGGAGAAGTGGTAGAGGCCGCGTTCTAAACAGAGCTGGTTGATCGCTGCGAGATCCTCGGGTCGGTAGACGGCGCCCGAGGGGTTGTTGGGGGAGATAGTGACAATGGCGCGGGTACGTTCGGTGATGGCTGCGGTGATGGCATTCAGATCGAGCTGGTACTGTGCATCGGTTTCGATCAGAACTGCCCGACAATTGGCCATGCCTATCGCCATTTCGTGGTTGAAATAAAAGGGCGACATGATGATGATTTCGTCGCCGGGATCGGCGATGGCTAAGAGAGCGTGGTAGAAGCCCATATTGGAGCCGGCGGTGACCATCATAATCTGGTTGTCGCTCATCTGGATCTGGTTTTCGCACTTGAGTTTCTGGCGTAGACCTTCGCCTAGCTCGGGTAGCCCACGGGCTGCCTGGTAATGGTGCTCGGCGATCGAGTGACCGAAGTTGGTCGCCGCCTGCATGGCCTGGGGAGGAGGTGGGTAGTGGACGACGCCCTGGCCCAGCGAAATCGTGCCGGGGTTTTCGCGGATCAGGGCCGCGACATGCGGGATCACCGGGCTTTGTACCGCTCGCATGCGTTTTGAGTCGATCATGATTTTAAAGTCGGAATTTAGGCGGGGAATTGCAAGCTGAGATTGCCGAAAGCAACGGGATTTTAAAGATCGCTTTCCCGCGGGTAAACTATTCTTGCAATGCGTCTTGCAAGAGCGCAAAGAGGCGATCGATCTCGGCGCAGGTTTCCGAGTCCAGAAAGTAGCTCAGTGGACCGCGGTGAACCTGATTGGGGAAGAGTTTCCGCTTGTGCATCAGGTAGCGTTCGACGACGATAAATCCGTCCAGGCCTCCCTGGAGCTGGAGGGTGCAGAGAGCACAGATCGGGAGGTAGATTCTATAGGCGCGCTCCTCGTCTCCGGCGTTCAGTGCCTGCCACAGGGCCGTAGTGCCGTCGAGGAGTTCGACTCCGGGGATCGTGCCTTTGATGCCGCGGCGGTAGGAGTCGACCAAGAGAACGCCGCCGCTGCCTTCAAAGATGGCGGCATTTCCCTCAGTGCGGTCGCGCAGGGCCGAGATGCAGGGCCCCAAAGGCGTGGCTTCGGGTTTGAAGAGGATGCGGTCGCCGTATTGCTGGAAGAGCGAGGCCTGGAACTCGATGCTCATGGGGTTGCCGACATAGGAACTGGCATCCTGGATGATGACGGGGATATCGACTTCGCTGAGCAGGGCTTCGAAGTAGACGCGTAGTTCATCCTCTCCCAGAGAACGGGAAATCGGCGGGATGGCCATGACGGCGGCAGCGCCCCCGTCTTCGGCCGCGCGGGCATATAATCGGGCCTGCGCGGTGCTCTCGGCGCCGACGCCGACGATGAGGGGGCCGCGGTCGCGGGCGAATTTGACCAGGTCGGCGGGGAGTGTCAGTCTCTCTGCAGCGGTCAGGCGCAGCAGGTCGGAGACCAGGGCCAGGCAGAATCCGTGCGAGCCCATCTCGAAGAGATAATCGATTTCTCTTTCCAGGGTAGCGTAATCGATTTGCTGGTCGTCGGTGTAGGGCATGTGAACGACGGGCAGGACATCTTTGATTTCGTGGCTCATGGTTTTGGGTTCCGTCTGGCTTGGCGGATGAGGTTGAAGAGCTGGGTGGCGATTTCGTCGTTGGCGGCGGCTAGGTAGTATCCGAATTTGCGTCGTTGGGTATAGCTAGGGCGTTGGTCTATCCCTATATAACAGCGTGCTCCGGCTTCCTCGGCGATCAACGAGGGCGGACCCACGTCGTAGATCTCGACCTGTCGGGTCAGGTAGGCACAGAGTTCGCCTTCGGCGACCTGGGTGAGGACCAAGGCGGCCCCGATTGGGCTTTCGCGGGGGTCGAGCGCAGGCCGCGCCAGAATCTGATAGGGACGGGCTTTGGAGGAGATGAAGGCCTGGTTGGTGCGCGGTTTTTGCGGCAGGCGCAGGCGACGTGGGCGGCCTTTGCCGGTTTGCAGGTAGGCGCCCTGGCCTTTAATCGCGGTGAATACCTTGCCCTCTGTAGGTCGGGCGACGATCGCGGCAAGCATCTCGCCCTCGCGGGCCAGACCGATGGTGATGTGATAGGGGGCATCGCCCTGTTTGAAGTGCAGCGTTCCGTCAATCGGATCCAGAATGATCGCATAGGGCGAACGATTGCCGGCGAAACGCCTTTTGAGTGGTGTGCGTTCTTCGGCGATACAGCGCACGGTGGGAAAGTGCTGCAGGACGGTGGCGAGGAGGATATCCTGCACCGCTCCGTCGAGGACGGTGAAGGCGGTGGAGGCGTGCTGGGCATGGTCGCTGACCAGGCTTTTATCGGCTGCCTTGCCGATGTCGGTGACCTGGCCGAAGAAGATCAGCGAGGTGCGGGCGCACTGGTCTATGACGGGGAGCAGCACGTCTATGAATTCGCGGGGATCGATGCGGTTGGCCATAGTCATTCAGCATAAAAGCGCCCGACTTCCCACGGGAAGCCGGGCACTCCGATTCGCAGGTGTTTGGTTTTAGCCCGCTGCCTCTGCTAGCTGTGCGTCCTGCAGGGCGGCGATAACCTTGTCCGGGCTCATCGGTAGCTCGCCGAGGCGGCAACTGGTGGCGTTGTAAATCGCGTTGGCAATGGCCGCCATCGGCGGCACCAGCGGGACCTCGCCGACACCGCGGATGCCATGCGGACTGGCTGGATTGGGGACTTCGACCAGAATCGTTTCGATCAGCGGCGTATCGAAACTGGTCGGCATCCGATAGTCGAGGAAAGTCGGGTTGGCCATATTGCCGTCGGCGTTGTAGAAATAGCCTTCCGAGAGTGCCCAGCCGATCCCCTGTACGGCGCCGCCCTGTATTTGTCCCTCGACATAAGATGGGTGGATCGCTTTGCCTACGTCTTGGATGGCGGTGAAACGCAGAATTTCGACCTTGCCGGTCTCGGGGTCGATTTCGACATCGGCGATGTGGACGGCGAAAGCGTTGCCGGCGCCGCCGGCGTTGACCGAGCCCTTGCCGGTTATTGGACCGCCGGTGCTGCCCTGGCTAGCGGCGACCTCTTTGAAGCTTAGCTTCTGTGACGAATCCGATGTGCAGACGAAGGAGCCGTTTTGGTACTCGATGTCTCCTTCGTCGACCTCGAGCTGGCGGGCGGCGCGTTTGCACATCTCGGCTTTGACGTCTTCGGCTGCGTTGTAGCAGGCATGGCCGGTGGCGTAGGTTACCCGGCTGCCACCGGTGCCGCCGGTGAAGCCGATCGAACTGGTGTCGGGGATCGATGGGTTGATATCGGAAGCTTCGAGCCCGAGCGTTTCGGCTACGATCATCGCCATCGAGGTGCGGCTGCCGCCGATATCGACCGAGCCCTCATTGAGGTTGATGGTACCGTTGTCGTTGACCGAGATGGCGGCGGAAGACATGCCGCCGCCATTGAACCAAAAGCCACCGGCTACGCCGCGTCCGCGGTAGGGCCCTTCAAGTCGACTCTGGTAGTGCTCACTCTCGATGGCGGCCTGGACGGTTTGTTCGCAGCCTATCTGGCCATAGACGGTGCCATCGGCGCGGCGAGTACCTTCTTTGGAGGCATTTTTGAGCCGCATCTCCAGCGGGTCGATGCCGATCTTTTCGGCGAGTTCGTCGATGACGCTCTCAGAAGCGAAGGCGGCGTTGGGGGCGCCAGGGGCGCGATAGGCCGAGGACTTGGGTTTGTTGACCACGACGTCGTAGGCGTCGATGGTTACGTTGGCGATATTGTAGGGTGCCAGGATACAAGAGGCGCCAGCACCGACGGCCGAACCGGGGTAGGCTCCGGCTTCGTAGGCCATATAGGCATGGGCGGCGGTGATAGTACCGTCGCTCTTGGCCCCCATCTTGATTTTCATATAAGATCCGGGAGCTGGACCAGTGGCCAGGAATACTTCGGTGCGGCTCATCAGCATTTTGACCGGTTGGCCGGTTTTGTGCGACATGATGGCGGCGGCAGGTTCCATATAGGTGGGGAATTTGCCGCCGAAACCACCGCCGATCTCGCAGGGCATGACTTTTACGTTGGATACGGGAATATTGAGGACTTCCGAAACCTGTGAACGGATCTCGAAAGGTCCCTGGGTACTGACCCAGACGGTGACCGAACCATCTTTCTTCCACCAGACCGTGGTATTATGCGGCTCTATATAGCCCTGGTGGACGGTGGCGGTGTGGAATTCGCGTTCGACGACGATATCGGCTTCGGCAAAGCCCTGGTCGAGGTCGCCCATCGCGTGCTGATTATGCGTGGCGATATTGCTCTTTTTGCCGGAGTCTTCGCCCAGTGCACGGGTGGTGCGCTCTTCATCGAGGAGCGGGGCGTCGTCCCGCATGGCCTCGCGAATGTCGACGACGGGCTGGAGGACTTCGTATTCGACCTCGATCAGGTCCAGGGCCTCCTCGGCGATGTGCTGACTGGTAGCGCAGACGGCGGCGACTGCGTGGCCGGTATAGAGGACTTTGTCGGAGGCCAGTGAGTTTTTGGCGATTTCGCGGACGTTGACAGTGGTCTCACCGAGGTTGGAGAGCTTGTCGACGGTATCGACCAGATCGTCGGCAGTGGCTACGGCGCGCACTCCATCGAGCTCGAGAGCTTTGGAGGTGTCGATGGAAAGTATTTTAGCGTGCGGGTGCGGGCTGCGCAGGACTTTGCCGTAAAGCAGGCCGGGCAAGCGTACGTCGGCTCCGTAGATTGCGGCGCCGGTAACTTTGTCGACGCCGTCATGGCGGACCGGACGGGTGCCGATGACCTGGTATTTGCCATCGGAAGTGTATTCGGGGTAGTCTTTGCTGGTAAAGGCAGCCATGGAATCGAAGCTCCTTGGATAGGTGTCTATATCCGAAACTTTAGTTAATGTCAACACGCGGGGACGCGGCGTCAAGTGGATCCGAGATAGAAATACCGCTGGAGTTCAGGTCGGGGAGATCGCAGGTTTCGACCTTGGCCATTTATTTCGTTAAACACTTGTAATTATTGGCAGATTGGAGTGGGGCATTATGCCGATTTAGTTGCCAGTATTATTGGGATACAGATCGCTACCCCATACTTTTTTGGTGTCGGTAGACTCGTTGTATCCGATACCAGAGGGAGAGGCCTGGGTTGACGGGCTGGACTGGCGCGGCGTACCCTTGCGGTATGGCTACTCGCAGGGAAGACTCGCTGGTCTACACACTGTGTGGCGACGAGGTTCATGTCTGGTATGCGGAACTGGGTGGAGGTGCCGCAGAGCTCGAGGCATGCAGGGTCGTTCTCAATGCCGATGAGCGCGAGCGGGCGGACCGCCTCGCCCACGCCGAGCACCGGGATCGTTTTGCGATCGCCCGGGGCGTGTTGCGCCGTTTGCTGGGGCGCTATCTGCAAGGCGATCCCGGCGAGTTGGTCTTTAGCTACGGTCAGCACGGCAAGCCTTTTCTGAGAGACGGCTCGCTGCACTTCAATATGTCTCATTCGCACAATCTGGCCCTTTATGCAGTGACGCTTGAGCGCGAGGTCGGCATCGATCTAGAGTGGCCGCGGGCCAGGGTAGCGCACGAGGAAATTGCAGCGCGTTTCTTCTCGCTGGAGGAGCAGGAGGCGCTTGCGGGACTGCCCGCGGCGCAACGTAGGGAGGCTTTCTACAATATCTGGACGCGCAAGGAGGCCTATGTTAAGGCTCGCGGCGATGGTATTGCTGCGGGGTTGGATACCTTTTCGGTATCGCTAGGTGGGGAGGCCGCACTGTTGAACTCAGACCAGGGGCGGACGGAGATCGCGCGGTGGAAACTGGTGGCGCTGGAGCCGGCGCCAGGATATGTTGCCGCTCTCTGCGCGGAGGGCGATTGGCAATTCAGTTGTTTTAGCTGGGCGGGCTAGAGTATCTGCTCTGATACCACGCCGTGGAGATCCATTTCGAAATCGATGTCGACAACCGGTGGACGGGTATAGTGCCAGCGGATGCCGTGGCGCCGGGCCGGCCCGAGGGGAGGGAGGAGAACTTCTTCGAGGATTCCGTCGAGGGGGTAGATGGTGTAGACATCGATGGCGTCGATCAAATCCCAGCTGCCACCCAGGCCGGTGAGTCGTTGTTCCATGACCTGCATGACGTAGGACGCCTTCTCGCGCATGGCTGCGGGCGAAGTATCTCCAGGGTGAAGAATGCCTTCCTCGACGAGAATCCCCTCGCGCAATTCGCCAGCTCCGGCTACGATCAGCGTTTTGCGGTCGATCTGGTCGTTGGGGATTATGTGGGAAAAGGCGTGCAGCGAGGGCGTTGGCGGCGGGTCGTGGAACGGGGCGACATTGGTGCGGGCCAGGGGGTTGAGGTCGCCCAGGTAGAGATCCCACTCCCGGAGGACGGCACAGTATTGCTGGTTGAAGTCGATAAAACCCTGCATATCGAAAGGGGCGGGCGAGCGCAATTCTATAGCGCAGAGGGCTTGGCGGTCGCAGCCGATTGAGGCCAGGTGGTCGTCGATGCGGTCGAAGCCCGCTCGCCAGGGCAGCGGCTCGGCGAGAGTGACGTGGACGATTTCGTAGCCCGGGTCGGCAACGACGCCACAGGAATAGGGGTCGATGCCCTGGAGGAAATGGTAGTGTCCCTTGGGTTGTGCGATGAGCATGGTACCTCGTTTGAACCGGTTTGGAAAGATCTGGGCAGCGGCTTGGCCCCATATCATATGATGGATTGCGTCCCGCTGCGCCACGCGCGGCCGGGTCGGATCCAGTCGCGTAGCCCATAACTAGTCTCGGTTGCAAAACCCTCTGCGTCAAGAGATGGGCCTAGATCGATATCTAAGTCGATAAGGAAGCGTCGAAAAAACGGATGTTGTTATTAGGATCGGGGGTCTTTGGTATTTTTATGAATTCCGACCTCTTCAGGCGTTCTCTGCGGCAGCGTCGCGAGCCTTTGGGTTTTTCCGCCCTTGCCCGAGCTTAGCCCTTATTTATATTCCCTGCTCCGATTTACTCTACCGGTATCCTGGAAAAAAACATGGCCTACAAAATTCTGATTCGCTCGGAGATCGAACCGTATCGCACGATTATCCCGATGCTTGAGGAGCACTGTCAGATCCATCGCTGGAACCCGCTGGATCCGAAGCCAGCGGATGAGATTTTGAATTCGATCGAAGGAGTGTATAACTACGGTCATTACGCCTTTACCGCTGAATACATGGACCAGATGCCCGCTTTGCGGGTGATCAGCAACTTCGGCGTCGGCGTCGATCATATCGATTTGCAGGGGGCCAAAGAGCGCGGGATTCCCGTGGGCAACACGCCGAATGTTTTGGACGGGGCTACTGCCGATATGACCTTTGCGCTGCTTTTGGCCGGTGCGCGCAACCTGGTGAGCGGCGACCGTTTTGCCCGCAGTCCCGATTTTATCGCCTACGATCCGAGTTTCATGCTGGGACAGGAGGTTCACCACCAGGTTCTGGGGATCATCGGACTGGGCAATATCGGCTATCAGGTAGCCCGGCGGGCACTGGGCTTCGATATGAAGGTGCTCTACCACAATCGCAACCGCAACCCGGCGGCTGAGGCGGACCTTGGAGTCCGCTATGTTGCGCTGGACGAGTTGCTCCAGCAAGCGGATTTTGTGGCTTTGAATATGCCGCTGACCGACGAAACGCGGGAGATGATCGGTGCTCGCGAGTTGGCGTTGATGAAAGAATCGGCGGTGCTGGTCAACGCCGCGCGCGGCGGTGTTGTTGACCACCAGGCCCTGCTCGAGACGCTCCGGGCCGGCAAATTACATGCGGCGGCGCTCGATGTGACCGAGCCGGAACCGCTGCCCAGAGACCACCCGCTTCTCGCGCTCGACAATGTCATTATCATGCCCCACCTCGGCAGCGCAACCGAGCAGACGCGTCAGGCGATGGCCGAGCGTTCGGTGGGCAATTTACTGGTGGGGTTAGAAGGTAAAGAATTGTTGAGCCGCATCGTTTGAAGCGCGCTCGATTCATCCTGTATTCGCAGTTTGGACCTGTATAACCGAAGGGGAACGATGAGCGAAACTACGCACTACAAAATCATTGTCGTCGGCTCGGGCCCGGCCGGGCTTACCGCGGCGCTCTACGCTGCTCGTGCCGACCTGGCGCCGCTGGTCCTCGAGGGCCTGCAGCCGGGTGGTCAACTGACCATCACCACCGATGTAGAGAACTACCCCGGGTTTCCAGAGGGGATTATGGGGCCGGAATTGATGGATCTGATGCGCGATCAGGCAAAGCGTTTCGGTGCTGAGTGTCAGTTCAAGATTGCGACGGGGGTCGATCTTTCGGCTCGCCCCTTTAGAGTCAAAACTGCCGCACTCGAGTACACCGCCGACGCACTGATCATCGCCACCGGAGCATCGGCCAGACTCCTGGGCCTGGAGTCCGAGAGTTTGTTGATGGGGCACGGAGTTTCGGCCTGCGCCACCTGCGATGGTTTCTTCTTCCGCGACAAAGAATTGGTGGTCGTCGGCGGCGGCGATTCGGCGATGGAGGAGGGGACCTATCTGACGAAGTTTGCCTCCAAGGTCACTATTGTTCACCGCCGCGAGGAATTCCGCGCCTCGAAGATTATGCTCAAGCGCGCTGAGGAGAATGAGAAAGTCGATTTCGTCCTCAATGCCACGGTCGAGGAGATTCTGCAGACAGACGGCGAGTTGGCGGTGCGCGGAGTGCTTTTGAAAGATGTGCTGGCGGGCGAAACGCGGGAGTTTGGTTGCGATGGAGTTTTCATGGCGATCGGCCATGTGCCCAATTCGCAGATTTTCAACGACCTCTTGGAAATGGATGACCAGGGGTATATCCTGACCAAGCCGGACTCGACCGCGACCAGTGTCGAGGGAGTCTTCGCTTGTGGCGATGTGCAGGATACGGTGTATAGACAGGCGGTGACGGCGGCGGGGACGGGGTGTATGGCGGCGCTCGAAGCCGAAAGATTTTTGGCGCACTAAGTGTCGGCAGGTGGTCG
>CAZFMY010000065.1:0-37662 GCA_964520345.1 uncultured Gemmatimonadaceae bacterium | reverse complement strand
CGCTGCCGGAAGCGGGGACCTCGATAACGGCTTTATCGGTTTCGAGTTCGATGACTGGCTGGTCCTCGCTGAGGGTATCTCCGACGGCGACGAGCACGCTGATGACGTCCCCGCTCTCGATATTCTCACCCAGATCGGGCAAGCTGAATTCTGTCGGCATAGATTCGTCCGTATTTTAGGGGTAGCTCTGAGGTGTGACCACTGGCACCGGTTCAGCACCGCTCAAAGATACGTTGGGTTGGCTTTGTCGGGATCGATTTCGAAACTCTTCATTGCCTCTTCGACCACATCATATTCTATTTGTCCTTCGCGTGCCAGGGCGCTCAAGGCTCCTAGCGCGATAAAACGGGCGTCGACTTCGAAGTGGTCTCGCAGTGCTTCCCGGCTCTCGCTGCGCCCGAAACCGTCGGTACCGAGGGCGACGGGTGGGTTGGGGAACCAGCGGGCGATCGATTCGGGCAGCGCTTTGACGTAGTCGGAGGACATGACGTAGACTCCCCGCTCTTTTTCAAGACATTGCTCGATGTAGCTGAGCCGCTGTTTTTCTCCCGGGTGCATGCGGTTCCATCGCTCTGTATCCAGCGCATCGCGATGCAGTGCTTTATAACTGGTGATGCTCCAGACGTCGGCACTGACCTTGTACTCGTCCTCGAGAATCTGCTGGGCCTCAAGGGCGCTATTAATGATCGCTCCACTGCCGAAGAGGTGGGCTTTGAGGCGGGTGCGCTTTTTGGTCGAGGCCTTAAAGCGATACATACCTTTGAGAATACCTTCCTCGACCCCTTCGGGCATCGCTGGCATCTGGTAGGTATCGTTTTCGATCGTGATGTAGTAAAAGATATCCTCCTGCTCGGTGTACATCCTGCGCATACCTTCGCGAACGATGGTTGCGATTTCGTAGCCGAAGGCCGGGTCGTAGGCCTCGAGATTGGGGACCGGATAGGCCAATAGGTGACTGTGGCCATCCTCGTGTTGGAGGCCTTCGCCGTTGAGCGTGGTGCGTCCGGCGGTGCCGCCGACCATGAATCCTTTGACTCGCATATCTCCAGCCAGCCAGATCAGATCGCCGATCCGCTGCATGCCAAACATCGAGTAGTAGATGAAAAAGGGGATGGTATTGATTCCATGGGTCGCATAAGCTGATCCGGCGGCTATAAACGACGACATCGATCCGGCCTCGGTGATGCCCTCTTCGAGCATCTGGCCGTCTACGGCCTCTTTGTAATAGGCGATGACATCTTTGTCGACTGGCTCGTACAGCTGGCCTAGGCTGGAGTATATCCCGAACTGGCGGAAGAGCGGATCCATGCCGAAGGTCCTCGATTCATCGGGGATGATCGGCACTATGAGATTTCCTATTTCTTTGTCTTGTAATAGTTTGCGGAGAACTGAGACGAAGGCCATCGTCGTGGCGAACTCGCGTTCGCCCGACCCGTTTTTGAATTCCTCCCACAGGCTTTCGGGGGGCATTTTCAACGGTGGAGCGCTGACTCGTCGTTCGGGCACATAGCCGCCGAGGTTTTCGCGCCGTTCGCGGATGTACTCCATTTCCGGACTGCCGTCAGCGGGGCGATAAAATGGCGTTTCGGCGATTTCGTCATCGGAGATCGGGATGCCGAAGCGGGTGCGAAAGAGACGGATCTCATCCTCGTTGAGCTTTTTTTGCTGATGAGTGATGTTCTTGCCCTCGCCGGCCTCGCCCATGCCGTATCCCTTGATGGTCTTGGCGAGAATCACGGTAGGTGCTCCCTGGTGTTCGACAGCTTGCTTGAACGCGGCATAGACTTTTTCGGGGTCGTGGCCGCCGCGCCGCATTTTTCGCAACTGCTCGTCGGAGTAGTGCTCGACCATTTTTATCAGTTCCGGATCCGCGCCGAAGAAATCCTGGCGTATATAGTTGCCGTCGGATACCGAGTATTTCTGGTATTGGCCGTCGAGCACTTCGTTCATACGCTGGGCTAAAAGGCCGTGGTCGTCTTTTTCCAGCAGGGAATCCCAGTCGTCGCCCCAGATCACTTTGATGACGTTCCAGCCAGCGCCGCGGAAGGCTGCTTCGAGCTCTTGAATGATTTTGCCGTTGCCGCGTACTGGGCCGTCGAGGCGCTGAAGATTGCAGTTGATGACCCAGATGAGATTGTCGAGTCGCTCGCGTGAGGCCAGGGTAATGGCACCCAGGCTCTCGGGTTCATCGCATTCGCCATCACCCAGAAAAGCCCAGACCTTGCCGTCGTCGACGGGTTTTAGTCCGCGGTTTTCCAGGTAGCGGTTGAAACGGGCTTGATAGATCGACAGAATCGGACCCAGGCCCATCGACACGGTGGGGAATTGCCAGAAGTCGGGCATCAGCCAGGGGTGAGGGTAGGAAGAGAGCCCGCCTCCTTCTTGTAGCTCGCGGCGAAAGTTTTCCAACTGGCGCTCGGTGAGTCGACCTTCGACAAAAGCGCGAGCATACATTCCGGGCGCAGCGTGCCCCTGAAAGTAGATCTGGTCGCCGGGATGCCCGTTGTTAGGGGCGCGGAAGAAGTGGTTATAACCGACTTCGTAGAGCGTGGCTGAAGAGGCATAAGTTGAAATATGACCACCCGGGGCGGCTTTGTCGCGGTTGGCGCGAACTACCATCGCCATTGCGTTCCAGCGCACCAGGCTCTTGATCCAGCGCTCCATTTCTCGGCTACCCGGGTAGGGGGGTTGCTGGTCGCGACTAATAGTATTGAGATAGGGGGTATTGGCGCTGAATGGAAGATCTATATCGGCTTCTGATGCACGAATCTGGAGTTGCTGCAGGAGAAAACGGATTTGCTCAGGCGTCCTATTGGAGAGCACGTAGTCGAGTGATTCGAGCCACTCCTGAACCTCAATTTTTATTTCTTCGCTATCGCTCATCGCTGAGATAATCCCTTGATATCGTTCGTATTATGAGGCTAAAAGCAGATGCCAGATTACTGGCAAAAGATAACAAGTGCGGGTTTTCTTTGCAAAAAGACATTTTGTTACAGCAACTTATGTAGTTTGGAGTGTTGTGGTAGAGAGTTTTTTTAGGTCGCTATTCGTCGATTTATTGATAGGATTTCCCTGGGCTATCTGTATCTTTTAGTATAGTTAGTAAGTTACGGAGTTCGCGTACAAGGCGAGTCGGTGGAAAAGAGCGGGTCTGTGCATAACAAAAAGGTTATTTATATCTGTATCCTGGCCTCGGTGCTCTTGCACCTGACCGGGCTTTATCTACTGCGTGACTGGTGGCTAGACGATCTGGATTCAGAGGCCTTCCGCGCCCGTATCATCCGGGTTCCGCCCCAGTTCAAACCCCGTCGCCTGAGTGCCTTGCCCAGAGACCAACGAGATACGCCCCGGGTGCAGATGGAATATCTGCAAAGCGAGCAGCGGGCCGTAGAAATACGCGAAGAAGATTTACAGCTCGAGGTGAGTGCGCCAGAAATAGAATCGCAGCAAGCGCCTCTGGTTTTGCGCGAGATCGCCAGCGGAGCCAAAGAAGAGGTGCCGATACTGGTGCGCGAAAAAATGCTCTCGCCTTCAGCGCTGGGGCTGGCCGATAGCATGGGTATCGCTTCGATGGACCTCTTGCGGCTGGTGGATTTGGCTCGGGCCAACAAGGACCACGCCGCCGTTATCCGCGATCCAGCGAGTCGTCGGGATCTGGCAGGTTATATCAATTTCACCCAACTGCGCGTCTATGGGGCGGGCTCTGGTCGCGGTGAACTCGATGCGATAGCTCGTTATTTGCGCGACCACACCCGAATTCTGGCCCGGGTCAGGGACCAGACCTACGAGTATTTCCTCTCGGAACGCTTGCTCAAAGATCCGATACATTTCCTCTTCGAGAACGGTGGTTTGACCGCTTACCGGGACGAAGTCCTGGCCATGTTCAGTCAGGAGGAGAAAGCGCTCTTGGAACTCTACATAGGCCAGGGCGGTTTTCTCTTTATCGAGGGCAGCAATCGCTACCTACGCGAAATGATTGATCAATTACGGGCGATATTGGGGGCTGAAGCACGTCTGATACCGATTCCGACTTCGCAC
This sequence comes from uncultured Gemmatimonadaceae bacterium, assembly GCA_964520345.1. GTDB lineage: Bacteria > Latescibacterota > UBA2968 > UBA8231 > UBA8231. Next base: position 33,624 of record CAZFMY010000065.1, on the reverse strand, counting down.
AGCGTCTACCACTCCTTCTACGAGTTTGGCGGCGGTTTCCCCGGCGAGGACAAGTCGACGGTCGTAGATGTGGGGGACAACCCAAGCTGGTACTATCCGCTGCAGAACCGGCAGGATCTTTTGGCTCTGCAGCAGGAGACCACATTCAATTCCGGGGCCAGCCAGTCGGATCAAGAGCCGGTGATGTCGCCGCTGGGGTTATGGGGTATTGAAGTCGATGGAGATCTGGTGGTCGTACTCAGCGATTTGGGGTTGCACCAGAATTGGCGGGTCAGCTTCAATGCCGATGCCGGTGGTACCGAGCCGGTGACCTATTCGTTGATGGCGGGGACCAATATCATCGTCTACGCCCTGACCCGGGATCGGGGCATTGCGCCCAAGATACCTCCACCCACCTGGATGCAGGATCAAAAGCCCGAGGTCGCACTGCAGGAGCCGCAGCAAGGGGGCCGAAGAGCGGTCTACGATTACGATATAGAAAGCTCAGAACTTCTGGATGATCTAGAGGCTTCGCTGGCTTTGGTCCAGGCGCCGATCGGCACCGAGATAGCGGACGACCTGAGTGTTCGGCTGGATGGTCGCTATTCGCTCGAACTATTTAAACGTGGCTACCAAGGGCTTCTTTTGCACAATTTGCCGGCTGGCCGGCATTGGGTCGAATTGAGCTATAAGGGGCAGATCCAGCAATTGCAAGTGGATTTGCAGGGGGGACGGGTCACTACGCTGACTTTCGCCCTCAACCGCTTTGCCTTTATCGCCCAGCTGAGGATGCAGGAGCAGGAGGACAAAGTGCGTTTGCAGCGTTGGTCAGAGGCCTTTGGCGATCTGGAGTTGGAGGAGGTTTATCTGGCCGAAGATCGGGAATGGCTAGAGGGTGAAGATGCGTCGCCCGCGCGCTCGCCCTGATTATATTATAATTCGAGATATGGAAAGCGCGATAGGTGGAGCTCAGCGCGATTCGCTGGTTCAGTGCTGGGTATTGGCCCAGAAGAGTATGCTGCCCTTGGCGTAGATTGGGGACGGTAGTAGTGCGCACTATTTTCCCATCTGTCCGGTTAGTTTCCGAAGAAAATTGAATCGGCGGCTTGATTTTTTCTGCAAAATCTGAATTTTTATAAGTCTCTTATTTACTAAATGTTACTTTATTATAGTGGAGCATTTGTTGATTTTTTTCTGCTTTTTCACCTGGCTGATTATGAGTTCCGCGGTCCTGGCTCAAGGCGGGGTCAGGGATACCGTGCTAACGGTGCGCTCCGGCGATACGCTTTTCGGGATTGCCGCTCGGCTCCTGCCCTATAGCACCCAGTATACGACGGGAGATCTCGTCGGGGAGATCAAGGAGCAAAATGGACTGCAAAGCGATGTGATCAGGCCTGGCCAGCGCCTGGTTGTCTTGCTGGAAACTCTGGATTTGCTCGATCAACCCGTGCCCCGGGATGCTGATTTTGCCGCTTGCGGCATCTACGTGAGGGCACCACTGGCTGGTAGCAATAGGATCTTTGATTTGGTCGACGAGTTGGTGGCGGCCGGAGGCAATACGGTGGTTTTTGATGTCAAGGACCGCCACGGCAATCTCGGCTATGACTCCTCGGTGCCGTTGGCTCTGGCGATCGGTGCCGGAGCCGAGGCTCCGATTACCCAGCCGGCAAAACTGATCGATTTGCTGCACCGCCGGGATATTCACGTCGTGGCACGGCTGACCTGCTTTTACGATGAGCGTTTAGCTCGCGAGCGTCCCGATATGGTTCCACTCGCGCGGCAGGGACAGCATCTGTGGTCCGAACGCGGGACACCGCAGTGGGTAGACCCATCGCTGCCGGAAGTGCAGGAGTATTTATTGGCATTGGTTCGCGAAGTGGCGGAACTGGGTGTCGATGAGATACAACTGGACTATCTCCGTTTTCCCACTGAGGGCGATCTCTCGGATGCTGTATTCGCCTTCGATCCGGATATCTTGCCCAAGCACCGCGTCATCACCAGGTTCGTCGCTGAAGTTAGGCGAGAGCTAGACACTACGGAGACATTGCTCTCAGCCGATATTTTCGGTGTTGCAGCCTGGGGACAAGAAGCGGATCTCCTGAGTGTTGGGCAGCATCTGCCGGACTTGCTGCCTTATCTCGACATCGTTAGTCCGATGCTGTACCCATCTCATTTTGCCGATGGCTTTGCAGGTATTGAACGCCCGGTCGATCACCCTTATTACTTCCAGTTAAAGGGGTGTATGCGTCTGCAGAAATTGGCGGTCGATCACCAGGTCCCGGTGCGGCCCTGGATCCAGGCTTTTGACTACCGGGTTCCGGACTTCGATACACAATATATTATCGAGCAGTTATACGGTGCTGAAGATGGCGGCGCACAGGGTTGGCTTTTATGGCATCCATCGAGCGAGTACGGAGTGGGGATGGAGGCTATCGCCCGGTTCAAAAGCGGTTCCACCGAAGCGGTGCCAGAGCAGGAGCGCTTTCCCATAAAATCAGCAATGGACTTATCGCCTGTTGACGGCGTAGCGGACTAAGCGATCTGATGCCGTTAAGGAATTCGCTATTTGAAGCGCCGCATCTCGCCGCGTTGGAGTCGACCCCAGTACTGATTTAGCTGTGTCTTGATCTGTGGACTGAGGAGGATGCCGCCGATGATGTTGGGAAAGGCCATGCTGAGGATCATCAGGTCGGAGAAATCCAGAACGTTGGCCAATTTGGATACCGCTCCGATAAAGACGCAGGCGACGAAGAGCAGGCGGAATACCAGCAGCGAGCCATTCCCGAAAAGATATTCCCAGGCCCTTTCACCATAGTATTCCCATGATATCATCGTCGAATAGGCGAAGAGGCAGATGACAATGCCCAGGACGAGTTCTGCGCCCGGGATTACCGAACCGAAGGCCTTGGTTGTCATTGCCGCGCCCTTGCCCTGCAGGGATGGGTCCTGGTACGCGCCAGTCAATAGGACCACCAGGGCGGTCATAGTGCAGATGACGATGGTGTCGATAAAAGGACCGATCATGGCCACGATGCCCTCGCGTGCCGCCTCGTCGGTTTGGGCTGCTGAGTGGGCGATGGCCGCTGAGCCAATACCGGCTTCGTTGGAGAAGGCGGCGCGAGTGATACCGATTATTGCCACACCCAATATACCGCCCTCGACCGCTTTGCCGGTAAAGGCCTCGCTGAAGATCAGGGCGAACATTGCGGGGACTTCGCTGATATTGGAGCAGATGATAAAGAGAGCGCTGATGACGTAGAGGATACACATGATGGGCACCAGACGCGAGGTAACGGTGGCGATGCGTCGGATGCCGCCGATGATAACCGCCCCGACCAGTGTGGCGAGTAGCAGGCCAAAGAGCCAGTTGTAGGTTTTGAAAAAGGGGCTAACTGTTCCGAGGGCCTCAATGGTTTGGTTCGACTGGAACATATTGCCGCCGCCCAGCGCGCCGCCGATGCAAAGTATGGCGAAGAGGATGGCCAGGATGCGGCCCAGTGGTTTGAGCCCTTTCTGTTCGAGGCCTTTTTCCAGGTAGTACATCGGGCCGCCGGTGACGCGGCCGTCGGGATGGATTGTCCGGTGCATGATCGCCAGCGTGCAGGAGGCCAGTTTCGAGGACATCCCGACGATCGCGGTGAGCATCATCCACACCAGCGCACCGGGACCGCCGGTGCTTATGGCGACGGCGACGCCGGCGATATTGCCCAGGCCGATGGTGGCAGAAAGTGCAGAGGTCAGGGCTTTGAAATGCGATATTTCGCCGGGATCATCGGGGTCGTCGTAGAGTCCGCGTATCACATCGATCGCGTGGCCAAAAGCGCGGATTGAAAACCAGCCCAGATAGAAGCTGTAGTAAATACCCCCCAGGAGGAGCACGGCCACGATTAACGGCACGCCGGTGCCGAAGTCGTAGAGGAGTACCGCTGCGAGCCATCCAACGATTTTGCCGAGGAGTGTGTCAAGTCCGGCCAGATGGTCCTGTATCCCTTTCGCATCGTCTCCCTGGCCCATTGCAGGGGTGGCGATTCCGATAAGAAGTGCCGTGGTGTAGAGCGGACGCATCTGGGATTTCTCCTTTGGAAAGATCAGGCTTGCTTGCTGTTTTCTTTGAGTAATTGGACTAATTTCTCGCGTTTTTCAGGTTCCATATGGGCCACGTTTTCCGCTGTGGGGAAGCGGCCCTCTACGACCTCCTGGCGGTAGGTTTTGAAGATTTCGGCCCAGGTCTGGCGCATCTGCCCGTAGGCTTTGGCCAGGATCAGTTCTTCCTCGTTGAGCCCGACTAGGTCGTGGACGATCAGTACCTGTCCATCGCAATAGCGTCCGGCTCCGATGCCGATGACCGGGATCGTTAGGCGTTCGGCAACGATCTGGGCCGCCTCTTCGGTGACCAGTTCGAGAACCAGTGCGAAAATTCCAGCGTCCTCCAGGCGCAGGGCTTCCTCGACCAGAGCTTTGGCACCCTTGGGGCCTTTGCCCTGGAATTTGGGTACGGTGCCGCGTCGGTCACTGAAAAGATAGAATTCGCGGGCTTGGGACTGGGGAGTGAAACCGAGGTGTCCGACGACGGGAATGCCAGCGTTGCCGATGGCCTGGATCTGGGGCAAGACCGGCAGCCCACCCTCGAGTTTGACCCCTTCGGCACCGCCTTCCTGGACCAAGCGTCCGGCGTTTTTGACCGCGGTTTCGACCGCAGGTTGGAAAGACATAAAGGGCAGGTCGGCCAGCAGGAAAGCCTGGTGTACAGCTCGGCGCACCGCGCGCAGATGGTGGAGGATATCGTCCATCGTCACCTGTTGCGGACTGCGGTAGCCCAGGACGTTGGTGCCCACCGAGTCGCCGACTAAAATAACATCGATACCGGCCTCGTCCTGCAGCGCGGCAGTCGGATAGTCGTAGGCCGTCAACATGCTGATCTTGTGTCCCCGCTCTTTTTTGGACTGGAGCAGAGAAGCGGTGATTTTATCGGAGGTATTCGGCATTGATGCAGTCTCGCAATGCGGTTGAATCGCAAGCTTAGAGAATAATAGAGCGGCTTGGCTCAAGGGGCAAGCGGTATCTGCGAGCAGCACTGGCAGGGGGTGCGGGATCTTGCCCCGTTGGATGATTTATCGGATCTTAATTTTCTGCTTATGGGATCTAAATTCGATTTTGTCGATCAGGAGTTGGCCCGGCGTCGGCAAACTGGGCAGTTGCGCCGGTTGCGGACCTTGGAATCGCGAGGACGGATGGAAGTCTGCGCCGATGGTCGCGCGTTGCTCAACTTCAGTTCCAACGATTATCTGGGCCTGGCCTCGCACCCGCTTTTGCGGTCGCGGGCGGCTGAATTTACCGATCGTTTTGGGACTGGTGCGACTTCATCGCGGCTGGTCTGTGGCTCCAATCCGGGTTTTGATCGGGTGGAGACGACCCTGGCTCAACTCAAGCAGACGGCTAAGGCGCTGGTCCTCAATTCGGGCTACCAGGCCAATATTTCGCTGGTGCCGGCGCTGGCAGATCGGCGCTCGCTGATCCTTATCGATCGATGCTGTCACAGCAGTTTGATCCAGGGCGCAATCTTGAGCCGTTGTCGGATGCAGCGCTACCGCCATGGCGACCTGGATCACTTGCGAGATCTACTTGCAAGCAGCGCCGGGGCCGAGTACTCGCGCCGGATCATCGTCACCGAGTCGGTTTTCAGTATGGACGGCGATCAGAGCGATATTGCCACTCTGGTCGGGTTAGCGGAGGAATTCGATGCCCTGCTGGTCGTCGACGAGGCCCATGCGACGGGAGTGTTGGGAGCGAGGGGTATGGGGTTGACCTGTGGTCAGGCCGTCGATCTTTGCATCGGCACCTTCGGTAAGGCTCTGGGTTCCTTTGGAGCCTATGTGGCTTGTGGGGAGAAACTGTGGGAGTACCTCGTCAATTGCTGTTCCGGTTTCATTTATACCACGGCATTGCCGCCGTCGGTTCTGGGCGCGGTGGATGCAGCACTCGAATTGGTACCGCAGATGGATGCGGAGCGCCAGACTCTGCTTTCCAATGCCGAGTATCTGCGTGGAGCCCTCAAAGATCAGGGTTGGGAGATCGGCGATTCCAGTGCGCAGATCGTGCCGCTGATGGTCGGAGCTGAAGACCAGGCGCTGGCGCTCAATGGCTACCTCGAGGAAAACGGCATCCTGGCTGTTGCTATTCGGCCTCCCACTGTGGAGCAGGGCGGTGCGCGGATTCGCCTGGCGCTCAATGCTCAGCACCAGCGACAAGATCTTGAGCGATTGGTGCGTTTGCTGGGTTGCTGGCGCGATGGCTGCCGTTGAAGTGGGGGTCCAGCACGGGTGGGGTTTCGGCGCCTGGTCTTGGGATGCCTGGCGCGATCTCATGTCGGCCGGTTTTGTACTGCACGCTCCGGATCGCGGCTATTTTGGTCAGCGAGTCGATATAGATGCGCTGCGGCCTCAAATCGTCGTGGCCCATTCACTGGGGCTGCATCTGCTGTTACCGGCGTGGTTCGCTACGGCGGAATTGGTGGTGGTGGTCAGCAGTTTCGGCTCTTTTCACTCTCGGCGCGCTAAACAGGCCCGGTATTCGCGGCGGACCGTGGAGCGGATGCTCGTTCGGCTGGAGCGTGAGCCAGAGGCTTTGTTGAGTGATTTTTACACTCGTTCTTGCGCTCCGCGAGTCAGCTCTTTGGCCGTGTGCGAGCCGATTTGCACCGAGCGGCTGCGCGAGGACCTGGAACTCTTGCAGGAAAGCGAGTTCGAGCCGGAGCGCGTAGCGGTGGAGTCGCGGGTGCTCTTCTTGCACGGCAGCGATGATCGCATAGTCTCCCTGGAACGGGCCGAGGAACTGCACGGGCGGATTTCCGGCAGCACAATGAGTGTGCTCGAAGGGGCCGGTCATGCGTTGCCGATTACTCACGCGCGCGAGTGTTGGCGGGAAATCGAGCGGGTCTGGCGTAGGATTCGGTCCTGAAATGGCCGCAGGATCTTTCAAAGAGCGCGTCGCCGAGCATTTTGCCGGCTCTATCGCGACCTACGATTCCCATGCTGAAGAACAGCGACTAGGTGCCGCGGTGTTGGCCGGGTGGCTGGCAGAGCGCAGGGATGATTTAGTGGCGGGGCCGGTGCTCGAAATTGGTTGCGGCACTGGCTTGTTGAGCGCGGAGTTGGCGGCCCTGGTGTCCGGACGCGGGCTGACCTTGAGCGACCTCGCTCCGGCGATGGTCGGCCATTGTCGCCGCAAGATCGATCTTATAGGGCGCGCTCATCCCAATATCCAATACGAGGTCCTAGACGGCGAGCAACTGACTCGTCAGGGGGTGTACGCGTTGGTCTGCGCCAATTTTGCCGTGCATTGGTTCGTCGATATGGAAGCCGGTTTGATCCGCCTTTTGCAGGCACTCAAACCCGGCGGTTATCTACTCTGCTCATATCCGGGTCCGGGTTCGTATCGCCAATGGCATCAACACTGTGCTCGCCTGGGGGTACCCTGCACTGCCAACCTTTTGCCCAACCCGGCGTCTGTAGCAGGGTTTTTTGCAACCCATCCAGTGAAGATCTGCCAATGGGAACGAGAAATCGAGTTGTATTTTTCTACGGCCCATGATTTTCTGCGCCATTTTAAGTGCACTGGTGCCGATATTCCGACTCGACCCGAGGCTGCACCGCTTGGGTCTGCACAACTGCGCAAGCTTATCCGAGGCTGGGACCAGGCCTGTCCCGATGGAGTAGAGGTCAATTGTGCGATCAACTTCTTGGCCGTCGAGAAGGAGGGGGAAAGCTGTGGCTCTTGAATGGCCTACCCGGATTTTCGTCACCGGCACCGATACCGGAGTCGGCAAGTCGTATGTTGCGGCACTGCTGAGTGTGGGATTAGCGGCTGCGTATTGGAAGCCGGTGCAAAGCGGTACAGAACGAGACGCAGTTTGGATACGCGAGACGACCGGCCTGCCGTCCGAGCGTTTGTTGCCCGAGACCTACTGCTTACGCGATCCGCTGTCTCCCCATGAGGCTGCTCGTCGCGAGGGTGTGCGGATAGAAATGGATCGTTTGGTGCTGCCGGTGCAGGAGCGGTTGGTGGTAGAAGGAGCTGGTGGGGTCATGGTGCCGCTCAACGATGAGCATCTGATGATCGACCTGATCGCCGATTTTGCACTTCCGGTACTGGTGGTTGCGCGCAGTGAGTTGGGCACGATCAATCACACTTTGTTGACCCTGGATCAATTGCGTCGGCGCGGTTGCCCGGTTTTGGGTGTGGTTGTTAACGGTCCAGCGAATCCGGCCAACTGTCGAGCGATCGCCGATTACGGTCAGACGCCGGTGCTGGCTGCGATTGATCGGCGTATAGATCTCTCACCGACCAACGTGGATTCACTTTTTAAACGCTATTTTTCTTCGCATGGCTGAACGTCGGTCTTCGCGGGTGTGGTCGCCCTTTACCCAGATGAAATCGGCGATGCCGACGCGGCGGGTGCGGTCTGGTGTGGGGCCCCTGCTCGAATTAGAGGACGGGCAGCAGGTGCTCGATTGTATTTCCAGCTGGTGGGTGACCTTGCACGGTCATGCCCAGCCCGAAATCGCCGCCGCGATTGGAACTCAAGCCAGGCAGTTGGAACAGGTGCTGGCCGCCGGGTTCACGCATCGGCCAGCCGAGGACTTGGCGCGGCTGTTGGTGGAGAAATTACCCGCGCCGCTGGAGTGGGTTTTTTATTCGGATAATGGTTCGACTGCGGTTGAAGTGGCGCTGAAATTGGCGTACCAGTTCTGGCAGAATACCGGCGCGGTGGGACGCAAGCGCTTTTTGTGTTTAGAAGGTGCTTATCACGGTGATACGCTCGGGGCAATGTCGGTGGGGGATCGTTCGACTTTCACCCAGTCCTTTGTCGATCTGCTCTTTGCGGTCGATGCAGTGCCCTTTCCAGCCACCTGGGAAGGCGATGGCGAGGTGGAGGCCAAAGAGGCGCGGGCGCTTTTGCGGTTGGAGCAACTCTTGTTGGATCGCCCCGGCGAATATGCGGCGATGGTGCTCGAACCGCTGGTGCAGGGTGCTGGTGGGATGCGGATTTGCCGCCCGCAATTTCTCATCGCAGTCCAGGCGCTTTTGCGGCGACACGACGTATTGGCGATTTACGATGAGGTCTTGACTGGGTTCGGGCGCACAGGGTCGCTTTTCGCCTGTGGAAAAGCTGCTACCGAACCCGATATCATTTGCCTGGCCAAGGGGTTGACTGGCGGTTTTTTGCCTCTGGCTGCCACTGTTTGCAGTGGGCGGATTTTTGACGCCTTTTATCACGAGGATCCAGCAAAGGCTTTTTACCATGGTCACTCCTATACCGCCAATCCTCTGGGATGTGCTGCGGCACTGGCTTCGCTCGAATTACTCGCTGCGGAGCACTTCCGCACTTTGGCAGGTTGGCAGCGAGAAGAAATCGAGCGGATAAACGGTCATGAGCGGCTTGGCAGAGCCAGAGTCTGCGGGACCATTGCGGCTGTCGATGTCGTGGTCACGGGCGAGGAAGGGTACCTACACCCGGTGGGGTCTCTGCTCAGAGAGCGCTTTTTGGCCCGGGGGTTTCTGCTCAGACCACTGGGGAATACCGTGTATGTGCTACCGCCCTATTGTATAGAGCGGTCCCAGTTGGTCTCTGTCTACGATACGCTACTCGAATTGGTCGACGAGCTGTGAGGCTTCCTGGCGGGGCGGGCGGGCTTCCAGATCGAGTAATTCGAAAAGGGCTTGATCGGCATCGCTACCGGGATGAGGGGTCGTTAGGAGCTTGTCGCCGGAGAAGATGGAGTTGGCCCCGGCCAGGAAGCACAGGGCCTGGGCGGTAGGGGAGAGTCCGTCGCGACCGGCCGAGAGGCGCACCATGGCTTGGGGAAAGAGAATTCGGGCGCAGGCCACCATGCGAACCAGTTCCCAGACGCCGATCGGTTCTCGATCGCCTAAAGGCGTGCCGGCGATTGGGACCAGGGCATTGACCGGGATCGACTCGGGTGGGATTGGCAATTGAGTCAGGGCGTGCAGAAGGTCGATGCGGTCTTCATCGCTTTCGCCCAATCCCAGAATGCCGCCACAGCAGACGGAAATTCCGGCGCTGCCAACATGCCCTATGGTCTCAATCCGGTCTTGATAGGTGCGGGTGGTGACGACTTCCGCATAGAAATTTTCGCCGGTGTCCAGGTTGTGGTTGTAAGCGGTGAGTCCGGCTTCTTTGAGTTTTTCCGCCTGTTCGGCATTGAGCATGCCCAATGTGCAACAGACTTCCAAGCCGGTATCGGCGACGGTGCGCACCATTTCGAGTACGCGTTCGAATTCGGGGCCGTCGGGAACTTTTCTCCAGGCGGCTCCCATACAGAAGCGGGTGCTACCTGCTGCGACTGCGTTTTCGGCGGCTTCTTGTACCGCATTGATGGTGAGCAGTTTTTGCTCTTCAAGCCCCGTGTCGAAATGGGCTGACTGTGAGCAGTAGCCGCAGTTTTCCGGGCAGCTTCCTGTTTTGATCGAGAGCAGGGTGCAAACTTGCACTTGCCGGGAATTGTGGTTTTTTCTATGGGTAGAAGCAGCGCGATAAATCAGATCGAGTATCGGGTTTTTGAATAGGGTCGCTATGGCGTCGCGGGTCATAGATTCGTTTGGCTTCATAAATCCTCTGAAAGTGGATGACGAAGCACTTAAAATCCGAAGTTTTGCGTCGTTTTGCAAGTTCGACCCTTAGCCGAGGCGCTGCGCGACCTCTTGCACCATTGAGGAGCTTGCCCTTAATTTGAGACCGGGAGATGGATGGGCTGAATGATCCGGATCATCTGGTCTTCAGGTTGGGTGACGCTGGCTCTCAGGCCAAAGTATTCTGCGTCTATTTTTCCGGGTTTGAGATTTTGGGAATGGGTGTCAATTTGTCGTGAGCTTTATGAGCTATGCTATTCTTGACAGGTCAAATAGGTCGGCTTAGACTTGCCAAGATAGTAGCCGTCAGATAAGCACACAATTTCGCTGCGGCGATGAGGTTAATTTACCAGGGGATCGCGAAGCGCGTATGGCCAAGAGCAAATTCAAGATAAAAAAGGGGCTGGACTTGCCGATAAACGGCGCTCCGGCACAAGTGATCGAAGAGGGATCTGCGATTGGGCAGGTGGCTGTTTTGGGTCCGGATTTTATCGGGATGCGGCCGACGATGGCTATCGGCGAGGGCGACGAGGTGAAAAAAGGGCAGTTGCTCTTTGACGACAAAAAGAACTCGGGTGTGCGGTATACTGCGCCGGTTAGCGGCAAAATCGCCGCAGTCAATCGCGGTGCCAAGAGGTCTTTGCTCTCGGTGGTTATCGATGTTCAGGGAGACGACGAAGAGCGCTTCGACCAGTGCGCGACCGGGGATCTGGATCAACTCAGCAGAGATGAAGTGCGCGATGGTCTGGTGGCTGCCGGTCTCTGGCCTGCTCTGCGCACTAGGCCCTACAGCAAAGTGCCTGCGCTCGATAGTGCACCGCACTCGATTTTTGTCACTGCTATAGACACCAACCCATTGGCAGCCGACCCCCAGGTCGTTCTTCGGGATCTCAAAGACGATTTCGCTCGAGGTCTGGTCTTGCTGGGTAAGCTCACCGATGGGCCGGTTTACGTCTGCAAGGCCTCGGGTGCTGATATTCCCGCCGCCGAAGCCGAAGCTGTTGAATTTGCAGGTCCGCACCCAGCCGGTCTGCCCGGCACGCATATTCACTTGCTCGATGCGGTTGGAGCGGCCAAAGTCGTCTGGTACATTGGGTATCAGGATGTCGTCGCCTACGGCAAACTCTTCGCCACGGGTTCCCTGTGGACCGAGCGCGTCGTCGCTCTCGGCGGACCCCAGGTCGAAAAACCGCGTTTGTTGCGCACCTGTCTCGGGGCTTCTCTGAGCGAGTTGGTTGCAGGCCAGGTGAAAGATGGAGAAAATCGAATCATTTCGGGATCGGTCCTCTCGGGCCGCGCCGGAGTGGGGCCTCTGGATTTTCTCGGTCGCTACCATACTCAGGTTTCGGTCTTGGCCGAGGGACGGGAGCGCGAGTTTTTAGGCTGGCAGAAACCGGGTTTTGACAAGTTCTCAGTCAAGAACGTTTTTGCCTCTAAGCTGCAGCCTGGTCAGCGTTTTGACTTTACGACTTCTATAGAAGGCAGCGACCGGGCGATGGTGCCGATCGGTGCCTACGAGAAAGTAATGCCCTTGGATATCCTGCCGACCTTTCTCCTGCGGGCTTTGATCGTCGAGGATACGGACCGGGCTCAGGCGTTGGGCTGTCTGGAATTGGACGAGGAGGATCTGGGATTGTGCACTTTTGTTTGTCCCGGCAAGTACGAATACGGACCGATGCTGCGGCAGAATTTGGATAGAATCGAAAGGGAAGGATAGGCGGATTCGATGAAGGCTCTGCGAAATTTGCTCGACCAGGCTGAGCCCCTTTTTCACAAAGGGGGGCCACTGGAAAAGCTCTACGCCCTGTACGAAGCAGCCGATACATTTCTCTATACGCCCGGGCGGGTTACCGATGGGCCGACCCACGTGCGCGACGGCATTGATCTCAAGCGCACCATGATCACGGTTGTTGTCGCGTTGGTCCCCTGTATTTTCATGGCGATGTGGAATACCGGGTACCAGAGCAACCTGGCGATGCAACAAATGGGCGTCACTACTACCGGAGAGTGGCGTGGGGTCATTATAGATATACTGGGTATCGGTTATGATCCCGGGAGCTTCCTGGCCAATATTTTCCACGGGTTTCTCTATTTTTTCCCGGTCTTCCTGATCTGCAATATGGTGGGCGGATTATGGGAAGGGCTCTTCGCAATGGTGCGCAAGCACGAGATCAACGAGGGGTTCCTAGTGACGGGTATGCTCTTTCCCTTGACGCTGCCACCGACGATTCCGCTCTGGCAGGTGGCGGTCGGAATCAGTTTTGGCGTGGTGCTGGGTAAGGAAGTCTTTGGCGGTACGGGTAAGAATTTTCTCAACCCGGCGCTTACTGGGCGAGCTTTCCTTTACTTCGCCTATCCGGCTGAGATTACTGGAGATGCGATATGGATCGCCGCCGATGGTTTCACCCAGGCTACTCCACTCGGTGCGGTCGCTGCCGATGGCATGGCTGCGATTAGTGGATCGGTGAGTTGGATGCAGGCTTTCCTAGGGACGCTTCCCGGGTCGATGGGTGAGACATCGGCGCTGGCGTGCCTGATCGGCGCAGCTATCCTGATCGGCACCGGGATAGGCTCCTGGCGGATCATGGTCAGCATGACCTTGGCGACCATCGTCTTTGCCGAATTACTGCACATGATAGGAAGCGATACCAATCCGATGTTCGGGATGGATGCCAGCTGGCACCTTGTCGTGGGCAGTTTCGCTTTCGGCTGCGTATTTATGGCCACCGACCCCGTCTCGGCGGCGATGACTGAAACCGGGCGTTGGTTTTACGGGGCGCTCATCGGCCTTATGACGGTGTTGATCCGGGTGATAAACCCCGCCTTTCCCGAAGGCGTCATGCTGGCGATCCTCTTCGGCAATGTATTTGCGCCGGTGATCGACCACGTGGTCCTCCAGGCCAATATCAAGCGCAGGCTGGCCCGAACGGCCATCAGTTCCTGAGAGAGGTGTACAAGTGGCTAACGATTCAGTGGGGAGAACATTCGGCGTAGCACTCGGCGTATGCTTGGTCTGCTCGGTGCTCGTGTCGGCTGCCGCGGTTTCACTGCGGCCGACCCAGGCGATTAACAAGGCTCTGGACAAGAAACGCAATATCCTGATGGCTGCCGGCTTAGTGAAGCCGAATGAGATGCCAGATGGCGAGCGGATTGACGCATTGTACCAAAATATCGAGCCCCGTGTAATTGATCTTGCGACCGGGGACTATGCCGAAGTCGATCCGGCCGGCTTCGACCAGCGCGCCGAGGCCAAAGTGCCGGAGACTAGCATCGCGATCCCCAAAGGAGAGGATTTTGGCGGGATCAAGCGCCGTGCGAAACGCGCTTCGGTCTACCTGGTTTCGGAACGCGGCAAAATGCGCAAGATCATCATGCCGATTCACGGCAAAGGGTTGTGGTCGACTCTGTACGGTTTTATCGCGCTCGACGTAAAAGATTTCAATACCATCCGCGGGCTCGTCTATTACGAACACGGTGAGACGCCCGGTCTGGGTGGTGAAGTCGATAACCCCAACTGGAAGGCGCTGTGGGACGGTAAGCAGGTATTTGACGAAGAGGGGACATTGCGCATCGAGGTGATCAAGGGCAAGGTTGTGCAGGGGCGACCTGAAACCGTACATCAGATCGATGGGCTCTCCGGGGCGACGATAACAGCACGAGGCGTCAGCGATATGCTGCGCTACTGGTTGGGCGAGGGCGGATACGGGCATTTTCTGGCCAAGATTAAAGAGCAAGGAGTGGGCTGATGGCCGACGAAAAGGCGAAGGATGTACTCTTTAACCCCGTCTTCAACGACAATCCGATTGCCCTGCAGATACTGGGAATCTGTTCGGCTCTGGCGGTGACCACCAAGTTGGAAACGTCGGTGACCATGTGTTTGGCGGTGCTTTTCGTGCTTTCGCTATCCAATACCGCGGTCAGCTTGATCCGCGATTATATTCCGAACAATATCCGGATCATAGTGCAGATGACGATCATCGCTTCACTGGTGATCATCGTCGATCAGTTCTTGCGTGCTTATGCTTTTGATATCAGCAAGCAGCTTTCGGTTTTTGTCGGTCTGATCATCACCAATTGTATCGTCATGGGGCGAGCCGAAGCCTTTGCGATGAAGAACGGGCCTGGAATGAGCTTTCTCGACGGGATGGGAAACGCTCTGGGTTATAGCATCATTCTGCTCTTTGTCGGTGTTTTTCGCGAACTCTTCGGCTCGGGCAAGCTTTTCGGCGCAGAGGTTTTTTCCCTCGTTTCCGAGGGCGGTTGGTATGCACCGAATGGTTTGATGCTTCTGCCGCCAAGCGCCTTTTTCCTCATCGGTTTCTTTATTTGGGCCCTACGTGCTTGGAAGACCGAGCAGGTCGAGGAGGAGAATTAAGATGTTTGAGGTCTATCTCAACATATTCATGAAGTCGGTATTCGTAGAAAACATGGCCTTGGCTTTCTTTCTTGGCATGTGTACTTTCCTGGCTGTTTCCAAGAATGTAACTACGGCCTTTGGGCTTGGAATTGCGGTAATTGTGGTCCAGGGCATTACCGTGCCGGCCAATAATTTGATCTTTCAGTATCTGCTCAAAGAAGACGCTCTGGCTTGGGCAGGGCTGACGGGTGTGGATCTGACTTTTGTCGGATTGATCAGCTATATCGGCATCATCGCTGCGATGGTGCAGATCCTCGAGATGTTTCTCGATAAATTCGTACCTGCTCTCTATAACGCGTTGGGTATCTTTCTGCCCTTGATCACGGTCAATTGCGCAATTCTGGGCGGGTCGCTATTCATGGTCGAGCGCGACTACAATTTCGGCGAGAGCGCAGTCTTCGGCCTGGGTTCGGGCGTGGGTTGGGCGCTGGCCATCGTCGCCCTAGCAGGTATACGCGAGAAGATGAAATACAGCGACGTGCCACCGGGATTGCGCGGGCTGGGGATCACCTTTATCACCGTTGGTCTGATGTCTCTGGCGTTCATGTCTTTTTCCGGTATCCAATTGTAGGATCAAAACGAGAAAAAAAGAGAAGAGTCTTACATGACTGAGATTATCTCTGGCGTAGGTATGTTCACCGGCGTGGTACTAGCACTGGTCACACTGATTTTGGTGGCCCGCTCGAGGCTAGTGGCCAGCGGTAATGTGCGGATTCTCATCAACGATGACGAGAGCAAGGCGATCTCGGTTCCATCTGGGGGCAAATTGCTCAATGTACTGGCAGACAACAAGGTCTTCGTATCCTCGGCCTGTGGTGGTGGTGGTACCTGCGCCCAATGCAAGGTCCATGTCCATGAAGGCGGCGGTGAGATTTTGCCGACCGAGACCGGCCATATCAACAAGCGCGAGGCGCGCGAGGGGATGCGACTCTCCTGTCAGGTCAATGTCAAACAGGATATGAAAGTCGAAGTGCCGCCGGAGGTCTTCTCGGTCAAGAAGTGGGAATGTGAGGTCGTTTCTAATGAGAATGTAGCGACCTTTATCAAGGAGTTTGTGGTCAAGCTTCCCGAGGGTGAGATCTTGGATTTCGAGTCGGGCGGTTTCATACAGATCGAAGTTCCACCCTTCGAATGCGACTTCAAGGACTTCGAGGCAATCGACGAGCGCTTCCATCCCGATTGGGATCGCTTCAAAGTTTGGGACTTTAAGGCCGTAAATACCGAGACCGTGGTGCGGGCCTATTCGATGGCCAATCATCCGGCCGAGGGCAATATCATTATGCTCAATATCCGCATTGCCACTCCGCCGCCCGACCGCAGTTCTCCGACTGGTTGGATGCAGGTGCCCCCGGGTATTGCTTCGTCTTATGTCTTCAGCAAGAAACCCGGCGACAAGGTGACGATCTCGGGTGCTTTTGGCGAATTCTTCATCCAGGAAACCGATCGCGAGATGGTCTATATCGGCGGCGGTGCGGGTATGGCACCGTTGCGTTCGCATCTCTACCATCTCTTTTACACGCTGAGGACGGGACGCAAGGTCTCGTATTGGTACGGAGCACGCAATCCCAACGAAGTGTTTTACGAAGAAGACTTCCGCAAGATTGAGGAAGAATTTCCCAATTTCCAATTTCACATCGCGATGTCCGACCCAAGGCCGGAAGATAATTGGGATGGCTATGTCGGTTTTATTCACCAGGTGGTTCTGGAGCACTATCTCCAGGAACATCCGGCGCCTGAAGATGTGGAATACTACATGTGCGGCCCGCCGATGATGCTTCAGGCGGTACTGGGCATGCTCGACGATCTAGGTGTCGAAGAGGAGATGATTCGCTTCGACGAGTTCTAAATGAGGCTGCGTTCAGGGTGTCGAAGAATTTGGATCGCAAAGGAAGAGGATGACTATGAGTACACTCATCGCCGCTTTTCTGGCCTTTGGTCTGGTGATGGTCGCTATGGCTGTCGGCGTGATATTCAGCAACCGTCGGATCCAGGGCTCGTGCGGTGGTCTGAATACCATGAGTGATACATTTGGCCAGCCCATGTGCGAATGTGGCAAGGCGCCAGGGACTTGTGGTGAGGTGGAAGGGGTGCCGGAGGTCCTGGCGGAAAAGGCCTGAGCGATAAGGCGAGGTATTTGATTTTACGGCGGGCTACGGTCCGCCGTTTTTTTGTCTCTACGAGCGATAAAGGCATACGGAAAGTGTTGGATATTCAGCAGTTGCAGATCCACAGGCCGTCTTGACAGAGCCGTCGATTTTTATCTATACTTGAGAAAAGTTTCATAGACCCTAGCGCTGGTCTTAAAGCTTCCGCTTGGCTTTCGCCCCATCTTGGGGCATTGCGTTCTGTGCGAAGATTGGCCCGGCCAGGCCGGGCTTTCGTCCGCATTAGGCATTCACCGGGAGTGCCAAGGTCGTTCCCCAGCTCACGCCATGCCGCCGATGCCCTATCTGGCTCTCACATCTTTCGCCCTACTTGCCACGATTATCGCGCTTGGCCTATTGGCTCTCGCCCATTGGTGGAGTCCCCCCACAGTGAGGCGCGACCGACCTCGACCCAGTGTACGCCTGCCGCTTCATCCCTACCGCGCACTCTTTTTCGTCTTGGTCGGGGAGGTCGTTCTGATCCTCTTCAGCGCTTGGGCCGTCCATTTTAGAGCGGGTCTAGAGTCGGGTAGGACACACTTGGCCGAGATGGGAATTTTTGCCCTCGTCGTGCTGGTTGGGCTCTTCTATCTATGGCGCAAGGAGCGATGAAGATGAGCGGAGCCGGGGCTGTCGCTCAGTTGAGCAGCATTTTTGGCGATCGGGTCGAGTATGGTGAGGGGACGGTGGTCGTCGAGATTGCGGTTTTGGCCCAGGTGCTTTCTTACCTGCGTCGAGAGGTCGAGCCGCCCTACGACGTTTTCGTAGATTTGATCGCAGTTGATCATCTCGAACTTCAACGGGCCGAGCGTTTCGTTGTCCAGTATTGTCTTCGCTCTAGTCAGAACGGTTCGTTTTTGCGGATCGAGGTGTCCTTCAATGGGCCGAGTTTACCGTCGGCGACCGCCTTGTGGTCTGCTGCCGATTGGTTTGAACGCGAGGTTTATGATCTTCTGGGCATCGGTTTCGACGGCCATGCCGATTTGCGGAGAATTTTTCTGCCCCTGGATTTTGTCGATCATCCCCTGCGTAAAGATTATCCCCTGGCGGGTATCGGTGAGAGAGAAAAATCGAGGGTGAAAAGCACCTTCGCTCCTAGTGCGGTAGAGCCCTATAGCGAGGAGGGGGAAATCGCGGTGTTGGACTTCGTTCCCCTCTATGCAGGTCAGGGGTTGCGACTTGCACTTGCGGTTGAGGGGGAACACGTGCGTCAAGCCGACCCGGACCCGGGCTATGTTCATA
The DNA here is from genome assembly GCA_964520345.1 of uncultured Gemmatimonadaceae bacterium. GTDB lineage: Bacteria > Latescibacterota > UBA2968 > UBA8231 > UBA8231. Next base: position 15,192 of record CAZFMY010000065.1, on the reverse strand, counting down.
CGGGATTGGAAAAATTGGCTGAGTCGCTGACCTACGGACAGTGTGTGCACCTGGCGGGACGGCTCGGCGAGGAGTCTGCGCTGGGTGGAGAGTTGGCTATGGTGCTGGCAATTGAACGACTGCTGGGGATGGAGGTTCCGGCGCGAGCGGGCTATCTGCGGGTGATCTGGAGTGAGTTGGGGCGGCTTAGTTCTCATTTGGCCTGGTTGGGTGAACAGGCTCGGTTGGCTGGTTCTCCTGCAGCGTGGCACCGGGCCTGGGCAGAGCGAGACAAGCTAAAGGCGCTTTGGGATGCTGCGGGCAAGGGTGAGGAAGGCAGCTTGGTTTGCATCGGTGGTGCGGTGGTCGATATGGAACCAGCTTTTGCGGCCGCAGCAACCGAATTTTGTGCTGGCACGGCGGAATTCCTCGATGAAATAGATCAGCTTTTTACCGGGCATCCGGTCTGGCTGCGCAGGGTCCGGGGGTTGGGGGGGCTCAGTGTGGCGGAGGCGTTTGAGTGGGGGGTGAGTGGACCGGTCCTCAGGGCGGCGGGCATTGCTCGAGATCTGCGCCGGGATGAACCTTATTCGCAATACGAGGACTTCGAATTTGAAGTACCGGTGGGCGAATACGGCGATGTCTACGATCGTTGTCAGGTGCGATTGGCTGAGATTGCAGCCAGTGTTCGGATTGTCGCTGAGGCCTGTGCGGGGTTGCCGGCTGGCGACCATCGCCTTCGAGACCGGAGGCTGATGGGGGGCGATGTGAATACCCCCGAAGGGCTGGTACACCATTTTGCCACCTGGATGGATGGGCATGGGCTGCAACCCCTGCCGGGAGAGGTCTATTTGAGTGTGGAGGCGCCCCGTGGCGAACTGGGAATTTATTTGGTCAGCGATGGTACAGGTCGGCCTTATCGCCTGCGTTTCAGGACGCCTTCCTTTGTCCATTTGCAGTGTTATCCCCATCTGGTTTGCGGGTTGGATTTAGAAGAGGCGGCTCTGGTCTTGGGCAGTCTGAACATCTCTGTTGCCGAGGTGGATCGCTAATGCCCTTGCAGCCCGTTTTAGTGGAGCAGTGCGCGCGGCTTGCCGCGGCGTATCCCGAATCCTCCGCTGCGTTGTTACCCGTTTTGCATCTGGTGCAAAAAGCGGAGGGTCATCTCTCTGTCGCCGTGCTCGAAGAGGTGGCCTCGCTGCTCGGATTGCCACCGGCGCAAGTCTGGGGCGTAGTTTCGTTCTATCCGGCCTTCCGCACGCAAAAGACCGGTCGTTTGATTCAGGTTTGCACTACCCTGACCTGCGCGCTAATGGGGGCTGGAGAAGTGCTTTCCTGTTTGCGTTCGCGGTTGGGAATCGAGGTGGGAAAGACGAGTGCCGACGGTCGTTTTACACTGGAGGAAGTCAGGTGTCTGGCCTCTTGTGCGACAGCTCCGGTGATGGTGGTCGATGGCCAATTGCACCAGAGCCTGACCAGTGAGCGGATTGACCAGATCGTAGAGAGATTGGACTGATGCCGGAAACGCGCCTCTTACTCGCCGGGATCGACATCCCCGACATCGAGCATATCGAAACGTATATTCGCGGTGGGGGCTATGCGGCGTTCGCAGAGATTTTGCGGGAATCGACACCCGAAGAGGTCGTCGAAAAAGTTGCCGATTCGGGTCTCCGCGACAGAGGAGGCCGCTGGTATCTGGTCGCGGAGCGCTGGCACCAGATGCCCAAAGGGGGGATTCTCTGTGTCGAGGCCAATGAGAGCGAGCCGGGTACCTTCAGAGACCGCAAACTCATCGAACGCGATCCCCACCAAGTGCTCGAGGGTATGTTGATCGCCGCTTTTGCTTTGGGTGTGCACGAGGTTTTCGTATATATCCGTTGCGAGATGGTTCGCGGTCGCCAACTCCTGGAGGAGGCGGTGGAACAAGCTTATGCGCACGGTTGGCTCGGGGCGGATGTACTCGGTTCCGGCTTCGGGCTCGAAGTGTCTATTCATCCAGGGGCCGGAGCGTATATTGCCGGCGAGGAGACGGCGATACTCAACTCGCTGGCCGGCCATCGGGCCGAGCCCCGGGCCCAACCCCCGTTCACTTGGGAGCAAGGGGTGTGGGGGCGTCCGGCGCTGGTGGAAAATATCGGTACGCTGGCTTACCTGCCCCATATTCTGCGTCGGGGGTCAGCGGCATTTCGAGCGCTCGGCACGGAGCGCTATCCCGGGACCTTGGTCTTTTGTCTGAGCGGTCATGTGCGGCGCCCCGGGCTTTACGAACTGGCTTTGGGAGACGTTACGTTGCGCGAGTTGGTCTACGATTATGGGGGAGGGCCGCGCGAGGGACACGAGTTGAAGGCTGTTATTCCCGGTGGCGGCTCTTCGCCCGTGCTCAGACCTGAGCAATTGGATGTGCGTCTCAGCCCTGAGGATTGGGTGGTGCCGGGTGGGGGGGAATTCCCGGGGGCGTTTGGCACCGGCGGCGTGATCGCCATGGATGAGACGACCTGTATGGTGGATGCGGCACTTAACTTGCTGGATTTCTATGCCGGCGAATCGTGCGGAAAGTGTCCGCCCTGCCGCCAGGGATCTCCCTGGCTCCGAGATATAGTGCGACGGATTGAAGAAGGCAACGGAAGAGAAGAGGATCTCGAACTGGTGTACAGCGTTGCGGAACAAGTTGCTCCGCTGCTAAGCGAGCAACGGGCGACCCTATGCGATTTCGGGCAGGCCTTTGCCTGGCCACTACAGGGTTTTATTCGCGCCTTTGCCGACGAATTCGAAGCGCATATTCGCGAGGGAAGGTGCCCTATCGAGACGGATTATTCCATCAAAGTTCCCGAAACCGTCAGCGTGCGTTTCTGAGATGGCTCAGATCGACTTAAACGGTGAGTGCTTTGAGGCTCCGGAGGGAGCGAACCTACTCCTGACAGCCCACGAAAGGGGCGTGCAGATACCGCATCTATGTTATCATCCGGGTCTTTCGCCACCGGTCAATTGCCGGCTCTGTCTGGTGGCGGTCGGTGTAGGTGAGGAGCGTCGGTTGGTTCCGGCTTGCGATCTTCAGGTCACCGAAGGATTGGCGGTGGACACGCTCGCAGAAGATGTGATCCGCAAGCGCGAGGAAGCATTGGAATTCCTTTTGGTCGGCCATGCGCTCGATTGCCCGGTTTGTGCCAAGTCCGGGGAGTGCGAAATACAAAATTACGTTTTTGCCCATGGCCGTGAGCAAGGGCGTTATACCGAAAAACATCCCGCCCGCGCGAAGGTGGATCTGGGGCCGCGGATACAATTCCATGCGGATCGGTGCATAGGTTGTACTCGCTGTATCCGTTTTTGCGATGAGGTATCGCAAAGCGGTGAGTTGGCCCGTGTGGGCCGGGGTGCGGAGGCTCGGATCGAGGTTTTTCCCGGGCGCCAATTGGATAATCCGCTTGCGGGCAATCTGATTGATCTCTGCCCGGTCGGGGCGCTGGTGGAGAAGGATGCCCATCTTGGTCCCCCCGTATGGCAATTAGAGAGCGTGGATTCGGTCTGTCCCGGCTGCAGCACAGGTTGCAATATCCGGGTCGATGTCCAGCGCGAAAAAATCATTCGGATCAAGCCGCGATTCAACCCCGAGCTCAATCAATACTGGCTTTGCGATGAAGGTCGCTATGGCTGGGAGTACGTGGCCAGGGAGCGGCGTCTGGATTGTCCGCAGATTCGCCGCGGGGAGCAACTCGAAAAGGTTTCCTGGGAAGAAGCTCTTGCGGAAGTCGACGAGCGCTTAGGACGTAGTGCAAGTGGAACCATCGCCGCTTCGTTCTCTGCCAGCGCCACCAACGAGGAATCCTTCCTCTTCGCCTCTCTGGCCCGCGATATATGGAAGACCGGCTGGGTATCGCTGCGCACCTGTAGAGCGCCCGGCGGCGATCAGATTTTCGGCCAGCACTTTATTGTCCGAGCCGATAAGGCGCCCAATACGCGCGGAGCGAGGGAGATCGCGTCGGAACTCGGGATCGAAGTGCTGCCTGAGGATCGGCTATGGCGGGAGATGGCTGCGGGCAGGATCGCCGCCGCTTTTCTACTGGTCGGCCATCCTGGGGCAGAGATTTCGGATATCGAGCGCCAGGCGCTGGCGCAGGTTGATTTCCTGGTAGTCCAGTCGGCGTTCGAATCGGAGTTGAGTCGGATGGCAGCGGTGGTCTTGCCCGGGACCACCGCTTTTGAAAAAGAAGGTAGCTTCACCAATTCCGATGGTCTGGTTCAGCGCAGTCGGCGCGTTCTGGCGCCGCCTGGTTCGGCGTGGCCGGATTGGCAGATCCTTGCGAGATTGGGCAAAGTGGCCGGATTGGATTGGGAATATGGTCATCCGCTCGAGATTGCGATGGAGGTCGGTAGACCCTATGCTGCCGCCATGCGGGAGAGTGCGGAGCGCCGCAGTGGGCAGGCCTATGGTGGTGGTTGGGCTACGTGGTTGCAACGTCGGGGTTTCATCCACGTCGAAGACCACACTAAAGAGAGATGAACGAGGTGCAAGAACAAGCACTGGTTTTGGCGAAAACGGTTCTGATCCTGGTGGGAGTTCTCGGTTTGGGGGTGCCTGCGACTATGCTTTGCGAACGTCGATTCGGGGCGCGTTTGCAAAGCCGATTTGGATCGCGTGCCGCCGGCCCTGGGGGGGTACTGCAACCCTTCGCCGATCTTTTCAAACTGCTGGCTCGCCAACAAGCCGTGCCAGCGCGGCGCATAGAAGTGGTTCTGGCTCCACTTGGCTCGCTGGTTGCAGTGCTTTTGGTCTTTGCGGCGATTCCCTTTGGTCAGAGTTGTCCCCTGGGGGGGCGGGTCTATACCCTGCAGGTGGCCGATCCCGGTCTCCTTTACGTTCTCGCGGCCATGGCGTTCTTCTTTTTCGGGCCGCTCTGGGGGGCTTGGAGCGCGGGTGATCAGCGGGCTCTCTTGGGAGGGGTGCGCTACGTCGCGGGTCAATTGGGCTATCTCTTGTGTACGGGGTTGAGTGTGGCAGGGGTACTGCTTTTGAACGGGACGGTATCGCTGGCGGATATTGTCTTGGCCCAGACTGCTACCTGGGGGCCTTTGCCCCTGTGGAATGGGTGGTTGTCACCGCTGGGCTGTGTGGTGTTTATGGTCGCCGGACTGGCCTGGGCTGGCCGGCCACCGATCGAATCCGATCCGGCATTTGTAGGGATTGGAACCGAGTATGGCAGCGGCTATGGGGGCGGGCAACTGGCGTTGTGGCAACTGGCCGACCACGCGCGCCTGCTGGCTATTGCCTCTCTGGTGGTTGTGTTATATGCCGGGGGTTGGCACTGGCCAGATTTTGCCGAACCGGGTCCCGGTTCGCTCTTGGATGGATTGGCGAAAGTGGGCGTTTTTGCTGCCAAAACCCTGGTGGTGTTGTTGCTCCTGCTCTGGGTGCGCTGGTCGTTTCCGGGGCTCGGTCCAGGCCGGGGACGAACTCTGCCCTGGCAAGTGCTCCTGCCTCTGAGTCTGATCAATCTGGTGGCGGCTATCTGGATCGCCACTCTGCGCTGAGGAAAACGTGCAAGAGTACCTTTTCTTTCCCTTTGCGGCCTGGGTCCTGGTTAGTGCTCTAATGGTTGTACTCTGTCGACAGCCGATTCATGCTGCACTTGGTTTTGGGCTTTCTTCGTTGGGGACAGCGGCTCTTGGTGCGATGGTGGAAGCACCTTTTCTGGCTGCTGCTCAGGCTCTGGTCTACGGCGGTACTGCGGGCCTGGTTTCCGCGACGCTCTTTGCGGCTTTGGCAGTCAAAGGCGAGGGATATTTGCGGCGCGTCTACGGTGCTACGGCGCTGGGCATTGCGTTCCTGGTACTGCTGGCGCGTTATCTGCTCGCCTTTAGAGTTGGAACAGAGAGCGAGATTGAGCTGATGCCGGTTGATCCGGGAGATTTGCTCTTTGGCGAATATGCATTGGCCCTGTACATGGTTGCTGCACTACTATTGGCAGCTATTATGGCGGTCGCGGTCCTGATCCGCGATCCGGGGTCTGAGGGGGACCATTGAGATGGTAGATGCTTCCCATTATATCCTTCTCGCCGGTGTGCTATTTACCATCGGTGTCGTTGGGGTGTTGGTACGGCGCAATATCCTGGTGGTGCTCATGGCTTTGGGGTTGATGTTCAATGCTGCAATACTCGTCTTTGCCGCTTTTGGACGCCTGTACCCCAGCGGCGAGGTCATGGCTTTGCTGGTGCTGGCTGTCTCGTCGGTCGGGCTGGGTGTGGGGGTGGCGCTGGGGGTGCTGATCTTTCGCCGGCGCAAGACGCTCGACTCGGGCGAGTTGGATCAGTTGCGATGGTAGGCCAAGTGCAAAGTGCGGCATTGCTTGCGATGCTCTGTGCGCCTGTTCTGGGTGGGATTGCGGCATCTTGGCGGCCGTGGTTGGCGATTGCGGGTGCCGCATGCGCTTGGCTTGGGAGTGTGACGCTATTGGGTTCGGCGCTTTTCGGCGAAGAGGCTACTCTCTCTTTGGGACGCTGGCTCGAGGCGGGTTCGTTCGCGGTCGATATGGATCTGCGCGTGGATCTGCTGGCGGCGATCTTGCTTTTGGGTGGGCATTCGGTGGTTTTGGCCGCAATGCTCTATGCCGCCGATTATTTGCATCGCCAGGCAGATCGTTCGCTGCGTTTTTCCAGTATACTGATTACCGGCAGCACCCTCCTTTTCTGTGCGGATAATTATCTGCTGCTCTTTGCGGGGTGGGTGCTCTTGGGAATTGGCAGCTACCTCCTTGCAGCGATGGATCATACGGAGGTTGAAAGGGCTGTCGCAGATCGCATCTGGGCAGTCCTGCACGGTGGTGACTTGATTCTCTTGGCCGGGCTCGTCGCGCTCTGTGCCCAAGGGCAGGTGAATTGGGTCGAGGCGCTGGGTGGACACCACTGGATAGGTCTCTGTATCCTGCTGGCCGTTGTCGCGAGAAGTGCTCAGTTCCCCTTGCACTTTTGGTTGACAGGGGTGCGGAGTCCCGGAACCCTGGTCCAGCTATGCTGCACGGCAACTTCGGGTCTCTATGTGTTGTTGCGGACTCGGGGAGTATGGGGCTCGGACCCGGTTTTGGTCTATGTTGCGCTAGCCTTCGGTTTGGCATCGATCTTGTTCGGAGCGGTTTCGTCGCTATTGGCCCGGGATCTCCGATTGGCTTTGGCGTATGCGGTATCGAGTCAGCTGGGGTTGGTCTTGGCGGCGATGGCCCTCGATTGTGGTCAGGGTGTGGTGTTGCACCTGGTGCTGATCGGCGTGGGAATGGGTTTGTGTTTCATCGGTTGCGCTTGTCTGGCCCAGGTGGAGGGAGAAAATTGGGATCTGGCGAACTTGGGTCGTTATCGTCGGCTCTTGCCGCTTCCCTTTTGGGCGATGGTCTTAGGAGCATTGACCATCTCGGGTATACCGCCGTTGGCCGGATTTTGGAGTTATGGGCTTTTACTGACGGGGCTCTATACTCTGGGCGGTACTGCGCTGTGGGTCGGTGGTGCGGTGCTGGTTGTTGTTGCGTCCTGGTGTTTGATGCGCTTGGTCTTTCTGATCTCCACGGCCGAAATCGGGGAGCAATTGCAGGCTTTTCGCACGCCGGGCGGTGCCGCACAAGCGGCGCTGGTCGGTCTGGGTGTTTTGGTGCTGGCAGCCGCGGCGCTCGGTTATCCGCCGGGGATTGGGTTCTTTAGTGCCGCCGAAGGAGCACGGCGTTGGGAATGGCTGATCGGGGGCATTGCTGGTTTGGTCGGTGTGCTGGTGGCCTGGCTGGCCTATGGTGGTCAGCCTCTCTCTGAAGCGCAACAATCCGGTGCAAGCGCGCAGAAATGCTATGTAGAAGCACTTTGGAGGGCTTTGCTAGGTCGTCCGCTTCTGGCTCTGGCGCGTTGGGCTCGGGATCTCGACACCCTCTTTTTCGAATGGATCTTGGTCGAATTCGGTGTGCTGGGTTTGCGGAGTTTCGGTTGGATTCTGGGCAGGCTACAGAACGGTCAGGTGCGTTCGTACGCCGCACTGGCTCTGCTCGGTGTCGTCGCCGCGCTTTTCTATCTTTCGATTCGTTGAATCTGCTATGCATACCTATATACTCAGCCTATGTGTTTTGCTGCCGCTTGTCGGGGTCCTGGTCGCGGTCATTTGTCCGTCAACGATCTGGGTTCGCAGATTCGCCCTCGTCGCCGCTGGTAGTGAAGTATTGCTCTGCCTGTATTTAGGGATTCATTTTGACGTCGATGATCGGGGCGTTCAATTCACGGAGCGGTTGGATTGGATTCCCGAACTGGGTGTTGCGTATCATCTGGGCATAGACGGTATCAGTCTCTTGCCCTTTGTCCTGACCGGGCTATTGCTCTTTGTGGGGTTGCTTGCCCGCTCTGCACCGCGGGGCGAGGTCGCCGGATTGCTGGCAGTGGCGAGTGGTGCCTTGGGGGCTTTTGCCGCGCGCGATCTGCTATTTTTCTATTTCTGCACTGAAGCAGTAGTTTTGCCGCTCTTCGTGTTGGTGAGCAGGGGTGCTTTGCGACCACGGGCCGGATTGCGAATGGGTTTGTACGGCTTGGCGGGCAGTGTACCGATGTTGGTCGCGGTGATTTACCTGGCCGTTGCCCACTTGGAACAGGCCGGACAACTCAGCTTTGATTTAGCGGATTTGCAAACGCTGGATCTCCCTTTGGGGGTGCAGTCCTGGCTTCTGCTGGCTTTGTCGCTCGGTTTTGCCGTGCGCGCACCACTGATTCCCTTTCACGCCTGGCTCTCAGCGGCGCAGCGAGTTGTATCGCCAGGCGTGGCGCTGGTGCTGATCTGTGCATGGTTGCAAGTCGGTGCCTATGGAATCCTGCGTTTCGGCCCGACGCTCCTACCGGAGGCTTTTGTCGCCTGGCGTGAATTGTTGGCGGTGCTGGCGGTGGTTATAGCTGTCTACGGAGCGTTGCTCGGGTTGGGCCAGCACCACTTGCGCGCTTGGCTTAGTTCTGCGACGCTGAGTCAGGTAGGTTGGCTCCTCTTTGGCGTCTGTACTCTACATGTCTCCGGCCTCGAGGGCAGTGTGTTGCTCTTGGCGGGGCAGAGTTTGGGACTGGGAGCGATCTTTCTTTTGGCGGCTATGCTCACCGAGCGCGGGGTAGAGTTGTCGTCCGGTCTCGGCCTGGGGGTTTCGGCCCCGCGTTTTGCAGGGTGGTTGCGCTTCGTCGTTTTGATGGTGCTCGGGCTGCCCGGTACGGCGGTGTTTGTCGGCAAATTTCTGGTTCTTATCGCGGCCTTTGAAGTTTGGGGAGGGGTGGGATTGCTCATTCTTGTTGCGGCTCTTCTCCACAGCGTCGGTGCTTTGTGGCTAGTGCAGCGGATCGTCTGTGGTGTGGATGGTGGGCGGTCAGTATCCGAGGATATGCGCTGGCGCGAAGCGGGATTGGTGGCGTCGTTGCTGGTTTGTGCGCTGGCCCTGGGGTTGGCGCCGGGTCCCGTCCTCGACCGGGTTTCCGGATCCGTGGACCAGATGCTAATTGCCGCCCAGACCGGTGGCGAGCCGGTGGGAAAGGAATAGGCATGGATCCGTCCTGGTTTGGCTCGCCGCTCTTGCCCGAGGGTTTGCTGGCAGTACTGATCTTGGTCATTATCATTCTCGATGCCTTGTTCTGGCCCCGGCGGTTTTCGGCCAATCTGGGCTACCTGACGCTTTGCGGACTTTTATTGGTCCTGAGTGCCGCGCTCGAGGAGTGGATCCATGGCCCCAGCGGTCGAGCCTTCCACGACTTGGTCTTTCTCGATACTTATGCTACTTTTTTTGATCTTCTGGTGCTGGCTGCCGCCTTGGGCGCGTTGCTTCTCGCTCTGGGGGACACCGACGCTAAAAAGCTGCGTGGAGAGTTCTATCCGCTGCTCTTGGTTTCGGTATTGGGGCTGATGCTAACGGCAGCGGCGGCGGATCTGCTCGTTGTCTGTCTGGGTTTGGAACTGGCTTCGCTTCCCCTCTGGGCGCTCGCGGCGCTGGGCCGCCGCGAGCGCCCAGGCGGCGAAGCCGGGCTCAAGTTTCTGATCCTGGGTCTTTTCGGCAGCAGCTTCGCGCTCTTTGGTACGGCGTTGCTCTATGGGGCGGTGGGTAGCACCGATCTGCAGATACTGGTCGAGTCGCTGCACGGGCCGGCCGCTGACTCTGCGCTGGTCGTGCCCGGATTGGTCTTGCTCCTGACCGGTTTGCTCTTTAAGATGGGGGTAGTGCCCTTCCACTGCTGGTCTCCCGATTTGCACGAGGGCAGTCCCCTGGCGGTATCGGCTTTTGTGGCGGCAGCGGTGCCCGCAGCCGCTTTTGCGGCGTTGGGGCGCGTTGTGCTTTATGGTTTGGCAGCGGTGGCGGATTTGTGGATGCCGCTTGTGGAAGCGGCGGCCGTTTTGAGCATGGTATTCGGAAGCCTGCTGGCTTTGAACCAGCGCAGTATAAGAAGGCTCCTGGCGTATATCGGGATTGCGCAGGCCGGTTGGGCCTTAGTAGGTTTGCTCGCTGCCAGCGAAGCGGGTTTGGCCGCATCGCTTTTTTGCTGGCTCTCGTTGGGGTTGGCGTTGGTGGGTTGCTATGCAGTCCTGGCAATATGCGGCCCGGACTCACCCCAGTTACGGGATTATCGAGGTTTGGCACGGCGTCAGCCGCTTTTGGCCCTGGGCTTTGCGCTTTGTCTCGCGTCGTTGGCCGGGTTGCCTCCGACAGTGGGGTTTGCGGGGCGATTCTATTTGCTCAGTGCTGCGATAGAAGCGGGCAGTATTGGGTTGGCGCTGGTGTTAGCGGGGTGTATCCCTCTGCTCTTCTACGCCTGCATGCGGGTAGTTATTGTTGTGTTCATGCGGTCGCCCGGGCCCAATCCGCGGCCAGTGGGGTTCAGGGCAGAAGTGCTGGTTGTGTTGCTCCTTTCGGTCTTGGGCATCCTGGGATTGGGGTTGCTGCCGGCGGATTTGTTCCGAGCGGCAAAAGAAACGGTAGTTGCGGTGATATAGAAGCTATGGAGGCGGAAATGCAGGGCGAGAAAGAAAAGGGCGGGGCCTATGCCGAGATAGGGCCCTATGCCAGTTTGGGGATTCAGTTCGCCTTGACGATTCTGCTTTTTCTGGCACTCGGTTGGTGGCTCGATGACCAGTTCGAGACTTCGCCGATTTTACTTTTACTCGGGACTCTGCTCGGTGCGGTGGGGGGATTTTACAAACTCTATCGAACGCTGATAGATCTCGAGGAAAAACGCAAGGAGGAGGAAACCGCGTGACGTGGGATGGAATCCTAATCGGTATGGCGGTTGCCGGGTTCAACGGTGCCCTAGCCCTGGCAGCAGTGCGCTGGGGCTTGACCAAGAACATGCAGACCTTTCTGGTGATTTTCATGGGCGGTATGGCGTTGCGTTTCGTGTTGGTGGCCGTGCTTTCGGTGTTGGTGATCAAGCTGACATCAACTCATGTGGCCAGCTACGCGATCGCCCTGGTAGTCTGCTATATCGCGTTGCTATTGGTCGAAATACTCTATGTATATCGGAAAAACAAAAATGAAAAAAAGGACTTCTCCGGGTCTAATTAGGTATTTTAAGGCCGCAATTCGAGTAGAGTATTGACAGAATTTTACAGGCTGTTTACTTTATTTCTGCTTCTGCAGTCGAATCCCTCGTCGGCTGCAATTTGACCGGACTTTTTCAGCATTTTGCAAGGCAGTAAATGACTGGCGAAACGGATGCGGCGGGTGCCGCAGGCACCCAACTGGATATTGTAGGTCACATTCTCGACAAGAAGTATCTTGAACTACCTTTCGTAGATTTCGACCATCTTTGGGCCGGGACCGTCGATCTTCCCAGTTTTGAGCTTTTCGGCATCGATATGTCGATCACGCGCCATGTGGCGATGATGTGGGTTGCTAGTCTTTTGCTCATCGTGATGTTGCTCATGGCCTTTCGCCGTCCGCGCGAGGTCCCTTCCGGTCTGGCCAATTTCTTCGAGGTCATCGTCGTATTTCTGCGCGACGAGGTGGTCTTGCCTATAATGGGCGAAGACGGCAAGAAGTACCTGCCCTTTCTGCTGACGGTCTTTTTCTTCATCCTGTTCTGCAATCTGCTGGGCTTGATCCCCTATAGTGCTACGGCCACTGGCAATGTCAACGTGACCTTCGCTCTGGCTGCGTGTTCGTTTCTGGTTATGCTCGGGGCTGGTATTGCTAACAACGGACTCTTCGGCTATTTCAAAAGTTTGATTCCCTCGAACGTGCCTCTGGCGCTTTTGCCGATCCTGATCCCCGTCGAATTGATCAGCTTATTCGTCAAACCCTTCGCGCTTTGTATACGTCTTTTCGCCAATATGACCGGGGGCCATATCGCGATCCTGGTCTTCTTGGGCTTGATAATTCTAATGGAAAATTTGTGGGTGGCGATCGGGGCAGTGCCCTTTGCCATTGCCATCTACATGCTTGAGATTTTTGTCGGTTTTATCCAGGCATTTGTCTTTACCCTGCTATCGGCGGTATTCATCAGTATGGCCGCCCACCCTGACCACTAGCGGGGCTTCACAGTTAAAGAGAGGAGTACATCGCATGGAATGGTCTTCTATGGGTGCTTATTTAGGGGCTGGGATCGGCGCGGGTCTGAGCGCTATCGGCGCAGGCATCGGAATTGGTCTGATTGGTGGATCCGCTATGGAGGGCATCGCCCGCCAACCCGAGGCCATGGGCGATATTCGCACCAACATGATTCTGACCGCCGCTCTGGTCGAAGGTGTGGCGCTGATCGGCGAGGTCGTCGCCTTGCTACTGGTCTTGACCAAGTAGCAGTTCGTTACCTTAGCAGGGACGGTTTATGAAAGCTTCACTACTCGATCCCCATTTGGGGACCATAATCTGGACGCTCATCACCTTCATCTTGGTGTTGCTGGTCCTAAAGAAGTGGGCCTGGCCGCCGATTTTGGCGGCGCTGGACGAGCGCGAGCAACGGATCCGTGACGCGATCGAAGGCTCTGAGCAGGCGCGCCAGGAGGCTGAAACTGTTCTCGGCGAGCATCGGGCTAAGCTGGCTGCTGCTGAGGACGAGGCGCGGCAGATTGTCGCCGAAGCGCGCGAGGCAGGTGAGAAGGTGCGGCAGGATATCGTCGGACAAGCTCGCGAAGAAGCGCAGCGGACTATCGACCAGGCGCGGACCAGTATTGAGGCTGAGAAGCGTGCTGCGATCGCCGAATTGCGCCGTGAGATGGCCGACCTGGCCGTCCATGCTGCCGGTGCGTTGATCGATGCCAATCTGGACGACGAGAAAAACCGCGGTCTGGTCGACGATTTGATCGCCAAAATTCCCGAATCTAATTGAGCTTAAGTGTGCCGGGAGAGGGGCTTTTGAACGCAAAATGAACGCACCCGAGGTAGTGAGACGCTATGCGATCACGCTGCTCGAGGCTGCCGAAGAGACGGGCGCAATCGAGTTGGTACAGCGCGATGTCGAGCAGTTGGTGGGGGTTGTGCGCCAATCGCAGGAGTTGGCCGAGTTCTTGGTCAATCCCCTGGTCGGACCCCAGGTTCAGGCGAGTGCTCTGCAGCAGATTTTTAGTGGCAAACTAGAGGAGCTTACCCTGAATTTCCTCCGCTTGATGGCAACCAGAGGCCGTGCTGCCATCATCGGCACGGCGCTGGAAAGCTTTCTTGAATTGGTCGCCGAACGCGAAGGGGTCGTCAGTGCTGAAGTGCGGGCGGCTGTGGAACTGAGTCCAGAGCAGCGTCAGCGTTTGCAAGAGCGCCTGGAGCAATACACGGGTAAAACAGTGCGTCTGGAGGCTCGGGTTGATGCCAGCGTGCGTGGCGGTGTTGTTGCTCGAGTTGGCGATACCGTATTCGACGGTAGTGTGAATACGCATCTTGAGCGCCTGCGCCAGCGCCTGGTCGGATAGGCACTAGAAGAACTAGAAGAGAGGATACTATGGCCACCGAAGCGATGGTCCAGCCCGATGAGATTTCGCAGATTCTCAAGCAACAGCTGCTGGGCTTTGAAAAAGAAATAGATGTATACGAAACCGGTACCGTGCTCTACGTCGGTGACGGTATTGCCCGCGTCCATGGGCTGGGTAATGTGCAGGCCACTGAGTTAGTGGAATTTCCTCACGGGATCATGGGGATGGCTCTCAACCTCGAGGCAGACAACGTCGGCTGTGTGCTTTTCGGCGAGGATACCTTGATCAACGAGGGCGATCAGGTAAAGCGGACCGGACGCATCGTTGAGGTTCCGGTTGGCGAGGAACTCCTGGGGCGGGTCGTCAATCCGCTCGGAATGCCGATCGATGGCAAGGGGGCGGTCGAAGCAGAAGAGTCGATGCCGGTCGAGCGCAAGGCTCCCGGTGTTATCGACCGGCAGCCGGTCAAAGAATCCCTGCAGACGGGAATCAAGATTGTCGATTCGACCGTGCCCATCGGTCGTGGCCAGCGCGAGTTGATCATCGGCGATCGCCAGACCGGCAAAACGGCGATCGCCATCGATGCGATCATCAACCAGAAGGGCCAGGACGTAAAGTGCATCTATGTGGCCATCGGTCAGAAGGCCTCGACGGTAGCGAAGGTCGTGGCCGAATTGGAGGCCAACGGTGCGCTGGACTATACCATTGTGGTTTCGGCTACTGCTTCCGACCCGGCTCCCCTGCAGTTTATTGCGCCCTACGCCGGGGCTTCGATGGGCGAATTTTTTCGCGATCGCGGTGAGCATGCTCTGATCATTTACGACGATTTGTCCAAGCAGGCCTGGGCCTATCGCGAGATGTCGTTGGTTTTGCGCCGTCCGCCGGGCCGCGAGGCTTATCCCGGCGATGTGTTCTACCTGCACTCGCGTCTTTTGGAACGCGCTGCTAAGATGAGCGATGAAAAAGGGGGTGGCTCGCTGACCGCATTACCGGTGATCGAAATTCTCGAAGGCGATGTATCGACCTTTGTGCCGACCAACGTGATCTCGATTACCGACGGTCAGATCCTGCTCAAACCCGAACTCTTCTATGCCGGCAATCGCCCGGCTATGGATGTCGGTGCTTCGGTTTCACGCGTGGGGTCGGATGCTCAGACCAAAGCCGTCAAGGCGGTGGCCCGCTCGATCAAGGGCGATATATCACGCTATAACGAAGTTAAGGCTTTTGCCCAATTCGGGACTTCGGATCTCGACCAGGCGACGCGCGATTTGCTCAACCGCGGCGAAAAGCTGATGGAGATCCTCAAGCAGAGCCAGTACAGTCCGTTGCCGACTGAAGAA
>CAZFMY010000064.1:0-37700 GCA_964520345.1 uncultured Gemmatimonadaceae bacterium | reverse complement strand
CCCTGCCCACCGACCCCGACGCCAGCAACGGCGATATCGTCTCCGGAAAACCCTTTGCCACCCAACCCATACTCGAAGCCCGCGATCCGAGCGGCATCGCCGACCTGCACTACCAGGGCAATCCCCTCAGCCTCTCGGTGCAATCGGGAAATCTCAGCCTCTCGGGAACAACGACCAAATCCTGGAGCAATGGGCAGGCCATCTTCGACAATCTCGCCATTTCCCATGCCGCTGATGGAGCCACCTTCACCCTCCAAGCTAGCAACGGCACGCTGCCCCAGATCGCCACTGCACCGCTACGCTCTGACGTAGTCGCCTCTCAGCTGGTCTACGTGCAAGAAATCAGCCACGATGGCGTACCCAACGGCGATATACTCTCCGGCGTCGTCTTCCAGACCCAACCCATCGTCGAGGCCCAGGACGCCAGCGGGGCATTGGATCTGCATTTTCAGGATCCGATCGCCCTCACCACGAATACCGGCACCCTCTCGGGCACTGCCGTACTTCAGGCCCAGGCCGGTCGCGCCACCTTCACCGACCTCGCCTAT
Organism: uncultured Gemmatimonadaceae bacterium; assembly: GCA_964520345.1. Classification (GTDB taxonomy): domain Bacteria; phylum Latescibacterota; class UBA2968; order UBA8231; family UBA8231. The sequence goes on along the minus strand of CAZFMY010000064.1, from coordinate 37,152 downwards.
ACCGCCACAGCCGACCAGGAGCTCTTTCAGCTCTGGGCCGCCAACCAGCCGACCGGCACGAACGGCGATCTGCCCCAAAAGGCCAGTGGTGCGCGAATTGCCGATATCGTCGCCACCCAGATCGCCTTCGCCACCCTGCCCACCGACCCCGACGCCAGCAACGGCGATATCGTCTCAGGAAAACCCTTCGCCACCCAGCCCATACTCGAAGCTCAAAACGACGCCGGACAGCGCGATCTCAACTTCGGCGGCACCACCATCCTCTCGTTGGCGTCGGGCAATCTGACCCTGACCGGAACCACCAGAGGGGCTTTCAGCAACGGCCGCGCCGACTTCACCGGCAACCAACTCCAGGTTTCTGCCGTCACCGATGGCGTGCTCTTCGCACTCAGAGCCCAGGTCCCGGGACTGCCCGATCTCGTCAGCGCCACCCTGACCGCCGATGTCGTCGCCACCCAGATCGCCTTCGCCACCCTGCCCACCGACCCCGACGCCAGCAACGGCGATATCGTCTCAGGAAAACCCTTCGCCACCCAACCCATACTCGAAGCCCAAAACGACGCTGGAATCCGCGACCAGCATATAACGAACTTTCCTGTAACACTGAGCACAAACTCGAGCTCCGTCTCACTCTCTGATGCGGCCAGCCAGATCTGGGACGAAGGTCTGGCCACCTTCAGCGATCTCTTAGCCACTGGCAACCAGGACGGGGAGATCTTCACTCTCACAGCCTCAACGCAGGGTCTGGCATCAGTACAAACCAGCCTGGTCTGCGATGTGGTGGCCTCAATTATCGTCTTCACCAGCCAGCCAGGTCAGAACAACTCGCCAACGATCTTGCACGAAATCAGCTTTGCTACCCAACCCGTCCTCGAGGCCCGCGACCAAAACGGCACACGAGATCTGCACACCTCGGGCCAAATCGTCCTTTCGGTGCACTCGGGCGAGGCTTCACTGACCGGCCAGAACGTGCAAAATTGGTCCGCCGGTCTGGCCGATTTCGCCCAGAACAGCCTGGCACTAAGAGCCCAGAGCGACGGCGAAGACGTAGTACTCAAAGCCGAATTTTTCGGCTTAGCAGCAGCCTTTAGCGAGACGCTCAAGGTCGATATCCGCGCAACTCGTCTAGCTTTCGTCGAGCCTCCCCAAGTTATAGGCCTGTACAACAGCGAACTGACGAGCGACATCCTAGCGATCGAGGCCCGCCACCAAGACGGCCAGCGCGACACCGAATTTTCTAGCCTGGTCACACTTGTGGCCGTCCTACCCGATACTGAGATTCCCGCACCCGGACAACTGGTCGCCACACCGGATCTGGTCCTGGCCCCAATTGCAGGCACGGTGAGCTACAATTCGGTTATCTACCCTCAGACAGGCCGGTTCCAATTGCTCGCCACCAGTCCAGGTCTCGAGCCGGCGCGTAGCCCGACCATAGAATTGACCGGCGCGCTGACCCTATCAGCACCCGGGAAACAAATCGAGGATCAGCTGACCTTCCAACGCGATGCCGTGCCCGAACAGATTCCGTTCTTTGCCTTCCAGACCGCACCCACTGGCGAAGCACTCGAGCTTGAAGCCCTTGCACTGCACCTCTCACTTGGTGCCGGTATACGGATGACCGACATCGACTCATTCCACCTGTGGCGGGATAGCGGAACCATCGGCCAGCTGGACCTGGCCGACGAGCACTTGGCCAATGCAGTCGTTCAGGATTCTGTCGCCCACTTCGGTGCGCTGGCCGATACCCTGTACGCCATGCGTTCGTACCTGGTGACCTGGAGCGCACATACGCCCCTGGCCACGGGCTGGACCCTCCAGGGACGACTAGATCCTCCGGATCTAGTCGTCCATAGCTCCCAGGCCAGCAATGTGCGCGCACCAGTCACTGGATCTCCGCTCGTCAGCGCTCTGCACCTGGTCGGCGAGACCGGGCCTCCCTACCGCGTTCTCCTCGAATCCACGCAGCTTGAATTGAGGGCTGACGAAGTATCCCATACAACTCTGCAAGCCACCATAATCGACGCACAGAATCGTCCGATCCTCTACGACCTCAATACGAGCGTAACCTTTGCGATGCTCAGTGGTCCAGCCTTTATCGACGGTCCGGTTTCCGTTCGCATCGACAGTGGCCAGGCTTCGACCCGACTCAGGGCAGGAGGCACTACTGGATCGGCCCGTATTCAGGTCAGTGCTCCGGGATTGCGCGCCGACAGCCTCGACATCGACCTGCGCGCCGGGCCAGTCACAACCATCGACCTCAGTGCGAATCCCCTGTCCGTACACCTCGACAAAACCGACCGTGTCGAAGTCCTCGCCGAACTGCGAGATTCCCATGGCAACCTCGCAGACCAAAATAACGACCAAGTGCTCTTCGATCTTTCCGGTCCGGGTACCTTCGCCTCTAATACCAGCGCCATCGAGGCCGACAGCGGCTCTACCCGGATAGTTATTATCGCCACCGAGCCGGGGTCTTTGCGAGTCGAGGCCAGCGTCGGCACCGCCACCGGATCACTCTCCATACCCGTCATCAGCACTCAACCTCCCTTCCTAAGTCTTATCGCCTCGCGCGAAACAGTACCCGCCGATGGCTCAGTCACGACGCAATTAACCGCTTTTCTACGCAACTCCCAAGGACAGTTGCTCGATGGAGACAACACAACACCAGTGCGATTTTCCCTGATCACGGGCCACGGTTCACTCGACGCCGAAGAGGTGACCGCTCAGAGCGGTTTAGCTCGCGTCGAATTACGGGGAGCCGGGGTATCCGGTCCACTGACCGTGCGAGCCGAAGCGGAAGGTTTGGAGACAGCGGAAATCGCTTTGCAATCGACGGCGACCGCAGCGTACCGCATCGATCTCGTCGCCCAACCCGGCGCCATCGTAGCCGACCGCCAATCTACCTCCGAGATCTCGGCCGTGATTCGCGATAGCCTCGGCAATATCGTAGTTGACTCTGATCTTGAAATCCGCTTCAATCTCAATAGCAACCAGGCAGAGCTCATCGGGCCACTGACAGCGGTTGCAGAGAGGGGTTACGCCCGCACCAAGCTCCGCTCTTCAATCCGCTCCGGGGAAGTAGAGATTGTGGCCGAAGTCCCAGGCCTGGTTCCAGGACGGACGCGACTGCGCCTACTGGCAGGTCCGGCGGCAAAAATTCAACTGAGCGCCACGCCATCTGCCCTTCCCTCTGGCCTGGAGGCCCGGTCGCAACTGAATGCCGAGATATTGGATGTCCACGGCAACAAAGTAAGTGACGACTCCACCACCGCTATCAGCTTTTCGGTTTCCGGCGGTCCAGGCGAAATCCTGGCCCCCAACTTCGCGCTCGCCATAGCTGGACAGGCGAGCGCGGTACTGCAATCGACGGGAAGTACCGGTAAGATCCTGGTCTTCGCCGGTGCATCCGGCCTAGTACCTGCGATTTTCGAAATACCGGTGCGTCAATCTCAAACCCCATATTTTCTCGATACACTCACACCGCTAAATCTGGTAGAAGACGGCCCGAGTGCTCGAATCGACCTGCGCCCTTTAGTTTTCGATGACGATTCAGACTTTGAGGACTTGCGCTTCTCGGTCACCACCGACTCAGCGCAGATCCAGCTCCAAGTCGAGCAGGGCGAATTGGTAGCGACACCTGTGGTCCAAGACTACTGGGGGGAGTTGGTGGCTAAACTGACCGTGACCGATCCAACCGGCCTTAAATCCGATGCTCTATTGCCGATAACGGTACAGCCGCGCAATGACTCGCCGCGGATTATCTCGACGCCAGATACGCTCGTCGCCGCCGATTTGCCCTTCATTTATCAGCTCGAGGCCACCGACAGCGACAGCGATTCCTTGACCTTCAGTCTGATCGACGGTCCGCAAGGCGTGGCCTTCGACCACACCCGGCACCAGGTGAAATGGCAGTCTCCGGTGCCAGGTCTATACTCTATTGCCTTCGCCGTTAGCGATGGCGATGCCACCAGCCACCAGCGCTTTCAGATTCGGGTTTTTATCCCCGACTCCAGTATCCGTTTCATATCCCAACCTATAACCCAGACGCGGCGCGGCCAGCTCTATACCTATCAACCTCAAGTCGCAAACGAAAACGATTTCCCGCTTAGCTTCAGCCTGGTTACGAGTCCCCAGCGTATGCGGATCGACCACCAGACTGGCATGATCACCTGGATTGCGACTGATGCCGACCTCAACCTGGCGAAAATTGAGCTGAAGGTCAGCGGCGGCGGGCAACAAGAGACACAGCGCTTCCAGATAAACCTCATTGAGGGCAACGCCGCACCCGTCATTATTTCCACACCTCCGGAGGTCGCCTGGACTGACTCGCTATACATCTATGCGCTGGATGCCACCGATGCCGACGGAGACAGCCTGATCTACTCCGTGGCCCAAGGGCCTCCCGGCATCCGCATCAATCCCCTGATTGGACTCGTCGCCTGGGCACCAGAAGAGGACGATTTGGGGATCCACGAAATTGAATTGAACGCCTACGACGGTCAGGAGACAACCGCTCAGCACTACCAGCTTCACGTACAGCGCCCGAGCTACCCCCCGCAGATTCAACCCCTAAAGGGCGTGGCTCTGGACGCCGCATCGGGTTTTTCGACTCTGATCGAACTCAACCCACTAGTTACAGACCCCGACCACGAGGACCGGGAGCTCGTCTGGTCCTTCACTCCAGTCTCTGGAGATCCGATCACCGTCGGTTACGATCCGATCGCGCAAACAGCACGAATCACCGCAAGCGAAGATTTCAGCATTGCACAAATCCACCTGATAGTGCGCGACCCCGATGACCACAGAGCCGAGCGAACGCTGAATTTGGGACTGCGCGAAGAAGGCGACTTCAACAGCGATACCGCCATTGACCTCACCGATTTCTTCCGCCTCGTCGATGTTTTCGGCACGGTCGCCGACACCCCTGAATGGGACAGCACCGCCGATCTCAACAGCGATGGTCAGATCGACTTCGATGACTTTTTCGTCTTCATCGACCGCTACGAAAAGAGCAATTCACTTCCAGGCAACTAGCACAAAATAAAAAAAGCGGCACCCAGTCGGGGCCGCCTTTCGATTTCCGTCGCTACGACGCAGATCAACGCTCGTAGTACGAGATGATCTTGGCCAATGCCTGATCGAGGTTAACCTTGGGATCATAACCCACAATACCGCGAATCTTGGCTAGATCCGGTACCCGATAGATCAGATCTTCGTATTCCCCCTTGTTCCAAACTTGGTCATAGGGAATTGTCTCGATCGTCGAGTCGCTATCGGTCATCTGCTTTATCTTGTCAGCCAATTCCTTGATCGTCGATCCGAACTGCGAACCCAGATTGAAAATCTCGCCCACCGCCTGATCGCTCATCGCCAATGCCACCAAACCGTCCAGCGCATCGTCGATATACGTCCAGCATCGACTTTGCTCACCATCGCCATAGATACTAATAGGATTGCCCAGGAGCGCATTTTTGACGAATCGGGGCACAACCCCAGCAGCCTCGCTCTGGCGGGGGCCGATCACATTAAAGGGACGAAAGATAACACAAGGCAGGCGTTTCTCACGCCAATAGGCCAGGGCAAAAAGCTCATCTACAGCCTTGGAAGTAGAGTAATGCCAGCGAACAACCGTAGTTGGCCCCAGAATCCGGTCGCTGTCTTCGCGAAAGGGAACATGGCCGTTTTTCTTACCGTAGATCTCCGAGGTCGAGGCAAGAACGACCTTCTTCTTCTTGTCGTTGGCCAATTCGAGGATAACTTCGGTACCGCGAATATTGGTCATTAGCGACTGGAGAAAATTGTCGATGATATAGTCGACACCGACGGCGGCGGCCAGATGGTAGATCATATCGCAGTGATCAACCAGGGGAGCCATTGTTTTTATATCGCGCACATCGCCAACAGTACAGGTGAAGTTCGGGTCGTCCTCCAAGTCCTTTATATTGTCGATACTACCCGTAGCAAAGTTGTCTACGACATCGACCTGATCACCCATTTGAAGATGACGCTCAGCCAAATGAGATCCGATAAATCCCCCCCCACCTGTAATCAAAACTCTCATATTTTCAATCCCAAACCCTCATTTGCTCATTCCGATATATGAGTTAGATAGTCCCGGCTCAGAGTATCAATATTGCAGTAGTCCCACCCCGCACCCTTCATCAGAGCAGTAATTTGGTTCTTCCCATAAAAATAAACCGGACAATTATTTAAATTGAGACGTGCCCAGCGCGTCGGGGTGCGCAAGGTCCAACGAATGGGAAAGCTAAAAATCGCCCGCGACGGATTGAGAGCATGAATCCGTTGTAGAAAGACTTCCGGCTCCTGAATATAATCAAAAAAACCGATCCCTATGCAAATATCAAATGAGTGAGGCTCACTCCAGTTGAGAAAATCGCACTGCTCAAAATTACAACGCTCAGCAACCCCGGCCTCATCGGAGAGTTTGCGGGCCAACTCGACCATCGCCGGAGCGAAATCCAGCCCCACAACCTCCGCACCCCGCCGAGCCATTTCGATCGCATAGCGACCGGAGCCACAACCGATGTCGAGAACCCGCTTACCGGTCAGGTCCTTACCGCACAGTTCGAGCGTAAGTTCGTAGCGGCGGTACATCACGTCGTGGAAGAAATAATCCACCAGGCGTTGGGTGAAGGACTTATTCGACCGATATATCGAATCGAATCGATCAGCCGCCCCGTCGAAATAAACCCGCACCCTGTCGCTCATCGCAACTTCCATCAACTAATGCCGTCTTCGGCCTCCATTATGCATCTCATGGGCGCGAAACGAAAATCGCCCAAGAGGCGCTTGAGCCGCCTTTCAGTCGCTGCCAGATTCCAGTAGTGTGTCAGACCAATCCGCCGAGGCAGATTTATACGCGGATGGTCTGGATCAAGCTCCCAGGGGTGAATATAAAATACGGCCGCGCCCCCTTCGGCATTAATCGCCCGCAAGGCACGCCGAGTTAAAGTATAAGGAAATATACGAAAATAGGCACCCCCACCCACGGGAATATTGCGCTGACCTAAACGGTAGGTCGCGAGTGGGAACTCGGTCAGACCCGGACGAGCCTGGTAGGGCCATCGCGGAGCATCGGCGATCCCATAGCGGTAATTTCGCACTGGAAAGACACTGGAGTCGCAGTCGATACCACATTCGGCCAGTACATCAAAGGCCCATTCGGATTGGCGGGTAATCGAGAAAAAAGGCGCCCGGTGAGCGCGAATCGGGCTCTCTACGATCGCAGAGAGGACTTCCAACGACCGCTCGAGATCCCGTCGGAACTCCTCCTGCTCCAGCTGGTAGACCAAACGATGAGCATAGCCATGGGTACCTATCTCATGTCCCTGATCCTGGATATGTCGGATCAGGTCGGGGTCGCGCTCGGCCGCGCAGCCCAAAACGAAAAAAGTGGCCCTAACCGAAGCATCATCAAGGAGTTGCAAAAGGCGTTCGCTGCCAATACGCAGGCGATCCGCATACCCGCTCCAATCTTCGGGACCGATCTCCAAGCCCTGATACCAATCCTCCAGATCAACAGTAAAGGCATTGAGAACCTGAGTCATTCGGCGCCCTCGATCAAATCTTGGAAAAGCTGTCCCAGACGGATCTGCTGAACCTTTAACGCATAGACTGCTTCAACTCTGCGGCGGCCCTCCCGGCCCATCCGGCGTCGCAACTCCCCATCTATCACCAGCTCTTCCAATCGCGCCAACCACTCCTCCGGCGTCCGGGCCCAGAACCCCTGGCAGCCATCTTCGACAATCTGCTGATTGATACCTACTGGGCTGGTCAAGACCGGCAGCCCAACGGCCATGTACTGGAGGAGTTTGTAACCTCCTTTACCGCGAGTCCAGGGATCATCGGGCATCGGCATCAGACCAATATCGAAGTTCTGCAAATCTTCCACTTCACTCTCGATCTTCCAAGGCTTAGCCTCGGTTGCAATACCCTGCACCTCGATCTGCTCAGCCCCGACGACGCAGAGCCGCACCTGGGGCAAGCGCCGGGCCAACTCTTTAAGCGGCTCGCGAACGAGGTCAAGGTAGGTCGAGGTACTGGCGCTGCCGATCCAGCCCAGGACCACTTCCCGGCGATGCTTTAGCGGACCAGGACAATAGTGGTCGGTGTCGATCGGGCCGGTAATCTGGGCCGTGCGAGGACAGTGGCGAGCAGCGAAAGAAGCGGTATAGTCATTTTCGAGTAGAGCCAGAGAGCAAAGCCGCAACATCGCCGGCACACCGATAGAATTGCGGCGCTCTTTCCAAGACGCCAGCCAGTTTTGTCGGCGGACCTCAGTAGTAAAAATCGCATCGTCAAAATCATAGACCAGCGGAGTTGGACAATGAGTGAAAAGCCAGCGTAGCGGCGCAGGCAGGATCACCTTTTGGATCAGCACCAGATCGCTTTTTCTCGCGATCCAAAAAGCACCTAGCCCGCAAAAGAACGTGCGCCAGGAAGCCCAGACGTAATAGAGCAGCTTACGCCAGGACTGCGAGGTCACCAGCAGCTGCGAGCCAGTGATATCGGGCAGGACCGTAAGTACCCGACACTCGGCGCCAAGCTCTTTGAGATAAGGCAGATACTGGAAAACGCGCGTCCGGCTGCTGGCCGCCAAAACGCCATACTGAGTCACAAAGAGAATCCGCACCCTCGCTCAGACTCGTCGCTCATCCGCCAAGAGCATGCTGGGGGGCACAAGAAAGCCGTGCCCCCGCGGCGAAACGCCTGACGCTGTCGATGACCCGATCCTGGACCGCCGCCTCCATCTGTGGGTAGAGTGGCAGAGTCAGAATCCGCTGCCATACCGCCTCGACAACCGGCAACCGGGCGGGGCGGTAGGACGCATATACTGGATAGAGATGATTGGGACGAAAGTGAACCGCCGATTGGATATCGCAACTCTGGAGAAAATCACTCAGTGCATCACGCTCGTCGAGTTGGACGACCATGCTATAGCACGCACTCTCGCCATAGGACCTGATGGCCAGAGGCTCGACTCCATCTAGGTCGGCAAAAGCTTGGTGGTAGCGCTGCACTAGCTGCCGGCGCAGCTCGTTGCCTCTGTCGAGTTTTTCCAATTGCACCAACCCCAATGCCGCAGCGATATCGTTCATGCAATACTTGTAGCCAAGCTCTTCGACCTCGTATTCCCAGGCGTGCCCCTGGTGCCCGTTATTAAAGCGAGCCCAGGTGTCGCTCGAGATCCCCAGCCAGCGCAAACGTCGCACCCGTTCCGCCACCACATCGTCGTCGGTAACCAGCATACCCCCATCGCCGGTAGAAAGGTTCTTCTTGGACTCGAAGCTGAAACAACCGATATGCCCTAAGCTGCCCAGTTTACGACCCCGATAGGAACCGCCGCAAGCCTGAGCCACATCCTCGATGAGCAAGAGATTATGGCGTTGAGCAATCTCGAGCAGAGCATCCATATCGCAGGGATGACCGCCGTAGTGCACAACTAGCAAAACTCGGGTCTGCGGCGTGATTCGCCGCTCGACATCGGCGGGATCAATATTTAGAGTCTCTTGCTCAATATCACAGAAAACAGGATGCCCGCCCGCCATCAGAATTGCGTGATTGGAGGCGACAAAGGTCATCGGGGTAGTCAACACCTGGCCACCCTCGGCACCGCTAGTCAAGAGGGCCAGGTGCAAGGCTGCGGTACAGGAATGGAGCGCGATGGCATGTTTAACGCCGATATATTCGGCGAATCGCTCTTCAAACTCCTTGGCCTTCTCGCCATAACCCAGCCAACCAGTCGCAAAAGGATGCCGCAAAGCCTCGTGCTCGGCTTCTCCGTACCAGGGCTTAAATATTTGTATCGGATCTGACACTCATTTTCTCCGTGCGATATCTATCGCGAGTCGACCTGGGCTGGCGCCCAATAGGATTTTTGCAACAAGGTCTTCGCTGCGATCTCCCGATAGGCGTGTAAACGCTGCCGCCCTTCTGAACGCCGGGAGGGAATGAGAATATAAAAAAAGCTCCAGGCCAATGTTCGCAGAACCATTTCCACCAAAGTCAAGAGGCGCAGCACCGCTAGTTGCGTCCGGCCATAGTGCTTCTTAAAGAGATAAAACAGACTCCGCTGACTGATGACGAGCATTTCGGCCAAATTTTGCTGCGTACTCTGCCCTCCAAGGTGCAAAACGCGACTGGATGGATAATAAAAAGTCTGCCAACCGTTCTTGCCAATCCTCAGGCACCACTCCAGATCCTCATAGAACATATACAACCCTGGATCGAGGAAACCCACGTTCTCGACGACCTCGCGGCGCATCATTAGACAGGCTCCGCTGACCCAACCAACCCTGCGAATATCAGCGTGATCCCAGCGGCCTAATTTAAAGAACGGGAATAAGTTATGCAATAGCATTTTATTGATGAACTCCGTCCCCAAACTAGGATAAATACCACAGGAAAACTGGAGCGATCCATCGCGGTTGAGGAGTTTAGGCCCCACGGCACCCACCTGCGCGTTGATCTCCAAGAAACCAACCAATTGGCCCAGGGCCCCCTGCTCAACTTCAGTGTCGGTATTAAGCAAGAGCAAATAGCGTCCTCTGGCATTTTCCAGCGCCAGATAATTACCCTGGACAAAACCCATATTTTCGCGATTGGCAACCTGTACGACCTGAGGAAAGTCCCGCTCCACCATCGCCAAGCTCTCATCATCAGAGTTATTATCTACGACTACAACCTCCCAATCGATAGAATCCGGATCTTCGTAAATAGATCTTAGACAGTTTTCTAGGAGATCTCTGGTATTCCAGTTGACTACCATTATGGAAAGGACGGGCACACTCATCGCAGTTCGAGATAATTAAGGATAGAGAGAACTGAGTTGCGCAGGAATTCTTGCTGCCACCAGACGATAAGATTGCCAAAAACCACCGCACCCAAACCCGTGATTAAGCGCTGTCTAGCCCGGTCTCGGACTGCGTCGCTGAGATATACGGCCGCAAAAGCGATAAATAAAGGCTCGAGAGGCAGACGAAATCGCACTGACCCGTAGAGGATAGCAGAGTACACGAATGTAGACAAGAGAATGAAAGTGCTCAAATACGCAAAATTTTCCACTCGCCAATAATGTCGTAAACCTATTAAAAATAAAGGTAATACAACCATAAACCAAAAGTTATAATCGGGGCGGAAAAAATACCATAATCGCACGAAGCGCTCACCGACCAGACGCAGATAATAACCAGGATGCTCTTGGATAAAAGCCACGCCCTGGGCGTACCAATAGCGATCCCGGTCTATTTCTGAAGGTAGGCGGCGGAAAAAGGACTCGGAAATTCCCCAACCGCGCTCCTGACGCCAATCCGGATCGAAGGCATTGCTCCGAGCAAGGATAAAACCTCCGTGGGTCGAAACAGGTACCCAGACCCCATGAACCTGCCAATTTCGCACCCCCCATGGCAAAAGCACAACAAAAAGAGCGGCACCTACCCACAAGACCCGCCGAACACCCTCACCTCGCAAGCGCCAGACAGCGACCAGCGCCAATGCTGGGATCCAGAGCAATCCCACCGGTCTGGTCAGGGCCGCCAACCCCACAGCCACCCCGGCCAGCAGCAGGTAGTTTCTGCGCCCGTCGGCCACGACGAACAACCATCCGACCAACACAATCCAAAAACAAAAGAGCGTCTCGCTCATTATTTCAGCGCACACGGCCACCAGGGGTCCGTAAACCATCGCCAGGTACCCAGCGATCGGCGCGGCCTCTCGCTTCAATCCGCGGACCAAGGCCCAGACAAGAACTACCGTACCTGCACCGACCAACGATTGGACGATCTTGACCGCCAGGTGGCTGTAGCCCCCAACCCAGTAGACCAGAGCTAGAAAAAATGGATAGAGCGGGGGACGCCAGGAACGCATCTCATAACCGAACCAATTGGTGCGGGATACGAACCCCTCCCCGGCCAGAAGATTGAGGGCTAGCTCATCATAATCGGCGGTGTCCTGTCGGGGAACCGGGTAGTCCAGGAGCACATAAACGATGCGTACGAGGAACGCCCCGGCAAAAAGCAGCCAGGGACCTGTCAGAACTCGATGGATCATTGCTGCACCAAACGATCGAAGATCTGCGCAAGCTCGCGAGTAAGTTCGCGCCGATGGTAACGGCGCAAAACCTGAGGACAGAGCCGTGTGCGGAGTCCGTCCCGGCGGAAAAGAGCGTAGAGCTCTTCCAGAGTGCTGCGAATTGCGACCGGATCATCAGCTTGCGCGAAGAAACCCAAATCCAACTCGCGCACCATCCGCTGCACCATACCCTCCCCACCCAGCGCCAACACCGGTCGCGCGGCAGCTAAATACTCGTAGAGTTTGCCGGGTACATTAGTCGCAGGCCAGGGCCTCACGTGGTCAATCAAGAGCAAAACGTGTGCGCGCTGCTGGTGGGCTAGCGCGGCAGAGCGTTCCTCGACCCCGTGGAGACGAATCAGCCCTGCTTCGACCAGACCCCGCGCGGCGTGCTCCTCCTCGGGACTAAGCAGTCCGATCAGGTTTAGACGCAACCGCTCGGACCAGGAGGGTTCATCGGCCAGCAAGGCTTCTAATGCCGCGAAAAGTGGCTGTGGCGTGCGCTGAGGATGGCTGATGGAGAAAGATCCCGTATGCGCGATCTGCAGGACTTCACCTCTTGGCGGCGGAACCGAGTGGGGGAAATCCTCGGGTTCGAAACCATTGGTTACAACATGGATTCGGGCCGTCGCTTCGGGGTAGGTCTCCCGCAGATAATCAGCAACGCCTTCGGTTGCAACCACTACCGCATCGGCCAAATGGAGTGTAGCTTCTTCGAGCCGGGCTTCGAACTCCCGCCTATACGGGGTTTCGAGCAGTGACGGGTCGAGGGGGTCGTAAACCCAGGAGTCGCGGAAATCTGCAACCCAGGGTAATCCGGTCCGTTCTTTGAGCAGAAGACCCAGTAAATGGGCACTGGCGGGAGGATAACTCGAATAGAGCAGGTCGAATTTTTCACGACCCATAGCGCGAAAGGCACGCCAGAGTGCGAAAGGCACCCAGCTCAGCTGCACATCGGGTACCAAGCACATGCGCCCCAGCCTGCGGAGCAAACCGGGGCGAGTGCGCAGTGTCGAGAGAGCCTGGCCACTCCGAGCTTCTTTGTTGAAGATCCAGCGATAAGCCGCCAGCGGCTCCCAGGCACGCAGGACACTTTCCTCTTCACAGCCCCCGAAGGCCGAGGTAGTTAAAACCCGGTGGCCATAGCCAAAATCGGACAGGTAGCGCAGAAAGTGGCGCGTGCGCTCAATCCCTGCCGACTGGATCGGTGGATAGTGGTAGGCGATGCAGAATGCGGTGCGCGACGTCCCCGTTGTGGCCCTCCGCGAAACGAGGGAGATCCCGGACGATGGGGGCGCGGCGACTTAGCCGTTCAGTCGCTTCCCTCGGTAAAGGCCAGGGATCGGTACGAATTCTTGAGAAAAAAAGCCATATCCGGATCCAGCATTTCCTCAACCAGCTGCGCGTATTCTTCTAGTCCCAACTCGCACGCATGCACAGCCCGAAAAAGCGTGGTGCTCCGGTCTGACATGAGCCTGTCGGTATAAAGTGCGGAGTGCGGCATTTTCCCCTCCGAAGTGTATTGGTCTTAGATAGTGTATCGGAGAGTGTACAAATTCCTTTAGGACTTCCGCGCAACACAATACCACAGTGCTCCTATAAACCGTTCCGAAATGTACGGAACCCCCCAATCGCGTCAACCAAAAACTCTGTGCCACCCGGAACAAGGTGGAACCGGTAACACTTAACGCATATCGGAGGTTGACTAATATAACAGGGATAGCTTATTTTTCAGCATCACACCTGTGCTGCGGAGAAATAGAGATGACCCTCTTGGATATATTATCACCCGATTCTACTATCGTCGATCTCAAGGGAGAGACCAAAGAGGAGATCATCGCCGAACTGGTCGACTCGCTCGCCAACAGCGACGCTATCACCGACCGCGACAAAGTATTGCAAGCAGTGCTTGAGCGCGAGAAGATCATGAGTACAGGTATCGGCGATGGGATTGCCATACCCCACGGCAAGTCCGATTCCGTGGAGCAATTGATCGCAGCCCTGGGCACTCAACGACGAGGAGTCGACTTCGAAGCCCTCGACGGCGAACCGGCCTACGTATTCTTTCTGCTGGTTTCCCCGGCCAACGTCTCTGGCCCCCATATAAAGGCCCTGGCGCGAATCTCGCGCCTACTCAAAAACGACGAGTTCAAAAAGAAGCTCATTGCCGCCGAATCCTCGACAGCAGTCATCGGTATTATTGAGACCGAAGAAAGCAACACCCCTTCCGCTAACTAATATTCCACCCACGTCTTGCAGTTTCTCAACCCCGCTGTCCTCGTAGGCCTAGTGGCGGCGGCTCTGCCTCTGGCCATTCACCTGCTGCACCGCGGCCACAGCCGTCCCCACCCCTTCAGCGACCTCGCCTTTCTGCGCCAACTGCACCAAAATCGCATGCGGCGGATTCAGATGCGCCAATGGTTGATTCTGGCACTGCGCACACTGATCATCGCACTCATCGTCTGCGCCTTCGCCCGTCCGACCTATCAGTCGGGCGCAGGCTGGGGCGAAGGCGCGCATCCCGTTGCCGCCCACGTGCTTGTCGACCTGTCCTACAGCACCCGTTACCGCCTGGCCTCCGGACCACTCTTCTCCCAACTCCAGGCCCAGGTCCTCGATTTACTGAACGTTTTTGCTCCGCGCGACCGCGTGACCATCCAACCCTTCGCCAAACGTCCCCAACTCCCTGTGCAAGGCGACCTCGAATACCTGGCCGGACGCACTGCCGAACTCACACCGAATCAGGAAGCGACCGATCTACGCACTGCCCTCCATTCAGCAGCCCAACACCTGAGCCAGGAACCCGAACTCGATCACGAGCTTTTCCTCTGCACTGATTTGTCCCGACACAACTGGGACCAACTCGAAAATATGGGGCCATCCTTGGCCGGTATCCGCATCTATATCGCCACTCCCGAAATCCCGACCAGGCCCAACGCCTACGTCAAAAAAGCCGAGACTGATAGCTGGATGCTCTCCGCCACTAACAAGGCCACCCTTCAAATCGAGATCGCGCAGAGCGGCACCACCCCGCTCAAAGACGCCACCCTCGATCTCTTCGTCGCTGGCGAGCGTCTCCGCCGTCAGCGAATCGACCTGAGCGCAGAAGGCTCGGTACTGGCTGAGTTTAGCTTCTCACCACGGGGCACCGGGCGACTCAGTGGGCATGTCGTACTCGAGGACGATGCACTCGCACTCGACAACCGTCGCTACTTTACCATCGACCTCCCCACAGCCATAACCACACTCCTATTGGGCGACCACCCCGACGACACCTATTATCCGCGTCGGGCGTTGGGAGCAGCAGCGCATTTCGACCCGACCCTCGAAATCCGCAGCAGCCTCTTAGCCGACCTCAACGCCGATACCATCGCAGACGTGGACGTGATCGCGCTCTGCAACCTGAAACGGTTAGGCACAGCGCAAAAGGCACTTCTGGGCAAGTTCGTCGCCAACGGCGGTGGCCTGGTAATATTCCCGAATCCGCGGATCGATCTCAAGTACTACAACCGCGAGTTCCTACCCGGCCTGACACCAATCCGTTTCAAGAACCTGATCGGCTCGCCCGACAATACCGAAACCTACCGGTTCCTCGACCCCAAAGCGCCACACCACCCGCTCTTCAAACGCCTCTTCTCCGACCAGAAACCCGATCAACCCCGCTTCTACACCACTTTTGCCATGACCGCTGCACCCGAAATCCTGCCCCTGGCCCGCTTCACCGACGGCCAGATCGCCATGGCCCTGACCTGGACAGACCGGGGACGTGTCGCCCTGTCCGGATTCCCCCTTGATCCGGAATCGAACGACCTGCACCTGCGAGGGCTTTTCGCCCCACTCCTCCACCGCCTGGTACGCGAATTGAGTCTAGCGCCCAATCGGCGTGCTACCTACCAGGTCGGAGATACGGTCTACCGTCGGCTGAACAATCTGGGCATCGAGGCTCTAGTAGATGCCGAAACGCCGTCGGGCGAACGCCTGCGCCTCGAACCTGAACGCGTTGGTGGCCAGTATCTGTGGAAGATTCCCCAGGTCAGCGAAGCAGGCATCTGGCACCTCTATAGCGAAGGTGACCACATTGATCTCTTCGCGGTAAACCTAGACACCAACGAATCCGACCTCACGCCCGTAGACCCCGAACGAATACGCCGAATTCTCGCCCCTGCCGACCTCCACTTCCTGACCCCCGGCGAAGATCTCCGCCTCGCTGTCCTGGGCAATCGCTACGGTCGCGAACTCTGGCGCGAATGCCTGATCCTATCCCTCTGTCTTCTGGTTTTGGAACTGTGGATCGCCCGCGCACCCCGAGATACGAAAAAGCTTCAGACCACATGAAAATCCGCGTTTCACCCGACCAAGATCCCGGCTCTCACCCACCGTCGTCCAGATCGCGAAAAAACTCAAACGCATAGATCCCGTGGTCGTGTCCATCCGCCCACTCAATCCGAATCCCGTAGCGACCGACATGGGTGAATCCCCGAGCTTCGGCCGTAGCTGAAACCGCCTCCGCAGATAAGATCGCCAAACCGCCCGTTTCACCGGGTCCATGTGTTTCCCTACATTGTGCACAGGGACACGCACGCCGTAACCCCTCCAACCCATATCGGCTCTCGCTACCATCCCGCCAGGAGATGACCAACTCGCCAGCACTGCGGTCCAGCGCGATGTGGAGCGGTTTTTTCTTTGGAATCGCCATCTTTAGCGCGACTTTCCCACCACCCGGCCACTGAGTTGATAGGGCATGGACGCCGTGATCTCCACCTCGGCGAAGGCCCCTACCTCGGCCCGACCTTCGTCGATGATGACCTGACCATCGATCTCGGGTGCGTCGCGCTCCATCCGCGCGTAGTAGATCTCCCCATCTTGTGCATCAACCAGAACCATCTGCCTGGTACCGATCAATGCGTCGTTGAACTCAGTGGCAATCCGCTCCTGTAATTGCGTCAAACGACTGTAACGAGCTTCCTTGGTCGCCTCGTCGATCTCATCGCCAAGCGCATAGGCAGCGGTACCTTCCTCGGGCGAGTAGAGGAAACCCGATACATAGTCGAAACGCGTCTCTGCAATGAATTCGAGCAACTCCTCGAACTCTGCCTCGGTCTCACCGGGGAAACCGAGGATAAAAGTCGAACGCAATCCCACTCCCGGCAGGCGGTCCCTGAGCCGGGCCAAAAGGTCAATCGTCTTTTTGCGGGTCGTCGCTCGTTTCATGCGCTTGAGCACTGGATCGGCGATATGCTGCAGCGGCATATCGATATAATTGCACATCTTCTCGCACTCGGCGTAGAAATCGATCATCTCTGCGGTCCAGAATGCCGGATAGGTATACATCAACCGCATCCACTCTATACCCTCGACCTCGGCCAGCGCTTGCAAAAGGCGCACCAGCTGCGGCTTGCCGTAAAGATCAGCTCCATAACGCACCGAATCCTGTGCGACCAGAACCAGTTCCCGCACTCCCCCAGCTGCCAGCCGCTCGGCTTCCGCCACTAGTTGCTCTATCGGTTCGCTCTTGTGCCGCCCGCGGATCGCAGGGATGGCGCAAAAAGCACACTGATGATCGCAACCATCTGAAATCCGCAGATAAGACCAGTGACCGGGGGTCAGCGAAGTCCGCGGGGAAGTGGCCAGATATTCGGGCCGCTCTACGCCCAGGATCCCATCGACGTGGCGGACAATATCGACCTCGTCTGCGATCGTTAAAAGTTGATCGGCCTCTACGAGTTCTCGCTCTAAGTCCTCGTAGTAGCGGGTCGATAAACAGCCGGTGACAATGACCCCCTTGCACTTGCCCTCTTGCTTGAGCCGATGCGCGTCCATAATTGCGTCGATCGACTCCTCTTTGGCCGGCCCGATGAAGCCACAGGTATTGACTACCACCACATCCGCCTCTTGCGGCACGTCCGTCAACTGGTAATCGTTGCCCTGCAAAAGCCCCAACATCCGCTCCGAATCCACCGTGTTCTTTGGACATCCCAGGCTGACCAGATGGACCTTGTCTGATTTTTTTTCATTCATCTATTGATGGCTCGTCCTTGCGTTCAACTAAGGCAAATACCCTGGCCGCTCAGGCAAATAGAAACACCGGCAGGACCCTCTTCAATACCGCTGCTGTACATACTCGATCCCCGACCTCACGGTCTCGTCTCCCACTCCTTCCACAATTTCCACCTCTCCAATCCGCCGCCCTAAGATCAACCGCGACTTTCCGTTAACCCGCTTCTTATCCGTTTTGGTCCGCGCCAGAATTCGCTCCGTTGCCACCGACGCCAAACCCCCGGGCACTCCCAAACGTTCCAACAACGCATCCTGCCGCCGCCGCTCCTGCTCAGGCCATAACTCCTCGCGACGCGCGATCTCCCCTGCACCGATCAACCCCAAAATCACTGCTTCTCCGTGCTTGTAGCGCCCATATTCGGTAGCCGACTCGATCGCGTGCCCAATGGTATGACCATAGTTGAGGATCGCCCGCACCCCACCTTCCTTCTCGTCGGCGGTCACGACTTCGGCCTTAATACCGACATTGCGTGCGATAAGCCAGTCCAGAGTCTCCGGATCCAACTCCATCGCCACCACCTCCTCGAGCCGATCCTCCAAAAAGGCGAAGAGCTCCTCATCGCGAATCAGCGCGTGCTTGACCACCTCGGCCATCCCCGAGACCAGCTCGCGCCGAGGTAATGAGCGCAGTGCACTAGTATCGATAAAAACCAAATGCGGCTGGTGAAAAGCGCCGATCAGATTCTTACCCAGTGCGTGATTGACCCCGGTCTTGCCGCCAATGCTCGAGTCGACCTGTGCGACAATGGTGGTCGGCACCTGGACATAAGGCACACCACGCAAATACGTAGCAGCGACAAAACCCGCCATGTCGCCGACCACACCACCTCCCAATGCAGCGATCCAGGTACCGCGATCGAACTCGGCTTTGATCATCTGCGCGAAAATCCCCTCGACCTCCAGCAGGTTCTTCGACTCTTCACCTCCGGCATAGACCACTTCCAGCACTTGAAACCCAGCGGAACGCAAGCTCTCAGCGACCGGCTGGAGATAATGCTCGGCTACCGATTCGTCGGTAATTAGCGCCATCTGCCGCCCCAACGACAAGTCGCGGCAATGGCCACCTAGCTCGCCAAGAATGTCGTGGCCAACGAAAATGGGATAGGTGGCTTCTGTGAGAGCAAGGTCAATTCGGTGCATTCCAACGCTCCAGCAATTTGATGAGTTGTCGGGCCGTATCCTCGGGGGTCTGCATCTCGCTGGTACTCAGCTTGATATGAGCCTGGTCGTAAAAAGGCGCGCGGGCCTGAAGCATACTCCCTATCTTCGCGCGCTTTTCCTCAGGCCCCAATCCCGAAAGCAAAGGCCTATCGTCACGCCGGTCAACGCGGGCGAAAATAGTTTCGAGATCGGCCTCCAGACAAACCAAAACCCCGGCACTGCGCACGACTTCGACATTGTTTTCGCGAGTGATCGCCCCTCCCCCCAAAGCCACCACCACATCCGAACGCCTGCTGGTCTCACACACGCATTCATGCTCAAGTTGACGGAAATATTCCTCGCCTTCGTTGGCAAAAATCGCCGCTATCGACTTCTTGGCGCGCGACTCAACCATCTGGTCGGTATCGAAGAAGAAGCGCCCCAAATGCTGTGCCAGAATAAACCCGACCTTGCTTTTTCCCACCCCCATAAAACCCGTCAGGAATACCGGTACTTCCTGCATTACTGAACCCGCTGTTCGCGCTGCCGCCGAGCCCGCTTTTCCTCATAGCACTGGTCGCAGTTCCATAGCGCAGGTTTGTTGAGCGCGTTGTAATCGGCATCGACTACATCGCGACGCAGGTTGTCAACTTCGGAACCACAGGTGTCGCAGCGGAGTTTTTTCGACATCGCCATCTAGCTGACCTCACATCCGTTCGACGGTCTCAATCCCGAGTAAATTCAGACCCTGTTGTATGGTGCGTGCCGTCAATAGCGCCACTTGTAACCGGCTCGATCGCAAAGGTTCGTCTGCGCTCAAAACCGGACAACTTTCGTAAAACTTCATAAAGGAGTCCGCCAATTCATAGAGATAGTTGCATAGAAGGTTGGGATAGCCTTCACGGGCCACGACCTCGACGACCTCGGCAAACTGCAGCAGCTTGGCACCCAAAACCTGCTCCGCCTTTTCACCGAGGTTGATGTCTCCGCTCAGCGCGTCCTCATCGATCTCGGCGCGGCGAAACATGCTCTTTACACGCGCGTAGGAGTATTGTAGATAGGGCGCGGTATTGCCATCGAGCGCCAACATATTGTCCCAACTGAAAACGTAATCGGTGGTGCGATTAAGCGAGAGATCGGCGTACTTAACACTGCCGATGCCAACGACCCGGGCAATTTCGCGTCGTTGTTCCTCAGGCAGATCCGGGCTCTTCTCGCCAACCAAGGCAAAGGCTCGATCTTCTGCTCCCTCCAGCAACTCCATCAGTTTGACCGTACCGCCCGCCCGAGTCTTAAACGGTTTGTGGTCCTCGCCGAGCATGGTGCCGAACGGATAATGCTCAAGTGGCACCTCATCTGGCGCATAACCAACTGCCCTCGCCACGGCGAAAACCTGTCGCAAATGAAGAGACTGCCGCGCATCGACAATATACAGGACTCGTTCAGCCCCAAGTTCTCCAACACGGTAACGCACCGCGGCAAGATCAGTAGTCGCGTAGAGATAGCCCCCATCTGACTTTTGCACGATCACCGGTAAGACCTCGCCATCCTTGGTCTTGAACTCCTCTAGGAAAACGCACTGGGCCCCTCGGGATTCTGCCAGCAGCTCCTGTTCCCGCAGATCGTCAAGCACCAGAGGCAAAGCGTCGTTGTAGGCGCTTTCCGCCCGGACATCGTTCCGCGTGAGCGTAACCCCCAAGCGATCGTAGACCGCCTCGCAGTGACTGAGCGACTCTGCAATAAAACGTTGCCACACCACGCGCACATCGGCATCGCCTTCCTGCAGCTTGACCACGTACTCGCGCGCCAGGTCGGCAAATTCGTCATCGCTGTCGAAGCGCTTGCGCGCCGCTTGGTAGAAGCCCTCTAAATCAGCGAGTTCGGCAGCTATATCGCTCTCCCCTTGCTGATCCATATAGGCAATGAGCATCCCAAACTGCGTACCCCAATCGCCCACGTGATTATGGCGGATGACTTCGTGCCCCAAAAATTCCAGAACTCGAGCAATAGCATCACCAATGATCGTACTACGCAAATGGCCAACGTGCATCTCCTTGGCCAAATTGGGATGAGAGTAGTCGATCACAATCTTTTGCGGCTTGGCGACACCGGGCACTCCCAGACGCGGGTCGGCGAGCATCCGGACTAATCGCTCGGACAACCATGCTCCTTTCAGGGTGATGTTGATAAAACCCGGACCCGCAATATCGACCGATTCGGCCATCTCCGCTAAATCGAGTTCCGCCACTACCTTGGCCGCTAATTCACGGGGGTTGATCTTCAGTTTTTTGGCTGCAGCCATTACCCCATTAGCCTGATAATCACCAAATTCGGGCCGGGTAGCCGGACCGACCAGAGCAGGAGAATCAGCCGGAGCCCCAACCTCGTGTAGAGCAGCGGAAATGCGTTTTTCTAATTCTTCCTTGATGGTCATAAACCCGCCTGTATTCAATAGATCACCCAAAACAACGCAGCACAATTTGGACGCGATAGCCCATAGGGTTATTGCGTCGTCAACCTGTCGTCGAGATGCACCTTAGAAAATGAGCCATTAGAGGAAAAAACTCTAAAAAGACAGCCCTTGTCTGGATCTGCCAAGCGCAGCAAGCCGCAATAACCTGACCAGATACAACCCTGCCAACTTCAAATGATAATATCGGAGTTTTTAAAAAATTGGCAAAATCGTTTGATTGTAGTTGTATCAAGAGCAATTCACTATATATATTCAATAGGCTGCGTTGATAAAAGAGCAGGGAAGTAGTTCGGAGATGGTAGGCGAGCCGAGAAATCACCCACCGAGATTTTCAACCACGACAAATTGCAGCGGCGAATGCCAGGCCCGCATTGGGCTAGGCCTTTCTTTGATCCGCGCATCACCATTACTATGAGTCAAGAAACCATCCGTCAGGCCCTTGCCCTCCTCGACGAGACACTTGAAACTGTTACCTATTCCCGACATCTGGAAGATCCGTGGATCATCGACAAGGTAGATGAAGACGTCGTGCAGTTGACGGGATACACCGTCAATCAATTCGTCCGCGATCGCGAACTCTGGATCAACCGCACCCACCACACCGATCAGGAACGAGTTTTGAAAACTCTCGGCTCCCTGGGTACAGAGGGAGCCTATTACTGCGAGTATCGCTGGCAGAAAATCACCGGGGATTTCATATGGCTCCGCGATGCCGGACGACTCATCCCGTCAACAAACGGCACGGCCGACCGCATCGTCGGTATCTGGCAGGCCATCACCATACAACCCGAACCGCAAAGCCGCGATATCGATGCCGCGGTGACCCGCATCGCCCGCCAGCTGATCGCCGTCCACCGACCCGCAAATTTCAAATACATCATCGAAGTCGAACTCGCTCGTGAACTGGCTTTGCTGGGCCTGCCCATCGACAGTATCTCCATGCAGATACCGACCCCGGACCCGGACTTCTTCATCGACTCCCAGCAGTTTCACGGAATTCAGTACATCGACAGCGAATACATTTCAATCACCAGGTATCCATGGGTCAGAGAAGTTTGGCAAAACGGCCAACCCACGGTTATTAGTGGCGAAGCGCTGAAAAAATCAGATCTCAGTAATCGCCTTAAATGTCTGCTTGAGATCCCCTTGTCTTCCGGCGGTTCAATGGGCTTCAGCTCATCGAACTTGGACAATTTCAGCCCCAATGCCATCCGCCTCATCCAGCGCTTTACCGACCTTTTCGCTATATCAAACTATCTCGACGTGGTCAAACGCACCCATAGCCATCAGCAAACGCAGGTGACTAGGCGCGTAAATCAAGCGTTTCTCGAAATGGAGCAGGTCGGAGATTTCGGTAAAATCATCCAGACCATTGCCCAGGCATTTGCCGATCTAGACCTCAAATTTGCCAGCGTATGTGTATACCTTATCGATGAGAGCGAGGGCGTACTCAAAGCCCACGAGTTCATTGCAGGAAACTACGACAGAGTCGATTCATCTCTCGACTCTACAGAGAACCAGGAACTTGTCCAACACTGGCGCAAAAAGGAAATCTGGGAGCGCTATGGAAGCACCATCTCCGTCGAAGAGCCTTTAATGACCACCAATCGTCCCCATCAACTCCCAGTGATCATCGACGTACCCTTTTCCCATGGAACGGTCTGCATCGCGCTCGAAGGGACACAGGTTGGGCGCAATACTGCACTGATCGAATTCATGCAGGAAATCTGCACTCTGCTCTCTCTAAGCTATCGCCGCTCAATGGATTTGGCCAGACTCCATCGCACGTCTGATGAACTCGGACAGCGGATGGAACAAATAGAGGTGGCCTATCAAGTCAAATCCGAATTCCTGGCCAATATAAGCCATGAGATCCGCACTCCGATGAACACCATTATCGGTATGAGCGAATTGATGGTCGATACCGAACTCGACATCGACCAACGCGCCTATCTCGACTCGGTAAGGCATGCGGCTGGGTCGCTCCTCGATATCCTCAATGACATCCTCGATCTATCCAAGGCCGAAACCGGCGAATTGGAGCTAAGCTCGATCGCCTTCTCGCTGCGTCAGACGCTCGAAAGCGTTTCGCAAGTCATCTCAGAGAAAACCCGTCAAAAATCACTAGAGCTAACGTTCAGTATCGAACCGCAGGTGACCGACCGCCTCATCGGCGACCCCCTACGCTTACGGCAGGTGCTGCTCTCCCTGCTCAACAACGCTGTTAAATTTACCGAGCAAGGAGGAATAAATGTCTGCGTAACGGGCACGCCTACAAGCGATGGGCAGCAGGAACTACACATAACCGTGCGCGATACCGGAATTGGTATCCCCCCCGACAAGCAACAGATCATCTTCGAGGCTTTTACCCAGGCCGATTCTTCGACGACCCGCCACTTCGGCGGCACCGGACTGGGACTCTCGATCTCGTCCCACTTCGTCAAAATGATGGGCGGTCTCATAGCAGTCGAAAGCGTCGAAGGGCAGGGCAGTACTTTTACCGTATCCATCCGATTAGATATCGACACTGCAACTGAAGCGGAATGGACAAAAACCAAGGGTCTTGCAGATATCCGTGTGCTTATCATCGACGAGAATTCGAGCGATCGCCGGATGCTCGACGAAATCGTCCGCACCTGGCAGATGAAACCAACGACCAATATCGATGGACAGAACGCGATCCACGCTCTCGAATCAGCCCAGGAGGCCAACACCCCCTACCCGCTTTTTCTTCTCGATCCCTTAATGACCGAAATGGATGGAGTAGAATTGGCCAGACAAGTTCAAGCTAATCCCAATCTTGAAACCTCCCTAATAATCATGCTCCCAACACTGGACACGACAGATCTCCTCCAGCGCTGTCGGGATCTGGAAATTTATAATTTCCTGCACAAACCCTTCACTCAGGAAAGCCTCCTCAGTGCACTGACCCAAGCGATGGAAAAAAAGGTCGAAAAATCGTCCTCGTCGTCAAATCTCGGCCCTGCTCACTCACCGCTCTGGATTCTCTTGGTCGAAGACAATGCCTCCAACCAGTACTTCACCAAAGCCCTCTTGGAAAAATGGGGCCACACGGTCGAAATAGCCAACGACGGACAACTGGCTCTCAACCGAATCCAGGAAGCTGATTTCGACTTGGTACTGATGGACTTGCAGATACCGACAATCGACGGGTTGGAGGCCACACAGCGCATCCGTGCAAGGGAGGAGACAACAAGCGACCATCTACCGATTATCGGTCTGACCGCCCACGCTATGGAAAAAAATCGCCAGCACGCGCTGAGCGCTGGCATGGATGGCTATGTCACAAAACCCATTAACCTAGACGAACTCTCAGCTGCAATCGAAGCTGCGATCAGTACCCAAAGCACCGGGACACCGGCGGCTTGGGCAATCCTACCTCAAAAGGAAATCGACATCGAAAAAAACAAAATCAACATCGAGAGCCTATTGGAGCAGGTAGACGGAGACCGCGAATTGCTGAGCGAACTGGTAGAAGTCTTCCTCAGCGACTATCCGAACTACCTGAGTGAAATGGACACAGCCATCACTAAAGGTGATTTCGCGCACTTGGCCCGGGAAGCCCATAGTCTCAAGAGTGCCGTAGGCACAATGGGATTAAAGCAGGCACAACAGTTGTGCCAGACACTCGAGGATATAGGCAATAGCCAGCAGATCCAAGAGGCCGCCTCCACTTTAGCACAATTGAGCGCCAAGCTCCAGGAACTCACCCCTGCGCTCAGACAACTCAAGCCTTAACGTCCTGTGCCGAACCAGGAGTGCCCTTTGTAATTCATCACTACTGATTGAACTCCAATCGGCCTATTCCTGCTTCTGATCAGCGACGCAGCTTTCCTCACCCGGGGTGTTTATACACGGCTGCGATTCTTTCATACCACCGGCTGCACCCTCAAGCTCTGCCTGGCAATGACTAGCTTGGAGCCACAGATTCGGGGTTGGCCGCTCATCGCCATTGCCGACACTCCATACCCAGCCAACTCAGCGGGGCCTTGGGCGATGTAAACGTTTTTGCCGCGTAGCAAATGACGATAGATCCTACTATTAAAGCTCTTTTTCTTGTTTTTGCCCCTATATAAGTCTTGCGCGAGTTCACATATGCTGCTAGATTTTCATTTTCCTATTCACTGTTTATACCTGGGGAGGTATGTACATGGCTAAGACAACCGCGATCCGCCAAGCAGCGATGACCAAAACCCAGCTCTACGGCGAAATCGCCGAAAATACTGGTGTGTCCAAGAAGGATGTCGCCGCAGTCTTCGACGAATTGGCCGTGGCCATTGAACGCCACGTCAAGAAAGGTGCCGTCGGTAACTTTACGCTACCGGGTCTATTGAAGATCAAGACGGTCAAGAAACCCGCCCGCAAAGCGCAAAAGGGCGTACCCAACCCCTTTCGTCCGGGCGAGACCATGGACGTTGCCGCCAAGCCGGCCAGCGTCCAAGTCAAGGCTTTGGCCCTGAAAAAGCTCAAGGACATGGCTAAATAAGAAGCCGCCGGTTTCAGTCTCTACGCTGACCCCCCGTTAGGCTTTACCCTAACGGGGGGTCAATTTTTTTAGTCCTGTGAGGCGGTGTTCAAGCACCCGCCCTCCCAAACTGCTCCAATGCCGCATCAACCATCGCCATCACCGGCGGTTGCACTCCGGTCCATATCTCGAATGAACGCGCTCCCTGCCAGGCAAGCATCCCCAGACCATTGATCGAACGTGCCCCGACATCCTCAGCCTGCCGCATAAGCATCGTCTGCAAGGGGTTGTAGACAATATCTGCCACCAGCATCCGTTCGTGCAAACAGGTCGGGTCTTCAAGCGGAGAGGTCTCCTCATAGGGATGCATCCCCAATGCAGTGGAGTTGATCAGCAAGCCCATATCCTCAATCCCTCCAACCTCCGCCAAGGACCCGACCACAACTCTACCTTCTCCACCGAGGTCATCTGCCAAGGTCTCGGCCCTATCCACCGTGCGATTGAGCAGCAAGATTTCCTCCACTTCTTCCTGCGCCAGCAGCGCATAGAGGATCGCCCGTGCCGCACCACCGGCACCCAGTAGTGCAACCCTCGGTGGCAACTCTTCCATTCCGCCATCGACCCTGAGGCTCTGAATGATCCCGAAGGCATCGGTGTTGTAACCCAAGAGTCGACCCTCGCGATTACAAATCGTATTGACCGCACCGATCACCCTGGCCTCCTCGGAGATCTCATCGAGATATTCCATCACCGCCTGCTTGTGTGGCACGGTGACGTTGAGTCCGGCAATCTCCAGTGCGCGCATACCTGCCAGAGCCTGAGGCAATGCTGCAGGCTCTACGTGGAAGGGCGAATAAAGGAAGTCAAGACCCAGCTCAGCTAGTGCCGCATTATGCATCGCCGGCGACGAAGTATGAGCGATCGGATCGCCGATCACCCCTAACACCTGAGTTGTACCCGAAATCAAGCCAGCAAATCCTCGATGAATTGATCGGCGATTTCCAGGGATTCTCGCCACGATACATCGTAGAGCAGGCGGATAACGACCACGCCGCCACAGAATAAAACCGCCAGAAGCACAAAGAGCCGGAAGAGTCCTCTCATCGCTTAATCTCCTTCAGAAGGTGCAAGGTCTTGAAAAAATCGGGCCAAATATCCTCCAGACACTCAGTGCCTTCGATGATCATCTCCCCCTCAGCCAAGAGTCCAGCTACCGCAAAAGCCATGACTAGGCCAGGATCTCCTTTGCTCTCGAGTCGGCCACCCTGAACTGGGAAGCCTCCTTTGACGACAAGACCCTCGGGAAATTCTCCTACCCGCACCTCAAGCGAACGCAATGACTCGAAAAGGTGTCCCACATAGTCGAATCTACCCTGGCGCAACCCTTCTATATCTCGGATGACGATCTCACCCGATGCCTGGGTCGCCAATACCGCCAGCAGTGCAATATGATCAATGAGCTTTTCGGCGCGCTGACCCGCGACTCTCGTCGACTTAAGCTCACTTGAGCTGACATGCAAATTGTGCTCACCCTCCCCCAGATCTTCGATATTGATCTCAGCACCGATTTGCCGCAATACATCTAAGAATGCACGCTGACCCGAGTGGATCGCCACCCGCTTGATCACCAACTTCGAACCCTTGCGACAAAGCGCTGCGCCAACCAGTGGATAGCTCAATGCCAATTGCCCGGGTATCTCCGCATCCAAGGCTTGTAGCACCTGTCCTCCCTCCACCGACACCAGATATTCCTGTCCCTCTTTATGCCGCTCGACCTCGACCTGCCGCTGGCGTAAAAAACGCTCCATGCGATTCCGATTCTTCACCGACTCGCGCAAAACAGACTTCCCATCGGCAAAAAGCATCCCCACCAGCACACTCAGCTTGAGTTCAGCAGGGATATCCACCTCTGTAAAAACACATCCTTTGGGTTCTCCCCCTCCTACGACCAGAGAACTCGCGGTCTCCCACTCCACTGATAATCCCAACTTCGACAGCAAATCCACCAACGGCCGACACCGCTCGACCTCTACTCCCAACTTCACCCGCGAACGAAACGACTGACCGGAAAGCAAGGTAAGCAACAAGAGCGCGGTATCCCCCAAACCACCTAGATCCAATAGATCGTCTACGGTCTCAAACCCTTGCAACCCAACCCCTTTTACCCTATAGGTACTTTTCTTTCGCCCTATGCTCACCCCCAATTTCCGCAACCAGTCCACCACCCGCCCGGCGCCAACAGGTACATTGCTGATTGTACTATCCCCTTCACTGAGAGCAGCTAATACCAGTGCTCTTTCAGCCGGTACTCGTTCCCCCGGCACCAGCGTCTCTCCAACAATCCTCCCAGCCGGACTTAAGGTCTCTTCCATAGCTCTGTCAAAACTCCCGTTTTTCCCCAAACTCCCTAAAGGCCTTTGGCAAAGACCCCATCTACGAACAAGGTCCGATCGGTATGCGAACCGACGATTCAGCGCCACCGACCACCATCTTATGGTCTCCGCGCGGTGTAGCCGATCTTCTCCAGCACCTCAATCGCCTTCTCGGCGCCTCCCACACTATCAAACCCCAAGCGCAATGTCCCCCCCTCCCCCTCGCGCACTTTGATCACCTCAATATCGTTAATATTTACCCCCTCTTTCCCCAACGCCTGCCCGATCTCCGCAATCACCCCTGGTCGATCCTCCGCCAGCACCAGTACCTCGTGCAACGCGTGTATGAATCCTTTCGAATCGCGCGGCATCGCCCCTCGAATCTCATTAGCGAAATCGAAGTCCGCCTTCAGATGCTCCTCTTCCAGCCGCCCCTGCAGGTCCTGGAGTGCCGCAATATAGCGATCAATCATCCCGCGGATCTCGTCAGCATTGGTCGCACAAATATCCTCCCAAACCGGCACGAACGGGCTCGAGGCAATCCGCGTCAAATCGCGGAACCCGCCAGCAGCCAGAGGCAGAAAATGATCTCGCTCCGCATTGAGTTGTCCAACCATACCCACCAGCGAAGTTGCTATGATCTGCGGCAAGTGGCTGATTGCGGCCACCGCCTGATCATGAGCTTCAACCCCTAGTTCCATCACTCGAGCACCGAGTCGCCGCAAGAGATCGACCAACCCTTGGTAGCGATCGGCAGGCACCTTCGCATCAGGGACCAGGATATAAATTGCGTTCTGGAAGAGAAAAGGATCCGCTGCCGTTACTCCAGACTTCTCGGAGCCGGCCATCGGATGACCACCGACGAAGTAGATTTCGTCACTGAAATGGGCCTGTGCCTGCGCGGCAATCAACCGCTTGGTACTCCCTACATCGGTGACTATCGCCCCGGGATCAGCAAGCCGACCAATTTCCTTAATTAATTCGAGAATTCGCTTGATTGGCGTACAGATGAAAACCAGGTCGGCCCCCTCAAGCGCCTGACTCAAGTCATCGTAGCTCCACCCCTCATCGATCGCCCCCAGTTCCAGCGCCTTGTCGATTGTCGAAGCACGGCTGACACCGACAATCTGCCCGC
The DNA here is from genome assembly GCA_964520345.1 of uncultured Gemmatimonadaceae bacterium. Taxonomy (GTDB): domain Bacteria; phylum Latescibacterota; class UBA2968; order UBA8231; family UBA8231. Next base: position 7,402 of record CAZFMY010000064.1, on the reverse strand, counting down.
CAAAGCCCGTGCGCTTGAGCGCCAGACCCAGAGAGCCCCCGATCAGGCCCACGCCGACGATGGCTACGCGCCGGAAGAAAACTAGGCCTCCTCTTCCTCGAGATCGACCGCTGCCTGGATGATCTGCCGATAGATCGCCTCCAGCGAATCGCTCTTGATTGGGCCTTCGTTATAAGCTTTGAGTTTGTCGAGCAGGAGTCGCTCGCGCTCGGGATCGCGCACCGGCCTCCCTGCGGCCTTTTTGATCGAACCGATCTCCTGGGCACAACTCATGCGCTCATTGAGCAAGTCAACCAGTTGCTGGTCGAGACGGTCAATCCGCTCGCGCCAATCACTCAGATCCATAAGAGTTCCCTCACCGATGCCCCATAGCCCGACGGACCGCATCCATCGTCGCATCGACGGTTGGACGCAACTGCTCCACGCTTTGGATCAGCACCCCATCGATATAGGCGGAATCTGCAATCAGTTCCCGATAGCGAGCCTGAATCGGTTCAATCTCAGCCAGAATCACCTCGACCAAATCCTTCTTCAAATCGCCATAGCCCTTGCCTGCAAAATGGGCTTCGATTTCTTCGCGACTCCGTCCCGTCAACGTCTGGTAGATAGTCAAGAGATTGAAAAGTCCAGCGCGCGCCGAATCGAAGACAATTCCCTGTTCCGAGTCAGTCACTGCGCGCATGACGGTCTTGCGGATTTTAGACGAATCGTCGAGCAGACCAATACTGTGGTGCGGACCCTCCGCCGACTTTGACATCTTGACCATCGGATCGTCGAGACCCATAATCCGCGCCCCGACCTTGGCGATCACTGGTTCAGGCACGACGAGTACATCGCCAAACTTGCGATTGAAGCGCTCGGCGATATCGCGTGTCAACTCCACATGCTGCTTCTGATCATCGCCTATCGGCACCTCATCAGTTTGATAGAGCAAAATATCGGCAGCCATCAAAGTCGGATAAGTGAAGAGTCCGGTACCAGCCCGTTCGCGCCCGGCACCGACCTTGTCTTTAAACTGGGTCATCCTCTCGAGCCAACCCATCGGCGTGATACAAGTCAAGAGCCAGGCCAATTCGGTGTGCTCTGGAATTTGCGATTGCACAAAGAGACGGCATTTATTGGGATCGAGACCACAGGCTAGATAGAGACCGACTAGTTCGCGAATATTCGCCCGCAACTCATCCGGGTCGTAATCGACAGTAATTGCGTGCTGATCTACCACGCAGAAAATATTGTCGTGACGGTCCAGATCCCGGACCCAATTGCGAATTGAACCGAGATAATTGCCGAGATGTAAGTGCCCCGAGGGCTGGATGCCTGAAAATACCCGTTTTATCACGTGCCCAATAACTCCCTCACTTTAGCACCGATATCCTCTTCGCGCATCAGCGACTCGCCGACCAATATCGCGTCAACACCAGCTTCCTCAAGTCGCTCGACATCCTCGCGACTCCCAATCCCGCTTTCGCTGATAACGACGGCATCTTTGGGCATCTGCTCCAGAAGTCCAAAGGTTGTATCTAAGCTCGTTTCGAAGGTCTTCAAATCGCGATTATTGATGCCGATAAGTCGGGCCCCAGCCACCTTGGCGCGTTCAAGCTCACCAGCGTCGTGAATTTCGACCAAAGCACTCAACCCCAACTCGCCGACCAAACCGATATAATCGTCGAGTTGGCTTGAGTCCATCAGCGACACGATTAAAAGAATCGCATCGGCACCGATAATCCGCGCTTCGTACAACTGGTACTCGTCAATAGTAAAGTCCTTGCGCAAAACCGGTAAATCCGATACGCCCTTCGCAGCCTGTAGATATGCATCACATCCCTGAAAATAAGCTTCGTCGGTCAGTACCGAAAGGCAGCGTGCACCGTTGGCAGCATAGATATCGGCAACGCGCTCTGGTTCAAAGTCGGCGCGGATCACACCTTTGGATGGCGAGGCCTTCTTCAATTCGGCAATTAGCGATATACCCTGCTGCGCGAGTGCACCCTGAAAATCGACTGCCTCGGGCGAATCGCGGGCATGCGAGCGGAGATCGGCCAAGGTGCGCTCGCGTTTGCGCACCTCGACAAAGCTGCGTTTATAAGCGACTATTTCGTCTAAAATTTCGCCCATCTCAGGCGTTGCTCACTTCGACCAGCCGATCCAGCGCCTGACGGGCCTTGCCCGAATCGATGGACTCGCGTGCCAGATCGATCGCGGTAGCCATATCCTCAGCTAAACCACCAGCGGCAATTGCCGCCGCGGCATTGAGCAACACTACATCGCGCTGCGGACCTGTTTTGCCATCGAGCACCATGCGCAGGATCTCTGCGTTGCGGGCCGCATCGCCGCCGACTAGCGCCTCGGCTGCAACCCTCTCCAAGCCAAAGTCTTCCGGGCAAATTTCGCGCGTACTCACCCGGCCATTATTGAGCTCACTGAGCTTTGTCGGACCCGTCAGCGTGATCTCATCGAGTCCATCCGATCCGTGGACTACGAAAGCTCGTTCCGAACCCAACTCGTTGAGTACTCCGGCGAGTTTTTCGGTCAACGCACCATCGTAGACGCCGATCAACTGTTTCCTGGCCCCAGCGGGGTTGGTCAAAGGGCCCAAGACGTTGAAAACCGTCCGAGTGGCCAACTCCTTACGCGGTCCGATAGCGTGTCTCATCGCCCCGTGCAGGGCCACCGCGAAAAGGAAGCCAATACCAACTTCGTCTATGCACTCCCCGACCTGCCCCGGGGAAGCTTCGATATTGACACCCATTTCGCTCAGGACATCTGCTGAACCGCACTGACTTGAAATCGAGCGATTGCCGTGCTTGGCCACGGCCAATCCAGCACCACAGGCGACAAAGGCCACCGTCGTCGAGATATTGAAGGTTCCCGAACCGTCACCACCAGTACCGCACGTATCGATGAGGTCGGTGCGCGCCGTCTCAATCGGCGTTGCTTTCTCACGCATCCCCTCGGCGCAGCCAACGATCTCGTCGACGCTCTCACCCTTAATCCGCAAAGCGATGAGAAAAGCTCCGATCTGAGCATCGGTAGCCCCGCCGCTCATGATCTGGTCCATCACCGCTCGGGCTTTTTCGCGGTCTAAATCCGCTCCAGCAATCAGCGCTTGTATCGCTTCTTGTATCATCGTTATACTCCTCAGATACGGAGAAAATTAGCTAGCAATTGCTTGCCTTCTAGCGTCAAAATCGACTCGGGGTGAAACTGCACCCCTTCGAGAGGCCAATGCCGATGTCTGAGCCCCATGATGGTCCCATCCTCGCTTTCAGCCGATACTTCCAGACTATCCGAGAGCCCCTCCCGCTCGACCGCCAGCGAATGATAGCGCGTGGCGAAAAACGGATTTTCTAACCCAGCGAAAAGCGTGCGGCCATCGTGGCGTACTGCCGAAGTCTGGCCGTGCACGATCTCGCGGGCGCGCACCACGCGCCCACCGCAAACTTGAGCGATGATCTGGTGTCCCAAACAGACGCCCAGTATTGGCACCACTCCAGCTAGGCGCTCGACCAATGCGAGCGAAATCCCGGCCTGATCCGGAGTGCGGGGACCCGGCGAAATAACGAGACGCTCGGGTTTGAGCGCCACCACTTCGTCAACCGTCAACTCGTCGTTGCGCAGAGTCTTAGTCTCGGCTCCCAACTCCCGAAAATACTGAACTAAATTGTAGGTAAAGGAGTCGTAGTTATCAAGTACCAAGAGCATCGGATGCTTAGCGGGCCAAGTGCCCGATAACTTGGGCGATCAACTGCAATCCAAGATCGTCCTTGAGCGTCAAAATAGATTCGGGGTGGAACTGCACCGCCGCCATCGGCAAATCGTTGTGCTCAAGAGCCATTATCACGCCGTCTCCGGTCCGCGCCAACACTCGAAAGCACTCGGGCAAACGCTCCGGCACTGCGTAGAGTGAATGATAGCGCCCAGCCACAAATTCGGTGGGAAAACCATCGAATATCCCCTCGGGCGTACACAAAACAGTCGAACTCTTCCCATGCATTGGGTAGGAGAGCACGCCGAGTTCTCCGCCAAAGGCCTGGACGATACCCTGCAACCCCAGACATACGCCAAAGACCGGCAACGCGCGCCGCACACACTCTCTGACCAGATCCGGCACGCCAAACTCTTCTGGCGTACCCGGCCCCGGGGAGACAAAAACTAGGTCGGGATCAACATCGGCAAAAACGCGCTCGGGGTCTCGCAAACCCCTCACCCCACTGCAATCGCGAGATCGCTCGGCCCTCACGGTCACCACCTCGGCCCCCGTCTGCCGGACATAATCACCAAGCGTATGCACAAAAGAATCGCGATTATCGACGAAAAGGACCCGCTTGCCCCTTCCCGGCGCCGTACGCAGGATCTGGTTCTGCTTCTCAGCAGCGTTTTTTCCGGTCAACGCATTAACAAAAGCCTCGGCCTTGGTCCGAGTTTCGCGCTCTTCGTCATCAGGGTCCGAATCACAGAGCAAAGTAGCGCCAACCCTCACACTGGCGCGACCACCTTCCAAATGCACGGTGCGAATAGTGATTCCGGTGTTGACCTCGCCGCTGAAAAGCAGCATGCCTATACAACCGCCATACCAGCGTCGAGCCGAATTCTCCAACTCCTCGATCTTTTGCATCGCCGCCGGCTTCGGCGCGCCAGTGAGCGTCACTGCCCACATATGTGAGAGCAATGCATCAAAGCCGTCGCAATCGTCCTTGAGTTCGCCAATGACATGGTCGGCAGTGTGAAAAAGCTTCGAATACGCTTCGATCATCCGCCGTCCGACGACCTGTACCGAGCCCTCGACGCAGATTCGCGCCTTGTCGTTGCGATCGACATCCGTGCACATCGTCAACTCCGCCTCGTCCTTGGTGGAATTGAGCAAATCGCGGATCTGCTCTGCATCCTCCATCGGCGTCGCCCCGCGACGGATAGTACCCGAAATCGGGCTGGTTTCTATAGAAGATCCATTGACCCGCACGAACATCTCGGGCGAAGCTCCAACCAGATACTCGCCTCCGAAATTAATGAAGAACTCGTAAGGGCTGGGGTTGGTGCAGCGGATATTTTCGAAGAGTTCGTCCGGCCTGCCCGAATAGCCCGCGCTGAAAACCTGGCTGGGCACCACCTCAAAAAAATCGCCGCGCTCGGTCCCGGCAATCACCTCGCGTACTTTGTCGGCATATTCACCAGCGGCGTGGTCGCACTGGACTTCACTCGCTACTCCGCACTCATAGGGCACTGCATCGGTATCGCGCTGCATCCCCTCGGTCGATAACCCACCCGAGATGAATTCGTAGCTATAGCGCAGCGCCTCCTCCTTGCGATGGTCGATCACAACCAGCCTATCGGGCAGAAAAAGGTGCAAATCGGGCTGGTCCGTTTTCCGCTGATGGCGCAACTGGATCGGCTCGAACTGAAAGACCAGATCATAGCCCATCGCTCCATAAAAACCCAGGTGCGACTCCCCTTCGGCCCGCATCTGCGCCACCAGTGCGCGCATGACGCTGAAGATCGTCGGCTGCTTCGAGCGCTGCTCCTCGAGAAAATACTCGGGCATCGGTGCTACCAGGCCCTTGAGTTCGCTCCTCGTCAGCTCCAGTTCTATTAAATGATCGTGTCCCGCAAGACCCTCGCGAAAAATCTGCAACAAGACCTCACCGCGAGCATTGAGGGCGCGAAAGCTAAAAACGCGCTGCCGCGCCACCATCTCCAAAGGCGGATCGACAAAACCGATATCCCAGCGACTATAACGTCCCGGGTACTCATAGCCGCTGGCGAAGACGGCGCCACAGTGGGTATTGAGCTGCTCGAGTAATGCGGCGAACGAATGCTCCTGAGACAAAACTTCGGCCCGGCGCCGCACCTCGACGCCACCAGTCGTACGATAAGTTTCTAGTTTGGCGGCCATTGTTATTCTCCATAAAAAAACGCGAACACCCGAGGGCGTCCGCGTTTTGAAATCCGTAACTCATCGCTGGCTAACGGATGGACGCACCTCTTCCTGCATTCCAATAATGCCAAGAGCGCCACCAGCGGCTGGTATAGAGCAAATCGTTCATAAGTTTTCTCAAAAACAATCCAATAGTAGCGTTACAAGTTAAAAGGGGCGCTGATCACTGTCAAGTCAATACCGATTACTTGGCAAGATCCGACGAAAGCATAATAGACGATTCACCTGCTTCTATCCTAAAACCATTTTCAGCCAATTCTCCCCTGAAATCAACTGCACTGCCATCGCAAAAAGCATCACGTAAATTACCCGATTGAACCACAGATCGGTAAAGCGCTGGTTCAAGAACACCCCCAGCTTCACCCCGAGATACGCTAGCGGAGACAGTACGATCGTGGTCTTCAAAATATCGATATGAAAAAGACCCAGACCCCAATAGGGCACCAGCTTGAGCAAGTTGAGGGAGGCGAAGAAAATCACCGTTGTACCGACGAAAAGATGGCGCGGAAGCTGTTGCGGCAGCAAGTAGATAACTACTGGCGGTGCTCCGGCGTGGGCGATCGTCGAGGTAAAACCCGACGCTGCTCCCATCAACAATCCTTCGAGCGTACCAGGGTGCCGCTTCCCCAGATTTCCCAGAATCGCAGCCCGCCCCAGTTGAAAGCAGAGAAACAGTAGCGCCAAACACCCCAGGCCTAGTTCGAGTACCCGCTCATGCTGACTGAAATACCCGAAAAAAAAAGCCCCGATGCCAATCCCCAACACGGAGCCAGGCAGGAGCCGTTTAACACTCGTTTTATCAAAGGTCCGGCGATAGTGCTTAACGGCAAAAACATCGCAGGCGATCAAGAGTGGCAACAAAATCGCCGCCGCATCAGCCACCGAAACCATCAATGCCAGAAGCGGTGTGGCCAAGATCCCGATACCCCCACCGAATCCCGCTTTGGCTATCCCGACCAGAATCACTGCCCCCACCGCACAACCCCAGAAGGCAGCCGGGTATTCAGGGAGCACTACTCCCCTTCAACTTGGGTCACTTCAATATCTAAATCTTCGCGCCTGGCGATGCGATCTACCTCGCCGTCCTTGACCCACACTACCCGATCGGAAAAACTGAGCATTTTATGATCGTGGGTCGCAGAAATGATAGTCACTCCGGAATTTTCATTCATCTCTTTGAGCAACTCGATGATCTCAGTACCCGTACGCAGATCCAAGTTGCCCGTGGGCTCGTCGGCCAGGACCACCGCTGGATCATTGGCCAGAGCTCGGGCGACGGCCACGCGTTGCTGCTGCCCACCCGAGAGCTCGTAGGGTTTGTGCGAATACCGATCGCCAAGACCCACTTTGCCGAGGAGTTCCATACCTTTGTCGCGAGCTTCGTCGCTGGACAACCCGGCGAAAACCATCGGCAAGGTGACGTTTTCGAGCGCGGTCATCACCGGGATCAGGTTAAAGGATTGGAAGATA
>CAZFMY010000063.1:0-38064 GCA_964520345.1 uncultured Gemmatimonadaceae bacterium | reverse complement strand
AAGAATTGCCCGACCTCGATGCCTCTTACGAGTTCGGGGCAGTAGCGCTGCTCCAAAAACCCTAGCACCGACAAAACCAAACCCACGGCCCGGACAAAAGGAGATCGTCGATGGGATTTACAGAAATTCACCAACCCCCGCTCTTCCAGGGCCCTCTTGGCACAGCCACAGTCTCGATCCTCGGCGCCAGCGGACTGCGCCTCAACGGCCTGACCAGCTTTCACCTCGACGAAGGCCCCGACTTCGCCTGGCTCAATATCTACCGCACCCTGGCCAACGCTCGACAACTCGAAATCACCCGCGAGCGGACCCCGGCCGAGATCACGGCAAAAAACGGTGCTGTCGAAGTCCGCTGGGCTCCCTGCGACGATGTCCAGGGCGCCCTCAGCGCCACTTACAGGATGGTCCCCGAAGCCATGGCCGTCGACGCGACCTTTGCCTTCGAATCGACTGCTGCCTACCGCGATTTCGAGCTCTTCATCGCCAACTACTTTACCCCTCAGTACGCGCCCCGTTTTGCCATCCAGGACAATCGCACCCATCCGGAGGGCCTGCACTGGTACGAAAAGCAATGGTACGGTGGCGACGAGAACGAATCCTGGGCCCGCGACGAAGAAGCCGAAGCGATCTTCCGCGACGGCCGCTGGCAGACCGGCTACCCCTTGAACTGGCGCCGCGGTCCCTGCTTCTTCCACCCGCTGACGCTCCAGGAGCACCGCTATGGCCACGCCATCGTCCTGATGGCCAGTCCCCGGGACTGCTTCGGCCTCTCGGGCTACCACACCTACCACAACGCGCAGTACTTCCACCTCTTCGGCTGCGATATCGCCGTTGGACAACGCCTCTCCGCGACCATCCGCATGGTGCTCCTGACGGAATGGGACGACCTGGCAGCCGAAGCGCTGGTCCGCTATCACCAATGGATCCAGACCTATGAGAAATGATGCGAATGCTCCACTCAAACTCGGCGTCATCGGCTGTGGTTGGGCCGGCCAGCAGGCGGTCCACGCCGCCATGGCCATCCCCCGCATCGAAGTCATTGCGCTCAGCGACCTCGAACCCGACCTGATTCAGAACACCTTCGCAGCCCATCCCACCATCCCCTGCCAATACGGCCCCTACCAGGACCTGCTGCAGAATGCGGATATCGACGCCGTCTATCTCGCCGTCAACCCCGTCATGCGCTACTCGATGGTCCTCGACGCGATCGCCGCCCGCAAACACGTGCTGGTGCAAAAACCCCACGCCGTCCGCGCCGATCAGATCCTCGAATTCGAAGCCGCAGCCGAAGAAATGGGTGTCACCCTGCAATTCTGCTACTTCATGCGCCACTTTCCGCTCAACCGCCAGATCCGCGCCCGCATCGACGCAGGAGCGATCGGCGAACCCTATCACGGTCGCGTCTTTCTCAAGTACAATACTCGTCCCGCTCCGGAGGGCATCACCCGCTGGCTCCAGGTCTACGGGCAGAAGGGGGGGGTCCTGGCCCAGCACGCCTCGCACGAATTCAATCTCGCCTGGTGGTGGCTGGGCGCACCCGAACCCAGGTGGGCAATCGCCGCAAAGCACGTACTCAACCCGGTCTACGATGGCCCCGAAGGACCGGCCGAGGACTACCTCTCCGGCCTGGTCGGCTGCGCGGACGGCAAAACCCTGCAGATCGACTGCTCGCGCTGGCTCCACGCCGACCTGCCGACCACCGTCGAGGTTTTCGGCAGCGAGGGCGCCGTATCCAACCGCGAGATCTCGCACCTGACCGACGCGGGCTACGAGCGCGAAGAAGTTGACGCACCGGCCGACTTTCCTCATAGTAACGATACAGGACTCTATTTCTACGGCGAGATCGAATATTTCGCCCGCGCCATCGCCGGTGAAGTCGCGCCCGAACCCGATGCCCGAGAAGCCTATCAGTTTATGCGCATCCTCGACGGGCTCTACGACAGCGCACTGACGGGGGAAAGGGTCGAAATCGCCGCAACCACTCCGTGATCGGACTCCACCGGGAAGACCAATCGCCCAGCGTTCACGTACCTACCGTCGTTATAAACAGGAGCAGCCCATGCACGTCGGCACGCAGCAATTCAACACCTCGGAAGAAGACCTCGAATATCTCGCCCGCCACGGAGTATTCAACAAAAACGAAAACTTCATCGCCTTCGACCGCGAAAACGGTTGGGATGTGCAGGAACTGATCGAGAAAAAAGAACGGTGTGCCCGCTACGGCATTGAGATGGAAATGGTTGCCCTGCCGATGGCCCAATTTCACATCGGCGGCGAAGCCGTGCCCAATTTCATGATGGGCAACTACGAAGAAGGCGACAAGGAGATCGACTTGATCATCAAGATGGTGCGGCAGGCGGCCGAAGCCGGGATCCCGGCGATCAAGTACTATCTCTGCGCGCTCGAAAACCAGCGCACCGAAAGTACGCCCCCCGGTCGCGGTGGATCGATCTACAGCACCTTCGACCTCGAAAAAGCCGACGCCGATACGCCCCGCTACGACGAGCCGGTCGATGCGGACGAAAACTGGCGCCGCATCACCTATTTTCTCGAGCGCGTGATCCCGGTGGCCACCGAATGCCAGGTCCGCATGGCCTGCCATCCCTGCGATCCCTGGCTACCGCCCGGTTTCAAAGGAGTAGATCGGGTCATGGGCGGATTCGACGGCTTCAAGCAATTTATCGAGATCTGCCCCAGTCCCTACCACGGCGTCAACCTCTGCCTGGGCTGTATGGCCGAAAGCGTCGAAGATCCGCTCAACGAGGTCCCCGATATCATCCGCTACCTGGGCTCGCGCAACAAGATTTTCCTGGTTCACTTCCGCAATATCGTCGGCAAGCGCAATAAATTTCAGGAGGTCTGGCCCGACGAAGGGGTGATGAATATGCACCGCAATATGCAAGCGCTCAAAGAAGTCGGCTACCCGCACATGTGCGTTCCCGACCACGCCCCCGGACACAAAGACCCCCACTCCATGCGCCAGGCCTGGGCCTACGAGTTCGGCTATATCCAGGCCATGATCCAGGCCGTGATGGACGATACCCAGTACGCCTGAATCCCCAACCCGCTCAGCGAGGAAACGCCATGACTGCCCCACCTTTCAAGCTAGCGATGTATCTCCCTGAACTGGGTCTGCCCTTTGAAGAGGCCCTTCCCGTCGCCGCCGAGATCGGTGCCCAATACATCTGGCACAACTTTTCGGAGACGGGCGACCAGAAAACGCTCGTCGATATGAGCGACGCCGAAGTCGATGCGATGGCCGCCGAAGTCCGTTCGCACGGGCTCGAACTTTTCTTGATTTTGTCCCGACCGCATTTCAAACAAATTCATCTCACCGACCTCGAGCTCGACACCCTGCAAAACCATCCGGATTTCCGTCGCGACTTCGACGCCCTGGTCCGCTGCATGGAAGTCGCCCAACACCTCGGTATCCCCGCAGTCAATGCCTTCACCTTCGCCTGGCCCGGCGAATACACCGCACAAAAACCCACCTGGCCGATGCGCTGGCTGACCCGTGGCGGCTTCATCGCCCCGGTCGATATGGACAAGCTGGTCAAAGCGTTTTCGCTGGTTGCGGAAAAGGCCGAAGAGTACGACGTCGACGTAGCGCTGAGCATGATGTGCTGGAACTACACCAACACCACTAATAACTTCCGCCGCGTCGTCGAGGCAGTCGGCTCCAAGCGACTCAAGGTGATGTGGGGCCCGGCCGACAACACCAACTGCGGCGAGGCGGACGTGGCCACCGCCGGCTTCCTCAACGTGCGGCCCTATCTCTATGGCCTGCACCTCAAGGACCTCCGCGTCAACGATGGTCTGAGCCTCGACTTCGACTACTGCCCGATCGCCGAAGGCGACGTCGAATACCCGACCGTACTGCGCAATCTCCGCGACCATAATTGCGATGTATACCTATCGGTCGCCACCCACTTCGTCCCCGAGAGCGGCTCGAAGGAAGAGGCGATGCGCATCAATTACGCCAACCTGCGGAAACTCATCGCCCACTTATGAGTCGTTCACCCAGTATTCTCCTCTTTATCAGCGACCAGCAGCGAACCGACACGCTCGGCTGCTACAGCAACGACTGGATCCGGTCGCCGCATCGGGACGCCCTAGTCGCCCAGATCCGCATCTGGCAACACGAAACTGAGGACACCGTGCCTCTGCCCGCGGTATAGGAGATTTCCGTGCACGATTCTGCAAAACTGGGGCCAAGACCTGGCAACCTGCCGCAATGACCGGCTCTATCGCAAACAATGAAGAATGGCCGGACCCCGGGCCCCGCGATGCCAGAGGTCAATGGCAACCAGCCGGCCCGAAAACCATGCCCCCACTCTTTGCCTGGCCACCGCGCCCATTGGCCGTTTTGCGGTGGCTCTTCGGCTTTCCGGGATACCTTTGGCCGTGGACTGCGCTGTACATTCTGATCGCTGTCGGCACCTGGCTTTTCCTCCAGCCCGAGATCGCCCGCTGCACTGAGTTCGAGACCAATTGGATCGCTCAGCTCTATGTCCGCAACCTGGTGATGCTGGTGCTGATCGCCGGAGCCTGGCACCTGAGGCTCTACACACTAAAAGCCCAGGGCCTGCAGTACAAGTACGACGCCGCGTGGCCGAGCATCGCCAATAGAAAATTCCTCTGGGGCCACCAGCTCTGGGACAATGTCTTCTGGAGTTGCGCCAGCGGCGTGACGGTCTGGACCGCCTACGAAGCGCTGATGTTCTGGGCCTATGCCAACGAGCTCATACCCTACGTAGACTGGCGCGAAGATCCCCTGTATTTTACACTGCTGCTCATCGCCATTCCGCTGTGGAGGCTTTTCCATTTCTATTGGGTCCACCGCTTGACCCATTGGAAGCCGCTCTACCGGGCAGCCCACTACCTGCACCACAAGAATATCAACGTCGGCCCCTGGTCCGGCCTGGCCATGCACCCCATCGAACACCTGCTCTACTTCAGTTGTATTCTGATCCACTGGATCATCCCCTCGCATCCGCTCCACGTACTCTTCAACGCTCAACACGCCGCCTTCACTCCCGCCCAGGGCCATGTCGGCTTCGACCAGCTCGTCCTCACCAGCAGCGGCAAAGTCCCCGCTGCTTCTTATTTTCACCAGCTTCATCACCGCTACTTCGAATGCAATTACGGCGAAACCGACATTCCCTTCGATCTCTGGTTCGGGACCTACCACGACGGATCTCCGGAATCGCACCATGCAATGCGCGAAAAACGTCGTTCCATCCATTCCATTCAAGAGGATTAAAATGCGCCTGGCTTTCTACACCTACAGCTATACCGACCGGCTCGACATGGCAATCGAACCAGCGCTTGAAAAGATCGCTACCACCGGCTACGATGGTATCGATATCTCCGGTACCCACGGCCCCTCCGCCGACCCCCACTCGGTCACGCCGAAATTACGCGAATTGACCCGGGCGACCGCCGACCGCCTGGGCCTGCGCATAGAGGCAATCATCACTCATGCCGCCCTGGCCGACTCGCTCTTCACCGATGAGCCACTGGACCTCAAAGGCTCGCTGGACCTGGCCGCCGACACCGGCGCTCCACTGGTAGTTTTCCACATGGGAGGCCCAAGCGAAAACGAAAAACGCGCTGCAGCCTGGCAACGGGTTGTCGACTATCTCAAAGATGCGCTCGACTACGCCGCACCCCGCAATCTGAAGCTGGCAGTGGATGGCATATGGTACGGCTGGCTCACCGACACGCCTGAATCCTTTCTGCAGCTCCACGACGAAGTCGGCGACTCTGCTTTCGGCATCAACTTCGACCCCTGCTATCTCACCCTCCTCGGCCTGGATCCGGTAACCGTAGCCCGACAATGGCAAGACCGCATACTCCACGCCCACCTCAAGGACCACACAGGCACCTATCCCGACTCGGAACACCAGATCCCCGGCCAGGGAGACCTGGACTACCCCCATATCATCCAGGGGCTCAGAGAGACCGGCTTTGCAGAAGCGGTCTCAATCGAGACCTTTACTTCGATGGATTTCGACGAAGCCTGTGACGTGGGCTACGCCGCTTTAGCACCAGCAGTGGGCAAAGACTCCTAAGAATAAGAATCGAACTCTCCACAGCCGACCGAGCACGGTGCAAATCGGCTGCGAAAATCGACACCCGAACCATATTGTGCGCACCGATCTGACGAAAGCGACCCATGAACACCGCACTCAGTACTGAAGAGATCGAATCCTACCGAGAAAACGGCTTTCTCGCCATCGACGGCCTGCTCGATCCGACCGAAATGTCAACCTGGCGTCAGACGATAGACCAGGCCGTCGAGGAAACCATCTCCCGGCAAGCCGCAAACCGCGACCTGCGTCACAACCAGGACGGCGAGGACAACTACTACAAACGCGTATTCATCCAGTGCGTCAATCTTTGGAAGAGCCACGACTCGGTCAAAGCACTGGTGCTCGATTCCCGACTGGGTCGGATGGCCGCTGAAATTTCGGGAGCCACAGGCGTGCGACTCTACCACGATCACGCCCTGATCAAAGCCCCCTGGGCCAACCCGACCAATTTCCACGTCGACAATCCAATGGACCCGTTCTACTCTCACCAGGCCACCATGCTCTGGATCGCCCTCGACGATGCAACCCGGCAAAACGGCTGCCTGTACTTCCTGCCCGGCTCGCACAAGACCAGCCGCTTCGACAAAGCCGGCGCGCTGGGTCGAGCCGGGATCGGCGACTTGATACAAGACTATCCGGAATGGGCGGAAATCGAGCCGCAACCCATTGAACTGAAGGCTGGCGGCGCGCTATTCATCAGCGGGATGGTCGCCCATGCCGCCGGACCCAATATGTCTTTGCAGCCCCGGCGCGCCTTCGCTATGCTCTTCATGCCCCAGGACGCAAGATTCAACGGACAGCGGAGCGCGCTGCCCGACGAGGTCTTCGCGCGCCTGCAGATTGGCGATCAGATCGCCGACGACGAGCATCTGCCACTGCTCTTTTCAAAACCCGTAAGCAATTGAGCCATCCGCTTCTCGACAATGAACGCATCGCCGACCGACCTCGGCCTTTTCTGGAGTCGATCGGCGAAGTCTTCGCGATCTTCGGCCCGCCGACTCAAGACTCGGGAAATATCTCCTATGGCGTACGGGTCGAGGATCAGCGCTTCTTCATCAAAACCACCGACCCGGATATCGAAGCCTACTGCGATTCCGCGACGAGGATAGAGCTACTTTATAACGCCGCCATGCTGAATGGAAATTGCGATCATCCCACCCTGCCCACCTTGCATCGCATCGTCGAATCTGCACAGGGCCCAATGCTGGTTTACGATTGGGTCGATGGTGAGCTACTCAGACGCAAACAGGATCGGACTCACTCGGCGCACGAGCGTTTTCGCCAACTGCCCATCGACCAGATCCTCACCGTTCTGGATACCATCTACGAGTTGCACGACCAGCTCGTTTCCGAGGGCTGGATCGCCGTGGACTTTTACGACGGCTGCGCGATGTACAACTTTGACGACCAAGTTGTCCACATCGTCGATCTCGACCTGTATCACCGGGGGCCCTTCACCAACAGGATGGGCCGTCTCTTCGGTTCTACGCGCTTCATGGCCCCCGAGGAATTCGCACTCGGCGCGACCATCGACGAGCGCAGTACACTCTTCACCATGGGCCGCACCGCAGCAATATTCCTCTCCGACACCAGCCTGCAACGCCCACCCTTCCGCGGCGGCGACGCGCTATACGACGTGATCGTGCGGGCCTGTCGTGAAGACCCGCACGAGCGATATCCATCCATGAACGAATTTCATACCGCGTGGCAGGAGGCGCGAAACCATTGACAAGCTTCGACTTCAGTGACAAAACAGCCGTAGCGACCGGTGCCGGCGGTGCAATAGGCGGAGAGATCGCCCGCGGCCTGGCGCGCGCCGGCGCTCAGGTAGCGATCTGGGACATCTCGCTCGAGGCAGCAAGTGCCAAGGCCGATGAAATAAACCAGACCTACCCCGATAAGGCGTACCCCGTCGAGTGCAACGCCATCGACAAACCCAGTGTCGAAAACGCACTGCAGCAAACTCTCGACCACTTCGGCACGGTCGATCTGCTGCTCAACGGCGCCGGCGGCAGTCATCCATCCACTACGACCACTCCCGAGCTAGAGTTCTTCGATATCGACCCCGAAGCAGTTCGCAAGGTCATGGACCTCAACTACCTCAGTGCGGTAATCCCCTCGCAGGCGGTGGGCCGGGTCTTCGCCGAAAAAGGCGAGGGCGCCGTCGTCAATATCACCTCGATCGGCGGGGGCTTACCGCTCTCGCGGGCCCTGGCCTATTCCAACGGCAAGGCCGCTGCCGATAGCTTCACGCGCTGGCTGGCGGTGCACATGGCCGCAACTTACGCACCCAAGATCCGCGTCAACGCCGTCGCCCCGGGCTTTATGATCACCGAGCAGAACCGCTTCCTGCTCACCGACGAACAAACCGGAGCCCTGACCGAGCGCGGCGAAACGGTCATCGAAAACGTACCAATGGCCCGCTTTGGCGATCCGCCAGAAGTCGTCGGCGCCGCGCTCTGGCTTTTCTCCGACCAGGCGACCTTCGTCACCGGGGCCATCATACCGATCGACGGTGGTTTTTCCGCATTCTGTGGAGTCTAACAAATACGCGTTGTACGAGAGGTGTCGAAACAAGGTGCGGAAAACCTGCTCTTCTGCGTCGGTGTTTCAATCCGCGCCGCACTGATCCGTTCTCTAGGCGTCTGACAAAGAGGAAGCGCTCTGGTAACCGCTACTCGACCCAGTGCCGCAACAGCGGTTGCAGCTCTGGTGGTAGCGTCTCAAACACTGCTTGCGGCACCAGTGGTGTCTGGTTGGGTTTACCCCCGGTTTCGACCACCATCGCCTCGTATTCCGGCGAGCCGGGCCGGGTCGGTTGCAGATTGAGCCACCATGGCGCGTAGCCGACATTCAACGCCACCCGCGGCTCATCGCTGCGATTGACGGCCACGCTGTGCCAGAGCCGGCTGTCAAAAAGCAGCACACTGCCGGCCTCGCCCTCTATCTGCACCTCGGACGGATGCGGCGCCTCGCGGTCGAAAACAGCGCCGCCCGAAGGGTTGGTCTGGGCCCGGTGGCTTCCGGGAATAACCAGAGTCCCCCCCGTCAGGGGAGAGAAATCGCTCAGCATCCACAGCGACGAGAGCTTCGACACCGCATCGGCGTAGGGCGCGGGAATATGTGCGGCATTGGTCTGGTTGAAGGGCCAGTCGGCATGCCAGTATCCCCGGTCGTTGCCCGGGTGGTTGGCCATTGCACTGGTATTGGAAATGCGGTAGAAATCGCCGAAGAGCGTCTTGACCGCACTGATGATTCGCTCTTCGGTGAGAAAAGGCGCAAAGGATCGGTTGAGATTGACGATCCCCGGTAGGGCCTGGATCCCAGACCCGCCAATCCGATGTCCCCCGGCGCGCACTGCCACCGCCCGCGCCATGGTCGCCTCGTACTCCGATCGCAACGTCGCGGCCACACTTTCGCGTACAGCCCGCACTGAGTTCGACGGGATCACCGCCTCGATGACGCAATACCCCTCGACGGCGAGGTGATTGAGAATATCCTCGTCGGATTCCGCTTCAGCCATATGCCCCCTTCTCGTGCCGTCCCAGCATCCGCTGCAGGCGCGAATCCGCTCCTTCCCATACGTGTTCGGGCATCCGATAGTCGATAAACGGCCACAGCTTCTGCGCGACGAAGCGCTTGCTGTAGGTCACTCCACCCAGGTAGCGCACCCGGTCGGAATAGTTCGGGGCGCCGCGATGCCAGACCTGATTGTTGAAGATATAAGCATCGCCGGCCCTGGCCAGAATCGACACCGGACCTCGACCTGCGAAGCTCGGGTTATAGGGGTCGTTGGGACCGCGGCCGGCGTAATGGCTGCCCGGCACCACTTCGGTAGGACCGTATTTGACCTCTTCGACGTCGGTCAGCGGCGTGAAAACCTGCAACACCATTACCGGCATGACCATCCGCGGATCGTGGCGCTCGATCTCGTCGTTGAGGGGAAAATGCACCAGATCATCCAGATGCCAGCCCCCGCTCCGGCTACCCGGCTCCGCCGGCTCGGTGCGCAGCGCGTTTTGCGCCAGCATATGGCAGTTCGCACCCAACACCGCCTCGGCCAGACTGGCGAAGGGCTCGCGCACGATCAGATCGCGGAAGGCCGTATCGTATTCGAACATCCGCATCAGGCTGATGCCCTGGATCTGATAGCGACTCTCCTCGTGCATGGCGGAGTCGGCCCATTTCCGCTCCATCGCGCCGCGCAGCGCTTCGACTTCATCGGGTTCAAGCGTCGGTCCCAGATGGACATAGCCTTCGCGATTGAACTCTTCAACGATTTCCTGGGTGCGCTCGGGCGAATACGGCTGGCCCTGGCGAATCGGACTGGACATAAACTAGGACTCCTTTATACTTAAGTTTTCTGAAGAATACTAAAATGGGGACCAGAACAAAAGACCTATTGAGGGAAATTCATTTGAGCGCAAAAGAAAAAATCGACTGGCGCAACCAGGGCGTGCGCATCATCCCCAGTGACCAGCTCGATGCCAATACCCCCCAGACGCCGGGCATGCAGCGCGCCGCCGCCATCAACCAGGCCATGGCCGGAGCCAAGAAAATCTGGGCCGGCACCGTTGATATCGAACCCAAAGCCAAGACCGGGGCCCACCACCACGGCGCACTGGAGAGCGTGATCTACGTGATCAAGGGTCGAGCTCGAATGCGCTGGGGGGAGAAGCTCGAATACGTCGCCGAAGCCGGACCTGGCGATTTTATTTTCGTGCCGCCTTACGTACCGCACCAGGAGATCAACGCCAGCAACGAAGAGCCGCTCTCCTGCGTGCTGGTCCGCTCCGACCAGGAACCCGTGGTGGTCAACCTCGATATCGACCCGGTCGAAAAACCCGAGACCGCCCATTGGATCGGCCCCAACCACCCCACCCCCATAACATAGCATGGTCCACGGCACTCACAACGCCCTCGACGACCCTCGCAACGAAGAGATCCTCGTTTATGTCAATGGTGAGCTTTTGCCTCGCCACGACGCCAAAATATCGGTCTTCGACAGCGGCTACCTGGTCGGCGACGGAGTCTGGGAGGGCATCCGACTGCATCACGGAGTCCTGATCTTCCTCGACGAGCATCTCGACCGTCTCTATCAAGGCGCCGCCACGATCGGTATGGATACCGGTATGAGCCGGGCAGAACTCACCGCTGCGCTCGAACAAACCCTCTCCGCCAATAATATGCACGATGGCGTCCACGTCCGCTTGATGCTGACTCGCGGCATCAAAAAGACCCCTTCACAGGACCCCCGGCTGACCATCAGCGGCCCCAACCTGGTCATCATCGCCGAATACAAACAAGCCGATCCCTCCAGCAAAGAGCGCGGCATCACGCTCTTTACCAGCAGCATTCGCCGCGGTTCACCCGACTACCTCGACCCCCGGCTCAACTGCCACTCCAAAATCCACGAGGTCCAGGCGCTGATCCAGGCTTTGCAGGCCGGCGCCGACGAGGCGCTGATGCTCGATGTTCACGGCTTTGTCGCTACCTGCAACGCCACCAATTTCTTCATCGTCAAAGGAAGTGGAGTCTCAACCTCCACCGGACAGTACTGCATGAACGGCATCACCCGCAGCAAAGTCATCGCCGCCTGCCAAAAACACGGCATTCCCTGCCATCAGAAAAATTTCTCGCTCTTCGACGTCTATGGCGCCGACGAGGCCTTTGTCACCGGCACCTTCGGTGGCCTGACTCCGGTGACAGCAGTCGATGGTCGGGCGATCGGCCCCTGCGGCCCGATGACCCGGCAGTTGCAAGCACACTACGACGAGGAAGTCCAAATCGCCGTAAGAGCAGCAAGCTGATGGACGCAGTCCGCATCAATCTATGGAGCGGCCCCCGCAATATCTCAACGGCGCTGATGTACTCCTTTGCCCAACGCGGCGATACCCGCGTCTTTGACGAGCCGCTCTACGCCCACTACCTGACCCACACCGACGCTCGGAATTACCATCCCGGCGCCGACGCCGTCATCGCTGCGCAGGACAACGACGGCTCCAGAGTCGTGTGCGAAATCCTGCGCGGCGAACACGGCAAAAGGGTGCTTTTCTTCAAACAGATGACGCATCACCTCGTCGAACTCGACTGGAGCTTTATGCGCGACATGGTCAACGTCATCCTCACCCGCGATCCACGCGAAATGCTGCCCTCTTACGCCCAACAGGTGGCCACACCCACTTTGCGCGATCTCGGCTACGCGCAACACCTCGAGTTGCTTGAATACCTGCGCACCCTGGGCCAGGAGCCGCCAGTTCTCGATGCGCGGCAGACCCTGTGCAATCCACGCCATATCCTGGGCAAACTCTGCGCCAGGATCGCCATTCCCTTCGATGAAGCAATGCTCTCTTGGACCGCTGGACCACGTCCCGAAGACGGGGTCTGGGCTCCGCATTGGTATCACCAGGTGCACCGCTCGCGCGGATTCCAACCGTACCGACCCAAAACCGAGCCCTTTCCCTCTGAGCTAAAACCGCTACTCGCCGAGTGTCAGCCCTACTACGACCAACTCTTGGAATTGGCCATAACTTAAGCCCCGGAGCCCACCTTGCTGCCAGATATTGAAATCGCCCGTCAAACCGAATTGCTCCCGATCGACGATATCGCCGCTAAACTCGGGATCGGCCCCGAGCACCTCGAACACTACGGTCGCGTCAAGGCCAAGATCTCACAGGATTTCTGCCAGGATCTGGAAACTGAGCCGAAGTCCGCACAGCCCCAGCACCACAAGGGCAAGCTGGTGCTGGTATCCGCAATCAACCCGACGCCGGCCGGCGAGGGTAAGACCACCACCACCATCGGTCTGGGCGACGCGCTCAACCATATCGGCAAGCGTGCCACCGTCTGTCTGCGCGAGCCTTCGCTGGGCCCCTGCTTCGGCATGAAAGGCGGCGGTGCTGGCGGCGGCTATGCCCAAATCGCGCCGATGGAAGATATCAACCTGCACTTCACCGGGGATATCCACGCCGTCTCCACCGCCCACAATCTCCTCGCCGCCGCCCTCGACAACTATATCCACCATGGCAACGCGCGCCGCATCGACCCCCGTCGGATCGTCTGGAACCGGGTCATCGACATGAACGATCGGGCCTTGCGCGATATCGTCGTCGGCCTCGGCGGCACTGCCAACTCCTTCCCGCGCGAATCGGGTTTCGACATCGCCGTCGCCTCCGAGGTCATGGCCATCCTCTGTCTCTCCAGAACACTCCCCGAGCTCAAAGAGCGCCTCGGGCGAATCGTCGTCGCCCAGACTCGATCTCGCGAGATCGTCCGCGCTGCCGACCTCGGAGTGCACGGAGCGATGGCCGTACTCCTCAAAGACGCCTGCAAACCGAACCTGGTGCAGACCCTAGAAGGCAACCCGGCCCTGGTCCACGGCGGCCCCTTTGCCAATATCGCCCACGGCTGCAACTCGATAACCGCCACCCAACTGGCCCTGAATCTCTCCGAATACACCATCACCGAGGCGGGTTTCGGCGCGGACCTCGGCGCGGAAAAATTCGCCAATATCAAGTGTCGCCAAGCCGGTCTCGAACCCGATATGGTGGTACTGGTAGCCACGGTCCGTGCGCTCAAATATCACGGCGGTGTCGCTCTCAAGAAAATTGAAAAAGTCGATGTCGGGGCGGTCGAAAAAGGTGTGGAAAACCTCAAGAAGCACATCGAAAACATCCGCCTCTTCGGCCTGCCGGTGGTAGTGGCGATCAACATCTTCGCCACCGACACCGAAGCCGAGATCCAGTGCATCCGCGACAAGTGCGCCCACCTCGGAGTCGAGATCGTGCCTACCGACCACCACGCCCGCGGCGGTGCCGGTGCCGAGGAGCTAGCCCGCACCGTGGTGCAGGTCGCCGAAAATACCCGCAGCGATTTCAAACCGCTCTACCCCGACGATCTCAGCCTCTGGGACAAAGCGCGCACGGTTGCACAAGAGATCTACGGCGCCAACGATATCATGGGCGACAAAATACTGCGGAGCAAGTTCAAACGGCTCGAGGACGAGGGCTACGGACACCTGCCCGTATGCATGGCCAAAACCCAGTACTCATTATCGACCGATCCCGGCCTCAGGGGCCGACCGCGCAACTTCGACGTGCCGATCCGCGAAGTCAAGATCTCGGCTGGAGCGGGTTTTGTCGTCGTGCTGACCGGAGATATCATGACGATGCCGGGACTGCCGAAGAAACCATCGGCAGAATTGATCGACTTCGATGAAGCAGGGCAGATCAAAGGGCTCTTTTAAAGGCGGCGATTCATCTCATAATTTCGTAAAGCAGAGCTAGGATCGGGATCTGCCCGGGCGGACATGGCTAGGAATCGGCTTTTCTGAAGAATTCATAGCGACGAAAACTCAAACAACTAATCTTTGCAGGCCAACCCAAACGATGGAAAAAGCCCGAACCAATTTGTTTATATTATCAGAGCAATCGGAGCTACACGACCCGGGCAGGAACAACCCCCATGAACGAAAGTGCGGATAAGGAACTACACGACAAGTCAGCAACTCCTATTGTCCTGGCGCACGGCATCGCTCCCTTCGACGCAGCCTACCGCCCCTTGCTCAACGCCGGCCTGCGCAAAATTCTCGTTGCCTTCGGTCAACCCCCGGACACATTCGACTACTTCAAGGGCATTGCCAGCCACCTGCGCCACCACGGCTATATCGTCTATGCGCCGCGGGTTTCCTTTGCTACCGACGTCCAGCAACGCGCAGCGATATTGAAGGACCGGATCTGCGGTATCCTCAACAGAGCCGAGACTGACAAGGTCCACATAATCGCCCACAGCATGGGCGGTCTCGATGCCCGCCACATGATCGTCAAGGGCGATATGGCCGATCGAGTGGCGACACTTACGACCATTGGTACACCGCACCTGGGCACCTCTCTTGCAGATATAGGCCTCAAAGAGATGGGCGGGCTGATCGACTTGCTGGCGAAATTCAAGATCGACATCAAAGGATTCAGAAACCTGAGCACCGAAAAGACTAAAGTGTTCAATCAGCAAGCCCTGGACGCCGAGGCCCAAAATCCGGTGCACTATATTACCTACACCGCCGATCAAGACTACGACCAGATTTTCACCCCATTAAAGATTTCCTGGAAAATCATCAATAGCGTCGAGGGCTCCAACGATGGTTTGGTATCGCTTCGTTCCGCAGCCTGGACACCCCAACTGGGGGCTAAAGTGGTCCACCAGGAATCTTTCCCCATTCCGGCCGATCACCTCAACCAGATAGGATGGTGGGACATCGACGAGTTACACAGCATAGACGGTTGGCCACACCAGGTCTGGAAGCAGATCGGCCTCTTTGAAAAGACTATCAAGAGCGCCTACCTCAAAATGGCACGAGACGCCGAGCGGATGGTCGCCTAGATGACAATTCACTTGCTTCAACCAACACCTTGATCGAGACTCTTAGACCAACATGCCCTCAAAGGAGATTCCATGGCCCTTCTCGACACCAATACTCAGGTCTCTGCGATCATCGGCGACTTCGGCAGCGGTCTCGATCACCCGGAGTGCATTGCCTGGGGATGCGACGGCTATGCCTATGCTGGCGGTGAAGCCGGCCAGATCTACCGCCTCGACCTGGCACGGGGCGAATTCGAGGAATTCGCCAATGTCGGCGGTTTTGTTGGCGGCATCTGCCAGGACGCCCAGCACCGCCTCTACGTCTGCAACGGAGACGTCAAACGCGTCGACCCGGACGGCACCGTCGAAGTGTACTGCGACCACGCCGGAGACGTGCCGCTCAACGTGGCCAACTACCCGGTCTTTGATGCGGCGGGCAATCTCTACGTATCAGATTCGGGAGGCTGGCTCAAAAACGACGGCTGGATCTGCAAAATCGCCCCGGGAGGCACCGGCGAGGTGTGGAGCCGCTCCTTACCGGAATTTCCCAACGGCACGGCCATCGATGCAGCGGGCGAATATCTCTATGTTGCGATGAGCACCGATCCCGGGGTCGCCCGCATCAAAATTGAGGCCGACGGTAGCGCTGGCAGCGCCGAAACCGTGGTCGCACTACCGAAAACCGTTCCCGATGGCCTGGCCTTCGATACCGAGGGAACCCTCTATTGCTCCTGCTATCGCCCCGACCGGATCTACCAATACGCCAACGGGCAGCTCGAGATTCTGGCCGACGACTACGCGGGCACCGCCATGGCCGCCCCGACCAATATCGCCTTCTGCGGACCGCAAAGAGACCTCTTTCTCAGCGCTAATTTAGGACGCTGGCACATATCGCAGTACGAGCTGGGCAAGACGGGAATGCCGCTGAATTATCCGCAGATCCCCTAGTCGAGAGACTCGATCCTAGGTAGCGAACACCACCTGCGCCGGATTGATCGCCTGGTATTTGCCTTTGTTGGCCGTAATTTCAAAGGCCTCCGGGACCTTGTCGATCCCCTGCAGCACATGAGTGATCGTCGGCTCCATACTGATCCGGCCCGTGGCCACCAACCGCACCGTGTATTCGAGATGGGCCTGCGAACTGATATCGGGAAAGATATAGCGCAGACTGCGTTCCCTGAACACGTCGACATCGAGTTCCAGCGGCTGCCCGAACCACGAAACGCCCACCAGCTTACCCCCCGAACGCACCGCGTACATCGCCTGCTTGAGTGCCCGGTCGCCGGCCAGCCCCTGCTTGACGCTACCTCCAGCGCACTCGAAAACCACATCGGCACCCTCACCACCAGTCAGGTCCAGAATAGCCTCTACGGGGTCGGTGTCGCGGGCGTTGATCGCGTGATCGGCACCCAGTTTCAACGAGAGCGCACAAGCCTCGGACCGCACGTCCACTGTGATCAACTGACCAGCGCCACAGGCGCGGGCAGCCTGCATGCTCTCGATCCCCATACTGCCCTGACCGAAAATCGCCACCGACTCGCCCGGACGAATCTGCGCCGTCTCGACTCCGGCGATGCTGTCGCTCAGCGACTGCAAGGTCGCCGCTTCGCTATCGGAAATGCGATCGTCGACCTTGACCAGCGCAAGTGCGGGCAGCAAGGCCCGCTCGGCGAAACAACCGGGCAGCTGGAAGCCGATAATTGGACCCTGGCGGCAATCATCGCTGCGCTCGGAACGGCACATCGAGCAGCGTCCACAGGGCAGCTTGGCACGGGCAGCTACTCGATCGCCGGGTGCATAAGCCCTAACCTCGGACCCGACCTCGAGAATTCGGGCGCAAAACTCATGGCCGAAAAGCTGTAGTGGTGCATCGGTCTCCAGCCGTCCCTTGATATTATCGTAGGCCAGGGTCGGAATCCCAAAGGCCAGCTGCGCCTCGGTGACGCTGGGCTGAACGACCATCGGTTCGACCAGTACGTGATCGGGCGGACAGGAAGGGAGTTCGATATCGTCGAGGCGCATATCGCCGAATGCATAGAACCGCCAGGCTTTCACAGATATTTTCCTCCGGGTTAGAGCCGGGGCGAATGCTCCGGCTGCAGACCAAAGATTGAGCGAAGAATGTGGTGGAAAACGGATCCCCTTAGAGCACTGATTTTACGCGTACGAGACCCGCTCCGCTTGCGCCGGACCTCGCAACGACGAAGGGATTGTGCGTTCAAGCACGCTATCACTCATCCAAACTAGGCGATTGCCCCGGGCACAACAAGCCCTTGCCCTCCGCGCCAGAGACCGTATACATTACTCAATCCCAAGACCCTTATCGTAAAATCCGAATCGTCGCGCCAGCGTTCAAGCGTCCGCAATCGAATGGCACTGCACTAGTGTGCCAGCATCAACTCCTGAGGCCTCCATGCTCAATACCAACCCTGAATTCTTCGCTGAAAAGGGCTACTGCCTCTTCCCCGATGTACTGGAATCGCAGGAGATCGGCACCTTGCGCCAGATGCTCGACGCAGCCCTTGCAACACCCCTGCCCTATATCGCCGAATCGCATCAGCGCGACCCGGGGCCCCTCGACCGACCCGGCTATCTCGGCGAGCCCCACGCCCGCGACCTGGGCTGGCTCGAAATCTGCCGCCACCCGCGAATTCTCGACGCTGTCGAGGCCGTATTGGGTCCGAACCTGATCCTGGTCTTTTCCAGTGTCTTCATCAAGGAGCCCTTCGACCCCACCGAGGTCGCCTGGCACCAGGACAATAGCTACTGGCCCAGTGTCCATGGCACCGATGTCGCAACCTTGTGGCTGGCCATCGACGATGCCGACAAAGCCAACGCCGCCATGCAGGTCATTCCAGGCTCGCACCAGGGTCACCGGGAACTCGCGATGCTGCCTTCCGGCGAGAACCAGATGCTCAGCAGGAAAGTCGCGGTCACAGCCGCAGAGCAAGAGAGCGCACTAACCCTGTCGATGCGCGCCGGCAGCCTCTCGATCCACGATTCCTTTATCCTCCACGGCAGCACCGCTAACCACAGCGATCGTCGTCGCGCCGGCTATACCATCCGCTACTGCAGTAGCGACACGGCCTGGGTCGATACCACCGCACATCCGATTCCGGTTTTTCTGGTGCGCGGCGAGGCCGGCGCGCGTGGCGCCTACTATACCGACCTGAGACCCCATATCGAAGCGAGTTCAACCCTATTATCTCCACCAGCAGCGTAGGCTGAAAAACAACCACTGATCCCATTAAAGGAAAATCCATGAGCACTGACACTATCCGCATCGGTATCGTAGGCGCTGGCGCCATTGCCCCCTCCCATGCCTTCGCCATAGACCAAACAGCCGCCACCGAATTAACCGCCGTGTGCAGTCGGCAGCCCGAACAAGCGGCCGCACTCGCCGACCAATACGGCGCAGCCCACTATACCCGCATCGACGAGATGCTCGACCATGTCGATGCACTAACCCTCTGTACACCCAGCGGCGCTCACCTCGAGACCGCGCTGGAGATCATTGCGGCGGGCAAACACCTGCTCGCAGAAAAACCATTGGAGATCACTACCGATCGAATCGACCGGATCACCGCAGCAGCCACCGCCAAGGGCATCGTGCTGGCCGGGGTTTTCCAGGCGCGCTTTGCCCCTATAGCTCGCAGACTCAAAGAGCTGGTCGATGAGGGTCTGCTCGGAGAAATTTATTCGGGCAGTGCCTATATCAAACGCTATAGACCCCAGTCCTATTACGACTCGGGCGGCTGGCGCGGAACCTGGGACTTGGATGGAGGCGGCTGCCTGATGAACCAGGGCATCCACTTGATCGATCTCTTACTCTGGTTTGTCGGTGAGGCCGAAGAGGTTGTCGCAATGACCGAAACCCGGGGCCGCACGGTCGAGGTCGAAACGCTGGGCATGGGATTGGTGCGCTTCCGCAACGGCGCGCGCGGGGTAATCGAAGCGACGACGCTGGCCTACCCCGAGCTGCCGCAATATCTCGAGATCTTCGGCACGCGCGGTACGATCGCCTTCAGTGGCGACCAGCTCCAGCGGATGGATCTGATCGATCCGACCCCGGCGGAAAACGCCGAGCGCGAAGCGCTCTTCGCCAGGAGCGCCGCGCTCGAGACCGAAAAAGCGGCAATCCTCGCCGCCGCACCCCCCGGTACCGCCGTACCGACCGTGGACATGGGCCATACACCGGTCGTCACCGACTTCGCCGAAGCCATCCGCGACGGCCGCAAGCCGTTGGTCGACGGGGTCGAAGGGCGGCGTGCGGTAGCGCTGATCACGGCGATCTACGAATCGAGCCGCAGCGGTAGCCAACCCGTACAGATTGCAGGATAAACCCAGCGATTAGAGCATCCGCGGGTGTACCGGGCCGTCGAGTATCTCCTCGCCCGCCGCCACCACCTGCTCCAGTTGCAACGCCTCTCCGTCCCAACGCGCCAGGACGAACTCCGCCAGCATCCCCTCTTCCAGACGGGGCAATTCCAAGCCAATCACCGCGGCGGGCACTATACTGGCCTGCCGCCAGCTGGCCGCCAGCGACCAACCCAGCTCACAGAGGCGCTCTACCCCCCGGTCCAGCTGGTGCCAGGCCCCGGCCAGTTGCTCTTTATTACCTGTCATATGCGTAAACCCACCCACCTCGATCTCGCTTCCGCCGTAGATGCCGGGCTCCAGTCCAGCCGTCGAAGCCGAATCCGACACCAGATAGGCCCCATCGCCTTTGATCTTCAACGCCGTGCGCAGAAAATCTCCAGGCAGGTGGTAACCATCGGCAATCAACCCCACCCTGATCCGCTCATCGGCCAGCCAGGTCCAGAAAGGATTGCGGTGTCGGTGAATCTCGGGCGGGGCTCCATTGCCCAGATGAGTAACCAGATCGGCCCCAGCCTCGACGGCCGCGCCAATTGTTTCCGCATCGGGGCCGCAATGCCCCATACTCACCAGAATCCCTGCTGCTACCGCCGCACGAATCGAGTCCAGCGCCCCGGGCAGTGAGGGATCGATATTGAACTTGCGGATCCGCTCGCCGGAAGCTCGGTAGAGCGCCTCCCACTCCACCCAACTGGGATCGCGCATAAACGCTTCGGGGTGAACACCCCGCCAGCCGTATTCGCGCGACATATAATTGCCCTCGTAAAACACGCCCGGATAGCATCGCGCCAGAAAAGAGTCGGCCGCGAGCTGCCGGTCTATTGTCGCGAGACTCTCCAGGCTCTCCTCATAGGGCTGAGTGGTGATCGTAGCCAGGAGCCGACCGACACCGTGGCGCAATGCATGGCGGGCAACCGTCGCGAGAGTTTGCGGATTCTCGTGCACGCGGTTGAAAGCCAGAGCCTTGGCACCATTGTGCTGCAAATCGACTAGAGGGGGCGCAATCAGGGGCAGGGTCGCCGTGGCAGAGATTTCCCGCAGGGCAGCAATCTGCTGCCCTGCAACTTCTACTTCAACCGCCTGACCTGCCAGGGTTGTTCCGCGATAGGTATTCACCATAGATTAACCTTAAGCCGCATTTTAGTTGACAGCGCCTTACGACCTCTTTTTGTTAATCAACCCGAAACGCACTCTCAACTCTTAGATAGCCAATAACAGGCTATAACATAATCGACAAACGGCGCTCTGTCGCGCCCCTATTGCGGCACGCGCCCGTATCAGATCGAGGATCGCCGCGATAGCAACTTTAAATCTAATTCATTCAACGTTCAGATCGATAACCGTTCGACTTCGCTAAAAAGGAAAAAATAGATGCGCGTAATCGTGTCGCAAGACAAACGAGAATCGGGGCAAAAAGCCGCTGCTCATGGGGCCCGACTCATCGGCGAGACACTCGCCGAGAAAGGCACCGCCAATATAATTCTCGCCACCGGCGCCAGCCAATTCGAAATGCTCGAGGCGCTGACCGCAACCGAAGGCATCGACTGGTCGGCCATTACCATGTTCCACCTCGACGAGTACATCGGCCTCGATGCCGATCACCCCGCCAGCTTCCGCAAGTACCTGCGCGAGCGATTCGAGGCCCGAGTTGGCCCATTGCGGAATGCCTTCTACGTCGAAACCGAGAGCGGCGCTCCGGCAGCAGTCTGCCACGCGCTCAACGAAGAGATCCGAGCCCATCCTATCGACGTCTGCTTCGCCGGCATCGGCGAAAACGGCCACCTCGCCTTCAATGATCCACCAGCCGACTTCGAAACCGAAGAACCTTATATCGTCGTCGACCTCGACGAGGCCTGCCGCAAGCAGCAGATGGGCGAGGGATGGTTCGCAACCATAGACGACGTCCCGCGCCAGGCTATCTCGATGAGCATCCGCCAGATCTGCCAGGCGCAGCATATCATCCTGACCGTTCCCGACGAACGCAAGGCCGAAGCCGTCAAGGGCACCCTCGAAGGCGAGGTCAGCAATGAGGTTCCGGCTTCGATTTTACAGACCCACGACGAAACCACCATCTACCTCGACGCCGAATCCGCCAGCCTTTTAAGCAGCGAGTAATTTCATGCGTATCGCCACCGGATCAATCAGCCATGAATCGAGCACTTTCACCACCGTCGAGACGAACTGGGAGAGTTATCGCAACCAGCGCTTCGGCTATCGCAGCGGCCGGAAAGTCCTCGACTTCTTCCGCGGCTCCAATACCGCGGTCGGCGGTTTTATGGTCGGATGCGAGACCCATGGCTTTGAACTCGTCCCTACTATCTTCGCCAACGCCCACCCCTCCGCTCCAACGCCGCGCGCCATCTTCGATGAGATCGTCGAAGATATGCGCAGCCGCATGGAGGCGATCGACGGCATTGACGGCGTGATTCTCGATCTCCACGGCGCAATGGTCGCCGAGGGGATCGATGACGCCGAGGGCCATATTCTCAACGCAGTGCGCGAATTGGTCGGACCCGATATCCCGATCATCGCCCAGCTCGACATCCACTCGAATATCTCGCCGCAAATGATCGAAAGAGCCAATGTCATCATCGGTCACGAAACCTACCCGGAAATCGATCAGGAAGAACGCGGCAAAGAGTGCGTCGATGTCATGCACCGCATCCTCAAGCAAGGCCTCAAACCCACTCTGGCCCTGCACCAGTTGCCCTTGGTCTGGGGTATGAACCAGATCACCGCCCACCCGCCGATGCGCCAGGCGATCGAGTATCTGCACGAGATCGAAAGCCGGCCCGGCGTCATTTGCGGCTCTATCGCCACCTGCTACCCCCTCGCCGATATCCCCCATATGGGCGCCTCAGTCTATATCGCCACCGACGACGACCAGCAGCTGGCCCAGTCGCTGGCCGATGAGCTGGCCGCCTGGCTCTGGGAGCGCCGCGCCGACTGGCAAAGCCCCATGCCGACGACGGCCGATATCCTGCCCGAGGCCGAAGCCGCCGGTCGGTACCCGATCATCTTTGCCGACCGCAACGACAATACTGGCGGCGGCTCGCCCGGCGATAGTACCGGCGTCCTCGAGACATTCCTCGCCGCAGGGCTCAAAGACGCCTGTGTGCTCTACATCGTCGATCCGGCAGCCGTTGAACAATGCTATGAGGCTGGCATAGGGACCGAATTAGAGCTCGAAGTCGGCGCCAAATCGACCCCGCTCCAGGGCAGACCGGTCAAAATGAAAGCCCGCGTCGCCGCGCTGGGCGACGGTCGCTTCACCTACGAAGGGCCCAGAAATCGCGGTCTGGAGGGCGATATGGGCCGCTCCGCCCATATCGTTCAGGACGGAGTTCACGTGCTCCTGGTCAGCCGACGAGAGCAACCTTTCGGGATCGCCTTCTCGCTAACCATGGACCTCGACCCACGACAGATGCGCTATATCGGCATCAAATCCGCAGCGCACTTTCGCGCCAGCTTCGAACCCTTCGCGGGCAATATCTACGTGGTCTCCGAACCGAGCGTACACTCGGCCGAGACCCTGGCAGGTCAGTTCAAAAACCTGGGCCGTAAACTCTATCCCGAATACGATCTATAGCTATGCGCACTATCGATATCGAAGAAGCCCGCACCATCCACAACCGCATTCTGGTCTTCGACGGCCACAACGACACGCCTGTCGAGCGCGTCCACCGCGGCGAGGCTCCGCTCAACTGGATGCAGCGCGACCCGGCCTATCACATGGATATACCCCGAATGCAGGAAGGAGGGTTCGACGCAGGGTTTTTTATCGTCGGCAATGGTCCTACAGCCGACGTGATGTTTACGCTCGAACGCACACTGGCGCAAATCGACGCGCATCCCGAAGCACTGCGGCTGGTACTCTCATCCCAGGACGTGGAAACCGCCCGCGCAGAAAACCAGATCGGTATTCTGATGACCATCGAAGGGGCCCAGCGCTGGCTGCGCGGCGAACTCGACATGGTCCGACTCTTCTACCGGCTGGGGATTCGCTGCCTGGGCATTACCCATGGCGAAGGCGGTGATGAGGCGGAGTATCTGCAGGGTAGCAAGAGCCCATTCGGGCCCTGCACCCCGGCGGAGCGCGAGAGCGAACGCAAAAAAGCCCTGGGGCTGACCGAGTTCGGCCGCGGGGTCTTGCGCCTGAGCAATGAGCTGGGTTTGATCACCGACCTGGCGCATATCAACGACCGCGCTTTCTACGAAGTCCTCGAGCTCTCGACCAAACCCGTAACCATGACCCACACTGCCGTCTGCAGCCTCTGCCCGCACTGGCGCTGCCTGACCGACGACCAGATCCGCGCCCTCGCTGAACAAGGAGGCGTGCTGGGCATCGCCTTCGCCCCCTTCTTCATCCATCCGCAAGAGGCGACCATCGACCGACTCGTCGAACACATCTGCTATGTCGCCGAGTTGGTCGGCATAGACCACGTGGCGATAGGATCGGACTTCGACGGCCTGGGGGCGACGCCCCCGGTAGTAGCGGATGTCAGCCAGCTAGCACTGCTGACCCAGAGCATGTTGGCGCACGGCCTATCCGAACCCGAGATCGCCCAGGTCTGGGGCGGCAACTTCATGCGGCTTTTGCGGCAAAATATCGACCGATGAGCTCTGGACACCTGGGCAGCCATATCCTGCAATTGAGCCAGGACGAGCTCGCCGGACCCGGAGAAATTTCACTGCCGGCTATAGACGGTTCCAGAGTGATCTACGTGGTGGAAGGCGAGCTCGTGCGGTCCGTAGATGGACGCACCTGCCGAGAAAACAGCGCCTTTTTCGCCGACGAAGCCTGTATCCTCTCATCGCCGTCCGGCACCCGCCTCTGGCGCTGGGAACTGCTCCGAGCCCCAGCCGCAGCGGGACATAGCTCAGCGAACCAGCCCGGTCCCATCGCCGTACACCCGGTGCAACTCGATCCGAACCAGACCTATCTGATGCGCTGCGACCGCGTAGACTTCCCGCCCCAGGGCATCGCCCATACCCACGTGCATGCTGGACCGGGTATCCGCATTCTGCTGGAGGGCACCATCCGCATCCAAGTCGACGGCCATCAAACCGCACTAAGTCCCGGAGAGGCCTGGTTCGAGCGGGGACCCGATCCGGTCCTGGCGCTGGCCGACGAGGAAGTGCCGACCAGCTTCGTCCGCACCATGATCCTGCCCCGAGCCTTCGAGGGCCGCAGTTCGATACGCTACGTCCTGCCCGAGGATGCCGATAAACCCAAAGTCCAGCAATACACTCGCTTCGTCGAAGAGCCTATCGAACACTAAGGTGATTCGGGCAGCGCGTTTGGACCGTCTGGTGCCTCTTCACCATTTGACCGAAGAGGCCGAAAAGGATTTTTTATGCGCCCGACATCGAACCACTGGGCAAATACTGGCTTCTGATACGACGAGCCATACCCGAGGACCTGATCCAGCCATGACCATACCCTTAGACCAGATCGCCAATATGCCGGCCTTCGCGCCCTACTACCCCATGCCGCCGGCACGCTATCGCAATGTCCAGTTCCACTTCGTCTACTTCCGCGCCGACCTGAAGGCTATAGATCGGATCTTGCCCGCCTGCTTCGAGCCGGCCGAGGATGGTTTCTGCGCCGCGATCGGCCTTTCCGTGCCCTGGGCCGCGAACTACGGCGCTTTCGCGGAAAGCGTCCTATCGGTCAAGTGCAGCTATCGCGGCCAGAGCGGTTATTTCACGCCGGTGGTCTTTCTCAACTCCCGCTCTTCTATCCCCGCCGGCCGCGAGATCTACGGCACTCCCAAGGTCTTCGCCGATATCCAGGTAGGCTTTGACGAGCGCGTCATGTATACCGAGACCCTAATGGCAGGCACCTCGGCCCTGAGCATCCGCTCGACCATGCAGCGCGAAGCCCGCGTCGAGGATATGCCCCTGATGCGCCCGGCCTGGCGACTCAAGGTCATCCCCCGCGCCGATGGGCAGGGAGCCGACCTAATGCAGCTCATCGATACCGGCGCTACAACCTCAGACGTCACCGTTCATACCTGTCGCGCAGGCGACGGCGTAGTGCAATTCAACCCGGTGCCGACCTACGACCTTTCCGAGTTCACCCCGCTCGAATACCTGGGCGCTTATTACCTCGAAATGGACTACAGCGAAAACTACGCCGAAATCGTCCACGACTTCCTCTCCGAAGAATCGTAATCCATGTCGACCCCACCTCCTGACCGCGGCATCATCTACAACTGGGACGGCGCCCCGCACGGCTACAACGCCTATCCCCAATCCATCGAGCAATTTCTCGATAAGGTTTACGCCCCGATTGCCGACACCCAGGTCGGTACCCTGTGCTGGTGCATCGCCCTTCACGAAGCCACCTGGCCTTCGGATCAACTGGACATGGTGGGCGATTCGACCCAACGGCGCTACGACTCGGTGCGCACTCTGCACCACGTCGAAAATATCCGTGGTTTTTTCGAACGCGGCGAAGACCCCTACGGAGCCCTCGTCGCCCGCGGCCGAGAGCTCGGCATTGGCGTCATGCCCTCCATCCGCATGAACGACAATCATTTCTGGGATTTGCGCCCCACCGACCTGGCCACCGCCTCGCGCAACGAACTCACCTCGCTGCGCAAGACCCATCCCGAATGGCTTCTAGGAACCGAACAAGCGCCGGCTTGGTGCTCTACCTCGTGGAATATCGCCATCCCCGAAGTGCGAGCGCATATCCTCAACCTGGTCGCCGAAGCGTGTCGACAGGCCGACTGGGACGGCATCGAACTCGACTGGCAGCGCCACGCCTTCCACCTCCCAGAAGATCACGCCCATCGCCTTCGCTACACGCTCACCGACCTGATGCGCGCAATCCGCACCACCACCGATGAGATCGCCGCCCAGCGCGGACGCCCCTTCGTCGTCGCCGTGCGCATCGCCACCACCTTCGAATCCTGCCGCCGGATCGGCTACGACGTCGAAGACTGGGTCCGCTCAGGACTCTGCGACCTGGTCATCGTCGGCGGCAATTCCGGCAGCGACCCGGGCGCCGAAGTAGAACGCTTCGTAGATCTTTGCCACCCCCATGGAGTCCAATTCTACGGCGGATTCGACTCCGATGGCCGCCAGCAGGCCCAGCGCCTGCGCCCGCACCGCCAATGGCGCATAGAATGGTTCCGCGGCCTGGCGCAAAACTATCTCGACCGGGGCGCCGACGGCATCTACATCTTCAACTGGCACGGCCACCGCGACACCCATCGCCCACTCCTCGAGACCATGGGCTCAGCACAAACGCTGCGCGGCCTGGACAAGGTCTACACCGCCCTGCACCGCAATATCGGTCCCAAATCAGGCCCTCGAGCCGATGCCGAACGCGACGACCGCATCTACGGCGAAGTCCCTGTCGATCTCTTTCCCACTCTCACCGCAACGGGTCCTATCTTTCAAATCCCCATCAACGACGACCTCTCTCCGACCGAGGCCGAGCTGCAGATCGAAATCGCCCATTTCACTGCCGAAGACAAGTTGAGGGTCTTGCTCGACGGCCAGGACCTGGATTCACCTCTGGTTCGGGACATCAAGGCAGAAGACCCCGACGATCCGTCGGATATCACCGAAAACAAGTGGCTGAGCTGGTCTTTAGGCCTCGGACAGGTGGAACGGGGTGTACGAGAAATTCAAATCATCCTCATCGAGCGAGATCCCCGCCTGCGCATACCTCTGCGCATCGAACACGTGGAGATTTATCTCCGCTATAGCAGTTCCAACTCTTAGAGTCGATCAGAACCTGGGCACAATCAAAACGATGAGCTCGCGACGAGAAATTGTGTTTTTAATCCAGCAGAAAGTTGTTTTTGCTGCCAGACCAGGTACCGCCAGCCAATAAGGAATACCGCAGAGCCACTCGAGCCGCTACCAGTGCCCTAGCCATCCTCAATTGCTCGCCAGCACCGCATCACGAGAAACTATGGAGACCCCTGCGATGAAAAGAGATTGGCACTGCGAAGAATTCCGCACTCTCGTCACCCTGGGCGAAAGCACCACTGCCGGCGGTTGGAGCAGCCACCCCGACCGCTGCTGGGCCGCCCGGCTCGCCGCACTTATCAGCGATATTCAAGCCCGACCTGTCGAACTCCTAAACGTCGGCATCGGCGCCAACGTCATCTCGACCCAAAGCCCCGCCTACCCCCACAGCGGCAAGCCAGCCGCCAACGAACGGCTCGACAAACACGTCATTGCCCACCAACCCGACCTCCTCGTCATCAGCTACGGCCTCAACGACGCCCGCGGCGGCACGCCGGCGGCACTCTTCGCCGCCGAGCTGGAATCCCTCATTGATGCGGTTCGCGCTGGCTGCTCGCCTCTAATCGTGCTGCCCGGACCCTACTTCATGACCGATTTCACCGTCGACAGTCCCAACTGGATCCATGCCTCGATCGAACTTTTCCACGTTTTCAACGAGATCATTGCCGATCTCGCTCGGACCAAGAACTGCCTCTATGTCGATCTGCTCGCCGCCTACGACGGTGCTCCGTGGATGGTTCATTACGACGGCGTCCACGCCAATGATCTCGGCCACCTGATCGTGGCCAACCAGATCTTCGCCGTCCTGGCCCAACACTGCTCCGGCCTGGCCCAGCACACCAAAGCCAAAGAGCAGACCGCCCCCCGCTGGCGCGATGAGTCGACGCTCCGCGCCGAGTACGGACACTAGAGTGAAACCAGCCATCCCCCGGGCTGCGCACCAGGCGCCGCACCAACCACGCTAGCGCGGAAAAATGGACGTGCAACACACGATCAAGGGCTATGTGCGCACCGAAGAGGATCTGGGGCTACCCGGCGTTCCAGTATCCAACGGTCGGGCCGTAGTACGCACCAATGGCGATGGGCTCTACGAGTTGTCGTGCACCGCTACCGACCGTTTCATCCTGCTCACACTGCCTTCCGGCTACGCACCGACCCGACGGTTCTATATCGATTTACACCGTGAAACCGGACGCGACTTTATTCTCAAATCCGATCCCGCCAGCGCAGCGAGCGAATTTTCCTTTGTGCACATCACCGATATGCACACTTCCACCGAACGACGGGTCCTGGCCTCCGACCTCGCAGCAGATTTGGAACAAATTATCCACGAGGTCGGGGACCGAATCCATTTTATCGTCGCCAGCGGCGACCTGACGGCGGGAGGCCAGCGGGAAGAATACAGTGCGTACCTGGCAGGTCTGGCGCCGGCTGAATGCCCGGTCTACCACGTTGCGGGCAACCACGACGACGAGGCAGAAGTACAGGGCGCGCACTTTATGGACCACCTCGGTCCGCTCCACTACAGCTTCGACCACGGCCCGGTCCACTTCGCCGTCTACGACGGGGAGGCCCATCTGCGCAACGGAGCTCCCTCCTCGACCGCTCCCTTTGCCTACCACCCTTCACCGCAAGACACCTGGCTCCGCGCCGACTTCGCAGCCCAGCACCCCTCGCGACCGATCATACTCATCAATCACTTTCCCTGGGGTGAGGAATTCTACGCCCAATGGCATGATTTTCCGCTTGCCGCCACCCTCTCGGGACACTGGCATTCGAGCCGGCGCGTTACAGATGGCAAGACGATCCATTACACCACGCCCAGTCTGAGCTTCGCCGGCATCGACCAGAGCCCGCGGGCCTATCGGCTCTGCACCTGGTCCGCAGGCCAGCTCCACAGCGAGACCCACGCCCTGGTTTCGCACAATGTCTTTCCGGGGATCAGCTTCCGTCCTCATCCGGACAATACCGCGGGCCGAATCGACCGCTATTCGGGTCACGCCGCCGGATCGCCGCTACAACTCCGCTGGCGCGCCGGCACCGGCGGTTCGATCCACCTGGCCGCTCCGCTACTCGCGGAAGGACGGATCTTTCAAGCGATCAAAAACGAAGACCGGATCGCAGGCAATGGCCTCGTCGCACTCGATGCGCTGAACGGCGAATTGCAGTGGCTGGGCCCGACAGATGCGGCGATCAAAAACGCGCCGGCCTGCGCCGCCGGACGAATCTTCACCAGCACCGTCACCGGCCAGATTGCAGCGTTCTCGACGGCCACTGGCGAAGTACTGTGGAACTACCAACTCGGCGACCCCTCCCAGCGCTGGGTCTACTCCGGGCCACTGGCCACCGACGAGCGCCTCTACGCAGGAGTAAGCTCTCACCTGGTGGCCCTCGACCCAGCGAGCGGAGCAGTGATCTGGCGACGCGACGATCTGGGTCCCAACGACTGGCTCTCATCCTATCCTTCGCCGGCCGCACACGATCGCTATCTCGCGGTGGCCTTTTACACCCAGCCGATCAGCCTCGCGGTGCTCGATGCCGCCACCGGCACAACCCTCTGGCACAAAGAGGGCGACAAGGCGCACTATATCTACGCCACCCCCATCATCGATCCAAACGGTACCCTCTATGCCCTGAGCGGAAGCGCCATCCGCGCCTATCGCCTCGACGATGGAGAACTCTGCTGGGAGCGCACTATACCTCTACAGCGCATCCAAGCGACCCCAGCACTGGCCGCCGGGCGGCTCTTTGTCGCGACCGGTACTGGTACGCTCCACGCTCTGAACGCCACCGACGGCACGGAGATCTGGCGCTGGCAGCTCGATTCGGCCAACCCGCTTTTCACACCCTATCTGCGCCGGGGTCCAACCACTCTGGGAGCCCCGATCGCAGCCGGAGACCAAGTCTATCTAGGCGGAGCCGATGGCTGTCTGTACGCGCTCGATGCAGCGACGGGAGACTGCCGCTGCAGACTAGACCTGGGCGTTCCGCTGGCAGCGGCACCAGTCGTTTCGGCCGGCCATATTTGGATCGGCGGCTCAGATGGATTCGTCTATGCTCTTGCGATTGGCAATTGATATCTCCAGTTTTATCGCCAACCACTTGCGCGGGGTGCGTGACAACGCAGAGATTGTTGCAGGGCTACATGCCCTTCGCTGCATCTCTATCCGCGCCAGAGCGGGACACGATCGGAGCTAAAAACCATGCCGGACAACTCCAATCTCCTCCAGACGGTCCATTTCCACTCGCGCGATCCCGGCGCCCACTGGACCAAAGACCCCAAAATCGCAATCGATCTCGATACCCCCCTGGACTCCACCAAGATCCTAACCCCCAACGTCGTCCGAATACCCACCGGCGGGTACCGGATGTATTATACCGGCCTCGGGCCCGCCCACCCCGATCCCAACGTGCAGGGCTATATACTCAGCGCCCATTCCGACGATACGAAGACCTGGGTCAAAGATCCGGGCATCCGCATCGACCTGCACCCACCACACGCCACCTCGCGCACCCTCTGCCCCGATGTAGTCCCGCTGCCCGACAAGCGCTGGCGCATGTATTTCGAAGCGCGGAGCGGCGAGCGCACCACGGTCATTCTGAGCGCCCTCTCCAGCGACGGTCTCCAGTGGGAACTCGAACCCGGAATCCGCTTCGGCGATGATCAGTGGTCTTATGGCACCCCCCGCTGCCTCTATCTCGCTGGAGGCGGGTGCCGCCTCTACTTTCACCGCTACACTCACCCACTCAGCCACGAACTCAACGTCGGCAACCACATCATCAGCGCGTACTCCAGCGACGGCCTCCACTTCGAAGAGGATCCGGGCGTCCGCATCGACCAGGAGACCGAACGCGAAACCTTCTCCGTCTACGCCCCGGAAGTATTACGGCTAGGCGATGGAACCTATCGCATGTACTACGCCGCCTGGACCCAGGAAATCCCCGGCGGGATCTTTACTGCGACTTCCACCGACGGCCTGGAGTGGGAAAAAGACCCCGAGCCCTGTGTAGATCTGGACACCGAACTCGACTGCGATATGGTTTCCGAACCCTGCGTGATCGAACTCGACGATGGCCGCTCACGCCTCTTCTACGAAGCCCGAGATGGAAAAGGCCAATGCCGGATTCTATCCGCTACCTCCACAGGAATCGTCTGATGCCCCGACTCGAAGTCTTAGAACACGCCGAAATTTACCGTAACCCCCACCCCAATACCACCAGTGAATATGTCGCCTTTCCTTCGATACTGGCACTGCCTAGCGGCACTCTGCTCTGCCAATGCCGCCACGGTAGTGCCCGCGAAAGCGACGACGGCATCATCAAAATCCACCGCTCGACCGACGGTGGACTTACCTGGACGCCCGGCGGTGAATTACCCCGCGAAGACGCCCCCGGCTTTTACCTGCCCGGCGGCTTCGGCCTCACCCCCGACAATGGAACTATCGCCTGGCTCCGCTACCCCTCCGGTCCCGTCACCATCCGTTCCAACGACGAAGGCCTCAGCTGGTCGGAGCCCGAAACGATCAGTGAGGATGCGTACCCTGGCCAGGGGCCCGGCGGCAACCTAGTTCTCTGCACCGACGGCACCCTGATCGCCGCAGCCGAATGGGGCGAAAAAAACCACACTGGCCCCCACCCCGACTGGGCCGCGCTCACCGCCCGCTCCAAAGACGGCGGCCGGACCTGGGACACCTGGCAAAAAGCGCACGGTCCACAGGACGGGGTCTACTATTTCGATCTCCGCATCGCCGGACTGGCCGACGACCGCCTCCTCGCCGCCTACTGGACCCACGATATGGCTAAGGACCAGGGACTGAATGTCCACACCGCGACTTCCAGCGACCAGGGCCAGACCTGGACCCAGCCCCGCGATGCCGGCTTCTGGGGTCAGGTCACCTCCGTAGCCGGGCTCCAATCCGGCCGCGTCATCGCCGTCACCAACCACCGCCGTCCGCCCTATGGAGTCCGTGCCCTGCTCTCGGACGACGGCGGAGAAACCTTCGATGAGCAAAACCATCTCGAGCTCTGGGGCATCGAACCAGCCACGGTGCGCAACGCGCCGGTTCTGGCCAAGCGCCGCGACAGAGTCGAAAACGCACTCGAGGCCTACCACTTCTTCACCTTCGGTACCCCGACCGCGACCCAAGTGCCCGATGGGACCATAGTGGTCGCCTTCTACGTCACCGAAGAACACGTGACCTACGTGCGTTGCTGCCGCCTGCGCGAAGTATAAAAGGGGATAATGATGATCGACGAAAAGATGACCGGTTATTTCGACGATTGGAAAGACAGAGAAGAAGCGGCCGAAACGATGATTCCACTCATCGGCACGCTCTACCGCAAGAGCGGCGTCGTCTCCACTATTTACGGTCGCTCGCTGGTCCACTGCTCGGCCATCGACATCCTCAAAGCCCACCGCTTCGCCCGCCAGATCATCAAAGACGAGCTATCGGTTTTGTCCAGTCTGCCCATTCTCCAGGCGCTGAGCCAGCTCGACCTCGCCCCGGCGCGAATCGACATCGGCAAGCTCACCACCCGCTGCCAGCACAACGGCGATGGCGATATCGCCGCTTTTGTCAGCCGCGAAGTCGAATCCGCCCAGACCGACCGCAACGCCCCGCGCCCCGAGCCCCAGGACCTGGTACTCTACGGTTTCGGTCGCATCGGGCGGATGCTGACGCGAATCCTCATCGAGCGCGGCGGCGGCGGCGACAAGTGGCGGTTGCGGGCCATCGTCACCCGCTCGCAGAAAGGCGATACGCTCGACAAACGCGCCAGCCTATTGCGCCGCGATTCGGTACACGGTCCGTTCAATGGCACAATCATAACCGACGAAGCCGAAAACGCGCTGGTCGCCAACGGCAATATGATCCGCTTCCTCCACGCCAACGCCCCCGAGGAGATCGACTACACCCGTTACGGCATTGAAAACGCCATAGTTCTCGACAACTCTGGAGTTTGGCGCGACCGCGAGGGCCTCGGGCGCCATCTCAAAGCCCCCGGCATCGCCAAAGTCGTACTCACCGCGCCCGGCCTCGACGATATCCCCAATATCGTCTACGGCGTCAACGACGACTGCATCGACGACGACGAGACGCTGGTCTCTGCCTGCAGCTGCACCACCAACGCCATCGTCCCGGTACTCAAGGCCATGCACGATCGCTTCGGCATCGAGAGCGGCCACATCGAAACCTGCCACTCCTACACCAACGACCAGAACCTCATCGACAACTTCCACTCCAAACACCGCCGCGGCCGGGGCGCGCCGCTGAATATGGTCCTTACCGAGACAGGGGCTGCCGAAGCCGTCAACAAAGTACTCCCGGAGCTCAGAGATCGCCTCACTGCCAATGCCATCCGCGTTCCAACGCCCAATGTCTCGCTAGCCATTCTCAGCCTGAACCTGCGCTACGAGCCCCT
The DNA here is from genome assembly GCA_964520345.1 of uncultured Gemmatimonadaceae bacterium. GTDB lineage: Bacteria > Latescibacterota > UBA2968 > UBA8231 > UBA8231. Next base: position 4,045 of record CAZFMY010000063.1, on the reverse strand, counting down.
GGTCGCCGAGGTCAACAACTACCTGCGCGATATGTCGCTCAACTCGCCGCTACAGGGGCAAATCGACTACACCAGTTCGGCCGAGGTCGTCTCCAGCGACTTCGTCGGCAACCTCAAGACCGGGATCGTCGACTCGCTGGCGACCATCGTCCAGGGACGACGCTGCAACCTCTACGTCTGGTACGATAACGAATTCGGCTACAGCATCCAGGTCACGCGAATTCTCCAGCACATCGCCCGGCTCGAACTGCCCTCGCTACCCGCCTAGAAGCCGCGCTGTTTCTTCCAATTGCGCCTCGCTGTAGGGAAAATTGAATGCGCTGTCGGTCGGCTGGCCATCCGCCATCAGCACCTCGGATGGCGGCGGCAATTCCCAGCCCTCCAGTGCCGCCCGCTCGGTCATCTCCCCCCCGCGCTCCAACGCCGAATGAAAGGGCAACAAGAACATTGCCAGCTTCTCCAACAAGTGCTCTCCGGTTTCCGGCGCTATCCCCGTCTCGAACATCTCCTGAATCGCCAGCTGCGCCGCATTCCAGGTATTGAACATAAAATAACCCGGCCGCCCTGGAATCTTGCCCTCGGCATCGCCCTGATGATCACCGAAAATCCGCATATACGCCTGACCGTCGCCCGAAACCATATGCAGCGCCCCATAATAGGGCTGCGTCGGCCCTTGGTGCTCGTAGACGATCATGCCGCCGGGCACCCGCCAGTTGGGCGCGTGGTAGGCAGCCGCCTGCATCGGACCCCGACCTCTGACGATCTCATCGCGCAGCGCCGCATGGATAAACCACACCCCGTGCAGACCGTGAGTGTAGTAATCGCTCATCGAATTGTGGGCCACATAGCCCCGGATATCGGGCAGGTCGGCGGCTTTGGCGCGCAGGTCGCCCGCACCTTCGGAGAATTCCCAGGTCGAGGCGCTCGAAAGCGCCGTGCCGTGCTCCTGCGCCGTCTCCACCATCTCCCGACCCTTGGCCATCGAGGTGGCGAAGGGCCGGTTGACGAAGGTCGGAACACCGGCCTGGAGAAAGGGCCGCGCCAATAACGGATAGAGCGATATCGCATTGATATCATCGACATAGACCCCATCGACGTGGTCGACCATCTCCCGGGGATCGTCGACGAGAACGACCTGCGGGTATTTCTCGGCGAATTGCTGGCGAAAATCCGGGTTGAGACACCAGGCGTGGGTCATCAGCATGCCGGTGGTGCGCATGGCGCCGCCCGGGGCGTTCATCTTCTCGCCCCAGATATTAAACGTGTGGCCGCCGGGGCCGGTGATCACGCCGACGCGGAGCAGATCGTTCGGCGCGGTGCGGTGAAAGCGTTTTTCAGTCATGGAGTTTCTCCAGTATATGGGTAGCGCAGTCTGCCAGCGACCGCTTGAGGCGGACAATATAAAAGGTTATTCTACCTGGCGCACCATGCTCTGCACGCGAAAATATTCGACAAGGACCGGTGTGCATGCCGCTCGATATCACGGTTGAAGTAGAAGAACAAATCCACACCTACCAGGCCGCAGACAACGGCGCCGGACCGCTCTGGTGCCACGGCTCGACCATCGTCGCCCGCCGGGGCGATGACGTCTATCTCGCCGCGCTGGAAACCCTGCCCGACCAGGTTCCGCTCAACAATTGCCGCTTCGTGCTCTACCACCGCATTGACGGTGATTGGATCCTGGTCTACCGCGACGAAACCGGCCGCACGCGCGAGCCCTCTCCCATCGTCCTGCTCGACAGTGAAGTGCTGGTCTCCGCCAACCCAACCCTGGCCAATCCCGGTGAGTACGCCGGTCCGGCCGAGCCCACAGCCTTTCGTTTCGATACCACAGACCCGAATGCCGCACCCGTTCGAGAGCGACTCGTCTGGCGCGACGATCCAGCCTTCAGCGAGCACTCCTATCGCACGGTAATCGGCGATGGGAGCGAGGTCCTATATCTGCAAAACGTCGGCTACGATAAAGCTCATATATCCTTCCGCGACACAACCGGCCGCTGGCAGGGCCTGGCCCCGCTGATCTGGCCTCGGGGCGACGAGTACGATCCGCCCCAACCCCTGCGCCTCTGCTATCCCAACGTCGCCCTGCACCAGCGCAGCGCCCACTTCCTGGGCGTCGGCGATATCGTCGAACCGGTAGCCGCCTGGAAAGAGGCCAAGCACCAGATCACCGGCCGCGATTGGGACTACGTCTTTCGCCGCCTTTTCTACGCCTATACTCCCGATCTGATCGAAGAGCCCTTCGGCGCATGGATCGAAATTGCCAACCGCGACTCGAGTGCCGGCCATATCCGCAACGGCGACCTCCACCTCGCCGACGACGGCACCGTCCACTTGCTCTGGACCGAAACCAATATCGACCACCGCCTGCGCGACCGCTTTTTTCCCGGTCGGCAAATCACCCATACTCTCGAGCACCTGACCCTCAAAGAAGGCCAGATCCAGACCCGTCGCACACTGGTCAGGGCTCTAGAGGGCGAAGCAGGCCCCGTCCCCCACTTAGCCCGCTTCCACGCACTCGAAGACAACACCTTGGTAATCATAGGTCAATTCACCGGCATCGGTCCTGGTCCGGTCTACCGCTGCGCCCTGGTCGGCGAAGACCAACCCGAGTGGATCGATATCCCCTTTTCCCAACCTATGCCCGGCACGTTCCTCACCAATACGATCCGCGGCGGCTCCTCTCCCTCATCCCTTGTCGATATCGTCGGCATGAGCCCCACTAGTCCCAATACCCTGGGCTATGCCCAAATAAAAATCGAAAAAAGGGAATAGACTCTTTTCTTCTCTACCATCGACGTTGCGAACGACCATAGAGACCTGGAAAAACCCCATGATGAACACCGCCGCCACCCGTATCCAAGAATCTCGCGATGTGGCCCTATCCATCCTCCAACCCACACAGAGCCAACTCGATCACGGCCTGGAAATCCACCGCGAATCCATTGTCGTAGAAACCTATGGTCTCGGATTCCGCGCGCCCGTCGACAACGAAGCTCTGAGTGCCGCTCTGGCAACCGGCGCCTCCGCCCTCGAACTCCAGGACCTATCCGAAAACATGCGCATGACCCGCTGGGCCGAAAACTCCGACTTGCGCCGTGAATACCGCGCTGCCTGGGCGGCCTCCGGCGTTACCTGTATCCTGCAAAACGCCGGCGAAGAGTGCAACGCCCCCGATCGACTGATCAAACGCCTCGCCCGCTATACCTACCTCAGCGACACCCTCGACGAGATCCTGATCCGCGCCACGAAACCCGCCGATATCGCCACCGCCAAAGAAAAAGGGCTGCACTGCTTCTACATGAGCTGCAATGGCGTACCCCTGCCCGGCGATCAGGTCTCAGTCGAAGAAGAATTGCGCTATATCCGCGTGTTTTTCCAACTCGGCTGCCGTATGATGCACCTGACCTACAACCGCCGCAACGCCCTCGGCGACGGCTGCGGAGAACCGGCCAACGCCGGCCTCAGCGACTTCGGCCGCGCCGCCATTGACGAAATGAACCGCGTCGGGATCATCGTCGATGTCGCCCACTGCGGACAGCAAACCAGCCTCGAAGCGGCGCGAGCTTCGAGAAAACCCATCGTCGCCAGCCACTCGGGCGCGTGGGAGCTAACCCCTCACTGCCGCTGCAAAAACGACGATGTCATCCGCGCCATCGTCGATGGCGGCGGACTGATCGGCGTCACCAATATCCCCGCCTTCCTGGGCAAAAGCGGCGATATCGCCGCCCTGCTCGACCACATCGACTATATCGCCGATCGCTTCGGCGTCGACCATCTCGCCATCGGTACCGACAGCCCCTATGTCTCGACCGAGGCCACCAGCCAAAAAGTGCCCCCCGGTCAGCCCGCACGGACCCGCTGGGAGGCGCTCTGGCCGCAGAACGACCCCCTCTTCGCCGCAGAGTGGAAAGAAGAACGCCAAACCCGTAGCCTGGCCTGGACCAACTGGCCGCTCTTTACCGTCGGCCTGGTCCAGCGCGGCTATGGCGACGAGGAGATCCGCAAGATCATCGGCGGCAATTTCCTGCGCGTGGCGCAGGAG
>CAZFMY010000062.1:5262-39656 GCA_964520345.1 uncultured Gemmatimonadaceae bacterium | reverse complement strand
GTGATCGAAGGGATCATAAACCGCAATTCGCTCTCGTTGCTCGGGTTGGACTGAGCAATTCGAAAGGAGCGAGAGCTGTTCTAAGAGGACCGCAGTTGCTCTGTGGCCCCGCTCAATGCACCACTAATTGCTGGGCCTTGCTAAAGCAGAGTCTGCGCACCACATGTAGGACGAAGATCGAACTAATCGCGGACGAAGCCACTAGCATCAACATGACGATGATCTGATACTTGACCGAGGTCATAGGGTCGGCTCCGGCGAGAATCTGTCCCGTCATCATGCCTGGTAGCGAAACCAGGCCCACCGTCATTAGTGCGTTGATTGATGGGATCATTCCGGCGCGAATACAGACCCGCAAAATATCGCGACTGGCCTCCTGGTAGGTGCCGCCTAGAGAGAGGGCAAGTTCGATGGAGGGGCGTTCCTTGCGCAACTCGGTAAACATTCGCTCCATAGCGATGGTGATGGCGTTCATAGAATTTCCGGCGATCATGCCCCCTATGGGAATGAAATACTGGGGGCTGTACCAGGGGTCGACTTGGATGATGACGGCGGTGACCATGACCGCCACCGCTGTATAGCTGGCGACCATCGAGAGGAAGGTGGGTGCGAAAATCGCCACTTGTTTTTCCCGTACCCGTCCTTTTACCGCGTGTGCGGCCCAGAAAACCATCCACCCGTAGATCAGGAGCACCAGGTAGGGGTTGCTGATTTGAAACACGAACTTCAATACATAACCGACTAAGAATAGTTGTGCAACGGTCCGCACGGTGCCCCAGGCCAAGTCTTTTTCTATCCCGAGGCGCAGGACCGCAGAGCCGGTTCCCGCCACCGCGACAAAGATCGCGCATAGGCTCAACTGCAGCGGGCTTATTTCAATCAGACTCATGAGGCTTTCAATTCCAGGTGTTGCTCGTGTAGCACATAGGACTTGGTCAATACTCGTTGTGGCGCAAAGTCGAGGTGAGTCACCAGTACCACTCCGACGCCGAACTCGGCGTTGACGCGTTCCAACCACTGGTCGACCACGATCTTGGATTCGCGGTCCAGTGCTGAACTTGGTTCATCGCAGAGCAGCACTTCTGGCTCGATAAGCAGGGAGCGAATCAATGCCAGGCGCTGTTTTTGGCCCAGAGATAATTGCTGCGCTTCGTCACCTAACTCCACATTCTGCAAAAGGAAATCATCGAGCCAATTGCGCAAGACGGGTTGGTCGGGAACTCTTAGCCTGTGCTGCGCTTTGAAGCGGAAGGGATAGAGTAGGTTGTCCTGTACGGAGCCGGCTATTACGACTGGAGTCTGTTGAACATAACCCATTTTCCGGCGCAGGTGCGTTACTGCGGACGATCCGATAGGTCGGCCATCGATCAGTATATCGCCGGCACTTGGCTCTTGCAGTCGGTTCAGGATGCGTAGAAGGCTCGATTTTCCGCAGCCGGAAGGGCCGTGGATGAGGGCGAAATCGCCATCGGCGAGGAGGAAATCGAGATTCTCCAATAAGGGCGGTTTGTCGTCATAGCGCAGGGCGATTTTTCTCAGTTCTATCTGCATGGGATAAAGCGCAAAGTAGTGCGATCGCAATCACCTGGAGTCAACCGACAGTATACGCAAAGCCCAAGTCCAATCCAAGTCGTCAGTAGGACCTGGGATAGAAATATACCAGCTCTGTGTTAAATTTCATTGGCGATGGAAATCCTCGCCGAAGGTACATATATCTTGTGAAGGGTCTTGATTGGGGAGAGTATCCGGGTTTAGTTTTGGGGGCCGGTAAAGATCGCGATCAAAATGTTCTCATCCACAATAGAGGTTCTATGATTGTCGACGCACATTCGCATCCCGTCACAATGGATTGCGGCCGCTATCCACTCGCCGACCCCAATGCTTCGTACCGGCCGGCGGCCGACGGGTCGATGGGATTGCTCAAGCAGGAGATGGATGCGGCGGGAGTAGATAAGGCTTTTACGATTTCGGCGGGCTTTTACGGATGGGACAATAGCTATGCTATGGATGAATTGAAGGGAAGGGAAGATTGGCTGGCCGTCGGGGTGCTGGTCGACCCGGCGAGTGCTGCCGGGCCGGATGACCTGGAGCAATTGGTCGCAGCGGGTGCTGGTGGGCTGCGGATACAGCGGCATTTGTTTTACCATCAGGCCCTCGACGATCCGGTAAGTACACCGCTGTGGTCCAAGGCCGGGGAGTTGGGGCTGACGGTCGATATCAACGCCTCGCAGACGGAATATGGAGCGGTTGAGAACCGAGTGCGGCAATTTCCGCAGACGAGGTTTGTCCTCGACCACTGCGGTTATGTGGCCGATACCCTCTCGCCCGAGGTGAATACCGTGGGGCCGGTGTTGGACTTGGCCCGTTATAAAAACGCCTATGCGAAATTGACCTTTCTGCCCTCGGCCAGCGAAGAGGACTTTCCTTTCTGCGACGTACATTGGATGGTGCGCGAACTGGTGGACGCCTTCGGACCGGAGCGCTGTCTCTTCGGCAGCAATTTTCCCCAGTTAATGTACAGCCCGCAGACGAGTTATGCGCAGACAGTGGAGCTTTTCGCCGAGGCGATCGAACTCAGTGGCGAGGAACGGGCGTGGATTCTGGGCGGGACGGCGGAGAGGTTGTGGAGATGGCAGCACTAAGGTAGTGGACCCCTTTGTCTATTTATCGCAAAAATTCTGCCACCGGATTTAGCTGGTGGCTTTAATCGGAGACCCGTCGAGATGAATGAAGAACAGCGCTATCTCTTCGACTTATACGGTTTTCTACACCTGAAAAATATCCTCAGCCCGGAACAATTGCAGGCCGCTTCCGATGCTGCAGGACGCTATATCGAGAGTGCCGAAGAGGATCGCCCTCCCGATTTCAAAGTGAATGGCAAGGGGCATTCGCACGGCTTTGCTTTCGATCGGGCGTTGGAGAATCTGGCCTTCCTGCCCGGAGTTTGGCCGATTGTCCTGGAGTTTACTAACGGCAAGCCGATGCTTGCCAGTGGCACTCTGATGGTCGATGATCCCAGGATACCGTCTGAAGCGGCGCCGCTACACTGTGCGCGCGATGACTATGGCTGGGAGAGTGCCCGCTACGAAGTGCGCAATGGCCGGATTTATTGCGACGATTTCGTGGTGTTCCCGTATTTTGACGATGTGCATCCTGGCGACGGTGGACTCTTAGTCGTACCGGGCTCGCATAAGTGCCAATTCGATCGGCCGCGGCACTTGTTTTCCGGGGGGCTTATCGATGCAGAGATACCTCAGGGGATTATCAATATCACCCCCTCGGCCGGAGATGTGGTGATCATACCCGAGTGCCTGACCCATGGAGTGCTGCCCTGGACGCCTAAAGACCGCCAGCGGCGGATGCTGGTATTGCGCTACCGGCCGCATCATCGCCAGGCAGGGCCCATTCCGGATAGGGTCAAGGAGAGACTGGCGCCAGAAACCCGTGAATTGGTGGAGTCGGCACATTATACCCACAAAAAAGATATTGCGGATAGAACAAGCGTGGAACTGAGCGCTTAACCAAATAGATCTGCAGTCTCTCAGAAAATTATGGTTGGGGTCTGGGGGCGCCGTTTATCGATCCTCAGTTCCCGGATCATTAGACATCTCCGCCCCTGGTACGTCGCGGTCGGGCAGCGTGTAACTCATCCAGCGAGTGAGTGCGCGTTGTTCGGGGGTGAAACGCTGGCGGACCGAGGGGGGCATCCAGTAGTGTCGGGCATTATGGTGATCCCACATCGGGCTGGCCCGGTAGAGGTGGACGTGGTTGTATTGCAGGGTTGTTCGCCGGCGCTTGGTGGTTTTGGTCGCCCCGGCGTGGGTCAGTGCTTCGGTAAAGAGCATGACGTCGCCGGGATCGCCGGTTATTTCGATAGCTCCTGGAGTGTCGAGACCACTTTGCCCCCATCGTTCTCTGTCGAGGGTGAAATTTTTCTTGTGCGAACCCGGGATCACGGTGAAACAGCCATCGCCAGGGTGGTTGGGCGTCAGCATGGTCACTACGTTGAGCATCGGTGAGAGAATCGCTCCATCGCGCACGGTGTATTCGTCGACCGGCAGCCCGTGATGCCAGCCTGTGGCACTGCGGCCTTCGTATTTTGAAATTGACCAGGTGTTGACCAATTGCGGCTCGCCCATAAATGCCTTGAGATAGGGCAAGTAGGATGGATGGGCAATCAGTTTATCGAAGACGGGGTCGAGGCGTGGCAGACCGTTGAGCCGGACCTGGTTTTCCACGTTGGTATCCTTGGTATAATGCTGACCATGGACGACAGGGATACCTTCGGCCCAGCTTTCGTCGTGGTCAATGGCCTCGTTTTCGACTATGGCTGCGTCGAGAGCATCGACTAAATCAGCTTCGATCGCTCCGCGCAGTATCAGGAAACCCTGCAGGTCGAAAAGAAATCGATCTTCCTCGGTGACTTCGTGCAATGGGGTTCATCCCTCCAAATTAATTGGGAAGATTCTAAGAATAAAGTCTATAATTTTAGTGCGGAACTTGCGTCCCCTAAAAAAATCATTAATTTCTTTATAGAATCCTCCTTTCCTGACCGGTTTGGGGTGGTTCATACGATCTTCGGATCGAGGCCGGAATCGAGCTGCCACTCGGTTCCGGTTTTTTTATGAGCAGCGTTAAACTACCCGGCTTTTGCCAAGAGCCAAATACCGGCTCCCAGCATCGCAATACCGGTAATCCTCGCGGTCCATTCTCCGGCTGGAAGGGCTTTTTCGGCCAAAACCAGAATGGTCAGTGCTGCTACCCAAAAAAGATTCATCACTCCGAGAACAAAAAGCAACAACATCAGTATCCAACAGCAGCCGGCACAGAACACTCCGTGTTCAAGGCCCATAATAAGACTGCCGATTCGCCCTTTTCGCCAACCCTGCAGTACGAAATCTATCGGAGAACGACAGCTTTTTAGACAGCTGTGTTTAAGCGGTGTCAGCTGATAAATACCTGCAGCAATGAATAAAGCGCTGCCCAGGAATCGACTCGTTGATTCCAGCATCGAAGATATGAGATCCAGATCCTGCAGGGCTGCTTGCAGGAAGGTGGCTAAGACACTGAAAAGAGCCCATATCACCAGATAGCCGAATGTGAAGGATGCGGTCAACATCCGGGCGGCGCCACGCTCATTTTTTTGCCGTACTACCCGCGCGTAAATCAAAATCATCGGGGTCGCACTGGGCAGCATCATGCCGACCATCATGACCACCCACATGATGACCATCGAAATGATATTCCCCGATGCCCATGGATCAATCGCAGGCATGGGCATCATCGGAGCTGATTCCATGTCCTGAGCCATATTTACGAGCCATGACCAAGCCATGATAGTCGCCAGAACTATAGCGAAAAGAATAATTATACGGTCGCGTCGTATCGCGGAGGCAGTCGCTGACGATGGGGGTGTTGGTTCTAGCATAGTGGGAGGTGCTTTATGCTATACCTTCCCAGGCAAACGGCGCCATATGGCCGTTATTGCCTCCGGCAGCGTTTTCCCATTCGATGCCGAATACATTGATCTGAGTATGTGTGGCTTTACCAATTGCAAGGCGGGTATTTGCCGGATGGCCAGCATTGTCTATGTAAATGGGCTGCTCAGAGTCGAATATTGCAGGGGTCATTTCAGCCCCACTCGCTACAAACTCACCTGCGCGAAAATCAAACGACATATTGGTCGCGTCAATTTCTATCTTTGCTCTTGATATGCCGGCGAATTGGCTGACCAGGGCAGCTGCATTTTCCATTGGTCCGCCCACATCACCTGAACAAATTGCCCCGATTGCTTCAACCTGCTCGTCGCTGGCATCCTCATCGATGATTAGGCCAACAGTCCAATCTCCGTCACCCATTGGTCCTTCAGACAAAACTACGACGATGAATTTCAGATCTTGAAGGGAGAGATCGCCAAAATGACCGTCGCGGATAGCAAAGGCCAGATTGGCCTTGCAGGTGCCGTGAGTCGGTGCGGCCTCCATATTCGTAATGATGCATGGGCATATGAAATCGCAATTACAAGTCTCGAAATAGTCCCCACCGATTTTCCATTCCTTACCCATTGTAATTGCTCCTCATAAAGGGGTGATGCGAACCATCAGGGATAATTTGATCTTAGCTGAAGGCTGGAAGGATATATTGCGAACGTTTATATCGTTCCGAGTGCCTTTTCCGCGCGCAAATAGGTTTCAGATGAGCTTGGGCTTAGCCAAATAGCCTGGGATTAAATTATCGATGCTGCCGACAATATATGAAAAAATATCATTATCACCAATCAATTCGATTCATTAAATCCTAAAAATTGTGAATTTAAAAGGATGATCTCTTCTCTTTCAGGGTGGGGTTATTAAAATATTCGTTCGGAAACGTACCTCTATATCCTAAGTATCAGCGAAGAGAGTCGGGTAGTGCTGCGTATTCGAAAGAGTCGAAATCGGCTGCGTTCTCGCTCGGCTGCCCGTTGGAGGTGGCGTAAATACCAATATGGGCACCGACAAAACCCCCTGCGACCTGGGTCGAGAGGACGCGCCCGTCAACTTGCTCTGCGATTGGGGACCAGGTTTCGGGGGAGGTGGCCGCGTAGAAGCTGTACTCCTGGCCGCGTGCCTCTACTTTCAAATAAATCCGTGGAACTGAATCGCACTGGGAAGTGCTTTGCGGTGAGATGCTGCTGAGTGTTTTGGAGCCGAGGTCTTGTTCCTCGCCTTTTCTGCGTTCGATCAGGCAGACCTGGTTGCCTTGAAGAACAAAGCGAAAGTGGTTGTCGTTGTTTTGCAGCAGGGCTAGGCCGGCGGATTCGAATTCGGTTTGTGGAGCGAATTCAAAAGCCGTCCGTGCGGCAAAGTTGATATGGCGTTGCGGTCGACCGATGAACGAGGGATTGCAGATCTCTTCGAGTCTCTCAGGGCGAAGTTTAAGGCGCAGGTATCCAGGGCGTTCAGAGAGCGAATGGAATTCTGTTCGCGGAGTGCGGATGAAATGCCATTGGTCGGAAAGTCTCTCAGCGTCGAAGTGGTCGCAGGCGGGTTCGGAAGGCCAGGGGTGTGGTTCCAGATCCGGGGCGACCTCCTCCATACGGATCCGCCCGTGCCCGGGGTTGACCACCGGCCATCCCTCTTCCCAGGCGACCGGAGTGAGGAAGGTCTCGCGGCCGAGGTTGTAAAAATACCCGCCGTAGGGGCGGGAGGCGAGCGCCACCATCCACCACTCGCCGGCGGGGGTGTCGATCAGATCGGCATGGCCTGGGTTGGTGATAGACTGTTCGAGCCCCAGGTGGCGGTGGGTGAGGATGGGGTTTCTGGGATTGCCCTGATAGGGCCCGCGTACATCGTCGGCGCGGGCTATGGTCACGGCGTGGTCGTGGAAGGTACCGGCTTCGGCCAGAACCAGATAGTAGCAGCCATCGATCTTGTAAATATGAGGTGCTTCGGGTGCAGAGGCTTCTTTCAAGGCACCGTTCCAGAGCAGGAAGCGCTCGCCGACCAGTTCGATTTTATCGAGGTCCAACTCCTGCAGCCAGATATCGCGATAACCGGGGTAGGGTTCGTTATCGACGCGGGCATTGGCCATGTACCATGCACGGCCATCGTCGTCGAAGAAGAGCGAGGGGTCGATGACCGCAGGCTGATTGGTGAGGGTGATCGGCTCGGACCACTCGCCGGCGGGATCTTCGGTGCTGACGATGATATTATCGTCGCGAAAGCCGCCCTGACCATCGGGGCCGCGCACGGTGACGACCATATAGAAGGTGCCGTCGTGATGGCGGATGGTCGGGGCGTAAATGCCCTGCGAGGGCAGGGCATTGTCGAGGTTCAACTGTGAGGGGCGGTCGAGAATATGGCCTAATGAACGCCAGTGCACCAGGTCGCGGCTGTGGAAGAGCGGGACGCCGGGGAAGTATTCGAAGCTGGAGGTGATTAAATAATAGTCGTTGTCGACCCGGCAGATCGAAGGATCGGGCGTAAAACCGGGAATTACGGGGTTGATAAAAGTGCGCTTCATAGGGGTGTTATTTCTTTCATTATTAGGTGTTTTGAAAGGCTCGAAATAGTGTTCGATCGGCGATCTTGCGGCTTTCATGTCATTTGGGCCTGGAAAATGTATTCTATAGATTAGACCTGAAACTGGCAATTTCCAAGGAGCTCAGGTATGAGTGCTAGCACGAATTATCCCGGTATCCGCCAAGCTATTTGGTTATTGGTGTTGGCTTTTTTAGCGACTCTTGGTGTAACCATCATCGTTATGATTCTTGGGGAGATTTGGGGTTTTCCCCTTCTTGGGGAGCATCCTGCGGTTATGGGTTTTTGTAACCTTGCTGGAATTGGACTGGTGCTGATCTGGGGGCGAAAGAAGAGCCAGACACCTTTCGCAGAGGTATTTCCCTTAACGCCGATTCCCGTCTCTCTCCTTTTGCCCTTGGTGCTGACAATCCTTGGTATGCACTTAGTTATCTCTGAATTAGACAATTTTTTCCGCACCTTTCTTCCTATGCCTGCAGCGCTGGCAAATTTCTTTGATGAATTGGTTTCAGGGCAAAAAAGCTTTTGGGGTTCATGGGTATTGGTGGTGATCATTGCCCCACTGACCGAGGAACTGTTGTTCCGAGGACTGATATTGCGTGGTTTCTTGAGCCGCTATAGCGAAAAAAAAGCGATTCTCGCCTCGGCGCTGCTTTTCGGAGCCTTCCATATGAATCCCTGGCAGTTTCTCGGGGCTACGATTATCGGTGTACTACTTGCCTGGTTATATGTCCGCACCGGTTCGTTGCTTCCGTGCCTCTTTGCCCATGCGCTGAACAATGCAGTGCCGGTCATCGTGCTGAGCTTTTTCAGCCTGGAGATTCCCGGTTATACGACCGACATAAGTGAAGTTGTCGAATTTCAACCCCTATGGCTCGATCTGACCGGTCTCTTGTTGGCCGGATTGGGATTGTGGTTGCTGGTGTGTAAGGTCGGGGAAGGCGATACCCGGCAGCAGGATATATCCAATGACGATAGTCGGGTGGAATAGTAAAGCGGGCTCATGCTGGCGGAACTCGTTGACACCTGGGTTGCGGTGCTGTTCTTTGCCTGGTAACTCGTTGGATCAACGGTTTATTCATGGAGCTGAATTATGACAGAACTCAGTGGTCGAGAGCGGATCATCAAGAGCATGTTGCTCCGAGAAATGGGGATCAAAGGGGATTTCGACGAGCGCTTAGAAGCGCCAGTGGACAGCCAGGCGCTAGCCAGCAAGGTCGATCAAGCCAGATGGATCGTCGTGGTACTGGGTATACTGGTGGTGGCCTTCATCGGTTTCTTTTTATACTCCTTCGGTTTCGAGTCCCCATTTCTCATGCCTATTTTCGCGGTGTTTTTTTTAGCCTGGTATGCGGGGGAAGCTAAAAAAGAGCTCGAGAAGCGCAAGCTGATTCAATCCCTGCTGCACAAATATGAGAACGAAGTTGAGTGAAAGCTGAGAGGAACCTGTGAAAATAGTCGAGAGCAAAGGGCGGGTACTCAAGGTGCCGCGTTTTCCCTATCGCTGGCGCGATGGCTTCCCACGTGTGCCAGCCGAATCTGAAACCTAGGTGTCAATTGGCAAAAGAAACCTGTTGGCTTCGCAGGGTTTGGGCAGCACAGCACGATTTTGGGGGTGTGAATAGGCTCGTGATAGCCGGGTGAGCCTTGGCTGATCAGGCTGGTCTCCGAACTACCGCAGTACTTTCTCTCGAACTTGAGCGTTCTCGGCGTATATCATGCTGAGCACTCCGACTAGGATCAAGCCCCCGCCCATAGCCAGAATCCAGGTCAGGGGCTCATCCAGGACAAGGTGTGCCAGCATTATCTGTCCAATCGGGGTTAGGGCCGTGATCGTTCCGACCAGCGCCGCACTGAGTCGTTTCATCCCTTCGGAGATCAGGATAAAGGAGCCGCCAGTACCAATCAGCCCCAGGGCCGCTGCCGCGATTAGGCTGGCCAGAGTCGGTTCGGCACGCGCTTCGAATTGGGTCGCTGCCAGCCCTCCGGAGATCGCCGCTGCGATCGTCAGCATCGGCAGCAGGATCGTCGGTGTGTCCGTATTGTCGGCAAGCGCTTTGTTGGCGAGCCCATAAATACCAAAACCGAGCCCTGAAAATACCATCAGGATATTTCCAAGCGCATACCGAGGTGCGAGTAGGTCCGAAACCTCGACGCGCACGCTCACAACCAATCCGATGCCGATGAGCACGATGGCCATACCTGCTATTTTGCGCGCTCCGAGTCGCTCTCGCAATACGACAACGGCCAACACCGCCAGGGTAACGTACTGGAACTGAACGATCAGGACTCCGGTACTGACCGTAGTATAACTGAGTGAGAGCGCGTAGAGCAGAAAATTGAGGGAAAGTCCAATACCCCCGAGAAGATGCCATCTGTTCCATTGGATATCCCTCAAACGCTGACCCCGGACAAGGAATACTGCCAATACCAGGACCCAGCCCTGTGAGAGGCGGATAAAAGCGATGGAGAATGGTTCAAAGAACGATAAAAGAACTTTGATTAAAACCGGAACAATGCTCCAGAGGACGATCACCCCGAGCATACAAAAGATCCCGTTCAACAAGGAGAAAAGCCTTAGGAAAAAAGTTAACGGTGTATTTCCGGCAGGGATTCGAACTCAGGTAGCTCGACTTTATATACGTTGCCATACCCAGAGACATCGCTGGTAAAAAGCACGTACTTGCCCTGGGGGCTAAAACGGGGATGCACATGAGTCTGTTGAATGTGCATACTGCTGCGATGCTGACAAAGAGCCCGTGGACCGGAGAATCCATCGCCGTTCCACTGCCACAGACGTATTTCTTTGCCTCCGTCGCCGACAATCTGCTCAAAGTCATTGGAGTGAATATGACCTGTTTGGTGCGGAAAAGCGTATTCCTGCACTTCGCTGCCATCGTAGCGGCACTGTCCGAAAAATTTATAGCCGTTGGGCTTGTGTCCGTGATAGCTGATATGGATTCCATCGGCGTGCCAGTATTCGTGGCCCACTTTTTCTAAATCTTCTTCGCGGGGGCGAATCGGCCAAGCGTGGCCAGTGTTGAGATCGAGGCCCCAAATCCGATTGTCGACCAGATCCCATGGGCCTTCGTGACAGAAGGTGAGCAGATCCGGCTGGGTCGGCGAGGTGTTGACATGGCCGACCCAGTAATTTTCTTCCCAAACGGAGTCGCCCCCGCTGCCGTCGACCGCGACGCGGATCACATGGCTTCTGGGTTTTGCAGCCCATGTTTCCCTGAAGCCGACATAGCCTCGGAGTAGATCCACCGTAAATTCATCCGACTTATCTTCGGAAATGCTGGCGCAGATGAATTTGCCATCGGCAGTGATATTGCACATCGATACATCCCAACCCTTTTCCATCACATAGAGTACTCGCTGCTCTAAAGAGTCTAAGTCGAGCGCGATCAAAGATAGATCGTGCCAGAAATACGTTTCGTTGTTGTCGGGGCTCAAACAGGCGCGGAGGAATTCAACCTCGCGCGGAAGCGGCACCGGTTCGAGGTCGGTGAGCTGGGTGATTTCGCAGCTGGTTAGGTCGATGCTGTAGAGGTTGGTGCGGTTGTGGCGATCCGAAGAGAAAACCAGCTTCTGGTCGTTTGAGTACCACCCCGGATTGGTGAAATAAAAATGATGCGAGTGTCCCCGGTAGTCGGTCAATTGTTGTACGGTAATCCCGCTGAGTGGATCTTGAAAGGTCTTCGATTCGGCAGGGAATTTTTTGCCAACGCTCATTCTTTCATCCTTATGATTTTCTGCGCGATCGATTGAGTCGGGCCCATATCGATTGATGGTTTTTCAATACGCCACCGCAATAATACGGGCCCTGCGTGCGGTCTCAGCATCGCCGGCGACCTCTATGTGCAGGACGTAGAGGCCGGGGGCGAGCAGGACGCCGTGCTGGTTGCGTCCGTCCCAGCTGATTTCAACGCGGCCGGCAGTGATTGGTGCTTCGGTCAATAGACGCTCCAGCCGCCCGCTCAGGTCGAGAACTTCGGTGCGGAGAATTCGCGGCGAGAGCAGGCGCAGTACGTTCAGCGAGAGCTGCAATTCATCGTTGAGGCCATCGCCATTGGGCGTCAAGAAATTGCTCGAAAGGACCAGTTCATCCAGAAGCGGCACCTCCGGGGGCAGGGCAACGGAGATCGCTTCGCTGGGGATTTCAGTTGCGGCATTGCCGGGGTCGACCTGCTGGCGCACTTCCAGGGTTCCATTGCCTCCATTGGCATGGAGCAGAAAGGCATCGAAACGGGTCTGATTGGCAAAGACCGTACTCTCGAAGTCGATTTCCAGCAATCCCTGGTGGCGGATGGTTTGACCCAGATCGATTCGTGCTCCCCGATTGGTTGCGTGGGCCGATACGGTTGCGGTCTCGCCGTCGATCCTGAGCTCGTGGAATTCGATCGGGGCTGAGGAGGTCAATAGCAGCTGGTCGAAGCCGATATTGCCGGGGGCGAAACCAGGGCGGATAAAATAGGTGAAAATCGCAGGTTCGCCGGGCTGGACCTCGACCGGATAAATTTCTCCCCGAGTTATAGCCGCCAGCGGTTCGTCGAATTCCAGCGCAATTTCTTCGAGGCGGACCGCTCGCTGCCGATCTGTGCTGAAAAAGCTCGCGTCCAACTGAAGATAGCGCCTTGGTACGGGCGAGAGGAAGGGGAGGTTGGGAGCGTCATAGCTTTCGCTCCAGGTGCTCCAGTCGGCTCCCGGCGAGCGGAGGGTGTCGATTCGACCCTTGAAACTGGGGATCAGTTTGTCGTATTTCCTCTGAGTGATTTCTTTGCCGTTTTTGTCGTGGAAAATATACAGCTCAATCAGCTCGTTGCCCGAACGGGAACGAATCTCCAGACGGGTTCCGGGTGGGAGGTCGGCCTGCCAGCTTAGCGCGGTGATATTTTTATCGCCACCCAGGTCGTAGATCGGCGATGTGGCCTTGAGCTTGGCCGGGTGGCCTTCCCCGAAAACCTGGACCTCCGCGGTAGTTCCCGATAGACAGCAGCCCTGGTTGCCGAAGCGCAGCCGCAGGTAACGGATTTGCTCTAGCGGGAAGCGTTCCTCGAAGTGGACGATGTCGCGCCAATTGCGCCGACTTTCGGGCAGTCCGCCGACGAGGGTCCAGCGCAGCGACCCATCGGGCGACAACGATCCGTCGGATGCCCATAGTTTGTACCAGGAATAGTTAATGGCGAGCTGGCGGGTGCGGGCGCGCTCGACCCCACTGGGGGGGATACCGGTTAGATCGCCCAGTAGTCGCACCCGATCGACCCAGAAAACCGCGCCGAGGTCGAATTCGAATTCGGTGTCGCCGGGAGCCGAGGCTCCCTTATAAGTCCAATTCGATTTTATATCGCCGTCAACGAGGGTGATGCTCTTGCCGGAGGATTCGTAGCCCTCCTTGGCGCCGCCGATCTCGTTGAGGATGCTCACCGCGCCGCCGCGGTCGATGAGCCCCAGCGCGATATTATCGCCGACGCTTTCGACTGCGAGCTCGGCCAGGCCGGCACCCGGGGTGGTGCGATCGGCTTGGATCCGGATGAACTGCAGCGGCTTGAGCCCGAAGTTGATGGTGATGAGCCGCTCTTCGTTGAAGCTGTAGCGCCAGGTGTCGTTGTAGCGAATCTGGCCTGCGATTGTGGTACCGGAAGTGTTGAAAAATTCCTCGCCGTTGGAGGCGAAAACGCGGAAAAACTCCAACGGTGGGCCTTCTGGGGCCAGGGTCAGGACGATCTCTCGTGCCGAAACCGCCCGGCCGAGGTCGAACTCGATCCACCAATCCTCGACGGACGTTTCTGATGACGGCAACCAGGCTGTGGCAGGATCCCCATCGATCACTCGTTCCGCCTGACCGAGAGCACTGCCGGCAGCCCGGATTCCGCCGCCGAAGTCCGGGGCGTTTTGCACAGCGTTGATATCCCGCCGTACGAAGCTCGGGCTGATTG
Organism: uncultured Gemmatimonadaceae bacterium; assembly: GCA_964520345.1. Classification (GTDB taxonomy): domain Bacteria; phylum Latescibacterota; class UBA2968; order UBA8231; family UBA8231. The sequence goes on along the minus strand of CAZFMY010000062.1, from coordinate 25,696 downwards.
CGTCCGTGCCCACGCTAAGAGCGTCACCGGGGAGTGTCCACATCCGCCATTGCTCGGCGGTATCGATACGTATTTCCTCGGCGTATAGCGCGGTGGTGGTTATGCCGATCAGGATCGAAAAGCCGATGAGCATAAACCAGGCTAGGCCAGGGCCGCCAATAAGCGGTCTATATCTTGTTGGGTATTAAAAACCGAAGGTGAAATTCGCATTTTATTGCCGAAGCGCATCGCGACGTGGATATCGGTGCGTCGTAGTTTATCCATAATCGATTCGGGATCATCAACGCTAAAACTCACAATCGGGCTTTCGTTGCCCCTGGGAGTAATGCTCGGATAGCCTTTGGCGGGCATTTCTTCCTGCAGCCGGTCGGTCAGCTCTCGGGCATGAGAGCGGATATGATCGATGCCGATTCCAAGGATATAGCGCAGGCTTTCCTGGGCCGAGAGGGCTCCTTCGTAGGATGGATATGAAACTTCGTACATGCTTGGCCCAGACACTGGATTGAAGCTGATCTGGCTAAGGTCTGGCTCTGGATTTTCATTCCAGGGAGAGTAGTTCAATTGCACGCCGCCGCAGTGCTGGGTCGGTTTTACGACGCGGCCCTGAAGGTCTTCTCGGACATAGAGAAAACCGAAGCCCTTGACGCCCATCAACCATTTGAAGGTCGAGCAGGCCGCAAAATCTATGCCCTGCGCCCGCACATCGATCGGGACGGCGCCGGCCCCCTGTATTATATCCACATAGAGATAGGCGCCGTGGGCGTGGGCCAGGTCGCTAAATGCCTTGATGTCCGCCAGATATCCGTTGACATTGGAAACGAGCGTAGTGGCGATAAGCCGGGTATTATGGTCGACCATCCGGCGCAGATCTTCGATGTCGACCTGCCAATCCCTGGTCCTGACAATCCGGACCTCGAGGCCATCCTCTGCTCGGATTTTATAATTGTAGAGTGCTGCGTTATAGTGTAAATCGTTGGTTACGATATTGCCGCCGGCCAGGTGCTTATCCATACCATTCAACAGATTGCTCTCGGCTTCGACCGTGCTGCGGGCAAAGGCGATCTCATTGGGTTTGGCATTGATGAGTTCAGCGAAGAGGCGCTTGGAGTCGTCGCGGCCATTGGCCCATTGTGGCCACCAGGGTTCGCCAACCTGATGAGTGGCCCAATCTACATAGCGATGAAGAGCGGCGGCCACGTGGACGCTGAGTGGATGGCAAGAGGCATTGTCGAGATAGACGCTGGTGGAGGCGCGAGGAAAATCGGCGCGTATCGCACTGAAATCGGGAGGGGATGGTGGAGGCGAAGGTCGTGCCAAATTAGTCGTCTCATCTAAGGGGTTAGATTGGGGTCGGGTGAAACGCCTGCGTTCGTTTTAAGCAAGGGCTCTTTGCACCAGGTCTTCTAATTCGTCCACGGATCGCTGCCAGGTCTCGATGGCGTAGTCGGGACCCTGGCCCCAGGGGGCGGTTTCCATCGTCACCGCCTCGCTGAATCCCAGTTGGGCCGCAAAGCGAAAAACCCCGTCCCAGTCCACCGCGCCGTGCCCGGGGGCCAGGTGCGAATCGCGATCACCGGCGTTGTCGGCCAGGTGCCAGGCTGCCACTCGCTCACCCATGGCTTCGAGAATTTCCAGGGCCCGAGGGCCGGCCGTGATCAACGCATGCCCGGTATCGTAGACAAAACCGACTTGCGGATCGTCAAACTCGCGCGAAAATCGGTTGAAGTGTGTCGCTTGCGAGAAAAAGCGCCCGCCCCGTTCTCCAGGGGTCATATTCTCCAACCCGATAATCACTCCCGCTTCGCGGGCTGCGGGGAGCATTTCGGTCAGGCTGCGGTAGAGTTGATCATAATAGCGATCGAGGCCGTTATCCTCCGCAGGATCGCGGTTGACGGTCGGATGCTGGACGACAACTCGGGCTCCGAGCAGACCGGCGAGACCGATCCAGTGTATCATGTGCTCAACCGCTGCTCTCCGAGTAGTCTCGTAGAAAGAGGCGATATCGTCTTCGGTGGAGAAGGGGAGATGGAAAGAACTAACCGATATACCATTATCTGCCAGCAATCCGCGCAACTCGCCGATCTCAGCTTCGCGAAGCCCTGCTAAATTGGATGGGTGGAGTTCGAGTGCTTTCACATCACATGCGCGGCATACGTCGATCGTACGGTTGATGTCGTCGTAGAAGGTGGCAATAAAAGCCCAGGTCCAAGTTTTCTCTGCCATGACAATTCCTCGCTGAGTTTATACAGGCCTGTTTTGATGACCTGCGGCTCTGAAATAGGGTATCGATATGTAGTAGGGGCTGGCCGAGATCCGTACTAGCCCCGGTCGAGTTGGTCCATTTCATCTCCGTCCAACACCCAATCGAAAATCTCCATATTGGCCCGCAAATGGCTCTCGGAACTCGCTTTGGGGATCGCGATAACTTCCTTTTGCACCAGCCATCGCAACGCGACTTGTGCCGCAGATTTGCCATGTCTGGTGCCTATTTCCTCCAGGGTTCTGCTAGCGGCCAATTCGCCTTTCGCCAATGGGCGGTGCGCCGTCACCGATACGCCTTGCTGCTGAGTGTCTGCGAGAAACTCAGGGTCGAAGTGCCCCACATGTAATTCGACCTGATTGTTGACAATTGGTGCACTCGCCAAGTCTTGGGCGGCTTTGACCTGTGCCGCCGAAAAATTGCTAACGCCGATACTCTGTGCCCGACCAGAAGCGGCTATCTCGTCAAAGGCCTTTAAGGTCTCTGCCAGGGGTACCGATTCGTCCGGCCAATGAATCAGCAGTAAATCAACATAGTCCATTGCCAGCATTTCCAGGCACGCGTCGAATTGTCGGTGAACCTTGTCGTAGGCCAGGGAGTCCCGCCAGATCTTGGTCGTGACGAAGACCTCGTCGCGTTTGACTCCGCTGGATCGAAGTCCCGTACCAACTGCCCTTTGGTTCCCGTACATATGCGCCGTATCGATGTGCCGATACCCTAAATCCAGTGCTTTTCGCACCGTTTTTTCACAAGCAGAGCCCTCTAAGTTCCAGGTACCTAGGCCAAGCAGCGGCATTTTAAATCCCGATACTAATTCAATATCATTCATCAGTAGATCATATCCTCTCAACGGGAAGAAGAACCTAAGTTTATAATATGCCTAAGCCAACTGATAATTTCCTGAATTGTCGCCAGCGACTATCTGGCGTTACTATATAATTCAATATCTTGATCCGTTCAGTTAAACAGTCAGAAAAAGCAGATTGGATATGGAAAAGCTGAAAGTAGGCGTGATTGGATGCGGAGCGATGGGGGCAAGCCATTTTGATGCCTATGGTCGGATGTTGGATTTGGTGGAAGTCGCAGCCCTTTGCGATATAAAAGATGAAGCTCTTGAAAGTGCTGCGGCCCGTTGGCCTGATGCTCGGACGGAGAAGGATTTCCGCGAATTATTGAAACCCGGAGATCTTGACCTGGTCAGTGTTGTCACCATGCCGCGAACTCACTGTGAAATCAGTTTGGCCGCTTTGGAATCAGGTGCTAATGTGTTGTGCGAGAAACCTTTCTCCATGAATATTAATGAAGCGGATCAAATGCTAAATAGAGCGAAAGAATCAGGTAAATTGATTCAGGTTGGAACGAATATGCGGCATATGATAGAGGCGGGTATCCTAAAAGACCTAGTGGAATCAGGGCGACTTGGCAAGCCTAGTTATATCCGAGCCTGGACCTATTACACTGATCTGCCGTGGTGGGGCCCTCATCATATAAAAGAGATTTCAGCCGGAGGTGCTTTAGCCTCTACGGCGATTCATATCGCCGATCTTGCGCTCTGGGTTGCGGGAAGTCCCGATCCGATTTCCGTCTCCGGATCGACGCACCAACTTTTCCCCAAAAAACGGTCCCCTAGTGCGCCTTCGGCCGAGGCGCGTGATAGCTACAATGTCGAAGATATTGCGGTTGCTCATATACGACTCTCGGACGGGGGGACCTTTATACTTGAAGGCACCTGGGCTCACGAGCGGGTAGCTAGTCATTACAGTTTCGAAATGATCTGTGAAAAAGGCACCATTTCTTTTGATCCGCTATTGGTTTTGATGGACGAGGGAGGCCAAATAGTCGATCGTACTCCTATCGATTACGCAGAATCGGCTCACCGGCACTCGTGGGGCGATAGTGTGTACCGGGAATTATTGCGTTTTGCTACCGCCATACGCGATGGGACACCCCCAGCGCAGACGCCTCGCGAGATTCGCAACTTGCAGCTTATTCAAGATTCAATTTACGAATCTGCAGCTCGAGGTTGCGAGGTTCGTTTGGATAAGAATATTGATAATTAACTGGCTGGAGATTAATAATGAGCGATGCTGTTTCACCTATAATCAATGCAGCAGAACATGCCTGGGTAATAAATGATCCCCGGTTTCCAATCATCGATGCGGACTCGGCTTGTCCCGGGCATAAGCCGACGGCCGATTATTCCGCAGAGCATCTCATTGCCGAAATGAATATTTACGGTATAGATCGGACGGTGATAAGCCATGTTTGTTATTATGGACGAAATAATGATTATCCGGGTTATATAGTCAAGAAATGGCCGGACCGATTCGCTGGTTTTGGTCTCCTTGTTGGTCATCGGCTCTTCGACCCGGGAGATCCCGAAAATCCCGATCGGCTCTCCTATCTAGTTGAGGAACAGGGTCTGGTTGGTTTGCGTCTGAGTCCGATTTACGATAGGGAGAAACGGTGGTTCGACGATCCAGCAATGTTCCCATTCTGGAAGCGGGCAGAAGAGTTGAATGCGGTGTTCAATATCTTTCTCAGTCCCGAACAAGTCGGTCAGGTTGATAATATGGCGCAGCGTTTTTCCGGTGTTAAGGTTGTGATCGACCATATTGCAATGATCGATATCACAGCCCCAGACGAGGCGGGATTTGGGCCATTGCTCGAACTGAGCCGCTTGCCCAATGTCTATGTGAGAACGTCGTTGCACAATCCGTCTCGTCAGGGGATGCCTTATCGGGACGTATGGCCGTACCTCGAACGAATCTACGACGCATTTGGACCTCAGCGAATGCTTTTCGCCAATTTCTTTGAATATCTCATCATGAAAGAGATGATCCCATTTTTCTCGGCAGAGGATAAGGAATGGATCCTTGGAAAGACGGCCTTGGGGATATATTTTTAGAAAACCCCTCTAATCTCTATTGCAAGTATTGGGTAGAATAGAAAGGGGATTAGATATTTGAAAAGTATTTCTGTATCTTTCGGAACATTGGGATCAATGGCATTGTCTAATGAGGGCAACGTTGTTGAGTGACTGTAGCTCTGAATAGACAATTGGTCTCAGGATTAAATACGGATTTAAAGTGAGGAGTTTATTTATGAAATTGGCATCTGTCTTTCTATTGATGGCCCTTATAAGTCTGGCCTTCTTAAGTGATACAGCGGCTCAGTCCCGCGATGGAAAAGGGTCCAAGTCAGGCATCTGGGAGGCGCTGGACCTTAGTGAAGACCAGCAGCAGCAATTAAAGGAATTGCACAGCCGCATGAGGGATAGTAAGGAGCAGTTTAAAGAACGGGGCGAGCGGCCGACAAAGGAGGAAATCGAAGCACTTAACTCCGAGTATAAAGAGGGGCTGGCTGCAATCCTGAATTCTGATCAGTTGGCCAAATTCGAAGAGATGAAAGCGGAAGGTCGGGGGCATGGTCCTCGCAGACGCGGTGGATCGAAGGGCGGTCCGATGATGCATGCCCTGAAGAAGTTGGATCTAAGTGATGAGCAGTGGGCTAGTATAAAGGAATTGCATCAAGCGCGCAGGGCTGAGATGGAGCAGTACAAAGCCTCAGGTCAGCGGCCCACAAGAGAAGAGATGCAGGCCCGGCACCAAGCGATGAGAGTGTCGATCGAAGCGATTCTGACCCCGGAGCAGTTGAGTTTGCTGGGAGAAATGAAAGCCAGCAGCAGAGGGCGGGGCGAAAACGGTGGCCATCGACGTCATCGGGGACGCGGTTTCGGCTTGAAGGGGCTCGATCTCAGCGAGGATCAAAAGGAGCAGTTGCGGGCTTTGTGGAAGGGCATGGCCGAGGAGCGAAAGGCCCGGAGGGCGAGTGGGGTACGACCGAGTCGCGAAGAGATGAGGGCTTTGCGCGAAGCGATGCGGGGGGCCATAGCGGATATCCTCACGCCCGAACAGCGGCAGCAACTCGAAGAGCGCCGAGCTGCTCGGATTGAGGGACGAGAGAGAGGGACAATAGGCACGACTGAAAATGCGCTGAGCACGAGTGATGTGCCAGCGACGGCGATTCAGTCGACGAGTTGGGGGCGGATCAAGGCAGGGTTGAGGTAGGTTAAGCTCGCGCGGACAAAACCAACTAAGGTGGACCAGAGGCCGGGTATATGTTTATATCTGGCCTCTTTGGCCTCGGGATGGGCTTGATGAGGATCTTTGCTGAAAGTAGATTTCCTTTGTGATTTTAGTCTTTGGAAATCGCGAAAATAGCCAATAAATCAATATTCCAATCTTAAAAATAGGAGGACAATTATGGCTACGCGCCAGGCAAGTGCCAAATGGCAGGGTACTTTGAAAGAGGGCAACGGGATAATGAAATTCGGGGTTTACGAAGGTCCTTTTTCCTTTGTATCTCGATTTGAAGAGGGCGAAGGTACTAATCCGGAAGAACTTGTTGGAGCTGCTTATGCGGGTTGCTATTCGATGTTCCTTTCGGCGCTGATCAGCGGAGAAAATCTTACCCCTACTAGCGTCGAAACCACGGCTTCTGTTCATTTAGGTGATGATGATGGTCCCAAAATCACCAGTATTGATTTAGTCTGTGAAGCCGTAGTTCCCGGCTTGGATGAAGAGAAATTTGCCGAGCTAGCGCAAACTTCAAAAGAGAAATGCCCGATATCCAGACTTTATGCCGGGACAGAGGTCAATCTTTCAGCTAAATTGTCGAGTTGAGATTGGTGGTCTGAATCGCTGGATTTAGCGCTGAATTATGATGTCAAATCCGGTGTGTCGCGCTTGGGAAAAACCCATAATTATTCGGGTTAGATCGTAGGCGAAAAAAATATTTTGCTCCAGCACCTTTCTTCTCTATTCAGGAAAAAACGATGATCGTCGAGAGTCGGAATCCAGCAACGAAATGGTCGCTGTCTGCTCTATTTATCATTTCTGCTCTATTTATCATTGTTTTGATGGGGTGGGGGTGTGCAGGTGGGCCTAGAGATCTACAGGACGCGAACCTGGAAAATGCAGATCTTAGGGGAGCGGACCTGAGAGGGCAGAATCTCCAGGGAGCGAAAATGTGGAATGCGAAGCTGCAGGGTGTGAATCTGGAGAATGTGAACCTGCGGGGTGCAGATCTAGGTGGGGCGAATATGGAGGGTGCGAATTTGGCAGGGGCAGACCTGGAGGGGGCAAGGCTACAGGGGGCGAATCTGAAGGGTGTGCGACTCCAAGATGCGAATCTGGTTGATGCGCACTTACAGGGTGCAAATCTACAGAATGCGGACTTGAGTCGCGCCAATTTTCGCGGCGCGAATTTGGAGAGTGCGAATCTCGAAGGGGCAAATCTACAGGGTGTGGACCTGGAGGCAGCGAAGACGGAAAAGTCGGCGTTTTGAGCTTAACCTCTACACTGAGATGTTGCGATATGATCATCTTGCGGTCTTGGATCTGAGTGGCAGCTTATCCCTATCTGAAGATCTCTATCGGGTAAGTATTTAAATTTCGGCTGTGGTCGAGGACGAGTGGTTCGTAACGAGCGTTATTTAGTCCGTTTTCAGGCGGATGACGCTCATGCCATAGACGATGAGCCTTGGGATCTCAAAGTGAACGCGGCCCTCGACGACTTCATGATCTAAGTCCAGCGGTTTTTTCATCTCGGGATAACGCCATTCGATGCACTCTACCCTGGTTTTCTCCGGTAGAAGCAGGTCTGCCCGTACCGGGCCTATCGGTATGGGGGTCTCGATCGCAGGGGCCTCGTCCTGGAGGTAGTTGATCCAGTGCACCGGGATCGCCGCGGTATTCTCTGCCCGCCAGGCCCGGGTTCGCACCGACCAGGGCGCATCGGTTTCTAACCAGAAGCCGCCGCACAACTCCCGCAGGGTCGCAATCAGTTGCCGTCCTTCGGGCGCTGTGGGCAAGTGGCTATAGACGGGCATTTCCGGCTCGCCGTCGAGGGTGTGAATCTTCTTTATTTCCGGTTGCCAGTCCGTGCTTTCCCAGTTGTATATTCTCTCTGCCGATCTGGTAAAAAGCGGATTCGGGTCCTGCCGGTTGCCTTCGGCATCCTGGGTTCCCGTCGCCCCGGCGACAGCGAGACGCCCACCGTTATCCACGTGTCTCTGAATCGCGGCTATTTCGGATTGGGAGAGGCGGCGGATATCGGGCAGAATCAGCGTTGGGAATTCGTCGGCCCTTTCCGTCAATTGGTCGTCGAAGACTATATCGTAGAGGACATGGGCATCCTCGAGCCACTCGGCAATCCGCTTCAGTGCGTCGAGATAGTCCTGTTCACCCTCGCGTTCTGCTCGGCGCGGATAGACGAGACCGAATTGGGATATCGGTCGTGCCGGGTGCAGAAGATCTTCGTGTTCGGCAAGGAAGCGCTGATTGCGGATGATGGGGCCGTAGTAATCCTCGGGTGCGATCCGCGTTGCTTCCTCCTGTCCGGGACGCGGAGGACCGGCGTGGAAACAGGGCGAAGCGCCTCCATGTGCTGCAGCTTCAGCAGCCCAGACCCGCCAGCGACGATAATCGTATTTGTTGATTACGAAAGGGCGACCGCCGCCGGCCGCATGCATATGGCGCGCATTGAGTCCCATATCCGCGATAAATCCCTGTTCGATCGAACTGCCCCAACGGTGGGGCCCCTGGCTGTACCAGATGTAGTCCTCGCCGCGGGCCCAAAGATCGGCAGCGAGGGCGGATCGTTCGTCATTGACGCGCATGCCGTATTTGTGGTACCACTGGGCGGCGAGCAAGTCTGGGCGTAGTGACCGTCCGTAGTCGATGAAGACCGCATCGAAGGCGTTCTTGCGGCGAAGGGCGGCTGCTTGTTCGAGGATCACCTGATAGCGGTGTTTTAAAGCATCGGGAGCATTGACTGCCGGCTCTCGTGCGTCGGTGGCACTCGCGTAATCTCCAGCGAAGAGACGATCCAAATCCGCATCACTGAAGATGCGACGCATATGGGTGCGGATGACGTCAGCACAGTGAGTGCAGCCGCAAAAGCCCTCGTAGTTGTGCGTGGTGTTGAAGCCGTCGAGTCCGAGTTCTATGCCTTTGCGAACCATTGCTTTGAGAGTATTCAGCCAAACTGGGTTGGAAATACAGCCGCGGTAGCTGAAGTACGGCCGGCCCTCGATGGCCCTCCTAACTGGTTGGCCCGATCCCTCAAGCGAGATGATCTTGGCCGCGGTTGCAGCTGGCCGATCCCCGAGCAGGGCAGGAGTCCAGATCCGATCCCATATATCGCCGAAGAGTCCAAGACCGGTTTCATGATTCCCGTAGTGCAGGGTGGAAGAGAGTTGGCCTACAACTCGAGCACCAGCATCCTGGACCTGGGAGATGACGGCGGTAGCGAGTTCGAGATTGTCCTCAATGCCGACCAGTGGCATGCCCGCCCAGAAGCGGTCGATCTCGGGATCGTCGGCCAGGCTGTAGAAATCTGGGCCGAAATTGCCGATCTGCACGATCTGTACATTGCCACGACGAACGTGATCGACGACTTGTTCGGCTTTTGGCAGAGTCCAGTATTCGATGAGTCTGTTGAACCAGAATCCAGTTGCCATATGCAGTTCATCCTCGAGGTGACCTAGGTTGGATAGGAAATTTAAAAGGAAGGATCTGGTGTTCCAGTAAAGCAGGCCAAAATCCATGGATAGGTATTGGTGATATAGTACCCGTACTGACCGTCAATGGCCATTCCATTGCAGGCGTCCAAATCACCCGAACCGGCCAGGTATTCGTAATCACCTCTGAACTGTCCGTCGTAGTTCGCACTGGCTATATAACCGGTGCCAGCTATCGGCGTGCTATAACCCGGTACCGCTTGGCGAGGGCCACCGTTGTCTTTGAGCCGGTAACTGGACTGGGCGTTGCGGATTGATCCATTATCACTGAAGCACGAGCCAAAGATTGGAAATCCATCGGCAGCAAATCCGATGACGGGCGAGGCCGACGATACTTTGCTGCAATCGGTCTCAAACATCGCCATCGGATTTCCATGGTAATGGTAGGCACCGTTGGGCTGGGTGTGAGCGTTGTTTTTGTCGGTCCCGAAATTGTTTAGCGGCGACATTGCTTCGTAGCGCCAGGGGTGTTCGATCTGATCCGGACCGCAGCCGATTTTTTCCTGACCCAGGCCACCGATGCCTTCGTCATAGCATGCTGCTGCCAATAGGTCCACTTTTACGCCGTTGAGGAAGACGCCGTTATCTCCCCAGATTGCTACCGTAGCAGTAGCTGTTTTTGTCGGTGATGCCGTAATCTCATAACGGACATTTTGCGCGGCGACTTCGTGTGCGAAGTCACCGCCATCGCCAAAATTGTGGTTCGGTATAGCGTTGGTCGTAAATATGCACTTGCCCCCGCTGACACTGATTTGGAGTTCTCCCTTATAAGAGGTTCCGTTCTGAGTGTTTGATACATTGGAAAAGTAAACGTTGGCATAGGTTGTGCAATCGCCAGATCGGTTTGAAAAAAGTGCATCGGTAATGTTTATGGCCAGGTCAGAATTGTTATCTATGATATCGGTCTCTGGATCTGTATTGGAAGGAGTGCCGCTATTTTCAAGCCCTTTATCCGAAGCACAGGAAGGGGTACCGACGATAACCAGAAGGGCGAGGGATATCACCGACGGGTATTGTTTTCTCATGGTGACTCCATTTTAAGGGCAATTTGGCAAATTCGAACTCTATTTCCACAAGGTAATAAGAAAATAGTGATGCGGCATGAGGTTTTCCCCTTTTGCACCATTCGCGTAGACCCAAGGAGAGCAATGGGCTACGAGGGACTCGAAGCGTTAAAGTCCGATATCTGACCCGCTATTGGGTGTCAAGTGAAGTGAAATCTCAGCTTTGTTCTTAGGAGCAGGGATGCCGCTTTATAGGTCGATTTAATCGGGGGAAGCTGACCAATCAAAGACGGTTCCGAGGAGCGATCCTGGATCATCGCGAAGGCGTTCATAAACCAGATTTGCTTTGGATATGGGTACAAGATCCTTGATAAGTGGATCGACCTCGACCACTCCTTCACTTACCAGTCTGCATACCTCTTCAAGGTCTGATCTATCGAAGTGGCTTGCGTGAAGCAGCGTAGCCTCGTGACTTTGTCCGGCATTGAAGTTATACTGGACCTCTGATCGGCCGGCGATGATGAGTATCCGGCCACGTTGGGTAATCAGGCCTTGATGCCAGCTAGTTCCAAGGACTTTGTCGAAAATAGAAGCTCCGGAATCTTCGAATACGACGTGGTAGGGTCCGGCGGCTTTTATCGCTTTCCATGTCTCGTTGCCCCTGATAGTTTGCACTTCCTGTATCCCTAGTGATTTCGCGATCTCAAGTCGATCTTCAGCAAGGTCGCAAATAGTGACGTGTGCTCCGGCAGCGCGTGCGATTTGTGCGGTAAACAATCCTACACCTCCCGCTCCTATGACCAGTGCCCGTTCGCCGAGGCCGATTCTGGACCGCCTGACATCGTGCATGGCGACTCCAGCCATTCCGAAGAGACAGGCCCATTTTAAATCCAAAGTTTCCGGCAATTTCACGACTAGATTGCTTGGGGCTTCAGGCTCAGATACGTCTGCGGTGAAGTAACCGACGTGTTTGTGATGGCCGCCAGAAAAAATGGTATCGCCAATTTCATAGGCTCTAACTCCCGGTCCCAGTGCGACAACTCGGGCGACGTTCTGGTAGCCAGGTTGGGCGGGATAGTTCCCCCCGTAGTTGCCCCCGATCAAGTTGTTGCGCTCGGTGCCGTTAGTAAGACCCGAGAATAGCGTTTGGCAGATAATATGACCTGGTTTCAATTCGGGTAGTGGGTGATCCTCGAGGGTCATTCTCCCTTTTTCGACAAAGACAATCGCTTTCATCGTTTTTGGCAGTTCCAGGAGCTTCGCATATCGATCCGTTGGAATCTTGGTCAATTCCAGCTTCGGGATGTATTGCTCTTCCTCGACATAATAGTGTTTTGGTTGATGAGACCCCGGGGCCAGGGTTCCGTTGAAGGTAGTTATTTGGAAATCGCTGCTGTTGCAATCGACAGATCCGTGTTCGAAGCCGGCTGGAATCATCCATACGTCACCCTCCTCGAGGTTGAACTCTTTTCGGGCGCCTTCGTGATCGATCCAAAATCCTATACCCGTTCCTCTAAGAATGATCCAGGTTTCATCGTGGTCGTGGAAGTGCTTTTCGCATTCTGGCAGATGGAATCCGCCTTTGAGCAGGCCTTTGTGTAGTGCCATTCGGTATCTCCGGTCTTCGGTCTGGGGTTGATGCGTTAGCGCTGGATTTTGTGAATGAAGTAATCCAGGCTGTACTTTCCTGCTCCAATTAGGGTAAGAGCCACGGCAGTAACAAAGAAGAGCAAGGCTTTCTCTTTAGAAGCGAAGGGATCGCCGGCATGGCGGATGAAAGCGGCTGCGAACATGGTAGTTCCGATCAGGAGCGAAGCCGGACGTGTCATCAGACCCAGGGCCAGGAATATCCCACCACCAAATTCTGAAATCCCGGCAGCCCAGGCAAAGAATTGAGGAGCGGGGAACCCCATATTTGCTACTCCTTTTGCAAAGCCTTCGGACGGCGGTATTTTGCCTATGCCGTGGCCCAGGGCCATGCTCAGGCCGGTGTAAATTCGGAGCGTGGCTAACCCTAAATTTGCTTTTATAGAATTGATAAAGATGCCGCCGAAGAGCATGGATTTTAGCACGTAAATCTCCTAAGTCAACAGTGTGTATATCAATCGTCCCACAATTCCTCGCCTTTCGTATGGCCGAAGTCTTGCTCGAGCTTTTGGGTGTGAGCTTGGGGTAGGGGATCCCCGAGAATGGCTCTTGAAGATTGGATCAGGTGGTCGACCCGGCTGGTGCCGACGACGATGGTATCAATCTCTTTTCTGGCTGCGGCAAATTGGAAAGCAGCATCCGCATAGGAATGGATAGATCCCTGCAAGAGAAAATCCAATGAATAATTCTCCTCGGGTAAAATTCGGGAGAGTCGTGTCCTCAGGGCTTGGGGGTTGGTGAATGCAGCCCGGGCAGCGCACATGCCTAAGACACCGATCTTGTGCCGTGAAGCTAGTTCAAAGGTCCGATGCTGTGCCAGTTGGTCGAATATGCCATACTGAATCATGAGCGTGGCAAAGAGTTCCGAGTGGCAGACTTTGACAGCCATATCCTGTTCCGGATCTATGCCGGGGTGTTCCGTTATACCTAAGTGGCGAATTTTACCTTCTTTCTGAAGCTGCTGCATTGCAGGCAGAAAGTGCTCGATCATCGATTCAACCGCAGGTCCCGGCACGCCGTGAAGTTGTAAAAGGTCAAGTCTATCGCGGCGCAGAGCCTTGAGACTTTTCTCCGCGGATTCGATAAGATGGCGTGGATCGGTCAATGGCGGCTGGTGGGGATTGGTGACGTCTGTGGTCGAATAGCACCATACCTTCGTTGCGATATGTACGCGTTCGGTTACTGATTCGAGGGCCTGGCCAATGGATTCTTCCGTTCCGTAGCCGGGGGCTGTATCGATCAAGTTAATGCCTAAATCGACTGCTTGTTTTACCAGCCGGTCGACATTTACAGAGCCCCCGGCCTGGGTAAGGCCTAAGCGCGATGGGCCTCCTCCGCCGAGAGTTACCCGGGAAACGTTGAGATCTGTACGGCCTAAAGGTCGGTAAGTCATCTCGGGAATAGCAGGCAATTCTCCACCCTCAATAGGTTTTAGTTTTAGGCCTCGTTGGGGAGTGATATTCTTGCGGTCTATCGGATCAATTGGTTCAAATCGCTGACCATAATAGATACCACGCGGTTATAGAACTGCTCCGCGTTCATTGCTTTACTAAAGGTATTTCCGATGCGGTGCGCTGGGCAAGCGAGTTGTGGTCGATGTGTTGTAGTTGATGGATAACCGGAAAGCGAATGCCATTAAATTGGGGCATCTGGTGGAATGCGGATTCCTCTATGCCGTCTGGATTCTAATCAAGCCGCTTGGTTCCTATATTTCTAAGTGATGGTCCTCATTCAAAGCTCGTAGTCGAGGACCAGGACATCGTCGACAATGGGTCGCAGCAGATTTTGTCCGAGTGCCTTGTGATCGGGATGGGGCAGATAGGCATCCCTGGCATCGCTGTCTGTGAAAGTCATCACAAAACCCCAGTTGAAACCATGTGTCTTGCCCTCGGGACTATTGTTATCGCCGCCGGTGACCGATTCAATACCGGGAATTTTGTTATCCCGTTGCAGAGAAATGAGGCCTTCGAGCAACGCGGTTTTTTGCTCGTCGCTCGTTCCGGGCTTGAGTTTTAAAAGGACGATGTGTTGGATCAAAGATGGTTCCTTTGGTTAGGTATTAGAAGGGGATCTGGGAACTCGATAAGACCCGAATATGGAACTCATATATTCCTTACTAATCCGCGCCGAGTATGGCCACCGCTTCGACTTCAACGAGCAGGCCATCGCGCACCAGCCGGGGAGAGTGTACGGTGGCGCTGGCGGGTAGCCGGCCGGAGAAAGCGGCGGCGCGGGCGTCGTTATAGCCCGAGTACAGATCCATATCGGTCAGCCAGGCGGTGATTTTGACCACATCATCCAGTGTTGCGTCGCCGAGAGCGAGGATCTCGGCGATATTGGCGAAAACCGTATCGGCTTGGATTCGCATATCTCCTAGACCGACGATGCCGCCCTCTGGATCGAAGGCTACCATGCCGGATACCCAGATGGTGTCGTCAACCTGAATACCCAGGTCGTGGCTCAAATTATCCGCCCAGGTCCAGCCGGCTGGGCGCAGCGATCTCCTCTTGGCCATTCTTTATCTCCTAGGAAGGGGGTGTGGCGTAATATTAGCGCATCGAAGTGGAGCTGACAAACCACAAGAAGATCTCAAGCTAGTCTAGCTCCCTCGTCCAGCACTAGCACCGAACCGTGCATGGCGATACCATCCTCGCAAACCAGGAAGAGCGCCGCTCGAGCCATGTCGTCGGCGCTGGAGTATGGCCGTCCGCTTCGGGTCCGTTTGGCTTGCTCTCTCAGGCGATCCTCGGAGCCGGGGCCAGTGCGCTGATGTTCATTTCCCGGGGTAGCAGTAGGACCTGGAGCGATCGCGTTGACGTGAATTCCATGTGGGGCCAATTCGCTGGCCAGGGCTTCTGTGACCGAAATAACCCCCGCTTTTGAAGCGCTGTAGGCAGCGCTGCCGCTGGAGCCTTTGAATGCCCCGATGCCCGAAATATTTACGATATGACCTGAACCCTGCGCTTTCATAAGAGGGACTACCGCATTAGCGCAAAAAAACGTGCCTTTCAGGTTGGTATCCATGATTCGATCGTAATCCGATTCGCTGGTGGCCCCGGCGGGAGTTCCGCCCACGATCCCGGCTGAATTGACCAGGATATGTATTCCACCGAAGGCGATGGCTACGGCTTCAACCAGGGCTTCGATCTCAGCGACTTCCGCGACGTTTGCTACGAAGGGTTGGGCGATGCCGCCAGCTGCGGAGATTGTGTCGACTACCTTTTCGGCCTTGACTATATCGGTGCTGGCGACCACGGCAACTTTTGCTCCCTCTGAAGCGAAGCGAATTGCTATGGCCTCGCCGATGCCCGCACTCCCGCCGGTGATTAATGCCACCTTGTCCTGAAGCTTCATAATGCCTCATCTGTTTTATTCGGGTGCGTATTCATCCTTGTGAAAGGAAATACCGCACCGCTTGGGATTTTTATTGTTATTGGGTAAAAAACTAAAAAAAACCACAGTCCGATCCAAGCGGAGCAAGGTTAGGGGCCAGATGGAGATAAGATAAATAACTGCCTCTCGATAAGGGAATTAAGTGTTTGCGAGATGTTTTATTGGTGATGGCTAAAATCGTTTCGGTCGCGAAGTTGGTTTGGCGTTGCTCCGATCGCAGGGAGGGGCCATATTTCAGATCAGTTGCTCCAAAGATAAATTCGAATTGAAATACATTGGTATGAATGGCGAAAATTTAAAGAGGGTCTGATTATGCCTCGTACGACAAGGGCAGTACTGGTGGGTTGTGGGGGGATGAGCAGTGCATGGCTAAGTGCTTGTAGCGAACGAGACGACGTGGAGATCGCGGGACTTGTGGATATCCATGAACCGACCGCAGAGCGGCGTGCCGAGGAGTTTAAGTTGGCCAACCCGGTCCTGGGTTCAAACTTGAAGCAGGTGCTCAAAGAAGTGGAGCCGGATGTGGTCTTCGATGTCACCGTGCCCGAGGCTCATACCGAGGTGGCCTGTACTGCGCTACGCCATGGCTGCCACGTGCTTGGTGAAAAGCCACTGGCCGACTCGATGAACAAGGCGCGCCGGGCGGTGGGGGCGGCTGATAAGGCTGGCAAGATCTATGCAGTGATTCAGAACCGCCGCTATAATCCAGCAATCCGTCGTCTGCGGCGGATATTGAAACGGGGAGCGATCGGGGAAATAACTACCGTCAATTGCGATTTCTATATCGGGGCCCATTTCGGCGGTTTCCGCGATCACATGAAACACGTGCTGCTCTTGGATATGGCGATTCACACTTTCGACCAGGCACGCTTACTGACAGGTGCAGATCCAGTTTCGGTCTATTGCCGCGAATGGAACCCCCGCGGTTCCTGGTACGACCAGGATGCTTCGGCGGTATGTGTTTTCGAGATGACCAATGGGATCGTTTTTACCTACCGTGGGAGTTGGTGTGCGGAAGGCTTAAACACGAGTTGGGAGAGCGATTGGAGGATTGTCGGCACCAAAGGAACGGCGACCTGGGACGGTGGAGAAGGTATCAGTGCTGAGGCGGTTAAAAAGGGGGGAGACTTCATATCGCAGATGCGCGAAATCAAGGTTCCGGCACTGGCCAAGAAAGATCGAATCGGGGGGCACGCCGGGTTGATTGACGAGTTTCTGTACTGTGTGAGAAACGGAGGTATACCGGAGACCATTTGCACCGATAATATCAAGAGTCTGGCGATGGTTTTCGGTGCAGTTGAGAGTTCTAAAAGAGGAAGACAAGTGCCGGTTAAGTGGATCTGATTCGGTCTCAGTGCCGTAAATAGAATAGTCCCAGTTATGTTGAATGAATACCTGACCCGCGGTTATCTTATCTTCCGCAATATCATTCCCGCAACTCTGCTCAGTGATCTGCGACGTCAGGCCGATATTGCCCGGGACCTCGCTCATGAATTGAATGGTCCTCAGGCGCAGCGTATCCAGCCACTCGAAGAGTTTGGTGAAAAAATAGATCTGCGACCCTTCCGCGACTACGTCGAACTACCTGCGTTAAAAGTCGCCATCGAAGAGCTTTTGGGGCCTGGTTACACCCACGGTCACGTCCATATCATGGGTTTGCTGGTCGAACCGCTTGATCATCCCTGGCATTGTGGCTGGCACCGTGATGGAGTTGTCGAAGTACCTATCGCGGCGCGTACTGACGAGGTGCGTGACACTCTCGACCAGTTTTGGAATGATCTTCGGGTTTTCAATCAGGTAAATTGCGCGCTCTATGCTGATTCGTGCACCTGGTATGTACCAGGAAGCCATCTGCGCTCTTTCGATTTGCCCGACGAACAGCAGAGTACTGATGATCCTCAAATGCGCAAACCGCCCCAGGGGCTTTCCAATGTTGAAGCCGAGGTTTTTTATATTGAACACTGTCGTGAAATGCCCGGTGCAGTACAGGTGCACCTCAATGCCGGAGATTTTATGATTTATCGCAACCTGGCTTGGCATACTGGGCTCTATCTGCCTTATCGGCCCCGGGCCACCATCCACGACATCGTAAGCCATTTTGAGGGTGGTCAGATTACCGAGGTTTGGCGACGGGCTCAGAAAAAGGCGCGCGCGGCTTTGGAAAAAATCAGAGAGAAACCTTAATTATAGCCGACAATTATTTGTGGATGAGTGAGAGCTTTTAAAAGGTCATAGCCATTGAATATACTTTATGAAATGCACATGCATACGCCGCTTTGCAAGCACGCTCGAGGGGAACCCGGGGAATACGCGGCTTTTGCCGAGCGGCGAGGCTTGGCGGGGATCGTAGTTACCTGCCATAATCCTACGAATGACGGATGGTCGCCCAATGTACGGATGAGTGTGGCCGAATTCGACCAATATGTGGCTATGGTCGAAAATGCTCGGCAAGAGTGGATGGGGAGAGTGGATATCCGTCTTGGGATCGAGAGCGATTATATTCCCGGAATGGAACCGTGGCTGGAGACCTTGCATGGGATGGCTGAATTTCATCATGTCCTTGGTTCGGTCCATCCGCACCTTGAAGATTATCGAGATCGGTTCTATACGGGTGATTTCGCTGCCTATGAAGAAACGTATTTTGATCATCTCGCGATGGCGGCAGAAACGGGGTTATTCGACACCATTGCACATCCTGATTTAGTAAAAAGGGTGAGTCCGGATCAGTGGGATCTGATGCGGGCGATGGGATCGATTTGTCTCAGTCTAGATCGGATTGCCAGAGCTGGAACTGCGATGGAGTTGAATACTTCGGGGCTTAATACGGAGTGTGGTGAAATATATCCGAACAAGCCGATGCTCAGTGAGATGTTGAAGCGCAATATTCCCGTGGTTCTCGGTGCCGATGCACATGACCCTGGTCGAGTGGCGGCAGATTTCGAAAATGCCCTCGATATTCTAAGCTGTGTTGGGTATACCCATATCAATATTTTTCTCGATCGGCAACGCAGGGAAATTCCTATCTCACAGGTTCGAAACCAGCTTCTAAAGATCTAGGCATTAGTATGAGCCAAAGAGTGGGAATCGACCCGATGTCTCCATCTCTAACCGATTGCGCCGCTGCCTACAATGTGGAGAGCTTCGCCCAGATCCGCGTGGTCGAAGCATGGCACAAATATGACCAGATATTAACCTGGGGTGAAGGCCAGTGTCTGGCGATCCTAGACGATGGTTGCAATCTGGCTGATCCGGCCTGGCAGGTCCCGGGAAAAGTTGCTGCTAGCTGGAACAGCATCGACGGTAACGAGGACTGTGCCCCGGTAGGTCCAGGATACCACGGCACCAGCGTCGGGTACCCTTCTTCTCTAAACCTCGAGGGAAGGCGGGGACTGGCCTATCGAAATCGCGTGGCCCATGTGCGCTGCATTACTGTTGTTCATCTGCGGCAAGACGAGTCACAGACCATTGCCGCCGGACTTCGTTGGGTGCAGCGCAATGCTCGACGGCTCAATATAACCGCGGTCAATTTGTCGGCATTGGATGATGTTGAGCGCCGAGAGCCCACACCAACAGCAATTGATGCTGATTTGGCAGGTCTGCGGGAAATGAATATCTGGGTAGGTGCTCCATCGGGGAATAACCACCACACCCGGGGCATTTCCTGGCCAGCATGCCAGGAGCACTGCATGGCAATCGGAGCGACCCAACCGGGTCGACATGCCGTGCACTTAGACCGTGCTCATAATATCGATTTATTGGTTTGTGCGGCCGCGACCTCTTCGTCCAATGCCTATGCTGCAGCCAGTGCCCAGGTGCTGCGGGAAGCGATCGAATTAACCGGCTATTGTTGGCAGCGGCATGGTCCGACTATGCCCGATGCCATGCTGGCCATCTTCAAGTTGACTGGGGTTGCGGTGCGAGATGAAAAGACGGGATTGACCTTCAAAGAACTTGATTTGCTCTCTGCTCTCGACGAGGTCTGCGGTGGGATTTGAGGGTAGTAACCCTGGTTTGCGATCCAACGCTGAGTGGTGGGGATGAGCAGGTGCATAAGGGATAGGCCAGGGCCTGGTGGAAGAGGAAGGTAAATGGGTTTGTCTTTGCAGATCTGGTCGAATTGGTCCGGGACACTGCATTAAGTTTGCAGTCGACAGGTTCGGTGCCCCCAAAGTAGCGTCAATATGGGTGGACCGTGGTTTTAGCGCAGAATCAACTGATTGACGGCTGGTTTTTAGTGAATTATTATCTAATATTGAAGCGGTTAGCGGAAGGTTAAGCCTAATATAAGACTGTATTTATGGCTTCTAAAGGTAGGGTTAAGTGGTATAATTCGCGATTGGGGTACGGTTTCCTCGAGGTTGAGGATGGAGATGATGTGTTCGTGCATTATACGGTGATCCAGGAAGGTGACCAAATAGAGGTAGGCGACGAAGTCGAGTTTGAAATTGTCGAAGGCCCCAAAGGCCCTATGGCGACTCGGATTTTGAAATCGAGTTAACTAAGTATATTTAGACTGCACGCCCCCGTAGCTCAGTAGGATAGAGC
>CAZFMY010000062.1:0-5252 GCA_964520345.1 uncultured Gemmatimonadaceae bacterium | reverse complement strand
AGAAGCCGTAGAATTTGAAATAACTGATGTTCCGAAGGGACCGATGGCCACAGCCGTAAGCAAGTTATAGCAGCACGCTTAATAAACCGCCCCCGTAGCTCAGTAGGATAGAGCAACAGATTCCTAATCTGGAGGTCGCGCGTTCGAATCGCGCCGGGGGTAATTTTTTTCGCTTCGCAAAGAGTGAGTAGAAAAATGAGGGTACGGGCAACTAACCCTTTTGAGTTGAGGTTTCAACGACAGCTGCTCCACACGAGTCGCTCCAGACATTTACGGTTGTGCGACACATATCGAGTACGCGGTCAACAGCCAAGATGAGTCCCAGGCCCTCCAAGGGAAGTCCAACCGCTGTGAGGATAACCGAAATCATAACCAATCCCGCCATGGGGATTCCTGCTGCTCCAATAGACGCCAAAAGCGCAGTCACGACGACCAGGAATTGTTGGGCTGGTCCGAGATCTACGCCATATGCTTGGGCAATAAACATTGCCGCTACACACTCGTAAAGGGCAGTGCCATCCATATTTATAGTCGCCCCAAGTGGGATAACAAAGCTCGTAGTGCGATTAGATATCTTTGCTCTTTGTTCTAGGGAATCCATTGTCAGTGGCAGTGTGGCTGAGGAGGAACTGGTCGAAAAAGCGGTCAGAAGTGCTGGTGCCATAGCCTGGCTATGCCGACGGGGGGATCGCCGGGCAACCAGGGAGAGGATCAGTGGCAAGGTGACCAACGAGTGGAAGGCCAAGCCGCATAGTACGGTCAGAGCATAGAGTGCGAGGTCGGCGAAGGGGGCAAAGCCCGTACTCGCCACCATTTTAGCCACAAGAGCAAAGATGCCAATAGGGGCAAGACGCATGATGAATTGGGTGAGTTTCATCATGGTTTCGAATGCCGCCTGGAAAAAGCCGATTATCGATTCACTATAGGGTTGCGGTATGCGGGTGGCAAAGAAGCCGAAAAGCAACGAGAAGACAATGAGCTGGAGGATTTCGCCTTCAGCCATGGCTTTGAAGGGATTGGTGGGGACCATATCGAGCAATAGTCGTTCGACTGCTTCGCCGGGAGAATCGCCAAACTCGTTTAGAGATGCTTGCAGCTTCTCCGGTTTTTGCTGCAGGCCAAGGTCGGCCCCCACGCCCGGTTCAATAAGGTTGACCAGGACCAGGCCGGTGATAATGGCCAGGAGGCTGGTGCTCAAATAGTAGGCGAATGTCCGCACTCCCAAGCTGCCAACTTTTTCCGTGCGACCGGCTCCAGCGATGCCGGTGATAATCGAGGTGGCGATCAAGGGCACGATGATCATTTTTAGTGCTTTGAGAAAGAGCGTGCCGATGAATGCCACGTGGAGCACGGTTGGGCCCAAGAGCAGGCCACTAGCCGCACCAGCGAGGAGGGCGATGAGGATTTGCCAATGCAGTGCGATTTTCGGCATGTGGACTCCTTGTGGGTGCTGAAGTAGAGGGTAGAGAATATTGTGAATTCTAGTCGGAAAGACAAGCCGATCGAAATGGAACCGAAACTTACCCGAAGTATTCACCCAAAACTTCCGTTGTCCAATCATAAATGCTGAATCGCGAGGAAACCCGGCGAATTGCTCGTCAGACCGCGGCGATGCTCCGTGCCTTGGACGACCTTTCGCCATTGGGGTCGTTACTTAGTCCGGTCGAGGTCGATTTGTTGCGCGCCTTGTTGGTGTGCGCGAGAGACTGTGCCGAAGCAGTTATGCGTGGTAAATGGGATCCCCGGGCAGCATCCGAGTTGGCTATTAAGCATCAGCGGTTCTCCGATGCGGTTATCGCCGCTGCGGTTGGTGGCAATTGGGGAGGGGGAGAACCGGATCTAAGAGGTCTTTTACTCAACCGGCTGTTCGACAGTGATCATCCATTTTTACGAGCCAGTGAAGAGCAGTCTCCGGCAGCAGTGCCCCGGATGCTGCAGCGCTTAATACGCAGAGATCTGAAAAATATTGAGTCATTAGCTCGTCCCAGATGGGGTGAATGGTTGAGTTTGGCCAATGTGGACATCAATATCTGCTTAGACCCCTTGGCGGGCGATGGTGAAGAACCTGAAGCAGTCGGTGATTTGAAAGAACGGTTTGCCCAAAGCGACGACTGGGCCGGATTGAGTGGTGACCTCGGTCGCTTGGTCCACGAATATGGGCGAGGTCCGTTGCGCAGGTTTCCGGCCTTTCGCCTGAACGGTGAGGGGGCCGAGGTTAATTTTGATCCTATACGCGACTTTGCAGGGTTTCCATTGGGTTGGCTGGAGGGTAACGAAGCACGCATTCAGACGATCGAAGACAATACCCGCAATTTCATCGCCGGTTATCGAGCTCATAATACATTGATTTGGGGACCTCGGGGGGGTGGCAAGTCGACATTGATCAGGGCGTTAGTTGGGAAATTCTACGCAGAAGGCCTGCGCGCAGTCGAAATTAGTTCTGCTGACTATCAAGCGCTTCCGGCGCTCTTTTCCCTGGTCCGGGGGCGTTGTCAGCGTTTTGTGGGGGTGCTGGACAATATCTCTTTCGATCGAGGTGATGAGACCTTGCAAATTCTTTCGAGAGTCCTTGATGGGGGGCTTGAGGAATGTCCGGGCAATCTGGTTTTCTATGCTACGTCAAACTATAAAGATCTGGTAGATCGGGAGGGTGAACGCCCGGGAGGGCTTGGTCAAATGCAACTCGAGGATGGACAATCTCATCTCGTCAATCAAGCTATTCGCCCTGAATTCTACGATCCTCAACAATTGCAACGCTTGGATGAAGAGCGGGCTCTCGATGACCGGTTTGCACTCAAGGTTTTTCTCGATCTGCCGCGCAAAAACCAGTATCAAGGCATGGTTTTGTCCTATGCCCGACGAGCTGGTATTGATTTGCCGGAAGAAGAATTATTTGCACTTTTCGAAGTTTGGCGGATGCGGCACAATCACGATTTAGTAGGAGGTCGTACCGCCCGCGACTTTATTTTGTCTTATCTACCGCAGCACTTGCGCGGTGAGGAGGATTGACAATCGACCTCAGAACTTACCGACTTTTAAGTGAGTTAGTCGAAAAACAGAGCTTGCGCGAGATCCGGCGCTATTTGGATTATGGCAAACGGGTGAAAGAGGGAGTGGGCTTAGATGAACTTCACCAATGGATTGCCAAAATTGCCCTCGACGATGGCCAGGTTTATTCGTTGGAAGACAGGGCCATCGCGCTTGAGATTGGGGCTTGTGAGCTTTTGGCTGACCAGTGGGAGAACTTGTCGGGGGGAAAGCCCGCGGATCTGGTGCTCAACCAGCCTGTTGACAAATGCGCGATCTACCGGTTGATCCTTCAGGGGGAAGCTCCAATGGCGCGGCGAACAGCGTTTTGGGGTTTATTCGGTGAACGATATAAAAAGCATTTCGACTGGGTGAGGGATTTGGCACTTCGGGAAGATCGGACGTCTTTTACCGCTACGAGTAGTGGCGGATTGTTTATCCAATTACTGGCTGAACTTGATGGAGTTGCGCCGCTGACAATAGGTGAAGGTTGGGGAGAGGTCGATCGACTCAGGAGCGCAAGGATCAAGCAACTGGAAACGCTAGAACAGTTGCAAGATGATCTGGAGTTTGCCGAGGATCGCGCTGGGCGTGCTCATCAACAGCTCAAAATTAGGGAAAAGGAGATTCAGCAGCTCAACAAGCTATTGCGTCAGGAAAGGGAAAATGGCGAAAAGCTGCGCAGTGAACGGAAATCAAGAATTAAGAGTCAGCGCCAATCGGGCGAAGCTAATAAGGAGCTTGAGCACCTGCGCCGCGAATACCTAAAAATGGATACTCGTCTAAAGGAGATGGCCCATCGTCTTGCTGCCGCGAAAGGCGGATCCGGTGACGGAGCATTACGGGTCGATTTGGAGGCTTTACGGGACTTGGATCTCGAGCAATTGCTGGGTATTGGCAAAGAGGCTGACGACGAAACGCTGGGGAGAGTTAGAAGGCGTTTTGCTGCGGCGTTCCATCCAGACCGGTCCGGGGATTTGCCCCTTTGGGTTCGTCAACTCTTCGTCGAACTGCTGGGTTTAGTCAACGAGGCCTGCGACAGGGTTGCAAAAAAATAACAGGGCTGGAAGGATAATTCGCTTCGTTTGTCCCGGGCACCTCCACCAAGGCAGAGGACCATCAAGCGATTCGAATTATGCTACCAGCCCTTGTTGTTTTCTCGATACTGCCACTCAACGCTCAGGCAGCTCTTCCCATCATCTGATCAAGTCGGCGGGAAATCTGCGCTAGGGACAAGCCCTCCGAGACGCGTAATTCCCTAATGAGGTGTTTGAGCAGGATTACCTCAGCCATATTAAACAAATCTTTATTACCAATGCAGTCTGCAACTTTGAGCAGTCCTTTGGATTTGTATTGGCGCATTTGATGAATGGATTTTCCAAAGAGCTGGGCGGCTTCCTCGATGCCGATTAATTTAGCCTTCCGCGCTGCCATATTAAGACCTCCTTGTCTTTTATGGGATTTAATGGTAGCACTTAATACTAAGTCTATCGACCTTCGCTGCAATTTCTTGAATGTAAATTGCTGGTTTTAGAAAAAATTCGAATTAATCTTCGAGTAACTCAATTTCATAACCGTCGGGATCATCGATAAAGGCCATTTTGCGTCCATTGGGAAAGGTTTCGCGCCAATCACCGGGCCAAATCTCGATTCCATTTTTCTCCAATTGTCCACAGTATTCGATAAGGTTGGGAACCGATATGGCTATATGCATTAGGTCTTCGGGAACTGCGAGCTGATAGTCGTCGGAATAGGTTAGTTCCAGAGTATGGTCATTGCCCGGCAGTTCAAGGTGGGCAATTTGGTTGCCGGCGGGCGATTTATCGGAGCGACTCAGAACCTTGAAGCCGAGGTGTTTGCAGTACCATTCAAGGGAGTGGTCGAGATTGCTGACGCGAATTCGGGTGTGGAGGAGGCGGGCCATTTTGCATTTCCTTCCCTTATTTTAAACGAGTGTTAAATAATGGAAATATACTACGGATTGATATTGTCCGTTGCAAGCGAGTTGTCGCCGGGCCTCATAGCATCAAGACCTGGGCTTAGGGGGTGAGCCGGCTTAGAACTCTGGCTCGTTGTCGAGCTTGCGCGGGTAGGGGAATCGCGTAGATTAGGTCGAGGCGGAGAAAGGGTGAAAAAATGGTGCCGAAGAGAGGACTCGAACCTCCACGGGGTTTCCCCCACATGGTCCTGAACCATGCGCGTCTACCAATTTCGCCACTTCGGCA
>CAZFMY010000061.1:0-40370 GCA_964520345.1 uncultured Gemmatimonadaceae bacterium | reverse complement strand
CGCACCTGCACCGATGCCGCACGCGGCCCCTCGTTACCCACCTCGTCCGAAGCCGATACCGTGTAAAAGTAGGTCGTCAAGGGCTCCAGACCCGTATCGGCAAACTCACGCGCATCCGACGCCAACGTGGCAATGGGCACAAAGGAGTTGGCACTGCCCTTGGAACGAAAAACCACATAGTTGACCAACCCCGTCAAATCCCCCCCATCAGCGTCCTGTATGGCCGGACTCCAGCGCACCACCACCCGACCAAAGTCCTCTCCGTCCGGCACCGCCGATATATTCTGCGGCGCCTGCGGACCCACCTGGTCCGGACCGTTAGTCCGAATCTGTATCGGATTGGCCCGAACTCCCTCATTCTGAGCGGGATCAATCGCAGTCACTGCATAGAAATAGGTCGTCGACTCCTTGACATCCTGATCGATAAATTGGTGAGTACCGGCATCAACCTGACCAACCCGAATAAAAGATGAACTGGTCTCCTCCGAACGATACACGATATAACCCGCTAAGCCGGTCAGTTCGCCTCCGTTAGCATCGCGGGTCGACGGGTTCCAGGTAATCAACACCTGCCCGAAATCATCTTCGCCCGGCACCCCCGAGAGATCGTTCGGCGAAGCCGGCGCCGTCTCATCGACTAGGACTTCAGCGCTAACGCTGCTCGATATTTCGCTCAAGAGACCTTTTGTGCCTACTGCCTGTAGCTTGTAAAAGAAGACCTGGCCCCCGGCCAAGCTGGAATCGATGTAGACAGTCTGACCAGTAGTGAATTCAGACCCCTCGACGCTCGGAAGCAATTCGAATCCCGTATCCGCCCGGATCGAGCGAAAGAGATTATAGCCCAGTAAGTCGAGATCCTCACTACGAGTCCAGGTAAGCACGACTTGTTCGACCGCTCCAATTGCTTGCAAGTTGGCCGGTATCTCCAAACCTCGAGTCTCGGCCTGTTGCGGGGCTGTCAATTGACTCTTGTTCCCGACCTCATCGAAGGCCAGCAACCGATAGGCGTAGACCGTCAAAGCCTTGAGGCCCGAATCGACCCATTCCTGCACATCTCCCGCCAGCGTATCGACGGCGACAAAACCACCTGTATTCCCCTCCGCGCGGAAGACGACGAAGCCCGCAAGGCCAGAGAGCTGACTCCCATCGCTATCGACCCGCGGCGCAGTCCAGCGCGCGGTGATTTGGTCCGTACCATCCGCATCGGCGACAACCGAGAGGTTTAACGGAGCTTCCGGCGATATGAGATCCTCGAGGACCGTGGCGCCAACAAAATTCGAACGTTCGCTGATCAGACCGGTAGTATCAACGGCAGTGACCCGATAGAAGTAGGTCGCACCGGGCGCTTCGAGCGAATCGACAAATGTCGTCTTGCCGGTACTTATCAGGAGCATCGTATCGCCATCGGCCGGCACGAATTCGTAGGTGCCATTAGATTCGCTTGAACGATACACCCCGTATCCGGCCAAATCCCCTTCCTCTACAGGCTGCCATGCCAAGAGAATCCGTCCGACATCGTCCTGGGCAACAAGCCCCATCGGGGTCGCTGGCCGTTCGGCCAAGACCGACGACTGGGGATCAATCGGGTTGCTGCGCTCACGGTCACAACTGTGAAAGAGCAAAGCAGAGGCCATTATGGCTATGGGCGTCAAATATGGCTTCATCATATTCCTATTTGGCAGACAAGATAGTATTCAACAGAGCGAGGACGGACGGGGATCGGCGGCAAGAGCCGCCTCAGAAAAATCGACGCTTTAATTGAAGTCCAAATCGTCGCGGCTCGAGTTGGGGTTCGAGCGAAAATCCAGGGGCAATTCTCCGATCGATATCGACTTTGGTGCTGCGTTCGGAATCTGTAACCTTCGATAGAAGGAGCCGTGCCCCGCTGACGGCAAAAGCCGCAGCCAAAGCCCAACTGACCTGACTCTTAACATCGCGATTATTGGTCCGCGTGTACAATCGATCGGCTTCTTCGGGGGTACCAGCCTTTTCGTACCGAACATATAGCTCATCTGCTTCGTCGCGAAATTCGAAGCCCTGCTTGGTCAACAAAAGACTCCCTCCGATAAAAAGGACTCCCAGAGAACGGCGGGCCGTAAGAAAACCCTGCTCATCTTCGGCCGCGCTTGGTTGGACCAGCAAATGACTACAGAGCACCGCCCCCAACACCGCCGCTACCAAACGGTGTAATCGCATAATACTTTTTCCTCTAAATCTAATAATCCAAATATAGTAGAGAGCTCTCTTAAGCGTGAGTAAAAAATACGCATGCACTTGAACAATAGTCGTTTAGGCCATATTCGCAAAGATTATGAACTAGAGTGAACTTTGTCAATACGCATCCTCGCATCTCAACCGGTACGATCAATTAGACCAATCGTTGATTCCATTCATTCCCTAAAGCCGGATAGAAGCCCCCCCGTCATACCCAAATGGCTCATCCTTGACAAATGAACTAATGTGCAGTATATATATATGCAGTTATTCTGGTCGATTTGCGAATTTGTTTCATTCCTCATTCCTCCCCGGCTCGGAGGTGCACACATGCCCAAACCACTGACCGAACGCCAACAGACGATCTATGATTTCATCGCCGATGCGATTCGCTCCCGGGGCGCCCCCCCTACGATTCGCGAAATCATGGACGTCTTTGAAATCAACTCAACCAACGGAGTGCGCACAACCCTGGCCGCGCTGGAGAAAAAAGGACACATCCGCCGCCATGCTCGCCTCTCCCGAGGCATCGAACTGGTCGACTATGTCGAACCAGAACCTCTTTCTGCCGACCTGCGCGAAGTACCGTTGATCGGCCGCGTTGCCGCCGGCGCTCCAATCCTCGCGACCCAGAATATCGAAACTACCCTCAATGTCGATAAATCGCTCGTTCCCGCTTCGGGTAATCTATTTGCACTACGCGTCCACGGCGAGAGCATGTGCAATGCGGGCATTCTCGACGGCGATATCGTTCTCGCCCGTCAGCAGGAAAGTGCTGAACGCGGAGATATCGTCGTCGCGCTCCTAGGCGACGAAGCCACGGTCAAGCACTATGCCCCCGACGCCGAGTGCATTCGACTCCTACCAGCTAATGAAGCCTTCGAACCCATCGTCATCGCACCCGACTCCGACGGATTCAGCATCGCCGGCAAAGTCGTCGGCCTCATCCGCTCATTCTGAGCCTTTGCTCAGCGGATTTTAGGTGGAATCACAACGCGAAGATGCCCGCTCCATTTTCGCCGCGGGTCTGGCTGCAGCTGAACCAGGTCGTTGCATGCATCGAATTCTCACTCTCGATGGGAAGCAGCTGCACTGTGGTTCACACCATATAGCTCTCGATTCGATTTCCACACTGCGCATAGTCGGCGCGGGCAAAGCTACCGCGGCAATGGCCGCAGCAGCCGAAGAGATTCTCGGCGATCGAATCGAGGCCGGTGCCATCAACACCAAATACGGCCACGCCCTTGATCTTAACCGGATCGAAACCTTTTCAGCCGGTCATCCAGTGCCCGATGAAGCCGGAGTCGCCGGAACCCAACGTCAACTTGAATTAGTCCAGGACTTAGATCCCAACGCTCTGGTGATCTGCCTTTTCTCCGGCGGCGGTTCAGCCCTTCTCCCCGCTCCGGCCCCTGGTCTTACGCTGGCAGAAAAACAAGATACGACCCGGTTGCTTCTAGCCTGCGGCGCGACTATCGACGAAATCAATGCACTTCGCAAGCATCTTTCAGCCGTCAAGGGCGGCCTTCTCGCCCGCGCCGCAGCGCCCGCCCGGGTCCTGGGGCTGATGCTCTCCGACGTCATCGGCGACCCCCTCGATACCATTGCTTCTGGCCCGACCCATCCCGATTCGACCACTTTTTCTGATTGCCTCGAGCTAGTTGACCGCTATAACCTGCGGCGCGAACTCCCCGGGCAGGTCCGCCAACGCCTCGAAGACGGCTCCCAAGGCCAGATCCCCGAAACCCCCAAGCTTAGCGATCCTTGTTTCGCCCAGACCGAGAATCTGGTCATTGGCAACAGCACTTTGGCTATCGCTGCCGCCACTGAACGAGCGCGCACGCTCGGCTACGAAGTCCTGGTTCTCACCAGCCGTCTGCAGGGCGAAGCCCGCGAAGCCGCTGCTGCGCTTGCCTCCATCGCGCAGGAAGTAGCAACCGCAAACCGTCCTATCGCCCGACCCGCCTGCATCATCGCCGGCGGCGAAACCACCGTCACACTTCGCGGCGACGGCAAAGGAGGACGCAACCAGGAATTGGCTCTAGCCGCCGCACTTCATCTCGATGGTTGGTCCACTATCACCCTGCTCTCCGGCGGCACTGACGGCACCGATGGACCAACCGACGCGGCCGGTGCACTGGTCGACGGCAAGACGCTGACCCGGGCCCGGGCTCAAGATCTCGAAGCCCGTACTTTTCTCGATCGCAACGATTCCTACTCCTTTTTTAAGACACTTAACGACCTCGTCGTTACCGGTCCGACCGGCACCAATGTCATGGACCTCCAGATCATCCTCATCACCTGACCTGCAATCGCGTAAAATCGATCCGGCTCAAAGCCCGGCGCGCTCGGCCTTGACACTCCTGAACTCTTATTTTAGTATTGACTTACGCCCTTTTCAAAGTTCCGTCATTCCATGGCCAAATACCTTTTCTCGCTCGCTTTAGCCCTGCTCCTCACCGGATCAGCCCACTCCGCCTCCAGCTACGCCGGCGAGTTTCTCACTCTAGGCGCCAGCGCCCGGGCACTGGCGCTAGGCAGCGCATATGTGGCCATCGCCAACGACGCAACTGCCGGCTATTGGAATGCCGCTGGACTCGCGAGCCTCGAAAAAAACCAGTTTCACCTCATGCACACCGAGCGCTTCTCTGGCCTGGTCCAGCACGACTTTGTCGCCATCGCCCGGCCCGGCCGTCGATTACACGGCATGGCACTGAGCTTTTTCCGCGTCGGCGTGGGTAATATCCATTTCACCGAACTCCAGGATCCCGGCCGTCCCCTCAGCGTCGACAATCGCCCTTTGATCGCCTCGACTGAGCAAAGCGCAGACTACGGCCTCTATCTTTCGGGCGGACGCCGATTCGGCTCTCGTCTGACCCTGGGCTTGAGTGTCAAGACGATCTACCGTCAGGTCGCTTCGATAAGTGCCTATGGCTTCGGTCTCGACCTGGGAGCGCGCTACCGATTGAGTCCTGGAATCACCCTGGCAGCTAATTTGCGCGATCTTAGTACCACACCCATAATTTGGAATACCCAGAGCACCGACCGGATCCAACCCTCTCTGCTCCTGGGTCTAGCCTACGTTTTGCCTCTGGCAGGCGGCCAAACCACCGCCGTTCTGGCCACCCGTTCTGGCGGCGATGCAGCCGATGCGTCCGGCAACACCCCGCTCAACGCCGGGTTGGAATATCGCCACCGCTATATCGCTCTACGAACCGGGTTGGAGGAAGGACGCCAGTCCTACGGCCTGGGGCTCAACCCCCACCGCAACCTCGACCTCGACCTAGCCTATTTGCAGCACGATGAACTCGCCGCTACCTACCAATTCTCTGCCACCTTCCACTTCTGAGCAGCCCCGGGTCGGCTACGTCGCTCTCGCAGGTCGTCCAAACGCGGGCAAATCTACCCTTTTCAACGCCTTCCTCGGCCAGCGGCTCTCCATCGTCACCTCCAAACCACAGACGACCCGGGGCAGGATTCTCGGCATTCTTACCCGTCCACAAAGCCAGATTATTTTCTTAGACACACCGGGTTTACTCGAAGCCGATTACAAACTGCACGAAACCATGGAATATCAAATCGACCTGGCGGCACGCCAGGCCGACCTAGTCCTCTTGCTCCTCGACGCTTCCCGCCCCAGGGACCGTCGCGAACTTGTACAGCATTTTATTAACCGCATCCGCACACCGCTACTAGCCACGCTCAACAAGGTCGACCTAGTACAGCCGCAACAAGTTCCCTCGCTGCAAAAAAGCCTCGCTACCGAGTTCGGCTTTGCGAATCCGGCCCCGGTCTCCGCTCTGCGCGGCGATGGACTCGAAGAATTACTAACTCAGCTAGAGGCCCAACTACCCTATGGTCCCAAACTCTATCCGGACGACATGGTCGCCGAAGAGCCCGAGCGATTCTTCGCCGCTGAATTGATCCGCGAGGCCGCCTTTGAACATCTCGAGGACGAATTACCCTATGCGATCAATATCCACCTCGAGGAGTTTCGCGAACGACCAGGCAACAAGACCTATATCAATGCTATTATCTACGTCGAACGCGAGAGTCAGAAAGGAATCGTCATCGGGAAAAAGGGCAAGCGCCTACACGCCATTGGCCGCCAGGCCCGTACCGCTGTGGAGGAATTGCTCGACCAGCCCGTCTACTTAGAGCTCTGGGTAAAAGTCCGCCCGAACTGGCGCAACAAAGAACGCGATTTAAAGGAATTTGGCTATCTCTAAGCTGCAAAAGGAACTGCAATGAATGTACTGGTCGTAGGCAAGGGCGGACGCGAGCACGCCCTGGTGTGGAAGCTGGCACAGAGCCCACGCATCGACAATCTCTATGTTGCCCCTGGCAACCCCGGCATGGCTGATCTGGCCGAATGTATCGATATCCGAGTTGACACCCCGGTATCCGAACGAGAGAAACTCACCAGTGAAATCGAACGCCTGATTGTCTTTGCCAAAGAACGACAAATCGCCCTGACTGTGGTCGGTCCCGACGACGCCCTGGCCGGCGGCATTGTCGATCGCTTTCGAGCAGAAAACCTCAGGATCTTCGGCCCGACCGAATCCGCCGCACGCATCGAGAGCAGCAAAGCCTTCGCCAAAGAATTGATGGAGCGGATCGGGGTACCCACTGCGCGACATCGAACTTTTAGCACCTTCACCGAAGCCTCTGCCCATATCCGTGACCAAGGAGCCCCAATCGTGGTCAAGGCCAGCGGCTTGGCCGCCGGTAAAGGTGCCGTGGTCTGCCATGACGAAGACCTGGCACTCGACACTGCACGCGAGATGCTGGAACAAGGTACCTTCGGCGATGCCGGCAGCGAGATCGTCATTGAGGAATTCATGGTCGGCGAGGAAGCTTCACTCTTCGCCATCTGCGACGGCCAGCACTTCGCAACCCTGGTCCCCGCCCAGGATCACAAAGCAATCTACGAAGGCGACCAGGGCCCCAATACCGGCGGTATGGGGGCATACGCCCCAGCCCCGGTGATGACCCCCGAACGAATTCGCGAAGCCGAAACGCGTATCCTCGAGCCCGTGCTCGAGGAAATGCGCCGAATCGGTAATCCCTATCAGGGCGTGCTCTACTGCGGCCTGATATTTACCGATGACGGACCCAAGGTCGTTGAATTCAACGCCCGCTTCGGCGACCCCGAGTGCCAAATTCTCATGCCGCTGCTCAAAACCGACCTCGTCGATCTGCTCATAGCCGCCAGCGATGGCCGCTTAGACGAATTGCAAATAGAAAATTCGCTCGAGGCAGCCGTCTGTATAATCATGGCTGCGGACGGCTACCCGGGATCGTACGAAAAAGGATTTGCAATCGGTGGCCTAGAGCGCTTCGCGGGCCGGGAGGACCTGGTCGTCTTCCACGCCGGGACCGCCCTCCGCAATGGAACGTTCTGCACCGACTCGGGCCGGGTACTGGGCGTGACAGCCACCGGTGCCAATATACAGGCAGCCGTCGACAAAGCCTACGCGGCAGTGGATCAGATATCCTTTGACAACGCCTATTTCCGCCGCGATATCGCCCATCGGGCCCTGAAACGAGCACGCTAAAGCGCACGGCAATACACCCGACAAAAACGCCCCGTTAGCTAAGTGCTAACGGGGCGTTTCCAGTTGTATCGGCGTCAGGCCGTCAGGCAACCGTATCTACGGCTTGCCCACGTCCTTGCTCCTGTTCGATGGCCAGATTCTGGCCACGACTATTCTCGCGGTTCTGCGCCTCTTGAGTCGCCTCGCGTCGCTGCGTCTGCTCAGCCCGTTCCTGAGCCCGAGCTTCATCTTGCTGACGCTGAGTTCGAGCTTCATCTTGATGACGACGGCGCTGAGCTTGATCAGCTCTGCTCTCTTCGTTCTCCTGGCGGTCAATACGAGCCTGCTCCGAAGCGCTGTAACCGCTGACCTGATCAGCCATCTGCGATCCAGCACCTGCGGGAGTTACCTGTGACATATCCTACCTCCTTGGGGGGGAAGCAAATCATCCATGATCATCCGGCAATATAACCAACAGGATGGTCCAAAGCAAGATTTTATGCGCTGCACCACCGTTGCCCTCCTGCTCTCCCGTTTCTATATTCCCGCTATGCCCAACGATGTACTCCGCCTGCGCAATATGCGTTTCTTCGCCTATCACGGACTCTTCCCCGAAGAAAACACGCTCGGCCAACTCTACGAAATAGATCTCGAGCTCTATGGCGATTTCCGCCGAGCGGGACGCGAAGACAATATCGACGCGGCCATCAACTACCCGGAAGTGTACGCGCTGGTCTCAGCAGCAGTCAACGACAAGCCCTGTAAATTGGTCGAGGCCCTGGCCGAGCGTATTGCCGGAAAAGTTGGAGCCTACTGCGCCCCGATCGAGTTGGTGATCAGGGTGCGCAAACCCAATCCTCCGGTCGCAGCGCATTTCGACGGAATCGAAGTCGAAATGCACCGTTCCTATGCCTGAACGAGCCCACCTCGCCATCGGCTCCAACCTCAATGAACGCCGCACCTATCTCGAAGCCGGACTCGCGGCGATTTCCGCCTTGCCCGACACGAGTTTAGCAGTTGTCTCGCATATTTACGAGACCCCACCCCTGGGACCGGTCGCACAACCAGACTTTCTCAACGCCGTCTGCGCCATAGATACACTGCTCCCGCCCCAGGAGCTCCTCGCTGCCATGCTCAACATCGAAAACAACTATCTGCGCCAACGCCGTATCCACTGGGGGCCGCGCACCCTCGATCTCGACCTGCTGCTCTACGGCGATCGCATCATCGCAAGCGATACACTGGTACTTCCCCACCCGCAGATGAACGATCGCAATTTCGTCCTGGTACCCCTCTGTGAAATCGAATCCGGACTGATACATCCCATAACGAGCATTCCCTTCAGCACCTATCTCGCAGATCTGGCCAACGCCGGAGAAGCACGGCTCGTCGGCCCGCTAACCCTCCCCTCCGCACAACATGTCTAAGCTCCAACTCATCGAAACGGTCTCAGAAATGCAGATCCGAGCCGATGCCTGGCGGGGCAGCAACCTGCAATTGGGCTTGGTACCCACAATGGGTTTTTTGCACCCGGGACATCTCAGCCTGGTCGACCACTGCCGCAAAACCGCCGAGCGCACCGTCGTCAGCATCTTCGTCAACCCGCTTCAATTTGGCCCGCAAGAGGATTTGGCGATCTACCCACAGGATCTCGAACGCGACCTCGGCCTTTTGAGCGATCGCGGAGTCGATGCGGTTTTCCTGCCACAGCCCGACGAATTCTACCCCTCCGACTTTTCTACTTTTGTCGAAGTCTCCAAGCTCACCGAGCAACTCTGCGGTCCATTTCGGCCCGGCCATTTCCGCGGCGTTACCACCGTCGTAACCAAACTCTTCACCGCAGTGAAGCCCCACCTGGCGGTCTTCGGTCAGAAAGACTACCAGCAATCGGCCGTCATCCGCCGCCTGGTACGCGACCTCAATCTAGATCTGCGCATCGAAGTCGTTCCGACGGTGCGCGAAGCAGACGGCCTGGCGATGAGTTCGCGCAATATAAATCTCAGCGCAGACGAACGCCGCCGGGCCCCGGTGCTTTACCAAACTCTGGAGATCGGTGCACAAATGATTGCGGAAGGAGCAAGAGATACCAGCCTTATCGTCGCCGAACTCCGCGCGCGGATCGAACCCGAACTCGGCAAAGACATCGATTATCTCTCTATTGTCAATCCGGATACTCTCGAAGAAGTCGCCCAAATCACAGGCCCCGTCGTCATTGCCCTGGCCATACGCCTCACCCACGTCCGCCTAATCGACAATATCACCGCAACACCACCCGCGATATGACTCCGAGCCAGTTCCTCTATTTCACCAATGCCAACCGGCAAAGCTGCATTTTCCCGTCCACATTCAACACGGCGAGATAAGAACCGCTGGCTGCACCTCGCCCATCCCAACTGACCAAGTGCTCTCCCGCCTCGAGTCGTTGATCCACCAGCAAGGCCTGGCGCTGCCCCAGCGCATTATAGATCGCCAACTCCACAGCGGCCTCCCGATCGAGAAGAAAGGGCAAAACCACCGTGCTGTTGAAGGGATTGGGATAGGCCGGAAAGAGGACACTAGCCCCGGTCACTTGCTCCGTTGCCGCCGCAACAGCCGTCGGAATGAAACGCCGAGCCGCCAGAGTGAAATCATCCCCCACGCGCGATCTACGGCCAATGATCACCGCGACGCTGTCTACCGCCATCGCCTGAATCTGCCCCTGATTTGCCGCGTCTAAGTCCATTTCCATCATCTCGCCCTGCTGAGCGCGCATCGCATATACCCATACCGCATAGCGCCCTTCTTCGGCCCCGGAAAAATCAACCTCTATATTGCCCGCGTCACGAATGACCACATTGATCGCACCCCACTGATTAGCCACCCCACCCTCGATCGCTGCAAAAGGCACCTCTGGCGCAACATAGGCAAAGGGCCTCCGCCCCCGGAGGACACGGTAACCGAAGTCCGGATCGTCAGCCGCATAGTTAGCAGCGATCCACTGACTCCAGGCCCCGGTATAGTCTTGAACCCAGTTTTCGGTTTTGAAAGCCGCATCGATGCCGAAAATACCATTGCGCGGCTCGGCAACGATTTGGCGAATGAGTTCCGGACCATAACGCTCGGCCAGAAACGAGGCAAAGAGATAGGTCTTGCCGTAACTCTCCGGCCCCACCACCAGCGGCCAGAGCGTCAGATCGCGATCGGTATTACCGAGGAAACTGGGCACCATGCTCGGATCGGTTTCGGGAAAACCACTGAGCAACTCCGCATAACCGGAAAGCCCCTCATCGATCCAGGCCTCCTCATCCTCATCGTAGCCCCAGTGGATCAGATGCTGGAGTTCATGCGCCAGCGTACCGCGCCCGAGATATCCCGAAAAAACCAGCTTTGACGCATCGAGATAAACGGTATCGCGGCGCAGTTCCTCCTGCACTTGTTTATACACCGAACGATCGAAATAACCCACTACCCTGTCGTCGGGTATATCGAGCAGCAAGATGAAAATTCGCGAATCACCATCTTCGTCCGGTACCGATCCGAAGGCTTCGACCGACAACTCGTAAATCCCGCGCTCGGGATCGGCCGGCGTCGACTCTTCAAAAAGCGCCCCCAATTTATCGACATCGGGTTGGGCAACGACAATATCCCACTGGCTTTCCTCGACGAAGATATACGCGTGCTCTCCCTTGAAGCGGCAGGTCGCCAGATTGAGCAAGGGATCGGTGGGCACATAGAAGGCGAGTTGGGTCCCCACTTCGATGGTCCCGACCTCCTGGTGCAGCGCCACCGGTTTTGAAGCAGGAATTGGGAATTCGGCGCGGTGCTCTTCGAGCCAACGGGTGCCGCAGATCCGCTCCTCGGCGAAGGCGCAAAACGGCAAAAGACAGAGAAACGCGAAGAATGCCATCAATGAAAACGACGTACCAGCAGCAGCGAGGCCCCACCAGGCCCCGGCGCAAAAACAGGTAAGATATTTGTATCGGCTTCACTCGCCCCCCCGGCCATCCGGGCTGCGTGTACCGCCGAAACGAGATGATTGACCACCACCAGACCAGTCATATAGAGCGCCTGTCGCCCGGCATGCGAACTGGCATTGCGCAATTGGCGATAGCGCTCGCGCGAAGCATCCTGGTCCCACTCCCAAAAAAAATCGCGCCCCAGGGGATAGAGTTCCGCTGCGGGACCATCCTCATAGCGGGCGAATTGGTTGTGCTCCAATCTACTCTGGTAAAAACCCAGATCGTCGAAATATGCTCTGCCCTTGCCACCCGGTCGAGCCGCAGCGTGTTCAGCAGCATAGGTCCGGTACTGATCGCGGCGAATATCGCCCAGCCGCTCAAAACCCATATAACCGCCCCAAAAAATTATTTCGGCCGCGAGAAATCGACCGCCAGTGCCAGCGACATAGTGCTGTCCCCAACCGGGCACCAGCAACGACCGCCAGAATGCACCCCGGGCATCGCCGGCATCAGCGTACTCGGGCAATAAGAGCAATAAAAAGAGTGTCGCGAGTCGGGACATGGATTCAGTCGAATGGCTTGTAGGCCATCAGCATCGGCACCTGTCCCCGATCCCAGGGGTGCATAACCAGCGCCACCCGAGTCCGCCGCCGCAATACGGCTTCGTCCACGCCCTCAGAACGAGCTCTGGCCACCCGCGCCGCATCAATAGCACTGATAACGTGGTTGACCAGCAACAATCCCGTTAGCGTAGATGCTCGTTTGAGATATTTATTACTCTCGTTGCGCTGGCCTTCGTACACTAAACGGCGGTCGGAATGAGAAGATTCGACAGAATCAATACTCGCGATATCAATCGTATTACCTGTCTGCATATCCGTCAAATCGTCCCAACCAACCTGGAAAATGTCGTATTTGCCGATCAGTTCGTAATACTGCTGGATCTCAGTCGCTGCGCAACCGCCGAAATCCACTTTCGGTATTTTCGCAGTACCATCCTTCTTCGCATTCAGCATTGCCCGTCTCGACGGAATATATACCTCCACGACATCCGAACTGCAAGGCAACGCATGGGTAAATGAGTTATTCCTCCGCGCATCCCGCATATCTCGCCAGGCCAGGTAATTTTCCGGATCCCAATGCTCATCGGCCACTTCCCGAAAATCCTGCTCGAGATCATTGCCCTTACCCTTCCAGCTCGACCACAATCCCAGCACCACAGCTTCGACACCAAAAAAGGCTAGCGCCCGCTTCTTGGATCCCGCATACCACTCTCCCAACCCCGGCAGCAACACCGAGTACAGAAAAGCCCGCCGCGGCGATTTTTCTTCGCCTACACTGGCCTGCACTTGTGGCAACTCCTCCTCACCTCCACCGGCCTGCACCATTTCGCGAGTCGAGAGCAAGTGCATAGGATCCTCTTCCAAGACGGTGGCCCCCGTCAGAAAAGCCCGCCCCTCCGCGCTTAGAATACTTGGCAGTTCCTCCGCTCCAAGCGTTCCGGCCACCATGGCCGAAAGTATCGCCATCCCAGCTCTCAGCATCATTTCTTTCCTCCGACTGAACGACTAAACCAATGGATTGAATTTCTGCCCATTAGAGGCAAATGAGACGCCATATAGAATCGGGTCAAACCAAGTGAAAAATCCCTGGCCATAACTCCACCGATCCTGGAAAACCGGGCACCGCGAATCACAATACCCCATACACTCTCCGCAATAGGCCCGCTTTTACAAATAACCAAACAATACCGTAAGATAAAACTTCCACGGGTTTCTGTCTTCTATCTCGTCAAGCCCCAAGGCCCAATCCATCTGCACCCGCGTCGGCAAACTGTAATACGAAATCAGATCGAAGCGCAACTGACCACCCATACTCCGCAACGGCTCCTCGCGCCCATAGAACTCATCCGGATCGCCGAACTCCCCGTCCCAGGCCTTGCCGATATCTGCGTAGATCGCCCCGTAGACCTTGTCGAAATAGAGGTGCATAAAGCGCTTATCGATATCGGGCAAGATCGGAAAGCGAAAAGTCGCCGTCCCCATCATCGCCTTGCGCCCCTCGATGCTGTAGAAGGTATATCCCTTCATGAAATTGAGACCGCCGAGATGGTAGTCGAAAAAGTCGTTGACCTGTTCTTTGTTGTCGACCGTATCGCTCTGGATCCACCCACCATAAAAGCGCAACCCCAACCGCGTATTCCAAAACAGACCGATATATTCGTTCCAATCAATAGTAAACTGATTGTAGAACAAATCGAGATACTGCTCATCAATAAAGGTGGAACGTTGATCAAAGCCTTCGATAAAGAAATTGTACATCCGGTCGTAACGGACGTAGATCTGTCGGCCCAGCGGATTGATATCGCGATCTCGGCGACGAGCGATCTGGTTCATGCGATAGGTCAAGCCCAACCCGAAACC
The DNA here is from genome assembly GCA_964520345.1 of uncultured Gemmatimonadaceae bacterium. Taxonomy (GTDB): domain Bacteria; phylum Latescibacterota; class UBA2968; order UBA8231; family UBA8231. The sequence continues at coordinate 26,258 of CAZFMY010000061.1, read as the reverse complement.
ATTGAGATAAGTATAACCGAAGGGCTTCTGCTTGATCCGCTCAAAACCGACCTGCCCATCGCGGCTCGGTATAAAAGCATCGCTTTCGACACTGGCGTCGTAGCGATCGTAGGTAAAAGAAGCCGTTAATTCACCGTAACGTCCCAGTCGCCCCCTTCCACCGAGGCTGATCTGAGTGAGGTTGAAATTGACGCCGTTGACGATCAGATCGCGCGCCTCGGAGCTATCACCACGAGCCGAGTGGCGGCGCTGGTTAAAGACTTCGAGATAGAAAGTCGGTCGGAATCCACGAAACTCGTAGATCGCAAAGAGGTCTCGATCCCCATTGGCCGGCGCCAGCGCAGCCCCGGCGAAAATATTCTGCCGGTTGAGCACGTCACTGGAGGAGAGGTAGACGCCTGGCTTGAAGTGCCCCTCGTCGATCGAGAGCCTCGGCAGGAGCGAGGTCTTGAGAAAATCGATGCCATAGACCTGGGATGCTGCTGGACTGGGTGGAGCCGCTCTGCTCATCGCAAGCCTATCGCCCTCATTCGAGGTCCACTTCTCCCAAACCGCCACCGGCGGATCTTCGCTTTCCACTTTGCGAATTTCAAAACCTGAAGCAGTGTACGCGGCAAAGACGACCTCCCCACTCGGACCGAGTGCAGGATTGAAAGCACCGCCCAGCGTATTGGTCAACTGCCGCAATCTGCGCGTCTCCAAATTCAGAGCGTAAATATTGAATATGCCGCTGAAATCGGAAGAGAAAATGATCTCTTTACCATCGGCGCTCCACACTGGATCGCGGTCGGTACCGGGAGTGGCGATGAGCACCTGCAAACTATCTGTCCCGGCGATCCGAACCTCTCCTTTTCCACCCAATTTGTCGGCCATCCGTTCGGGCTGAAAACGCATCGCCACGATATCTCGCTGTCCCGCCCGCGAGAGCGAAAAAGCGATCGATAGGCCATCGGGACTCCAGCGCGGCGTATAGACCTGGGTCCCATCGCGAAAATCGGTCAAATACACCAGGGCCGTTCCATCGGCACGCACCACACCCAAATTATTGTTGGTCCCCTCGTTGCGCACCAGGGCGATCCACTCGGCGTCGGGCGAGAAGGCCGGGTATAGCGCCCGAAGGCCGTGAGTCAGTTGTTTGATCCGCGGCGACTCCGGAGTTTCAACACCGATCAGCGCAGGCACCATCCACAGCACATCACGCAGCCAACCCGGCTCGTCGACCCCAAAATCGTACTCGTAAATATCGGCTTGCCGCGATCCGTATTTATCGGCTCGATCGATTCGCGAGAACAGCAACTTGGCCCCATCCGGCGACCAATCTAGCGTTGATGCCGATACCGGAAAGGCGACGACTTCATCCTCGTCCGTCTCCAGATCCCGAACCACCAGCATATGCGGGCCATAGTGGCGTTTTCGCGTCGATAGATAGGCCAATTTTTTACCGTCGGGCGAAAGTCGGGGCCGCAGATTCGAAAAACCGAGATCGGCGATCACTTCCCCCTCGCGCAGCGCTCCCAACCCGTCTACCTGCTCCTCATAGCGCCGCCGCAACGACTCGATCCAATCACCGTAGAGTTCATCAGTACTGCTGCCCAGGATCTCTTTGACCGCACCATCGATGGCCATAGAGCGCCATTTAGAAGCCGCCCTATACAACTCGGCAATCTTGTCATCGCCGTACGTCTCGCCTATATAACGCACCAGACCGAAACCGTGGTCATAGACGTATTCATTGCCGAAACCGTGCTTGCCAAAAACTCCCATCTGATCGAAGGACAAGGGCTCGCCCGAAAGTACCTGAGTCCGGAGCACCATATCGCGATTGGCATCCCAGCGATCGCGTCGCGCACCCTCAGCCATATATTGAGCCGCGCCTTCGGCCAGCCACATCGGCACCACGGTACTCATCACGGGGTAGGAGGCAATTGCATCGGGATAACCAATCAGAATATCGGGACGATCAGCCTCGTGCTGATAACCAAAATACTGCAAGTAGAGCGCCGGTATCCGCTGCGAAGTCTTGCGCGCAGCCCCCAGCGAGATGATATGAGTAAATTCGTGCGTAATAACATTGCGCAACCAGTCCGAGGTGCCGCGCAAGTCGAAGTCGTGATCGAGCGAGGTCGTCCAGATCTCAATCGTATCGTGATAGAAAAAAGCCGCGCCATTGGCGTAGTCGTCAAAGTCCTTGAGCACGATACGCACCCGGTCCTCGGGCTGGTATCCGTACAACTCCGTTATCGGACCATAGGCCTCTTCGGCGATCTGCGCCGTCCGGGCAGCGGCTCCATCCAAACCCTGGTGATAGAGAATCCTGAAATGCTCGGTCTCCACGACCTGCCATTCGAGCTCGGGATGATTCTGCGCCAAGGCAGCCGCAGCCCAACAGACCAGGAGCCCGCTGTACAGACCACCCAGCCTCATCGGCTTACCGCCATTTTGACCAGGACTTCCCCCGTGCGCCCATCAGCGGCAGAGCCTACTAAACGACAGATATAAAGCCCGCTCGAATACCGGTCTATAGACCAGGATATTTCATGTTCTCCAGGGCTTAATGCATCTATTTGCCGCTGATCGACCCTGGCTCCTAAAGGGTCGAAAACCTCCAAGCTCACTCGTCCGGCAGCACGAAGCACGAAGCGCAGGTGTGCGTCTTCACCCGCACCGACCGGATTGGGATAAACGTAGACCTCTGCACCGGGCAAAAGCGCGGTACCGGGCAACACCATCGGCTGCGAACTCAGCATCACCTGCCTCGTCCCGGCCGCGTCAGCCCGAGCTTGCGGCCAATAGGCTCGACCCCCGCTGTAGTCGGGAGCCACCCGCTGCAGATCCCAGACATGGAGCGCTTCGCTGTCCAGCGCCGCCAACTCCAACCGTCCATCGCCATCGAAGTCCAATACCACGGGAGCCGAGCTGGGCACCGCCGCACAGAGCAGAGGGAATCCAGGCAGGAGTTGACCACTATCCTCTATGGCGAATATTCCGCTGCGCCCGGTGACCAGAATCTCCTGGGTACCATTGGCATCGATATCGAATAGTATCGGCTCGAAACCCAGATCTCCGAATCCGGCAAAACGCGGGATCGCAAAGGGAAAATTGGCCTGCTGGAGCCCATCGGCCCGCAGCACGTGTACGCTCCCCCCGGCAGCGACCAAAACCACTTCCAGCAAACCATCGCCATCTAGGTCACCGAGGGCTGGAGGCGCGATGAGCGAATCGCCAACTTCGATGACCTCAGGCCCCCACTGCACCTTCCCACCCCGATCGGCCAGCACCCATTCGATCTCGCCATCACCGTCCAAATCCCCCAGGGCTGGAGCAAAGAGCGCCTCGTTATCCAACACCGAGTGTTGCCCCCAATCAATGTGTACACCTCCGCTAAGCACCCCCGCTACACCTGGAAAATCCGCCCTCGGAATCCGCTCCAGCAACTCCCCGCTCCTCGCATCGAGGAGATCGAGCATCTCCACCCGCTCCAGCAACAAAACCGCATCATTGAACTCCGACAACGATCCCGGATCTGGGCTGAAAAACGCGTCCTGGATCCCACCCGCTGCCGAGCTCCGCCATATCGGTTCTTCGGCGTCCACCTCCCAGGCACTGAGTTCAGCATCCTCCGAGGCGAATATATCTCTCCGCCCATCCCCATTCCCATCCCCGATAGCGAGCAACCGAGACTCCCCGATCCTCCACGGCGCAATACCGTTCCGATCGGCATAACCGATACCCTCTGCCGCCTCGAAAATCAATTCGTCCGCCCCATCACCGTCCAGATCAGCCGTCTGTAAACGCCCATCCCCATCCAGTGCCCGCGACCAGCCCGGGCGCGAACGCCCGAAGCGGATGGCCACCTGCATCAAATCGCCATTTTCGGATAGCACTTCAATTTCGATTCCGGTCTCCCAGCCGCGATTAGTACGCGAATCGGGCTGAGTCGCCACCCCAAAAAGTGTTCGCCCCCCGACAAAGAACGGATCATCGGGAGAGCCTTCGATCTGCCGCAGACGCTCGAAAACCGGATGGCCGATATCGCGATAGCCGTCGGCCTCTTCCAGCGCGATCCCCTGCCACTCGGGTTGGTTATTAATTGCACTGCTCGCCGCATTAGCAGCAATCACTCCTTCGTCGACGTGCCAAACCAACACCCCCGAGCCCGGGATAAAGGCATCATACTCCTCCAACCCCATCCAGACGCCGTGCTCCAACTCGATCTCCGTTTCGTCGATCCACGCCACCTCGTCCGGCTCGATGCCACGCACCACCTGGCCCTCAGGGGCACCAAGCCGCGCCCGTTGCTGCCGGTTCTCGAGCAGAAAATACTCCTCCGCATTGATGGGTACCTGCAGCGCCTTGGGAAATTCGCCACTGCGATCGGTGGCCAAAAGCGAGACCACAGTATCCCTCCGTACTACTAGGGGATCGATCCATCCCAACCGGGCCTTAGTCCAGGCCATAGGATGCGGCGCCGCAAAACCAACCACCGGCTCAAGACTGTCGGCCAGTACAAAACCCAGCGAATTGGCACCGACATCCATCAGGCTCCAGCCCCCCACTGCCGGCAGGCCATCGGCAAAATTCGAAAGACCGGGGAGCCCCAGCTGGTTGGCGAAAAACTTGGCCAACAAGCCATTGAGACCCGCCCGCCCATTGAGGCTGGGCGATTCGGGTAGAATCCAGGCCTCGTCAATCTCGACCCCTCCGATCGCCAGCGGGCCATCATTAAAGCGACTGAAGTCGCCCTTTTCGAGAAAGACCGAGCGAATATCGTTGAGTTGTCCCGTTTCGTGACCAACCCCGGCATGAAAGACGAGAAAGCTGTTGAAATCGGCCAGCAGTGGACCATCGGGATCGGCCAGAGCCGCCGTGAGAGCATCGCGCAACAATTCAATCCACCGCGCACCGATCTCCTCGGTAGTACGGCCATTGCCGTAGTGAAGCATGGTCTTGGGAAGCGTATAAGCCCGCCGCTCGGCGCGGGGAAAAACCTCGGCGTCGAGCGCAACCCGCCCCTCGGAAACATCCCGATAATAGCGGGCCAGAGATTTCAGGTGCCGCTCGAAATAAAGGCGGTCATGCGGCGGCAGATCAAAGGGCGGAACGTAGTCCTGCTCAGCCTCGAGCGCAGAACGCAGATCGAAGAGACCAACACCGGTCGTCGTAGATTCGTCAGGACTTTCGAGCGGAAAGTCTACTCTCAAGGCCAGCACGCGCCATTCCTGGGCGGAGACAGCAACTGAGAGGAGCAGCAAACAAAAGCTTAAAATGAACAAATGAGTAAAATAACGAGCCCCTAATCAACGCGATGACACAGCGGCTAAATCCCCATGCCCATTCGCGACTAGATAGGAAACCGTTTTAGAAAATGAGATTCAATGAGAACCGCGTGTTGTCCTGCATTGGCGTATCTTCGCCGGTCAGGTACGCTACATCGATCTGGAAGCGACTGTATTTCAACCCCACGCCAAAGGTCGGAGTTTTCAACTCGCCGTCGCTGTCCCACGAATAACCCGCACGCAACGCAAAAAAGGCCTCGTCCTGGCGTGCGGAAAGCCCGTATTTGTACTCGCCGCCCAGGTGCAGATCCATCTCCTTGATTTCGTCGCTCATCCCCTCATCAGCCCACGAGCGAACCAGATTGCTCAAAAAGGAACCATCGGCGATCAGCGGCTTGTAGAGATCGAAGGAGAGTTGCACGTCGTGATACTGGGTGTCCATCAGCTCATAAGCTATGCCCAAGACGATATGCTGGGGCAGCGGATCGGCCTGAGAGGCGTCGATATAGGCGATCTTCGGGCCGAGATTGCGCAGCGCTGCGCCGAAACTGACACTCGGCGAGGCCTTCCACAAGAATCCAAGATCGGCAGCGAAACTATTTCCAACCCCCTTGCCCTGCTCGATGCCGGCCCCCTGATCCGCCAGATTGCTGCGAATGAACTTCAAACCAATACCGGCGTACATATTATCGCCGATTTCCGCCCCATAGGCCGCAGAGAGCGCTGCATCATAAGAGCGGAAAGTCCCCTGGGTATTGCCGCGCTCATCGGTCCGGATCTGCTCCCCCAGATTCAAAAGAGCGACATTGACGCCGATATTACCCCATCCCTCCACTGGTGTGGAATAGGCCAAAAACTCGTAGGAGAGATCGTCGGCCAATCCGGGCAGCCATTTGCTGTGGGTGAAGTTGATTTTTTTTCGGCTCTGACCGGCAAGAGCGGCCGGATTGAAATAGCTGGCGGTAGCATCATCGGCGATCGCTACATACGATTCGCCCATGGCGATGGCACGAGCACCCGGCTCAATCAACAAAAAGAGCACGGCGGCACGGCTCTCTGGCGTGGCCCGAACCTGGCCGGGCAACAAACTCATACCAAGAGCGACCATCACTAAGGTCATCAGTTTTCTCATCGCGGAGTCCTCCTCAGATCTGGAGAAAATATAAACTGTTTGCACTATACAAACCGGCTGCCTCTGTACTAAAGCCATATCAGTGCTGCAAAGGCACTCCTCTCACAATGCTCATTTAGCGATCTGCAGGGCAGCCCTGCGTTCACCCCGGGCACCGCTGTTCCGTTCGACGGCGATGCTGTAAAGATAAGTACCGTTGGCCAGATCCGCCGCTGGAATCCAGGGCACTTGGTTATAGCCCTCGTTGGTCTGTCCCTCTAACTCGTCAACCAATCGACCGGACAACGAGAAAATCCGAATCTGCACTGCGCGGACATTGTCCTTCAACACATACGTAAAATGACCGCCTGCAGCGCGTATTGGATTCGGATGAAATAGGACCTGCTCAAGACCTGCATTGGCCTCTTCTCTAACCGTAACCGCCAAGGTAGTCCGAGACGAATTATTGAAGTTATCCCAAACCTTCAGACGCAGTTCATGGTTTCCCGGTTCCAACTCAGGCATGGGAAATTGGATCAAACCCTGGCGGTAGTCCCCTCCTTGCACACTGTAAAAATCGGTCAGAGCAAAGATTTTGCCGTCGATCATCAATTCGATCTCGTGACCAGTATCTCCCGTGATATTGATCCCGCTCGGATCCGTAATCGTCGCTAATAACACAGTCCGACTCGGGATGGTGGTACCATCAGCGCCCTCGAAGCTCAGGGAGATCTCCGGCCCTTGTAGATCCGTCTCTACACCCGATGCCGTCCCCGAGAGCACCAGGCCATCCACCGCGCCAAAGGCCGAGGGCCTGGAATCGCTCCATACATAGGCACTGATTCGACCATCCTTACCCCCATAGGTAATGTCTTTGGGCACTCGAAACTCTGCTCCGAAACGACCATCGACGACGGGGAAACGCCCGCGAAAGATATGGGCCCCGACCTGCTCATAGTTGAAACCATCCAACCGACTGCGCGCACTCGAATCAAAAGCTTGTAACCACACTTGACCCTGGTATCCAGCAGCGGGATTGCCAGACATATCGAGCACCTGGCCTTCGACTTCCACTTCCCCCAGAGCGCTGAGCGAATCGGCGATGGAGATCTGGACCTGGAAACGCGGCACCGCCAGGCGCGTCGCCGGATCGCCAAAGATCGAGTAACGCTGCATATTGCGAAACGCCAAGTCACTGGCAGAAAAAAGCGCCAACACCAACTGCTTGGCCTCCATAAACGCCTGTCCGACAGGCGGGGCTTTGCGATTGGTTTGGTACATCTGTTCATGAAATTGATTTGCCAGAATCATATTGCTGTTGTGATAGCCGACCCGGGTGGCAGATATCATACCGATAACACCGCCATTGTCTTTTTTCAAGAGCGCCTCGGGCATTGAGATCCGCGCCGGATCGTCAAAGACACCGATCTGGCTGGCCGCAGTATAGAAAAAGGGCAGGCGACCCTCGTTCTCAATAGCACCCAAATCTCGAGACACCAAGAACATGCTCTCGTGGGCCAGTACCGTGGGATTCCCGTGACCCAAATAGGTCAAAATCAAAGCCCCTTGATTGAATAGCCGAATAAATTCATCTCTGGCCCGCGGCTTGGTCCGCCCTTCGAGGGGAAAATCGGCGATATAAAGCTTGACTAAATCGAGTTCATCGGGCATTAACCGCTGGGCTAAGAATTCGCTATCGATGATGAAGTAAGCTTCCACATCTTGCGGGTGGTCCGGATTGGACAGATCGTCTGAGACCAATACGACGCGACTCTGCCAGGCCCCTCTTTCCGGATCGCGATCGTACTCGATGAGCTTATCAACCACGATATTGGCTTCTTGCTCGGTCTGCACCGTCAATCGGCCGATTGCCATATCGGGCAGGGCATCGGCACCCATCACGCGCACGTACCATCCATCATAGGTACTGTCTCTATCCTGGAAAGGAGGGATCCAGTTGCCCGGGCTAGTGCCCGAATTGTTCTTGTAGTCGTACGAACCATCGCCGATAAGGGTCACGAACATCGGCATCGGATCCCAGTTTTCCATCGTGTAAGCGAGAAAATTGCGAATCGCTGCAGGGTCCAGCAATCCACCAGAAAACTGATCGTAGATATCCTGCACATCGATGGCCATAGCCCGCAACGGCGTTCCGAATCGATCGTCCTCTGCCCGCCACCGGGCCAATCGTTCAGCTGCAGCACGGAAATCGCCGTGATAAATCGCAACCCAGTCGGCCCCCGAGCCATCGTTCAGCAACCAGCGGCTTTCGTCAACTTCGATCCGCGTAGGCCGCTTCCAGGCACTCGGACCACTCACGGCGTACTTCCGCGGCACAGACGAGAACCTATCTTGGAAGACGACGCTCCCAGCCTGTGCATCATAGACGAAATCGACGATCTCCACCAGGCCCTGCGATACCTCGAAGACGCGCGGCACCTCGTCGGCGAAACCGGAGAGTGAAAATTCGGTAAAACCCACCATCAGCGGATACGTGAAAATTAATTCGCCACGCTCGGCACTAAATCCCCGGCTGTACTCGAGTTCGTAATAATCGAACCGAGCCGGATCGCTGTTGGTGTGAAAAAGCCCCAACTGGTTCAACCCTTCCTCGGGCCCTGCTGTCGTCTGCAATTCAGCTACCGCGTATTTGGACCCAAACCCTATCCCCCCCACGGATTCGTCATTCCAGTGCACCTCGAAGCTCGGTTTCGAATTGACAATCCCGAAAAAACCGAAGCGAATATCCACCGGCTCGGCTGCTGCATCTCGCACCACCAGAGGGAAATTGCGCGCGTTGCCGCGAAAATCCTCCCAATACCAGTTATAGCCCGATTTGATGCCGTAGGTCTGTGCCAGGATAAACTGCTCGGCTTCCTCGTGCACCCGCACCCTATAACTGGTAGGCCGATGTGGTTCAGATTTCTCCAACGTACCACTCCTGTTATCGGCACGCATCTGCTCCCCCTCGCCAGTTCCAAATCCCAGCCAATAAACATTCTCATCTACATAGAGATTTTTTCGATATTCGAACGAGCGAGCCGAGCGGTTGTATTCCCAACGATTGACAGGTTCGGCCCAGAACAAAACAAAATCTTCCGCATCAAAACGACCGTCGCCCCCATCCTCGACGACCAGCCCCGTTTCGGCGAGGATCTGTGGTGGGTCTATCCGACGCAGATTCAAGGCCTTACCACCACCATAACGCAAAGTTAAGCTCGCGGGCTCGATCTGCTCGAGCGCTACACCCATTTCCGCCAACTCGGCACCAGTGATACGGTACATACCTTCTTCCCGTACAAAAACCCGCAGCCAGGTCCCACTCTCTAATGCGGTTTTACGCGCCGGACGCCGCTTCTGAGGCAAGCGCCAGTTCCGGGATTGGTCGGGATTGACCAGCGCCCGACTATAGAAATCCTCACCCCATGAGTCGGCAATGCGGGTCCCCGCCGCACCGACAAGATGCAGATCGACGACCACCCGATCGTACAAGGTCCGCGTTCCATCCGCTGAAATCCGCGGCGCCAATGCCAGTTCAGCAACGCGTTGACGTCGTGCAAAACTCCGCCGACCAAGCACCACCGGCCCCGCTTTGGTCTCAGCGCCCTCATCGGCGCGGTCCGTCCGCGCCACACGCGCTTCTATAAGTTCCAGGCGAATATCACCATCGGGCGGCAGACCGACCAAAGCACCTCGGCCGTGTTCCAATTCGGGCCCTTCGGGCTCCCAGATCAACCGCAGGCGCTGCGGACCTTCTTCGGTCACGCGCAATTCTGCTGATGACTCAACCGCGAAAACAGATGCCAGCGCAAAAAAAGCGAATTTCAATCCATTCATAGTGTAGAGAGATAGCTTGCGTTAGTGCAGACAGGGAATAGCGTCGAACGACGCTTTTAAGGTGCCTCCAAGCCTCTCTTTTGTCAAGGTCATCCCTTGACTTATCTAGTTGCCACCGCTATCTTTGCCAGTCTTCTAAGGAGGTGTATTCATGGCCAGAAAATGCGACCTGACCGGCGTCAAGCGCCTGGTCGGCAATAGCGTCAGCCACTCGCAACGCAAAACCAAGCGCGTTCAGAAGCCCAATCTGATCAAAAAGCGACTTTTCATCCCCGAAGAAAACCGCACGGTCACCTTGTGCCTCACCGCTCGCGCCCTGCGCACTCTCAACCGGAAGGGCATCCAGCAATTCCTCAAAGAAGAAGGCATCACCGTCTGAGCTAAAGCCTTCCAATGCTCGCCCTCAACGGCGGCTCGCCTCTGCGCGATGCCCCTTTTCCCTCCTGGCCCGTATACGGATCTGCCGAAGAAGAAGCACTGCTCGGCGTCCTGCACTCGGGGCGCTGGTTCCTCGACCAGTCGATTGAGCAATTCGAGCGCGACTTTGCCGCCTTCCAACAAGCCAAATTCGGCATCGCGACCAGCAACGGTACTACCGCGCTACAGGTCGCCCTCGACGCGATCGGTATCCGTCCCGGCGATGAAGTCATCGTCCCGGCCTACACCTTTATAGCCACCGCCAGCGCCGTCGTCGCCACTGGTGGCATCCCCATCTTCGCCGATATCGACCCCGAAACCTATAATATCGATCCCCAGTCTGCCGCCGAGGCCATTACTGAAAAAACCCTGGCCATAATCGGCGTCCATATCGCCGGTCGCCCCTGCGATCTCGACGCGCTCGGCGCCCTGGCTGCGCGCCACCAGATCCATCTGGTCGAGGATGCAGCTCAAGCCCATGCCGCGGCCTGGAAAGGCCGCCGAGTCGGAGCAATTGGCCACCTGGGTACGTTCAGCTTCCAAGCCAGCAAGAATCTTTGCGGCGGCGAAGGCGGCTTTATCGCCACCGACGACGAGGCCCTTGCCGATCGGGCCTGGTCAGTACACAACTGCGGCCGATCGCGAACGGGCGCCTGGTACGAGCACCCATTGGTCGGCTCCAACTATCGGATTTCTGAATTTCACGCCGCGCTGCTCCTGCGCCAACTCGAGCGCCTCGAGTCACAAACCGCTCGCCGCAGCGAAAATGCCGCATTGCTCACATCGCTCCTGCACGATATCGAGGGCATCGTCCCCTTTGAAGACGATCCACGGGTCACGACCCACGCCCACCACCTCTATATTTTCCGTTACTGTGCCGATTCATCCGGACTTTCGCGCGACCGCTTCGTCGAAGCGCTCTGCGCCGAAGGCATTCCCTGCGCCTCAGGCTATCGCCCACTCTATGGCGAAGAAGCCTTCGCCGCTCGCTTCGCCGACTATCCGCTGACCAGTGCCTATTTTGGAGGTAAACCGGATTATAGCCGCATCTCGTGCCCTGTCACCGAACGCGTCTGCGCCTCGGAAGCCGTATGGCTGACCCAGAATATGCTGCTGGGCCCGGCTGAAGATATGCGCGATATCGCCGCTGCCATCGGCAAAGTCGTAGCAGGCGCCCACACTCTGATCTAAACGACCATAGACTCGATTTCGCGCTGGATCTGTTCTTCGCGCACCTGGTCTATAGCCTCTTTGAAGTAACGGGCTGCACCGCTGACGATCAGGCGCTCTATGGCGTTGATTTCCTCTTCCGAATACACCCCGGAATCCTTCACCAACTCCATGTACTCCAATTTGGCATCCCTTTCCAAATCGGATATCGAAGCCAGCATATCGAAAAGCTTATAGGCCGCCGAACTCTCCAGACAGCGCTCGACGATATGGGCCAGGCGTTCATTGCGAGTTAGAGACTGTGAATCGGTTCTTTCCATGATAGTCCTTCCCAACAAATAGCAAGCGACGGTTCGGGGCCATTTCCCCGATTCCACCCCCGTCGAGCAAGGATCGGGCCGCCGGGGATCTACCCATGGAAAGACATCAACAAAATTTTACATAAGTTAATTATTAACAATTTCTTATATTTTTTATTTTAAATTTTCATCCCGTGTTCGAGCTCCGTCTCTTCCTACGAAAAGGGAAAAAACATCTCCCCCCTGGTCATAATTTTCCCCTTTCCAACTCTCTCGGCCGCTTGTCTATCGCAATAAAGTGATCTATTTTGAGGTGATACAGAATCGTAGCAAAAACCGCTGGAGTAATTGGGGGAAGCCCTATTTATTGCCCGTCTTTGCCCAATTAGATCCACGACAGTCAAAGACCGTTGCAATGGGCATCGGCCACAGGAGTCAGCCCCGACCTGATTAGCCAAAAGCCATCTATTCGTTAGCACTTAAGTGCGATAAAGAGGAAAAAAATGATCGATAAAGAATTGCTGGAAATTCTCGCCTGCCCCGAAACCAAAGAGCCGGTGCAACTAGCCGAGGAAGAGCTCATCACCGAGCTCAACAGCCGTATCGAACGCGGCGAACTCAAGAACAGGGCGGGAAAAACGATCGAAAGCGCTATAGATGGCGGTCTGGTGCGAGAAGACGGCGCCTACCTCTATCCGATCGAGGATGAAATCCCCATCATGCTCATCGACGAAGCGATACCGCTCAACTAGCCGTAGCCGCGCCGCCCCTCCCCTCGACCTTGACCAAACGCTGGCTGCCATCCTTGTTTTCGTAGACCAAAACCTCCAGCCCCTGGCGGCGAGCCCGCTGCTGATAATCATCGACCAACTCTACGGTTCGCTGCTTCTTTAAAAGATCGTTGGACTGCAGTTGCTCGAAGCCTGCGCGCGTCACCACCCCTAATTTCTTTCCCTGGTAATAAAGCACATAGGCCCGCACACCCCGCCCCTCCTCCTCCACTTCTTCCACCCCGCTACTGGCCGGCCTGGCATAGGTAAGTGCTATGCCGATCAGATTCACCAAGACCACTCCCAGATCGCTGACCCAGATCGCCGTACTCAACCGGGCAAAAAACCAGATCGACAGCAAAGATACCAGCATCAGCGAGACCATAAAGAAAAAAATCAGGCGGAAGCGAATGAGCCCACCCCCCCGACGCTTGTGCCCCAACATCAGGACGATCTCGACCAGCGTGCCCGCAAAGCAGCAGGCGAAGAGCGCCAGCACCAGTGTCTCGCGCACCCTCTATACCGTCCCGGCAAAGGTCCTGAAACGCGATTCCAGATCGTTCGGATCGATCGACCCGGCAAAGGCGACGATCCTATAGCGGTTCCGGGTGATCTGTCCTCTATCCAATGTCCAGGCCCCGGCAATACACCGACTCGGCGCGATCCCCAACTGGCCGTCGACTCGCCAAGGTACCGGATGACCATCGTTTTGCGGATGATCCATAATCGCCACCCCGGCCTCGTCAGCACGATCCTCGAGCGGCATCGCCACAGCCACCCAGCGCGCGGGCTGGCCCTCGGCCTGCTCCTGATCCAAGCCCTCGCTGTTCAGGGCATGACCACCGATCTCCGCCCGGTAGGGCATCCGCAAAAAAAGGCCGCCGTAGTCGTAGCGCCCAAACTCGATATCGACCTCCGCGCTCAACCGCCAGTCCATATCCAAGTGCAAAACCGCCCCCAGATCGCGGAACTGCCACCGCTGCTCCTCTACCAGTACAGGCTCCCCCCCCGGCCCCCGCCACGGACAACGAACCTGCCACGAAACACAATTCCCCTCGATCTCAGGCGCAGCCAGCGGCTCGGGATGAAAAGTGCCATCGAGCTCCGAGTTGCCCCCCAATCCCTCGCTCCAATAGCCGATTCCATTAACCAGATTGAGTCCGACATAGAGCCCGTGCTGCCAGGGATGATGCCCCGGCGCATTCTCGGTCAGCACCCCCTGCCCATCAGGAGCGCGAAGAGGATGGATAAACGGCCGGTGATCTTGTGGGGCATGCTGGACGATCAGCGGATCGCCTCCACTAGCGCGAGATAAGGCTATACGCCGCGAATCTGCTTCAATATTCAGTGTTCTCATTCAGGTCTCCAAATATATCGAGTCGAAATACCCCCAGACCCACACCAAAGCCTCGATTGCCGTAAATAACCCGCCTCCCTATATTGCCTCTTCACCACGCCGCGAAAGGGTTGTCATGACGATCGTCGATACGCACTGCCATACTGGTATACACAAATACGAACCCGTCGAAGCGCTGCTCTTCCATATGGAACGCGCCCAGGTCGATAAGGGAGTGCTGATCCAGCACGCCGGCGAGACCGACAACAGCTATCACGTCGAGTGCCTTAAAGCATATCCAGATCGCTTCGCTTCGGCAATGGTCGTCGAGCCCGAGGACGACGGCACCCGGATCCGCCACTGGGCCGCCCAGGGCATTATCGGCATCCGCCTGCCGGTGATTTCGCGGGCATTAGGGCCCGACCCACTGGCCCAATGGCGGACCGCCGCCGAGCTCGACCTCGTCGTCAGCGCCCCGGCGACGCCCGCCGGTCTCCTCGGAGACGAATTCGGCGAAGTCTTGCACAATTTCCCCGAGCTGTCGATCGTGATCGAACATCTCGCCGGCGTTGGACCGGATGCCGCCCCGCCTTATGAAGAATACACGCGCGCGCTGGAGCTGGCTGAGCGCCCCAATCTCTCGATTAAACTGCCTGGCTTCGGCGAATTCTGCACCCTACCCCATCCCTTCCAGGACGTGCCACCCCTGGCCGAAATGGCGATCGAGGCCTTCGGCCCCAGCCGGGTGATGTGGGGCAGCGACTGGCCCCCGGTCAGTTCGCGGGAGGGATACGATCACTCGCTCAGTTTCCCGCTGAACTATCTCTCTTCATTCAGCGAGGAAGAGCGCGCCTGGATCTTCGGCGAGACGGCGATCGAGGTGTGGAGGTTTTGATTCTCCATTCACTGATTGTATCGCCCTGTATAAATCATCGTTATACACAAGGGTAGCGCTACCCCTATCCTGGAGCCTTAAGCCCATTTCCTCTGGCCCAACCATGCGATACAACGAATTAACACCAGATTAACAACTAGGCCCCTTGGTCTGCACCTGCTACTGCCGACATACCGGAAACCTCCTGCAACCGCACCACGCTCAAGACCAGACCCGTCCATAGCCAAAAAATCATCCGCATGGTCGGCTCATTCAATACATCCCAGGTCAGCATATTAAAAGCTAAACCTGCATACCCAGCTAAATAAGCCCACAACATATCCTTGCGCGGCCCCTCTACCGCCTTACGCCATGCCCGAAAAGCTATCATCCCGATAGCCGCCAGCAACGCGATACGAGCAATCAATCCTACGAGACCGGTCTCGGCAAGAAACATCAGATACATATTTTCGGTAGTATGTTCAGGAAACTCCCGCACCATATAGTTTTCGGCATAGCGGTACTTTTCAAATTCCCTTGTAAAAGTACCAAATCCCACTCCCGTAAGAGGATGTTCGGCGAGAATATTTCCTACAGTATAGTACTGAGCGATGCGAAAGCGTTCGGTATATTCCAATAGCGAATCATACTGGTAGACCTTGTCCCCATCGCGGATAGTAACCGATCTGAAATCCAAGATTTCGCTCCAACGATGCTGGATCTCAGCGGCAA
This sequence comes from uncultured Gemmatimonadaceae bacterium, assembly GCA_964520345.1. GTDB lineage: Bacteria > Latescibacterota > UBA2968 > UBA8231 > UBA8231. The sequence continues at coordinate 10,436 of CAZFMY010000061.1, read as the reverse complement.
GCCCGTCGCTCCTCAACCACCACCCCCCAAGCAACATCAACACCACTATTCCGCCAGCGGTCAGTCCACGTACTTTGTCCCCTCCGAGGCGCCCAATTACCGGTCCCAGTTTCCTCAACCAGGGGATCAGCAATCCGCAAGAGAGCACGGTCGCCACTTGGGTCCCGCGCGTTTGTGTAGACAAGACCGCAGGCACGAAGAGCAGGCACACCAAACCCCACCCCACCTTAGGCCAGATCGCTTTAGTATGCACAAAGGTCCAAACACCCAGAGGCAGCAAGAACATCACATAACTAGCGGTAGCCACCGTATGGCCGAAGGGACCCATCGCCCGATTTCGGGTATGGTAGGGACTGTACTCTCGCTGAATCGAATCCCAGAATGGCTCCCAACCGGTGGCAGCGAAAAAAACAGTGTAGACCGCCACCACACCGGTGATCACTGCAAGGTAAACCGCCGCATAACGAATGGTCTTCCAAGCGGAAAAGTACTGCACGACGATAAAACAGAGCACTGGACCAGTTGCGTGGTAATAAATCCACTTAACCAGACCAATACGGACGTATTCCGCCCCCCATAGACTGAGCAACGATACCACCAAGTGAATATATATCCACCGTTCCACAGGGGTCGAGATGAGCGCTCTGATCTTGAATAGCCGCTCGAAGCCCCATAAGCACAAGATACCGCACGCCAAAACGAAGGGCCCGTATTTTATCAACGAGAAGGAAGGAGCTTGGGTAAGACTCTGTGGCTGGAAGTAATAGAAAGGCACCAGGGAAATATAGGCTACCAAAGAGGCCGATAGTACCCAAATCAACCGAGCTAGCCCCGTAGCAAGCACCATACGTTTAATCACTTTCACCCCCACCGGAAACCTCTACATTCCACAGGCGCACCAGTTGACTAGCGGTATCGCACCAGCTGAATCGTCCGATCCGCTCGTACCCTTTTTGCACTAAGGCCTGACGATATTCCCGATCCTGGCACACGAAGGTTATCGCACCAGCGACTGCGCGTCTATCATCGGGATCGACGATCTCTCCCGCATCCCCGACGATCTCAGGCACCGAGGAATGATTCGAAGCGATAACCGGAGTCCCTTGCGCCATCGCTTCAAAAGGTGGTAGTGGAAAAGCCTCGCATGAGGATAAAATGAGCAATGCTTCAGCTGCCGCATACCACGCACCCAATTCTTCATGCGGCACCGCCGGCAAAAATTGCACTGAGTCACCTAGTTCCAACTCTTCAGCAAGACTCTCTAATCGATGTCCGTACTCCCAGGGGTCCAATCCAATACAGACCAACTTCATTCTCAATTCTTGTACCTCCCTGAGGGTCAGGGCATGGAGGATCGCGTCACAATTCTTATAGGGCATCAACGCCCCAACATGCAAGATAAACGCTCCCCCGACACGGTCACGGACAGATTCGATCGCACTCATCGCAACCTGCCCCGAGTGCTTAGCACTCAGTGCCAATGGCACGACATGCACATTCTCCCCCTCAACTCCATCCTGCTCAATTACCGTCTTCTTAACGCACTCCGAAACCGCTACTACAAGCGCCGCGAAAAATCTGTAGCGAATTTCGCGTAACAACCGTGAGCCTCCCCCGTAATCATGATTGGAAAACCTATAGTGATAATACAAGAGGTTCTGCACCAGCGACGAGACGGGACAGGGCATCCAGGGTGCATAGATCTGGTTCACAGCAAAGAACAAGTCTACGTCGAGGCGCTTAACCACTAGGGGCAGGATAAATAGTTCGTAGAAAATTCGACGCGTCGGCGAACGCACCCACGTGGGTACCACATATATAAAGCGAGAAGGCATTGCTTCGGAAAAAAGATGCCTGTTATCCTCCGTCACAAAGAGGATATACTCAACACCAGACTCTAGAGCAGATAATGCAGAGACCAGATTAACCAGCACGGTCTCCCCCCCTCCCGTCCGCCCAGGCTTAACAGAAAGCGCACTGATCGCAACACGCACTGCACTTCTACTTTAAAATGCCGGAGAGACTATAGGTCATTTCGCAATCGGCCATAACCTGATTCTACCGACGAATAACACAAAAAAGGGAGTCCTGTACGACTACTAGTGCAACCAAATTCAGAGAAGCGAGGATTCCGTTCAACTCAACATTGAATGGGCTTTATCAATACGCCACAACCCGTCTAACTCGGCATCGCTTAATCAGCCCCGCACGTCACCGTGCTCTCAGCATCACTCAAGAGGTGACTCTGATCAAAAGATCCAATATAGCTACAATCAACCTCTATACGACTCAATTACTTATATTCCAACAAAAGTAAACCCAATTTATATCCCGTCAATCGCGAGTGCCAACAACTCTGTTCTATATTCTAACCTCTTGTACCTTTTAATTTCTTCTGAAGTTCATAAACAAGAATAACTTTACAGTATTGAACTCTTTTCTTTCTTACACCCTGACCCCCAGCCGATTAGATCGAATGGGCATTCGTGTTAACAACTTACCCCCACCGTCCAGATGAGATCGAAAAAGAGAGACTATGAGCAATTCGACGATAAAAACAATTTCGATCACCACAGCCAGAGAAAAACTGGCCGAGGGCCAAGCGGTCTTCATCGATATCCGCGACCCCGAGTCGTACGAGATAGCCCATATCCCCGGTGCCATCCGCATAGATGATGCCAATGTCGAAGAATTCGTTGCTGCAACCGACAAGACCCGCACCCATATCGTCTATTGCTATCATGGCATCACTAGTCAGAGCGGAGCCGCGTTCTTCCAGCAGCAAGGTTTCTCAGAGGTCTACAGCATGGACGGAGGCTTCTGCGCCTGGGAAGAATGACCCTCGCGACAAGGCAACTGGCCGAGCGATGAGAAACACGGTGGTAAAGAGGATTGTATTTCTTAACCACCGAAGTCCAATGCCCAAGGTAATCCCCGTTTCGACCAATACCAGCATTCCTTCGGGCCATACTGTACATCAACTGAACCTTTCTTTGATAAATGTAAATAGTTCAAGTGATGGTACGGCACACGCTACGCAGAACCATCGGGTTGCACCCTTTCGTCTTCAATATAAGATAAGGCTGCAGGAGGACTGAGATTCTCTATTCGAGGAGAGAGGGACAAAAGTTAGGCCTATATTCTATTACTCGGCCTTTAATGGCTAAGTGATCTCTATTTAGCCCCAATCATCTCCGCACTCAAAGCCGATAACCGGTAGAGCGATAAGCATTCACCCGAATGGGTTTTGGTCTAATCACTAATACCCCGAGACATGACCGTCAGCGCGTATTTCCGCACCGCCGGCAAAATGCCCTGTCTGCGGATCGATGGCCACGGTGTTGACCATGCCGACGATGGGTCGGCGCCCGCCCGACTCCTCGGCCAGTACGTGCCCCATGGCCTCGAGACTATCGCCGACGGCAGCGCGAATCTCAGGATCCAGATGCAGCGTCGAACCGCCGGTCCAGTGGAGGACATCGCCGAATACGGCGCGCGGCGCCTCGATGGCCGCCTGCGGATCTAGACCGAAGTCCAGCATATTCAACAACACCTGCGCGATCCCCGGCATGGTGGTCTCGGCCGCCGAGCCGCCGATGAGCACGATCGGCTTGCCATCTTTGAAAACCATCCCCGGGCTCAGAGTGAAGCGGTTCCGCTTGCCGGGCTCGAGCACCAGATTGCTCGACTCGCCGCTCCACACATTCTCGTCCAGATCGAACCAGTCCATCGAGTTGCTGCCCAGCACCCCTGTCGCGCCCAGCACGTCGTGCCCGCCGAAAATATTGCCGAGAGTGTGGGTCATGGTCAGGCAGTTACCCTCCGAGTCGGCGGCGATGAGGTGAGAGGTGGAGCCCTCCTGAGGCGTACCACCCGGCGTGCGCGGCAACCGAGGCGCCAGTGCCGGCCGCGGCGGTGGTAGCTGCGCGGCGGCCGGATCCTGGGACCACGCTTGCGGGGCGCCGTAGTGTACCCGCCCGGCGGCGGCGCGCTCCAGATCCACGCGGCGGCGCTGGACCTCGGCGTAGGCATCCGAGAGCAAGGCCGCGAGCGGAGCCTCTACAAACGCCGGGTCCGCGACGTGCTGATAAGCATCGGCGTGCGCCAGTTTCTGCGCTTCTATGAAACGGTGGACATACGCGCTACTATTGCGTCCCAACGACCTCAGGTCCTGCGCTTCGAGAATCTTGAGGATCTGCATCCAGGTAATCGACGACGACGGCGGCGGGCAGCCGTAGATGTCGTAGCCGCGATAGCGCATGTGGAGCGGCCGGCGCTCGATAACCTCATAAGAGGCGAGGTCATCCTCGCTCCACAGACCGCCCTGTGCACGCACGTAATCGACCATCTCTCTGGCGATGGCGCCCTTGTAGAAAACGTCGATGCCCTCCGCTGCGACGCGGCGGTAGGTGCGGGCCAGTTCGGGATTTTTCATCATCCCGCCAACGCCCGGAAAACGACCCGACGGGGCGAAGACGCGGGCGAAATTCGGGAAAGCGCCAGGGCAGTGGCCGCACAGCCAATTGATGATGCCCACTCCCGCCGGGGTCAGCGGGAAGCCGTCCTCAAGGTAGTCCAGAGCAGGCGCAGCGACTTCGGCGAAACTCAGGCGACCGTAACGCTCGACGACCATCCAGTAACCGGCCATGGTCCCCGGGATGCCCATCGACGTGACTCCTTCGGAGAGCATTCCGCGCGTGAAGTCGCCGACTCTGGCCGCGGCCGGGGCCAGATTGCAGGCGTCGAGCGCCACGACTTCGCCGTCCTGGGGCCTATAGACAAGATAAAAGCTGCTGCCACCCGGCCCCCCCATCCCGCCCTCCACCGCCGAGCGCACCAGAGCAGCGGCGATCCCCGCGTCGAAGGCATTGCCACCGCGCTTCATAATATCGATGCCGGCCTGCGAAGCCAGGGGGTGCATGGTGGAAACGATGCCGCGGGTCGAGTAGACGGAGTGCTTGCCCAGCCACGGCCGCCCCGCGAATTCGAATTCGGCTCGGGCGGCCGATCCCGCAAAGATCATCAGGCAGAGCACCGCAATTGGACAGCGACGGTATGAACTGGGAATCATATTGGCACTCCTCCTTTGTTGTCGCAGCTCGAATTATCAATCCACCACCACCACACAACTCTCCAGCCCGCAAACTCGCGCGCTCTTGGACACCCCCATACTCCCAAGTCGCAGCCCAGCCTCCACCAGGATCAGGGAAACGCGGGGTCCGAATCGTAAATATAAAGTTGCGCGTCGCATCCATAAAGATCCACTTGCCGAACTCATTCCATCACACTGCTATCACCTCGTACCCCAGGTGCGTTTTAATCTATCTGCACAGAGCACCAGAACGGAGCCCACTAGAATACACCGACCGGATGGGTCTGCTACGCGGTCGCCCAGATAGATCCAGCAACCACACAAAACCTCGCACTCGTATATATTGAGGAGTTGCGCGCGGGGGACTTCCGCCAGGGGGCGAACCTTCGGCTCGCCCTACGAATGCATCCATCCCGACGGCGACCACCGGCAAAACCCGGTCTATCTGACCAGCGTGATCTATCCTCTGGCAGCGTTCCAGTTCCTGGGCTGGATCTGGGTCAATGCAAAGAAAAAGGGAGCCACGTCAAATGACGTAACTCCCTTAAAACACTAATGGTGCCGAAGCGGGGACTCGAACCCCGACGCCCGAAGGCACTGCCCCCTCAAGACAGCGTGTCTACCAGTTTCACCACTTCGGCACAAGAATTCGCGTGCGCGTGGGCGCTATTGAGTCCCGGTGGCCCCTTCGGTCGGCGCAGGTGTGGTCTCTGCAGCGGGGGCAGCATCGGCAGCAGCCGGAACGGCTTCTTCAGCCGCAGGCTCTTCCAGCAGCGATCTAGCATCGCCCAGTGGCGCTGGCACTACCGGCAGACTCCCCTCTTGCAACATCCGCTGAGTCGCGGTAGTCGATTCCGTTTCCGCGGTCTGGAAGGCCACCGACTGCACCAGGCAGCTGATCATAAAGGCCGTGGCCAGAATCGTCGTGGCCTTGGTCAGAAACGTCGTGGCCGTACGCCCACCCCCTAAAACCGAAGACGAAGCCATACCACCGCCAATCGATCCGGCCAAGCCACCCCCTTTGCCCGCCTGCAAAAGCACCGTCACGACCAGGAACAAACAGACCAGCACATGGAATATTCCGACTAATATCTCAATCATAACTATATAATTTAAGGTTAAAGGACCGCCTTCACAATAGCGGCAAAACTTTCGCCGTCCAGTGCAGCCCCTCCGATCAATCCCCCATCGATATTTTCCTGGGAAAAAAGTTCGGCGGCATTATCGGGTTTGACGCTACCTCCGTACTGAATACGCAGCCCTCCAGCAACCTCATCCCCCAGACACTCAGCGACAAAGCCTCGAATGGCGGCATGGACTTCCTCAGCCTGCGCCGCACTGGCCGTCACGCCGGTCCCAATGGCCCAAACCGGCTCATAGGCCAGCACGATTTCGGGGGTATCTTCCGCGCCGATTCCCTCCAGCGCACCACCGACCTGGCCTAGCACCACTTCCTCGGTCCGGCCCGCCTCGCGTTCGGCCAGACTTTCACCGACACAGACGATCGGCCTGAGACCGGCCTCGAGGGCACAGACCAGCTTGCGGTTGACCATTTCATCGGTCTCGCCGCAGAATTGACGCCGCTCCGAATGCCCCAGAATCACATAGGTGCAACCCGCGGCCAGGACCATCCCGGCAGAGATCTCTCCGGTGAAAGCCCCCTCCTCTTCCCAGTGCATATTTTGCGCCCCCAACCCGATTGCACTACCCTCCAGAGCCGCATGCACGGCCTGCAGACTGGTAAAAGGAGGACAGACCGCCACTTCGACCTCGAGCCCTTCGATCAAGGGCTTGAGCGCTGTGACCAACTCTACGGCCTCAGACGCGGTCTTGTGCATTTTCCAGTTACCTGCTACGATCGCCCTGCGCATCTTCAATTCTCCTTGTCGGCCAGAGCCGCCACACCGGGCAGCACCCGCCCGCTCATGCATTCGAGCGATGCCCCACCCCCGGTAGAAATATGGGTCATCTCCCCGTCCAATCCCGCATTCGTTAAGGCCGCTACCGTATCGCCGCCACCAATTATGCTCAAAACGCCTGCGCGGGTGGCCGCACCCAGCGCTAATCCGACTTCTGCCGTCCCCTTGGCAAAAGGCTCCATTTCGAAGACCCCCAGGGGCCCGTTCCACACCACAGTACCGCCCATCGCGATTCGCTCGGCATAGCGCTTCCGGGTCTCCGGCCCGATATCGACCCCCTCCCATCCCTCAGGCATCGCCTCCCGGACCACCACCTGGGTCTGAGCATCGGCGGCAAAACGATCGGCGACTACGCAGTCCACCGGCAGGAGCAACTCCAATCCCTGCTCTTCAGCCCGGGCCAACACTCGCTCAGCGACCTCGACCCGGTCTTCCTCAAGGAGCGAATTGCCGATCTCCAGCCCCAGCGCCTTGAAGAAGGTATAGGCCATACCGCCGCCGATCAGCAGGACATCCACCTTATCGAGCAAATGCTCTATAACCTCGATCTTGCCCGAGATCTTGGCTCCACCCAGAATCGCAATAAACGGCCGCCGCGGATTCTGCAGCGCCCCGTCGAGATAAGCGAGTTCCCTTTCGAGCAAGAAACCGCTCAGAGCAGTCCCTATAAAACGCGTCACCCCTGCGGTAGAGGCATGGGCCCGGTGCGCCGCACCAAAAGCGTCGTTGACGTAAATATCACCGAGCGCGGCCAATTGGCGGGAGAAATCCGGGTCGTTTTGCTCTTCTGCGGCGTGAAAGCGCAGATTCTCCAGCAGCAGGACCTGCCCTGGCCCCAAGGCGGCGACCCGACGCTCGACCTCATCCCCCACGCAATCATCCGCCATCGCCACTTCACACCCCAGAAGCTCACCCAAGCGCACAGCCACTGGGGACAGCGACAGCGCAGGCTCCCGCTCGCCCTTGGGCCGCCCCAGATGCGAAATCAGCACCACCGCAGCACCCTGCCCCAACAAGTGCTCTATGGTGGGCAGAGCCGCACCGATCCGCGCGTCGTCGACTATCTGACCGGCGGCGTCGAGCGGCACGTTGAAATCCACCCGGACCAGGACCCGCTTACCAGCCGTATCAATCTCCCGGATATTCCGCTTGGCCATCAGCTAACCGAAGAACACCTTGGCCAAGTCGTAAAAACCCTGGTCCACGACTTTGAGCTCGCCGACCGCCTCGGCGAGCGGAATCGCAACGATTTCATTGCCCTGCAGGCTGACCATCTTGCCGAAATCCTCTTTGGCGACCAGATCGGTGGCGGCAGTGCCAAAACGCGTACCTAAAACCCGATCGAAAGCGGTCGGCGTACCGCCCCGCTGCAAATGTCCTAGCACCGTCACCCGCGTCTCATAGCCGGTAGCTTCCTCGACCGTATCGGCGACCAGTTGACCAATCCCGCCCAGTTTGACATGCCCGAAATCGTCTAAGCCAGCCTCGGCAACCACGTACTCGTCTCCCTCACCCTCACCTGAAATCAGCTGCACCCCTTCGGCCACTACTACAATCGAAAAATCCTTGCCGCGCTCGTGGCGCTGGCGAATCGTACCCACAACCTCTTCGACGGTGTATTTCTGTTCGGGGATCAGAATCATATCCGCTCCTCCAGCCAGACCGGCATGGAGGGCGATCCAACCGCTGTGACGCCCCATGACCTCGATCACCATCACCCGGTTGTGCGATTCGGCGGTGGTATGGATCCGATCTATCGCTTCGGTGACGATATTGACCGCAGTATCGAAACCAAAGGTATAGTCGGTGCCGCTCAAGTCGTTGTCGATGGTCTTGGGCACCCCGACCACCGGCACGTCCAGAGCCGCGAGTTTATTGGCCACCCCCAGGGTGTCTTCACCACCGACCGCGATCAGCGCATCCAACTTCATACGACGCATATTGTCGATGACGATCTCGTCGCCGTCTTCCTCTTTGAAAGGATTGGTCCGCGATGTGCCCAGGATCGTGCCGCCCTTGGGCAGAATACCCGAGATCTCTTCCAGACCCAACGGCTCCCAATCGCATTCCATCATCCCCTTCCATCCCTTGAGAATCCCCCTGAAGCGATATCCGTAAGCAGTTATGCCCTTGCGCACGGCGGCGCGAATAACGGCATTAAGCCCCGGGCAATCGCCACCACCGGTCAGTATACCAACCGCCTTTTCAGCCATTTTATGGACTCCTTCGTTGGCGACCAACACCGAGATCAACTCGGGTTAGAGAGGAGAATCGAAGCGACGAAGAAAGGGCCTAAATCTAAGCTCTGATTAAAATTAGGTCAAGGGATAGGACCTTCAGCCACCTCGTCCGGTCGGGCCAAAACGATCGCCCAGAGCGAGGCGGCATCCAGGACCTTTGCACAGGATTCCAGCGTGGCTCCCGTGGTCAAGACATCGTCTACAAGCCCGATCCGGACCCCGGCGGGCCACACCCCATCCAGTGCAAACGCCCCATTGAGGTTGGCACGGCGCTCCCCCACCGATAAGAGGGCCTGCTGGCGAGTATTTTTGCATCGACGCATGACTCGGTGTCCAACCGGCACGTCGAGTGCCTCCCCTAAACCGGCGGCAATTTCCGCACTCTGGTTATACCCGCGCTCGCGCAATCGAGCCGGATGCAAAGGCACGGGCACCAGATAGTCGACCGGGGCCAGCGTGCCTGCCAGACAAAACCCCATCCGCCGCCCCAACTCCCGCCCCAGCCGCAATTGGTTGCGGAATTTCAACGCGTAAATAGCCTCTTGCAGGACCCCTTTGAAAGGGGCCCAAACCACAATTTTCTCAAAGGCCGAAGCCCCTTCTCCCCAGACAGGGTCCTGCGTTGATGGACACTGATCCTGCCGAATCTCCGTCCAACACCCCTCGCAGAGAAGTTCAGCGCTTTCGACACTCGCTTCGCAGACTATACAACACGGAGGATAGGCGAAGTCCAGCAATGCCTTCCCCATCTCTTTCACGGCCCCGATCCATGTTCCCATTTACACCCTCCTGTTACCCTTAGACCACAGCAAAGAGGGGCTATCATACCCAAATGGAAAGCAAAGAAAAAACCGTGCCACAAAGCACCGTACGCACAAGAGCCCGGAGCATTTGCTCCGGGCTCTTGTGTATTCAGGCTATCAGATCTATCGTGACCCTGAAAAGTAGGGGCTTTTGCGCCTTTTCTTCTCTGGCCTGCCGGCCCCGCGGCCGGGTCGGCCTTCGGCGTTGCCGCCCTTGTCGTTTGGATAGGGCATCATTGACCTGTGCCCGTCCCTGTTCAATTCGCTGGATCATTTGGCAACCTCCTTGTCACCGCTGCCATCCCTGGCATTCAAACCGATCCTCGCGTAGCTTGTATTTATATTATCGGCACTCCATATCGAACTTGAACTTTTTTTGCTG
>CAZFMY010000060.1:0-40577 GCA_964520345.1 uncultured Gemmatimonadaceae bacterium | reverse complement strand
GCCAACTCCGGATCATTATCCGTCGTTGCAATCACCGACATACCCGCATCCGGCGAATCGCCATAGCCATAGCCACCCAAAATCGTAATGTTGATTACGCCTGGCTCTCGCTCCAGCGCTTCACGCCTCAAATTCAACTGATAAAGCAGCAGTCGCTCTTCTTGATCCGCGATATGTGACCACGTACTTTGACCAATATTCGGTCCAATAATTGGTACAAAAACGCGATGCGTGACAGGACGGATTTCGCCCCTAATCATGCGCAACAAATTTTCAGCCGCTTCCCAACCTCGCTCGTATCCATCGATATGTGGATTGGTATTGTTTGGAAAACCCACTGCATTTTGTGCTTCCCATTCACTTGTATTCGCGTGAAAATCATAGGTCGCCGTAATCGGGATATCACCCACCGCGTTCCGAATCGCACGAATCAATTCCCCTTCCGCATCCGTATACGGCGCTTCGGCAACCATCGCCCCATGCAATGCCAAGAAAACACCATCCAAAGGCATCGCATCCCGAATGCGGTCCACAATTTCATCCCGACAATGCTCGAAAATTTTTGCGCTAATTATTCCGCCATATCGAAACCCAAACCCGCATGTCGGCACAATCTCTGCACCCGAAGGTTCTGCCGCTTGCAAAAACCCACCCATAAAACTCTTGGGTTGTGGATTGAGCAATGCCTTTCCTCGCGTACCATTCACTGTATCAGGCGAATCATTCTGCTCGGCGGCAAATGTATTGGTCTCGTGATGAAAACTAGCAATAGCGATTTTCATACCTGTTCCTTATTTAACCGTCCTCAGCGTCGGCAGCCACGGAAAAAATGCGATCGCCTACCTCAAAAAACCAGGTCCAACTCGGCTGTGGGAGAGGAGCGTGGTTCGATATTCCCGACGAGCCGCTATAGGGGTGTGACCAGATCGCACCCACTTTCCCTCGCTATTAAAACGCAAGGACGCGCTTGGGATTATCGACCAGGATCGTCCGCAACTCAGCCTTCGAGACACCGTGCGCTCTCAGAGCGGCGGCCAGCTTTGTCGTGACGGTGGTGTAATCGGGTTCGAGCGCTTTCCAGTCCTCAGAACTCTTCTGCGCTGCCGTAAAATTGGGGAGGAAATACGGCACGTGATCGTGACTAAGCAGCACCTGGTTGACGAATCCCGCCTCGACCAGGCGGGCGACTTGCCGGGCCTGCTTGTCGATACCGTACGCTTCGTGATCTACTCGGTCAAACTGAACATAACAACCCAGGCGGGCGATCGACAGATGGTAGTCATGGGCTTCGTCGTTTTCGCGATCGTCCTGGTGACCCTGGTGACCGATTATCACCTTATGCGCTGCGGCCCCATGCGCTAGCAGCAATTCGGCCTGTTCCAGCCCACCCCCGTTGGTTGTATGCGTGGTGATGGGGCAACCGGTCGCCTTGTTAGCCATCGCCGCGGCGATGTGGCATGCCCGTTCGCTGGGTCGCAGATAGGTACTCGTCCCAATCTTTATAATCCCGGCGCGAATATGAGTAAACTTCTCGCCCCACCCACCACTAGGATCCTCCATCCCTTCCGCGATTTCGCGAATAAATAGCTCGGCCATCTGCTCCACACCCCCGTCGGCGACACCCAGACGCACTGCCCAGGGGTGCTGGGGGGCCAGCGCTTCACACCAGAACCCACTCGAGGCGATAATGTGCACCTTCGTGCGCTTAGCCAGTTCCACAAGCAGCCGTGGGTAGCGGCCGACGCGTATCGGCGTCGTTTCGACAATAGCCCCCGGCCCGTCTTCGGCGGCCAGCGTGGCGCGAAAGGCATCGAGTTTACCAGCCGCTTCCGCAATGATCTGCTCCCGCACCGGAGCCACCGGCGCCGGTGGTGTTTCGTATAGCTCAGACCAGTCTATGACCGGCGCGTGTTCGTGCATTAACGTGACACCGAGTAGGTTGGGCGCGACGGGGCCGAGCACGGTCTGGACCATCGGGACCTTCGCGTTCTGCGCCAGTACCGGACTTGCCAACCATCCAGCCGCTGCACCTGCGGTCGCTTTGAGCATAGTGCGACGAGAGATCGGATTTTCGCTTTGATGCGAAATAGGTGTTTGTGGCATTTCGTCTGCCTCCTACTAAGGAGATAAAAAGAAAACCCCCGGGAAACCAGGGGCTTAAAAGCCGGCAGCGGAATAATTACTGCGGCGTCACCTCGCCCGCAAAAGGGCCGTACATGCCCCTGCCCCATTCGATCTGGGCCCTTTGCGCCTGGGCGACAACTTTGGGGTCGGCCGGTGCCGAGGCGATTTCCGCACCATCCTGGGCGATCGCGATCCGATCACCATCGGCGCTAAACTCAAGTGTGGTCTCGCCCTCTCTCCAGGCCACGGCCCCGGCGGCGCATCCTGGCTTGCACAGCCGGTGCACCGTCCGATACTCGTCCCAGACCTCGTCGTCGTGCAGAAACGCCATCCTCATATCCCGCTCCTGACAACCCTTCGCGCTCGTCGAGATGAAGAGCGCATCATCCATCGGGGCCAGACCCGTGGTGCGATTACCCCAGTCGTTCCAGACAACCTCGGCTGCGTGGATCTGATTGTAGGCGGCGATCCGATCTTCCCAGGGGTGGTTCATCTCCTCCGTGATTTCGGGATGCTCAAACATCCTGCGGACAAAATGCCATTTGTCGCCGCGGTGATCGTAACGCCACAACTCGGCCCACGGCCAGACCCCCACGTATATATCTCCTCCGAACAGGCAGGTTGTCTGGGCCTCGCGCACAGCGCTTGAAACACCGGGCATCACCGGCGGCCAATCTTCCAGATGGCGCAGCTGCATCCCTTTTTTCACGTATTCCAGGAGGTTCCCGGTCGGATAGTGACCAATCAGCATGCGATCATACCAGTTCAGCATCGAATAGAGCTGGTGACTTACCCCCTCAAGGGACTGGCGAATGATCCGCCACCCCGACCCGTCGAAGGCGTAGACGCCCCCGATGTTCGAGGACTGAATGATCTCGCCGCCCAGCTGCCCGGCGGAGAAAGAGGTTTCACCCGCGTAGCGAAGATCCAGCGTGATCGCCTTGTCCAAATCGAGAGACCCATCGCCCGGCCTCCAGGGGACTGCATGGAGTTTGCTCCATTCAGGTGCATTGTTCTGAAAAAAGACGAGGTGACCATGGGAATAATAGAAATGATGGTAATGACCCACATCGGGCTTCAGCAAAATCTGCGCACCGTCGTAGTACGCCTCGCCACCCTTGAATTGGAGCAATTTTCCGGCTAGACGCATCATCCCCTCGCCGCTCGTCGTTTCCTCGACGCCAAACCTTTCATCGACAACCCAGGCCTTGGATTCGCCATCGTACCAGCGCATGGTGTGGTCGTGATAATGACTGGACTGGTAGACCCTGCCGTCGAGGTCGAACAGATAGTTGCCGCCGCCGTCGTCGGATGGAAACGGTAGCTTCTCGCAACTTAACTCTGCATCGTCGTGACGAACGAAGAACTGCAGCGTCCATCGGTCCATGCGGAAGTGCGTATTGAAAAGCCCCATGAACCCTGCGCCGAAGAGTACCTGGCCCTCGCTGTCTCGGGCTTCAAAAACTGTTCCTATGTTGTGCCCGAGATCTTCTCCGAAGTTCACCTTCGCCTTTATCTGCATACCTATACTCGTCCTTATCTGGATTCTCACTTGAGTCAATTTTTGGATAACGTCGAGCCAAGTAGAAGTATAGGAAATTCAAACGCCCTCTTCCAAGTTATCCCGGCACTCAAGCATCGGCCATAGAGCGCATCCAGGAGAGCATTGAGACATAATGGAAAACCGATGGAGCCATTGGCAGGCCAGGACTGAGGTCCAAAACCCGGATCTGTACCGGAAAACGAGCTAAACCCGATGGGGTCCTACCGGGCAGACACAGCAGTGCCCTTCCGATCGCTTCGCGGTCGGCGATCGAAAAAAAAGATAGCCTAACTCAAAAAACCAGCTCCAACTCGCACTGTGGACGGAGGACGCGCCAGAGCCAGGGCAGGAGGATCGACCGCTAAACCAACCTTCAATTTCAGGAGTCCAAAATCAACACTCACCCCTCACTCCGACCAGAGCAAGGTCGAAGATATGCACTTTGGAGCCCACTGATCAATCGCTGGCCGTCTTCAATCTGGCAGATCCTTCGTGTATCTTTATCAAACACCGATGTTTCCTTTGCGCTACACCCCGACGAACCAGTATCTTTCAAAGCACCTATAAACGAGGAGTAGCAGAAAATGAAATTCGCCACCTGCAACGAATATTTCGAAAATTGGCCCATAGAAGACGTCTTCAACTACGCCGCTGACCTCGGCTACGATGGCGTTGAAATCGCCCCTTTCACCCTGGCCTCCAGTGTCAAGGATATCTCCGCATCGCGCCGTGACGAGATCCGCGCTGCCGCCGAAAAAGCCGGAGTTGAAATCGTCGGGCTGCATTGGCTTCTGGCCAGTCCAGAAGGCCTCTATATCACCCACCCCGACCCCGAGATATATCAGCGCACCTGCGCCTATTTCAAGGAATTAGTTCAGTTCTGCGGCGATCTCGGCGGCGAGGTTATGATCATCGGCTCACCGATGCAGCGCAATGTACAGGAAGGATGGGACTATCAGTCGTGTTGGAAGCGCATGCGCGAGGCCTTCGCAGGAGCCCTGGACCTGGCTGCACAACACGATGTCTATCTATGCATGGAGTCACTGAGCAAGGAACAGACCAATATCGTCTCCACCTGCGAAGAAGCACGCAGGATGGTCGCCGAAATCAACCATCCCAACTTTCAAACGATGGTCGACGTATGCTCTGGATCAACTGAGGAGACCCCCGTAGCCCAACTGCTGAGGGATTCGGGCGAACATCTATACCACGTCCACGTCAACGATGCGAACAAACGCGGGCCCGGTTTCGGACACACCGACTTCGTCAGCGTGATGCAAACACTCAGAACCCTGGATTACCAGCGCTATGTCTCGGTAGAAGTATTCGATTTCGCCCCCGATCCACGGACCATCGCGGCGGGGAGTTTGCACTATCTAAAAGGGATCGCAGCGGCGCTGGACTGATCAGTTCGGAGCTGCAGCGGAGGATCCCGGGGTATCCAGCCCCCTGTCCTTCTCCTGCAGCTCGGTGTTTTCTCGCTCTTCAGCGCGATGAATGATGTCCAAAACCTGCTGGTCAAGTTTGCGCTTGGCTTCTTCCTCTTTCGCCCGTTCCTGACCCAGCATCGATACCAGTAACTGGGCCAGACGCTCGGGGTCGCGCTCGCCGATCTTTTTCATTTGTTTGATCTCGGCAATCGAGCGTTCTATAGGTGTCAGCGGTTTAATTCTAGCCTTGGCTTTTTTCTTGACCTTATCATCCTCGCCGGCCTTCTTTTTACCGAAAATCCGGGTCAGAAGCGACCCTTTGGCCGACTTTTTCCGTTTCTTAACCGTCTGCTTATTCTTTTTCTTTTTCTCGCTCATGCGATCGTCGGACCGATTCCCGCCTCCTCTCCACCTTCGGCGATGAAGGGAAAACCCGCCTCTCGCAAACGGCTATAATCCTTGTTCAGGCTACGGCTCATCTCTTCGGCCAAGCGCAATAGGATCTTACACCCTAAATCGGGTTTGGTCTCCAGGATATGCATCAGATCTGGCTTGAAGAAACCGATCAGTTCGCTCGTCTCAGCGGCAGAGACCATCGAACTCCGCGGCGTGCTGTCTAGGAGTGCGAATTCTCCCAAAAGATCGGGGGGATAAAGCGTAGCAATGATTTCGTCGTTCCCTTCCTTGGTCCGCTGCACAATATGCGCTGATCCGGTGCGAATCAAGTAAAGCCCCGACTGCTCCACCCCACGGCGGATAATGACCTCGCCCACCGTGAAGGTGCGAATATGGACGATGCGGCTCAACATATCCAACTCTCGTGCCGAGAGCAGCCCAAAAATGGGAATCCGAGCCAATGCATCCTCCAGCTTCTCTTCGTAACCGCCCTGCCCGCGGAAGATATTGTGCCATTCAGGATCGATGATTCGGCCGAATTTACTCATAGCGATACTCCCAGTGCTAATAGTACTAAGATTGACCCAGAGGAGCAAACGACAACTCTTGACAATCGGATCCTTTTTGCGAATTTTCCCTTCTCGGAGGACGCCATTGAAATGACCAAGACTAATATCGGCATCGTTGGCCTGGGCCAGCGCGGTTTGCAACATCTCAATGCGCTATGGCAACTCGACGAAGCGCGAATTGTGGCACTCTGTGACCCTTTCCCCGACAATCTCGACGAAGCCAAGCTACAAAGGTTTGTCAACGGTTTCAGCCTTGATGAGATTCGCACCTACAGCACCTTCACAGAGTTGCTCGCTGGCGGCGGCTTCGACGCATTGTACTTCGCTATCCCGCCATCGCTGCATCGAGGCGAGTTGATCCAGGCTGCTCGGAAGGGTATCCACCTCTTCGCCGAAAAACCGGTCAGTCTCTATCTCGACGAGATCTTGGAGATGGAACGCGCAATCCGCGAATCCGGCATCATTGCCACCGTCGGCTTTCAGCAACGACACGACAACTGGCATCTCGGAGTACGCGACTTTCTCGCCGACAAGCGCCTGCTGATGATGACTCATGTGACCAACAGCACGCTCGAATCTCATTCTACCAAGCACACCCATACCGAAACCGTCGGTGGACCGCACAACCGGGTCTGGACCGCCAATCGCAGCTGGTCTGGCACCACGGTAGTAGAGGGCGGTATTCACCAGACCGACCTGATGCGGTTCTGGGCCGGCGACATCGCCTGGACCGAGGCCCGTTATATGCACCGCGCAACTGACGATATCGAAGACGGCGGCGACAACCCCGATGCCTATTCGGTGACCTATGGCTTCGAATCGGGAGTGATCGCCAATCTTATCATAAGTCGACTGCGCAAAACATTCTGGGGCGATAGCTACCAGGATATAATGTGGGACCGTGGCCATCTCAAATTCTCAGACGAGGGCCCGGTGGCCTACTACTACGACGGCCCCTACCCGCCACCCGGGGGACAAGTCGATCCCACAGCCCTGCGCCACGATCTGGACTTGGGACCGCGCAATAATTCTACTCTCGAAATCGCCCGTGCCTTTGTACAGTCGGTTCGCGAGCAGAGTACATCACCCCTGCTCAATACCTTCTCCTCCAGTGTCAACAGCCACGCGGCAGTCCTCGGTGCCAATTTTTCCGATCAGCTTGGTGGACGACGCGTGGTGCTGGAGGAATTGCTCTACAGTGACGAATACCGTGCAACGAGAGAAAAACCAACGCAATAAGAGCCTAAAACAAGGAGCTAAACCATGCCCAACTATGCCTTGAATCATATCCATCACGAAACAAAGGACGTAGACGCTGCCGTTGCCTGGTACAAAAAGCTTTTCGGTGCCAGCAGCGATCCACCTTTCGAACGCGGCGGCGCCACCTGGGTCTTCGTCCATATCGGCGCGATCCAGATCACCGTCACCGACCGCGAGTTCACCGACATGGAGCTCGGCCGCTACCAGGGCTATGACCACTTCGCCCTGACCACCGACGACTTCGATCAAACGCTCGCCGAAATCGAAGAGCACGGCGTCGAAATCTGGATGGGGCCGGTAGCGCTCGAAAACGGCAGTCGCATTGTCTTTATCAATGGTCCCGACAACGTCAAGATCGAGCTGATGGAGCAAGACTGAGTGGAGGTCCGCCCCTTCGGCCTCTGGCCGAGTCCCCTTTCGCCCGACGACCTGGCCGCTTCCAAACGCTTCCGAGATCTGGCCTGGGACTCGGATGGTCGCACGCTGGTATGGCTTGAGAACCGGGGGTCTCAGGGGGTACTGGTCTGCCAGAAACCCGGCACAGCACCGCGCGATCTCACCACCGCGCTCTCGGTACGCGCTCGGGTTGGTTATGGCGGTGGCGACTTCGCCGTAGATCGGGGCCAGGTCTATTTCGCCGAGTCCAGCGGTCGTCTCTACCGGCAACCGCTGGCCAGCGGAACGGCTCAGCCGATCACTCCACAATTCGGCTATGCTTCATCGCCAACACCCTCTCCTAATGGTCGCCATATCCTCTACGTCCACAACGACGAAGATCGCGACTGTCTGGCGATTAGCGATGGGTGTGGATGGCCACAGATGCTGGTCACCGGCGCTGACTTCTATATGCAGCCGGCCTGGCATCCCAGAGGCGATCGTTTGGCGTGGATCGAATGGGATCACCCGCAAATGCCCTGGGACGGCACCCGCTTGGTATTGGGGCAACTTTCGCGGCGCCGAAATGGCCTACCCCACCTGCGCACCAAGGAAATTCTCACCGGCGACCTCGACACTGCGGTTACGCAACCCACCTTCTCTCCCGACGGGCGCTATCTCGTCTATACCTCAGACCAGTCCGGCTATAGCAACCTCTGGTGCCGCGACCTGAGAAGCGGCGAAAGTCGCTCTCTGACCACAGATACCTGCGATATCGCCGGTCCGGCCTGGGTCCAGGGCATGCGCGTGTTCTCCTTCTCGCGCGACGGACGCTACTTGTATTTTATTCGCAGCGAAGAAAGCCGACGCCGCGCTGCCAGACTTACTCTGGCCACCGGCGCAATCGCCGAGGTCGATCAACTCGCCGCATACACCCATATCGAACAACTAACCGCGGCTCCACGCGGCAATGGGCTAGCCTGTATCGCAGCTGCAAGCACAATCCCGTCCCGGATTGTCACCTGTACGCCCGCTCAATCGCAGGTCCGCGCCCACTCAGCGACTGAATCGCTGAGCTCCACTGACCTTTCAACTCCCGAATCCGTATCCTGGAAAGCCGGGAACTCCACACCAGTCTACGGTCTCTACTACTCACCTACCAATAGCCGTTTTTGCGGCCGAGGTCGCCCCCCTCTAATCGTCATGATCCACGGCGGACCAACCAGCGCAGTCGAGACCGGTTTCGAAGCTAAAAATCAGTACTTTGCCAGCCGCGGCTGGTCCGTCCTCGACCTCGACTATCGCGGCAGCACCGGCCACGGGCGCGAGTATATGAAAGCCCTGCGCAGCAATTGGGGCGTCCTCGATGTCGAGGACGCCATAGGAGGAGCCCAGAATCTTATCGATCGAGGCCTGGCCGATCCAAACCGCCTGGTGATCATGGGCGGCAGCGCTGGCGGCTATACCGTTCTGCGCACACTCACCATACGACCCGGGTTTTTTCGCGCCGGTATCTGCCTCTACGGCATCTCTAACCTCTTCAACCTCGCCGCCGATACGCACAAGTTCGAAGCTCACTACCTCGACTCGCTCCTCGGTCCCCTGCCCGACGCTGCGAACATATACCGCGAACGCTCCCCGATCTACTCCATCGACAAATTAATTGACCCGATCGCCATCTTTCAGGGACAGGAAGACAATGTCGTTCCCCCAGCTCAGGCTGAGGAAATCGTCGCCTCTTTGCGCCGCCGCAATATACCCCACGAGTACCACAGCTACGAGGGCGAGGGCCACGGTTGGCGCAAACCCGAAACTATCCGAGCCTTCTATAAAGCCTGCGAGGCTTTCCTTCACCAACACGTCCTCTTTGCCTGAGGGTGGGCGAAAGCTCCGGCGATCACTATTATTAAGGGCCAACGAAGGAGTTTATCCCGTGCGCTACGAAACCGTCATCGGCATGGAAGTTCACGTCGAATTACAGACCGCGTCCAAGATGTTCTGCGGCTGTGCAGCCGACCACTTCCAGGTCACAGCCAATACCCACATCTGTCCGGTCTGCACTTCGCAGCCCGGCGCCCTGCCCGTGATCAACGGCCGCGCAATGGAACTGACGGCAATGACCGGCATGGCCCTCAATTGCCAGATCAAACACCACAATGTCTTCGCCCGCAAAAACTACGTCTATCCCGATCTGCCCAAGGGCTACCAGATTTCGCAGTACGAGCTGCCACTCTGCGAAAATGGCTGGATCGAAATCGACAGCGATGCCGGCCGCAAAAAAATCGGGATTGTCCGCGTTCATCTCGAGGAAGATACCGGCAAACTCCAGCACGAAGCCAACTCGAGCCTGGTCGACTACAACCGCGCCGGCGTGCCGCTGATGGAGATCGTCACCGACTCCTCGATCCGCTCTGCCGACGAGGCCTATGACTATCTGACCCGGATCCGTCAGATCGTTCGCTACCTGGGCGCTTCATCGGGCGACATGGAAAAAGGAGCCATGCGCTGCGAGGCCAATATCTCGATCCGTCCCGAAAGATCGGAAAAATTCGGCACTAAAGTCGAGGTGAAAAACCTCAACTCCTTCCGCGCCGTCCGCAACGCCATCGCCTACGAGGTCGAGCGCCAAGAGCAGGTCATCACAGAAGGTGGACAAGTCCGCCAGGTGACCATGGGCTGGGATGAACATATCGGCGTCACTCGCGAACAGCGCTCTAAGGAAACCTCGGAAGACTACCGCTACTTCCCCGAACCCGACCTCCTCGACGTAGCGCTAGACGAGGCGTGGATTGAGCGCCTCAGCAGCGCATTGCCCGAATTGCCCGATGCCAGGGCCGAGCGCTTTGCCAAAACCTACGACCTCAACGAGCAGGAGATCTCAGTCTTGATCGAGGACCGCGCAGTAGCCGCCTACTTCGAAGAAGCTGCCCAGATCAAAGGAGCCGACCCCAAACAGGTGGGCAACTGGGTGACCGGCGAGATCTTTCGCCGCCTCAACGAGGAAGACGTCTCGATCGACGATGCAAAGGTCAACCCCGCCGCGCTGGTCGAACTCCTCGGCCTGGTCCAAAAGGGAACCATTAATCAGAACGCCGCTCGCGAAATCTTCACCGAGCTCTGGGAAAAAGGCGGATCACCCGCGTCAATCGTCGAAGCCAGGGGACTCAAGCAGATTTCCGATACGGGACAACTAGAGGACGCACTAGCTCAAGTGATCGAAGAAAATCCCGATGCGGTCGAAAAAATCAGGGGCGGCAACCTGAAAACCGTACAGTTCCTGATGGGCCAGGTGATGAAGATCACCCGCGGCAAAGCCAATCCACAACTGGTACAGGATCTGATCCGCAAAGAACTGGGCGTCTGAAGCCGCCCGAAATAAGCAGGACTCAAGCGAATAGTCTTGGATCAGACGACCAACGATCCACCATTAGCAACCAACGGACCATTCAACGCAAAAGGGCCAAGCGACCCGTAGCCGTAAACGAATCTGAAACCAGGCGATAAAAATAAACGCCCGAAGCCAGGGCTTGACCCGTCTGGTCGTACCCATCCCAATCGGCCCTATAGCTACCAGCCTCCAGCACCGCTTCGATAAGACGACGTACTGGTCGACCCAGCGCATCGTAAATCACCAGTGTGGTCGACGCGGCACGAGGTAAATCAAACGGAAGCGCAACCGCGTTATTGAAGGGATTTGGAAAAGCCGGATAAAGCGCAAAATCGTCAGGTAGCGTATCGGCGTCCAAGACCTCGGTTGCCTCTTCGCTCTCCTCTATAAGAAACGGCACCCATTCCACCGCCCCTTTGATCTGCGCGGCTATCGCCGTGCTATCGAGCGTGCTCCAGTAGTTGTCCCTCGCATCCAATACTGTCGCACTCAAATTATCGATTGCCGTGATATTGTCGTAAAAAAGATTGGCGCGGATCTCCTCCGGCACCCGCCGACCGTCTACCTGGATCGCCGTGATATTAGTGGCAAAGCGATTGTGCTCAATACTCGGCATCGAGTCGGTAGATTGGAGGCCAATCCTGGCGTTGACAAAATCGCTTTTGCGGATTGTCATCTGCTCCACACCTTCCAGTTCCAAACCCAGGCCGCCAACGAACTCAACCCATTCGATCACCCCCGAACTCCCCGACCCCAGGTACAGACCGGCATCGATATTAGCACTAAAAGTCGAGCCCTGGATATCCACCTCCGATTCTGCGATCACCACTCCACCGCGCAAATTTCGCTCCACCAGCAACTCATCAAAGACCAGTTGCGAAACGCCGAGTGCCCGCAAACCATCCCGGCCATTGGACCCCAGGCGACTCTGGTGTAATTCGACCGCACCCAACCACTCCTCTAGGTCGATGCCGTGCAACGTGTTTTGTTCGATCTCCGATGCCCGGATTGAAACGAGCTGTCCTCTGCCACCAAGAGCCCGCAATCCCGAACGCGGATCCTCCGAGTCGAGAATGCCGCTATTGAGTATTTTGACGCCAAGAGCCTCCAACGAAGCGTTGTTGAGCAGAATGCCCTCCTGGCCATTATCATAAATAGTGGAATTCTGTAATACTAGCCGGCCGCTGCCGCTGAGTCGCAACGCCGGACCAGTTATCCGGGTGAACTCCGTTCTATCGACCTCAGCTTGGCCATTAAGCGTCAGGTTCATCCCACTGCCGGCGTTCTCGCGCACGACCGAATCGGATATCCGCATGCTCGCTTGCGAATCGACCTCGCCGCTGAAACCAAAAGCAGCCCGTTCGATCTGGGCTGCGCGCACTGCGACCTGGGCACCTGGCATCACGCGAATGCCGTACCATAAACCATCGTTGTCCGGCCCGGCATCGGTCATTAGCCGCACCCTATTCCCAATCTCTCCCTCAATACTCAACCCCCCTTCGACAACTAATTCGACGAGGTTCGGAGACAGGCCGGAGTGGCCACGATCGACCCGGGCAAAATCGACGACTACCCCTGGCGCGATACTCAACTCAGCACCGATCGGTATCACCAGATCCGCATGGATCTCGCGATTGCTTATCCACCGCGTCTGTCCTGGGGGCAATCGGAAACGCACTAAACCCCGATGCGCATTGGCAATGGTTGTACTCGCAAAATCGACAGTCTGACCATCGAGCAGGTAAATGCCGGACCAATCGAGAGGTCCGGTACGCCGCGCACTGGAGGCGAATGACACCCCGGCCCCGATTTCGAGAGCGCCGTAGACGATTAATTCGCTGCGATCTGGATCGAATCCCGTACCGTGTTTATCGCCACGAGCAAAACGAATCTCCGTGCCCGCCTCAATCGTCAACCTGGCACCTGGCTCCACCACCACATCGGCATCGAGATCCACCTGACCCGACCATCTCGTATCGGTAGCGATATGACCCTCCAGTTGCTGACGCACCACATCGATAACCATCAACTCGCCATTCTGACGGATATTCTCCACCGCCACGCCCAAAGGCAGCCTGCGCACAAAACCGGTATGAGCACTGAAGGACGGATTGGTATCCCAAGCAAAGCGGCTAAAATTAACCCCGTCGAAAGGGTCGGTTGCATCACCCTGATTACCATTATGCACCCGAGCATAGGCATTGTCACGCGACCAGAAATCGAGATTGTCCCGCCCTGAAACCGGATCGGCGATATCCCCGGAAAAACCCCGATCGACAAAGAGCCCATCGGCACAAACCAGGTCCACCCGCTTGTGGCGCTCCTCGTCATTATCGGCCCGCTCATCCACATGCCAGATGAGCAAACCGTCCTGAGGAATATTTCGATTGTAGTACGAACCAGAGGCCCGTCGGTGTTCGAGCAGAAAATACTCGTCGGTGGTCAAGGGAATTTTATAGACCTGTCCCCCCTGCAACACTTCTGTCAATTCCAGATTCTGGAAACTATCTGCTAATTCCACCACCTCGACCCAGCCCAGCGCCGCCAATGACCAAGCCGAAAATGCATTTGGACCATCTTCTACTCCCCATCCCAAAGTACCCAGCCCCATAATTCCCCATTTGCCAATCCCCGCCGAATCCTCCTCTGGATCCAACTCCCCCGTGGTCGTCACCGATGTCTGATCAAAGAGGTCCGGCAACCCCAGCACGTGGGCAAACTCGTGACACATAGTCGAAGCCGTAACACTGAAGGTATGACCCCGCTGTGTAGTGCCGCCAAAACCAGTGAAACGACTGCGCACCCGCACAAAACCACCTCCAGCAGCTGAATCATTGCTGATATAATCCGTGTCGAGCCCCAAAGAGGCGATACCAGTAGCGGTACTGATGAAAAAATCGCGGGGGACGGTCTGCAGATTGATAAAGACGATATCGACATAGCCGTCATCATCACCCGAGTTGGGTACGCCGTCCACGCCGTCGTTATCGAAGAGACCGAAGTCGATATCCGCGTCGGCTGCCGTGAGGATTTCCAGGTTGAATCGACCGTATTGGCCCAGGGCCCCCGGAGTTTCTGCGAGATAGGCCCCAGCCTCCTCGCGCGAGCGATAGCGTCGAGGCAGAACCTGGCCCTCGACCCGGAGTCGCCCGCGCGACATCTCGTGGTAGAAGTGAGCGAAACTGCCCGGCAACTCGGTATTGAAAAGATCCTCAGCCCAGGCAGGTGAGACATCCTGGGCCCCCCCGTCCTTGAACTGGGCAAAAATAACCAGGGCCTTCGGGTTCGCGGGCGTTTGAAAGGCTATTTTGGCAGCGGGCGCAGAGACGGCACAGACAAACTCTTCGGCCCATGCCTGAGAAAAAAAGAACAGTACGTAGAGAAAAGGGAAGAACCGCTGCGGCATTGACGCCGCTAACCCAATAGACTCAAGCTACTGGTGCCAAGTTGGGCACCGAAACCGCCCTGCTGGCGGAAAGGACTGGCGTTGGCCTGGATTAAACGACTGCTGCGGTCGATTTTGCGCAACGAACTCAACAGACCCGACTGGTTCGACTGGAGCCTGCCCAGCGGCACGGCTTGGGTACGGTGCGAGGCACGCACCCCCACCATCAGCGGACTCGAATTGCGCGACGAGCCCTGCAATTGAAAGAGCACCCCTCCCCCCGCCTTGGGCGGCGCGACGAGGCTGGGCGTCCGCTTGGGAGCGGACTGGAAAATACTGGGCGGACCACCGGTGGCTCGCAACGGCGAAATACTCAGGCCACTATTGGCACCCGAATCTTGAGCAATGGGGCGACGCTGATAGCGGGCCTTGAGCGGTGCACTGAATACACCGGAGGTCGCAGCAGAAACAAACATAGACTTCACCTTGGGGCAAGATCGGCCTGACTAACTGCAACAATTGATAATATAATCAAAATTCGGCAATAGCCAAAAATTAATCTTTCTTTTCTTCATCCACACCCTTATCTCTATCCGGGTCCTCTATTAAACCTGCACCATCGCGCCGAACCTCGCTCTCTTCAGTTGGATCCATATCTCCCGCGCCCCGCCCGGTTGACGAGTCGTCGGTTTTGCCTTGACACTCGCGGATAAACTGCTCGGCTTCTCGCTCGTAAGTGAGAAAGGGGTCGTCGATATTGAAGTACTTATCTTCATCCACGTACACCGAGTCCCAATCGATGACGTAGCGCGACTTCTGAGTGGGCAGCACCCGCATCACCTTCGAACGCGCCCATGCCCGGGTATCAAGCGGGGGGTTGGCAATAGCCTGGTTGATCTGTTCATCATCGACCACCCGCTTGACCTCCCCACGCTCGTAAAGATCGAAATAGAGCCCCTTTGAGGTATTGAGGTTGTGGTACTCGAGATCCAGGCTCTGAATCCAGGTATCGTGCCAGTCCAGTCCTTCCTCCTCCATAAAGCGCTCCAGAAGCCACTTTTTAGCCACCCAATCAATCCGGTCTCTAAGCGACATCGGCGCAGCTTCGAGACCATCGATCACAAAACGCCATTCGTCCAGGATCCAGTCGCCCTCTTCATCGCGACCACGCAAATACCGCTCGGCCAATTCCAGATACTCGCGCTGGACCTCAATAGCCGTAGTTCCGCGGCCATCCTCCCGTTGTATTTCCCATTGATACGTGGTGTCGCGAGAGATATCGCGAATCGCCTTCACCGGATCTCGCAGTTTAATGCCGGGATCGATCCGCTCCTCCAAAAGCTGGAGCACCAGGGCGGTAGTGCCTACCTTGAGAGCAGTAGCGTATTCCATCATATTCGAATCGCCGACGAGAAGATGCAGCCGACGATACAACCCCCAGTCGGCCAGCGGTTCATCGCGAGTATTGATGATTGCGCGACTGAACTGAATCCACTGATAGATCTCGGTGACGATGTGATCAGCTCGCTGTGAAATCTGGAAGGTGACCTTCTCGTCTTCGGCACTGCTGTGCTCGAAAATATCCGTATGGCAACCGACCCGACCAGCACCGGCAAAAATCTGACGGGTGACGAAAAACGGTAGCATCTCCGGTAGCAGTACCTGTGAGAACGGCACATCGCGGCGCACCAGGTAATTTTCGTGGCAGCCGAACGTGGCTCCGGTATAGTGGTCGATATTATTCTTGAAATAGGCGCCACCATCGGGCAGCCCCAACTGATCCAGCGCCCGTTGGACCATCAACTCTCCAGCCCGATCGGAGGCTACCAGATCGAAGAGCCCACTGCACTCGGGAGTGGCATACTCAACATGACCCATGTCGATGTATAAGCGACCGCCATTAAAGAGAAAGCCGCCATTACCGGGGGGCTCGTCTCGTCCGCGGTAGTGAATATCGACAATTCCTAAACCCTCGCGATACAGAACCCAGTCTTTGGTCTTGACCGAAATAAAATCCGGACTCATAAAAGGGTCGGCATCAGGTGGCAGACAGCCGTATTCGGTTTCCAGCCCGTAGATTCGTCCCTTCATGAACTAGCCCCCGACGTAGGCCGCCAGAGATGCCGCAAGTGCATCCTCCGCGAGCAGGTCGAATTTTGACTTGGTCAAGCGATTGCGATCGAGGACTGCGGCCTCGACCTTGAGCCCCTCGAGGCCGCCTTTCAGGAAATCGAGCACCGCGCTATCATCGGGAATCTGGTCCCCTGTCGCATCGAGCGCCAACCGCCCCAATCCCCATACCTCCAGCGCCATACCCAGGGCCTCGTCAAGCGCCAGATTTTCTCCGCTCGCTGCCAACTTCACCATCATCGCCTGCGCGCTCGCCTCAGTGCCACTGAGAGCGGCAATCCGTCCACTCTGGGCAAAAGACCCGTCGGCGTCGATCGTGTAAAATACGCCGACGCCTTTCTCCTGGTCCAGTTCGGCCAACATAACCCGGGCGATAAAGGGCGAGCGAAAGATCTCGTCGAAGGCGGCCTTCATCATTGGACCGATACCAAAGCTGACCAACCGCTGCAAAGTCACGTCGCGGGCCGAGAGGTTGAAACCCTCGATATGAGCGATATCGATAGCAGCCTTGCGCAACTTCTCGATATCGGCCGGATGTCCTACCGCAGCAAAAGCAATCTCGTTGTACACCTCGAAAAGCTTGCGCGGGCCCGGGGTAGCGGTCAGGAGTAATACCCCGCCCGCATAGGTCATACCCACCACAGGGCTGCCTCCCGAGAGCTGATCGTCGAGATACTCGCGACGGTTGTTGATCGCTTCAACCCAGCGATATGGTTCTTCCAGCATCGACTACCTCAAGCTCTTTCGTAAAACCTAGCCAACTCGCTCTCGGGCACGGCACTCAAACCCGTAGCTCTAACCCGCATGACTTGCGGAAAAACGCGAGCGGTCTCGCGAAATCCGCCGGTCGCCGTATCGTATTCGGCCGCGGTCTCCAGCATCTTTATTACCTGCTCCACCGCCTGCTCCTCCGCCATCTTTCGCAGCGGCACCGGTCCCCAGCGATTCTGGTAGTAGAGCGCACCGCGGATTAGGTGCGAACCCGATCCCGTAGTGCAAAAATCAACGCTTTCGAACTCAGCGCCGAGCAGGTCGTAAAAAAATATCTTGCCCCGATCTACATCCTGATCAAAAACCGAAAAGATCGGCACAACCGCACCGATGCCTTGCAACGCCATCGGCAAGTTTTGACGCAACAACCGCGAAAGCGTCCTCAACTTGCCATCCAGGCTCAGTCGCTGCAATTGGCTACGGCGATAGTATTGCACCGACATCTCCAGCATCCGAGCGATATCGTAGGCGATAGCTGGCGAACCCGCAATCGCCATCACCGCATCATCGTCGATGCTCAAGACCTCATCGGCGCGATCGTAGACCACCATATTACCCATCGTCGCTCGCCGGTCACCAGCCACCAAGACCCCATCGGCATAGCGCACTGCCAAAATGGTCGTGCCCTCGACCGGTTCAATTTTTCCCTCCGGAACAGCGACCGGAGCAGGAGGCCAATGCCCCTGCTCCTTGAGCAGCCCCAGAAAATCGCAACTCTCCATCGACACTTACTGCCCCGTGCGCTGACGATAGCGCCGAGCCTGGTTCGGATCCACTTTGCGCATCCGTTTGAGAATATTGTCAGTACTGGGACGCTCAACCTTGGGTCGGCGCGGTCCCTCGTCCGGCTCCCCGCCACCATCGTCGATCGGCTTGGTCGGCCGAGGGGCGCGGTCTCGGTAATGGATAAAATCGCTCATTTAGCACCTCCTGTTTTGGACTCCCGCCCGGGGGCAGTCGCCAATCTCGCGAGCAGGTTCGCGACATTTGGGGCCGCGTCTAAAGCATCATTATAATAAGTTGCCGTAACCTCGTCTACACAATCTTTGAGATCGACGATCTGGGAACGGTCGTCGAGAGCAAATTCAATACTGTCCCAATTCAGCGAGCGCACCTTGTCGGAAAACTTCTGCAACGCCTTGCCACGGAAATAGGCCCGGGTGTCTCTGGGAGGGTCGACCATCGCCTTGAGCACCTGCTCATCGGTGATCAGGCGCTCGACCTGCCCTTGATCCTCGAGCATTAGAAAAAGTCCTTCGGCCGGATCGATATTGTGGTATTCGAGGTCCTGGCTCTGTAGCCAGATCCGATCCTCGGGCTTCTCCCAATCGAGCCCCTCCGACTCCACGAACGCGTCGAGGAGCCACTTCTTGGTCACCCAATCGAGACGTCCGACTAATTCCTGCGGATCTCTCCCCAGCGATTCCAGGGTACTGGACCATGCCTCGAGGATCCAATCCGTCTCCTCATCACGGCCTTTGAACAAAGCCTCAGCCCTTTCCATAATCAGCATTTGGAGTTCGAGCGCCGAACTCGACTGACCCCCAGCCAACCCTAGGGACCAGCACAGCGACTCATCACGGGAAATCTCCTTGAGTGCACCTATCGGATCGACCAACTCGCAAGCAGGCAACTCGCCAACCTCGAGCAAATCGATCACCAGAGCAGTACTACCAACTTTTAATGCGGTAGCATATTCGCACATATTGGCATCGCCGACAATCAAATGCAAGCGGCGATAGCGCGCTGAATCGGCGTGCGGCTCGTCGCGGGTATTGACCAGCGGCCGACGGTGCATGGTATCGACACTGGCTATGACCTCGAAAAAATCCGAGCGCTGAGCCAATTGGTAGGTAGCAGCCCTGGCCTTGTGGTCCTGCTCGACACCAACCTTGCCGGCCCCGGCAAAGATCTGACGGGTCACCACAAAGGGCAGCAGCCCATCGATCACTTGCTGGAAAGGAATCTCTCGACTGAGCAGAAAGTTCTCGTGACAACCGTAGCTATGCCCTTCGAAATCGGTGTTATTTTTGTACAATCGGACCACACCTCCGCCCCGGGTATCCGTACGCCGACGCGCACATTGCAAGAGAATCCGCTCGCCGGCGCGATCGACAGCTACCAGATCGTGGAGTCCATAGCATTCGGGAGTGGAAAACTCGGGGTGGGTGTGATCGTTGTAGAGGCGGGCACCGTTGTGGATAATCAGATCGCTCTTGAGATCCTTGAGGGGGATCTTGCGCTGACGATCCTGCTGCAAATGGACTGTTTCATCCTGGTCGTTGCGCAATTCATCGACCTCGAAACCTCGCATATCGAGCCGCGGATTTTCACGCGCGTAATTCCAAATCGCGACGAAGTCCTGCTGCAGATAGCAGCGGATCAATTCCATGGACTCCACTACTACGTCCATTTTCGCTACTTCGTCGACCTGAATCCCGTATTCGGTCTCTATCCCGCAGAGTCGCCTCATGGATCTCGTCAGATCACCTTGCCGTAGCGCGCCTCCGACGCCTTTTCTGGCTGGGGCCTGATCGGCGTCACCCGCACGACATTATCGGGTTCGTAATCGAGGAGTTTGAGCCAATCTTCGATGCTGTCTGAGGGCGGGAACACTTCGTTTTCTTTATATTCGGCCCGCGCCGCCTCGCGCAGATCCGCACCGCAAATACCACCTTCGAAGTCGCCATTGGCAATCGCCCGCTTGATTGCGAACTCTTTGGCCCGCGATACGACCGAGGCGATGATCGCCCCTGAGGTCAAATCACCGCGATAAAGTACTTCCTGACGCCCACTGCGTAAAGCAACCTCAAGAAAGCGGGACGCTTCGTTCTTGGCAAAGAGTTCGTCCAATCCTTCTTGAATAAGGGCCTCACGTGCCGCTTCAGGATTCCCGTGGCGCTGAACCTCTTCGCGAGAGATCGGCAATTCGGGCTTGAGATATATCGAGAAAATATCGCGTGAGGCTTCGTAATTAGGCCGCTCGACCTTGATTTTGCGGTCGATCCGTCCCGGCCGGAGAATCGCTGGATCGATCAGATCCTGGCGGTTAGAAGCCAGGATCAGCACCACGTCGTGCAACGACTCAATACCGTCCATCTCGGTACAGAACATCGGTACCACGGTATTGGAGATATTATGGCTGCGCATCGAGCGTCGGGTGCCCAGGATCGACTCGGCCTCGTCGATGAAGATAAAGGGCAAATAGCCCTCTTTGCGCTTCTGCCGCGCCTGTGCGAAGACCTCCCGCACCATCCGCTCGGTCTCGCCGAGCCACATATTGAGAATCTCGGGCCCTTTGATGTGCATGAAATACTCTTCGAGTTCTACCCCTTCCTCCTGCCGCATATGTTGCACCAGGTTGTAGGCTGTGGCCTTGCCGATCAGCGTCTTACCACAGCCTGGCGGACCGTAGAGCAGAAAACCCTTGGGCGTCGAGTACTCGAAGCGTTCGAAGAGTTCGGGATGCAAAGCCGGCAACTCGATCGTGTCGCGAATGGCCTGAATCGCCTCTTCCTGGCCACCGATGCTCTCCCAGGGGGTCGCTGGCACATCCGAGATAAAGTATTCTTTGTTTTCGGCCGATTTCAACCGTTCCAGGGCAACCTTGAATGCCGGATCCATGCGCACTTCATCACCTACCTGCAAATTGGCGTCCGCCAAATCCGCCGAGCGCTCCAAAATCAACTCCTGAGTACCGTGCGCTTGCGAGATCCGCAAGCGCCCCCCGTCGAGCAAGTCGCCAACCTTGGCTACCGGGCCGGAGGGGCTATATCCCAAATTGCCGATAACGGCGTAGGCATCGTTGACCAGCACCCGACAACCGATCTTGAGTTGGTCCACCTCAACACGCGGATCGACATTGGCATAATACTCAGAGCCACCGATGAAAACCGTGGCGATTCTCTCGCTTGGCATCCCCAGGAAAATGCCAACGCGGTTGGCCGGCGCCGTCACCTTCTCAAGAGCGTCCTCCAACTCCACGAGTGCCCGCCGCGCCTCTTGAAAATCGATCTCCCGCTCCATCAGTTGACGCCTGAGTTGATAGAGCAACGGCCTAGCAGAATCGCGATCTGGAGCCAGTGCGAGCAATTGATCGACCAGGCGAAGCGGCTCTTCTTCGACCTCCTCTTCCGACGCTTCAACCTCGTCAAAACGATCGTCGTACTCGTCGTCGTAATCGCGCGAACTCCTGCGGTTCATCGCATCCTCCACACTAGTGGATCACGTCGCCGAGGCGCCCGTAGCGCACCCGGCCAGGCAAACGCCAAATAAAAGTGGCCACCACTTCCGGCAACGAGCTCAAACCGGTATAGTAGGGACCGCGGGTGTCCGATGACCAAGACCAGTATATATTCATCGCCTTACCCTTGATCAGATCCCTGGGTACGGCCCGCCAATAGCGACTATCTGCGCTGTTGTCGCGGTTGTCTCCCATCATGAAGAAATGGTTCTCCGGTACGACATAGGGGCCAAAATGATCGCGGGGATTAATCTCGGCAGGGTAGTAGTTCGGGTCGGTATACTTGGCCAGTGGCGGATCCTGGAAGGGCTGATCGTCGACGTAGAGCACCTTGTTGACGATTTGCACCGTCTGCCCTCCGATCGCCACACAGCGCTTGATCAAATCGCGGTCTTCGTCCACCGGCGAGCGGAAAATAACGATATCACCCGGTTGCGGATCCCGGAGCGCGGGTAGGCGGAAGAGAGAAATATTGGTTCCAGGCACGTCGATCGGAGCGCCGTAGACGAATTTGTTGGCCATGAGATAATCGCCTACCAGCAGAGTATCTTCCATCGAGCCAGAAGGGATATAGAAAGCCTGCACTACCCCGGTGCGAATCAGCAACGCCAAAGCAATCGCAATCAAAAGCTGGGATAGCAGCTCGCTGAATCCCGACTTTTTTGGGCTATTTTTCATATTTCTCCTCAAAGCGCATCATACTACGGCCACTTGTCTTCAACAATGGAACTTCAAATCGCTATGTCATTAGTGGTTCCGAGGCGTTATGGTTCTTTTTGAACTACTCAGACCTCGCCTTTTTTCAGACCACTCACAATGATATTTTTATAAAAAAGTGCCCGCACTTCGCAGTAAAGCTCCTTTTCTACCAACAAAATAACAAACGCCTAGATCCTTGTAAATATCGCTTTTGCTCCTCGTCAAG
Source organism: uncultured Gemmatimonadaceae bacterium (assembly GCA_964520345.1). Classification (GTDB taxonomy): domain Bacteria; phylum Latescibacterota; class UBA2968; order UBA8231; family UBA8231. The sequence goes on along the minus strand of CAZFMY010000060.1, from coordinate 18,038 downwards.
TCGATCCCAACCCCACCCGAATCTACTCTCACTTCATTCATATAAACTGAGGTCCTCCGCAAGTGATCTTGTAAAATACAAATAGCCGCCATAAATTACTAAGCCTAAGCTATTTCCATAGATTGATTCATTGTATACTTAATATACCCATATCATGCAGATCACTTTCAGAGGAGTGCGGGGATCGTATCCCACCGCAACTCCACATAATATACGCTACGGCGGCAATACCCCTTGCATCGAGGTATGGGCAGGGGAGACATGCCTCATTATTGATGCCGGTACCGGGATTCGTTCGCTCGGCAGAGAACTAGTCGAACGCGACCAACGAGAGATCCACCTGCTCATCAGCCACACCCACTGGGACCACATCCAGGGCTTTCCCCATTTCGCCCCTCAAGACAGTGAAAAAACCCATATCCACGTCTACGCTCTGTCCCACCCCAACCAGTGTATAGGCGACACCTTGCGCACTCAACAACAGACCCCCTTTCACACGGTTTCCATCGACGAGGGAAAGGCACAAATCGAGTTCATAGAAGTGAACGACGGCCAACCGTTTACCATAGGCGATGCGCAAATAAGCTGCCACCGGCTCAATCACCCCAGCATCACCGGCGGCTATCGCATCGAATATGACAATAAAACCCTCTCGTACGTCAGCGATGTCGATCTCTACGGCCCGACCCTCCTGGGGGAGGGCATGAAAAATGGTTCACCAGAAGAAGAGCAGGCCTGGCATCAACAATTGCAAAATAATGCACGTGATCTCGCTCACAGAGCTGACCTGATGATTTGCGATACCTTTTTCCTCCCCGAAGAATATCAACACGATTGGGGACACAGCCGTCCTGAGGACGCTCTGCGCTTAGGCGATGAGGCCGCAATAGAATGCCTGGCCCTCTTCCATCACGAGCCGCATCGCAGCGACTCGGAAATCGATGCTGTGCAGGAACAATACCGCAAAGAAGCGCCCTTCGATCTATTCGCCTCCGCCGAGGGTCTGAAGCTCTCGCTTTAAAAGAGGTTTGCCTTGAAGGTTAAAATCTGGGGCACTCGCGCTCAGGTGTCCTCTCCCCATCCCAGGACCCAGATCTACGGAGGCAATACCGTCTGTGTCGAAATCCAGGCAGAAAATGCCCCCGCACTGATCCTCGACGCAGGTATGGGTATACACTGGCTGGGCAACCATCTCATGAAAGGAGCTTTCGGGCGAGGCCAGGGCCAGGGTCATATTCTCCTGACTCACGTCCACTGGGACCATATCCAAGGCATTCCCTTTTTTGCACCGATGCTGATTCCGGGCAACCACCTCACCATCTACGGTCCCGATGCCGCACTCCGTTCACAACTACTGGCCCAAATGCAACCCGCCTTCTGCCCGGTTCCCAATTTCTTCAGCGCTGGCATTGGTGCCGATATAGAAGTCAAAGATCTCTCGGCGAGCGAGTTCTCAATCGGCGCGGTCAAGGTCAAAACCGTCCGTATCCACCACTGCGACGATGCGGCCTGCCTGGGCTTCCGCCTCGAAGCCGACGGCCGTTCAATCGCATACGTACCCGATGTGGAGTATCTAACAGAAGCCCATCGCCAGCAGACCATCAGCCTGGCCGACGGCGTGGACCTGCTCTTTCACGACGCGATGCTGAAAGCCGAAGAGTACCCGGACCACCTGGGCCAAGGCCATTGTTCGATCGACGACGGCATCGACATCGCCTCGCGGGCTGCAGTCGGCAAACTGATCCTCTTCAGCCACCACCCCGACCGCAGTGACGTTGAAATCGACGCCATGCTGAAAGCCGCTACGGGAAACGGCATCGCGATCGACGCCGCCAGCGAGGGCACCGAATACACACTTTGTGAAAGGAACGAGCTGAAGTGATGAAAAGAACGGCTGCAGTACTGTGTTGCTGTCTTTGGGCTCTGGGCTGTGGCGAATCCACTGATGAAAACGATCCACCCTCCACCCTTGATATTGTTGACGATTATCTCGAAGACCTGAAACCCGTACTCCAGGCCTTGCGTGCGTTGGACAAGGATATCGCTCGTGCAGTACCTGGCGACTCGGTTTCCAGCGATGTCATTGTACCGCTGATCGAGACCAGATTCCGCCCCAAGCTAATCGAGCTCGCAGCCCAAGTGCAAGACCCCGCTCCTGCTCCCGAGTTGACAACGGTACACAAACACCTGCAAGATTATCTCCGCCTCCGCCTCGAAGCCTTCGACCTGGCCATCCAGGGAGCCCGCCAAGGCCAACCCGAACTATTCGAACAATTTGCAGAACGACTCGCCGCAGCCGACGAAGCCGCGCGCGGGCTCCGAACCGCGCTCGAAGAGGTTCGCCATGGCATGAGCATCTTTTAGCCGTAGCGCTCTTCGCTCCAGGGGTCGCCGCGGTCGTGGTAACCCCTCTCCTCCCAGAATCCGGGCTGGTCCTCAGCAACAAAGACCAGTTTACTCAGAAACTTGGCCGATTTCCATGCGTAGAGAGAAGGCACGACCAGGCGCATCGGTCCTCCATGTTCGATCGGCAATGGACTTCCGTAGAGCCGGTCGGCTAGGATTACGTCTTCAGCGAGACAATCGATCAGTGGCAGATTAGTCGTATAACCATCAAAACCATGAGCAACAACGAAGTGCGCCGCCGCACTTGGCCGCACCATCGACGCCAGATCGATAAACTTTACCCCATCCCACTCGACATCGAATTTGGACCAGGTCGTCACACAGTGAAAATCGGAAGTTTGTGAAGCGCGCGGCAATTCGGCAAATTCTTCCCAGCCCAGATCCAGAGACTCCTCGACCGCCCCTTCAACCTTGAACCGCCAGCGTTCAGGGTTAAACTTCGGCTTGACCCCCAGATCGAGCACCGGGAATCCTTTGGTGAGATGCTGACCAGGAGGCAGACGCTCCCTATCAGCATCGATCTGGCGCGGCCCTTGCTCCTTGAATCGCTCGAGCAACTTGGCCTTGGCCGCAATCATCTTCTCGTTGTAATCCACCATCAGTCCTCGACGTAGACCACTTCTTCCCTCTGCACCGACTCAATCGCTGCTGCCAGCACCTTCTGTGCTCGCAAGCCATCTTCCCCCGAACCATCGATAGCCTCCGGATCCACCCCCTGTTCCAGCTGATCGACAAAAGAGGCCAGTCTATTTCTGAAAGTATCATCGAAATCGCGCATCCCGCCGAAGACTGGATTTGAATAGACCCGTTTCTCCATATCCCCCGCTGGGTACAAAGTCGCTCCGCAATACATATCATCGACGACGAATCGCCCCTTCAATCCCGCTACTTCGCACCGCTCCATCGGATGTCCGCGCTCGATATCGTACGATCCGGTCAGATGCCCCAGACATCCATTCTTGAAACGCATATTGAATTGCGCCGTCGAATAAATTGAGCGCCCCGGCGCCTTCAAGGCAAAGCACTGTACCGCCTCGATATCTCCGCAATAATAGCGCATGATATCTACCGTATGGGGATGCAACGCCTTGATCTGGAACCACGGACTCGACTCGCGAGGGTTCTGGATCCACATGCTCATATTGACAAAAAGCAAATGGCCGATCCGACCGTCGTCCATCCATTTCTTCGCCAATCGCGCCGCCGGCGTAAAGCGATGATTTAGATCGACCCCGAAGCAAAGCCCCAACTCTTTTGCCCGCGCCACCATCTCCTCGGCAGGCCCGATCTCATTGGAAATCGGCTTCTCGCACAACACGTGTAACCCACCCTCCAGAGCCTCAATGGTCGGCTGGTAATGGTCGCTCCCGTACTCTTCCCCCCCTGTGGCGACACTCGCCATATCTAACTCGACTCTATCCAGCATCGCCTGCACGCTGTAGAACGCCTGCACACCCAGACTCGCGGCTGCCGCATCGGCCCGTTCGCGATCCAGGTCGCATACCGCCACCAATTCGGAATTCTCCATCTCCGCATAGATCCGGGCATGCCTGTTGCCGATAGGTCCGAGTCCAATAACCCCGACTTTTATCATAGCATCAGTCTCAGTCCTTGTTGTCCTGCGGAATGAGCGATCTCACAACCTGCTCAACCGAGGCCCACACTTCATCTATTTGTGTTGAACCTTCACTACCTCGCCACTTTCCCAACTCTCGATAATCGCCTCTATCACTAACTGCACCTTCAACGCATCTGCTCCCTTTGCATCGACTTTCGCTGGCGATACTCCCTTGCGTAAATCATCTACCCACGCCCCGATCCGCTCCGGAAAGGTATCGCCGAATCCACCCATCCCTCCAAGGTGATCAAAACACTCCACCTCCCTGGAGAAGCGCGGGTAGAACGACAGTTTCTCACAGGCTTCATTGATAATTACCCGCCCCTCCGACCCCACCAATTCCAAGGTCTCCAATCCATAGCTGCCCCCCGCATCGTACGAACCGGTCAAGTGCCCGATAACCCCATTCTTATAGAGGAGGTTAGCCTGGACATTGGACCAGATCTTGCGCCCTTTCCCCTTCTTGAAAAAAGCCTGTACTCGATCCACTTCCCCGGCAAAATAACTCATTACATCCAGTGAGTGCGGATGCAGCGCCCGGATGTGGAACCACGGACTCGACTCGTTGGGATTGTTAATCCACATGGTCATATTGACGATATTGAGCTCACCCAATCGTCCAGCATCGAGCCATTGCTTAGCCCTGACCGCCGCCGGTGTGAAACGATGATTTAAGTTAATCCCATAAGGCACCCGTTTTTTCTTGGCCAGGGCCACCATCCGCCGCGCCTTGGAAATCTCGTTCGAAATCGGCTTCTCCCCCAGAACTGGAATCCCCGCCCCGAGCAACTCCATCGTCGGCTGGTAGTGATCACCACCATTTTCTATCCCAGCCGTCGTCACTGAACAGCCGTCAAGCCGGATCCCGCTTTTGAGCATTTGTTTAACACTATAAAAGGCCTGTGCTCCATACTCTTCGGCGGCAGCATCGGCTTTCTCTTTGATGATATCGCACACCGCCACGACTTTGGCGTGCTTATTTTCCGTGTAACAGCGAGCATGGTTGTTACCTATCCCTCCCAGACCCACAATACCTATAGCTAACATATTAAATCCCTCCCTTTTTTAGCGTTGACTTCAATCCCTTACAGAGTCGGCGAAATCACTCGCCTAGCACTTCGATACCTCCACCGGCAGCTCTACCCCCAATTCAACGGCCAACTCCCCGATCTGCTCCCAAGCGGCTTCATCCACATACAATCCATCGCGCCGCCGCTCCAACCCCCGCCTATAGGCCCGTTCGCCGGGCAGCAAGACTTCTTCAAACCCCTCTGCGGGCGGACACGACTTGATCCACTCGATAAAGCCCTGGACCTCGGCGTAAAATTCTTGCAAGGGCTGGAAGGCCTCGACTTTGAGCACTGCAATAAAGAGCGCGTTGCCCGTGCGCTCAGGTGCCTCCTGCGTCATTCCCGCTCCCGAAATCGAACCTGCCAAAATATCGACCAGCACTGAAAGTCCGTACCCCTTGTGCCCGCTGCCGGGGAAACCCAAGGGCAGAATCGAGCCCTGTGGTGGACCATAGTACTCCTCGACCTTGGTGGTCGGCTTGCCTTCTGCATCGATGATCATACCCGCTGGTGCATCTTCGCCCTGGTTGCGCAGCAACCGCATATCACCGCCTGAAATCATGCTGGTGGTCATATCCAGCACGATCGGCCAATCGCCACCGGTGGGAATACCGCAGCAGATCGGATTGGTCGGCAAGCGGCGATCTCGACCCCCAAATGGAGCTACTGACCAATCGCCGCCGTGGCCGTTGGCCATCATCAGGCAAATAGCGTCCTCACGAGCAGCCACTTCGGTGAAACGCCCGAGTCGCGCTACGTGATTGCAATCGCGCACCCCCACTACCGCCACTGCACCATCCGCGACCTTATCGAGCGCCAGACGAACGGCCCCCGTAGCCGTCACTGGACCATAATTCCACCGACCGCTCAACTGCGCCCCGAAATCGCTCTCTGTCAAGATCTCCAGCTCCGCTCCCGGCTCTACCACACCATCACGCACCATATCGACGTATTGCGGCAGGCGCAACACGCTGTGCGTGTCGTGCCCCATCAAACCGGCTTCTACCAAATGATCTGCAACCAGCGCAGCATCTTCCTGCGGAACACCGACCCGATCCAGGCAGGTGCGCGCCAGGGTGTCGAGATCTAGAGCGCGAAATGTGGGCATTAGGGCATATCCTCTCCGGCTTCGGGAGCAACGACCAATAAGGCATTGGGCACTGGCCTTTCGCCAGTGGGGTCGGAGGGGCTATTGACGACCTGGTCGTCGACAACCATCGTCGTCGACCCCCCTCCATCGAGATTAAAAGCTTGGTAGGCATTTTCGCGGGAGAGTGAAAAATCAGCTAAGCGCTTACGCATGAACAAAGCCAATTCCTGTAAACTCATCCCGATGCTATAGCCCGGCTGCCGTCCGTCGACGGCGACCAGAAAGAGTACCTGCTGGTTCTGAGAATATCCTATCGCCGTACGCGGATGTCGCTCCTCGGCAAAGGAGCGGCTCAGCCGCTCCTTTTCTACCTCGATAGCCACCTCTCCGTCGCGCAAGATCCGCGGTCCTCCTCCAATCGCCTCCATCAACTTGCCACGAGCCGGGAGCAGACGACAATAGAGTTGCACCGTATCTCCCGGGGCAATCGACGTGACTTCCCGATACTCCGCCCCGGCAGCTACAAGCCACTGACCGCGATTCAGCAATAGCGGCCAGGCCCGGCGCCGAACCTGTTGGACCCGGGCCGAAACCGTGTCGTTGATGATCGAAATATCACCCAGCCCCTGCAATATGAAACCGAGTGCAGCCCGTACCGAATCGTGCCATACTTGGGCATGGTGATTGTACACGACGAGTTCGTCACTCTCCGGTTCGCGATTAAAACCCTGAGCACGGAAATTTTGCTCCCCCGACGTCAACAGACCCAATTCCATCTGATATACCGCGATCAGCGGCTCGCCCGCCTCGGTAATCGCAAAGGCCGAGCGACGCTGCGGCGTGCGAATCAGGCTGCCCGCGTGGACCTGCAGGCCCGCGGTATGACCCGTCTTACTTGCGTAGAGAAAATCCCCATTGATCGCTGCCAAGGCACCTGCTGCCAGAGCGCTGGTCTTTTGTACCCCACCCCGTTCCGAATGAGCTAAAGCCGTACGCAAACGAATCCCTGCCGCCCAGGCCCGAGGGAGATCCAGTTCAACCACGTGGACCCACCATGGCCCTTCGAGCACGTGGATCTTGTGGTAGGCCACACCGGGAGCCAACTCCTCGGTCTTGGGATCTCCCAGATCACAACCCGGACAGAGTACCAAGACAACCAGAACCTGAAGGCCCGAGAACGCAGCACGCAAAAAAAATGGAGACCGTCTCACATCGACAAAAAACAAAGAGCTAAAGGTACTCACAAGTGAATCATGGCGGCAGCGAAACCAGCGATAAGACCCCGGCCCTACCGCATCGATGGAAAAATCGGCGAAAATGTAGCGAAACGACCCATTAGTGTCAATTAGAACACCAGTATCGATCGCCTACGGACCAACCGCCTTTCCACGATCAACCCGAAGCGTATCAGCTCTTGACCCAAGGTCCTAAAATCAGCTAATCTAAAATCGACAATTATTTTCGCACAATAGCTGTGGCTTTGCGATCTCGACCTAGCTACCAGCAGATCCAAACAGAGGTCTTCTCCATGTCGATTGACCACCAGCGATTCAAAGAGCAGGGTTTCCTGATTCTCCGCAATCTCATTGATCCCACCACACTCGAATCCCTGCGCGCGAACATCGAGCATATGGTCGACCGCCGCCGCGACCTAGCCCTGCAAAGACGTCTGCCCACCGACCCGGCCTGCGGGACTTGGACCGCTTCGGGACAACCCAGGCTCCAACTGGATATGGACTCCGACGCCGATTCGATTGGTGTTATTGAATTCCTGGCCAGCGACCACTGCCTGGAGGTCTGTCGCCAACTCATCGACGCCGAACATATCGTGCCCCACAACTTCAGCTGTATCTGCAGCAGCGAAAGCCACGATGCCGGTCCGGCCAGATGGCACCGCGATATCGGCGTTGGCGATCCTGCTCCGCTAGAGGGCATGATCGCCAATATGCAACACCACGGCCCCAGCTATCTCCAGTGGAATATCGCCCTCTATGAGGACAACGTGTTCTGGGTCGTACCCGGAAGCCACCACCGATCCAATACCGAAGCCGAAAATCGCCACTTAGCCGCTAACTCGTCCGTTCCACTGCCCGGGAGCATACCTGTCGAGCTCGGGCCTGGTGACGGGGTTGTCTACACCCACCTGCTCCTGCATTGGGGCAGCAACTACACCCGCAAACTGCGTCGCACTATCCATCCCGGTTTCCGCCCCTTCGGCTACACCGCGATGCCCAATGTGCACTGGCGTCACTGGGAGCCTGGCTTTTACCACTATCTACAACCGGAAATCCGAGAACGATTCGAGACCTGGGACCGGCTATTTTTCACCGAACTCGACCTCTTCACCCAGCTCTTTCGCGCGACGATCGATCGCTGCTCCGACACCTTTACCCAATACTTCGAGCAAGTACATCCCTCATCGCAGGGGCGCGCCGTTTCCCTCGCCATGCTCCACCGCATAAACCTTAAACTGCAACGCTTCTTAAGCGGAGAAGCGCCAGCCTCCGATCTCTGGGGCAATGGCCGCGACTTCACCTATCTCGGCAGCCACTTCACCTCGGAAGACGGCATCGTTCTAAAGCGCCGTTTCTCCGAACTCGACCGCTTATTGCAAGTACCGGTAGCACGCGAGACCCCTTCGTTTCAGGGCGACACCTCGCCCTACGAGCCCAACAAGATGCCCGACGAGATTGCGCTCGAGAGCTTTATCGCTAGCTGGGCTTAAAGCGTATAAGAATGACACCAGGGCGATGCAGTGCAGAAGGTTTATGATGAAGCACTACGGAATCGGCTGTACCTTCGGCCAGGTCCCAGCCGGGCACAACGGCGGGTAGTGCTACAAAAGTTCGAACGGCACACTAACCTGGAAGGGGTTCGACCTCTACCGCTGCCACCAACACAAAGCCGATGCCAAAATCGAAACTCGACTCGACCTCGATGACACCGCTAGTGCAATAGAAGGTCGGGAATACAGATCGAATAGATATAGCTCAGAAACGATACTCAGCCATCCAAAGGCGTCCGCATCAACGCACCGTACACCTCGACTCCCCGGCACAATTCGTCCCTCTCGATCCACTCATCGGCGGTATGCGCCTGGGAGATATCGCCTGGGCCGAGCACCAGGGCGGGGACCGCCGCCAGGCCAAAACTACTGGCATCGGTCCCATAGCCCACCCCGGCTGGCTCGCTGGCAAACCCCATCGCCAGCAGCACCTGCTGTACATAAGTGGCAAAGGCTTCCCCACCAGCAGGATCGAGCGGAAAATCGATCATCGCCGGATCGTCCTGGACCACTTCCAGACCGGCGTCAATCTGGCGCAAATTTTCGAGAATCTTTTCGACCGCGGGCAATACGTCCTGGGGATCCTCGCCCGGCACTACCCGCCGGTCGATATGAATCTCGCAGTATTCGGGCACAATATTGATCTGCGCACCACCACGAATCAAATTGATGCTACATTGCGCCTTGCCGGTCAACGGATGTACGACCGAAAGGCCGGGAATGTATTCTTCCTCTAATGCCGCAACTACTTTAACCATCGCACTGATCGCCGAATAACCCTGCGACGGTTCGGAAGAATGGGCAGCCCGCCCACGCGTTTTAATCGACCAGCGCACAACCCCGTTATGGGCCACAACCGGCCTGAGTCGAGTCGGCTCGCCCACAATCACCCCGGCAGGTTTCCACCCCAGCATCGGCAAGTGATTTTTGACAAAAGTCCGCACTCCAGTTTTGTAAATTTCTTCGTCAACCGTAAAAACAATGGCAATATTATTTGGTTTGCCGATCTCCTGACTGGCATAACCCCTTAAAGCCCAGAGCATCGCGGCACCGGATCCCTTGGTATCGCACGCGCCGCGCCCATAGAGCCTTCCATCGCGGATTTCTCCAGCAAACGGGTCGATATTCATCCCCTCAATACTGACCGTATCGAGATGACTTTCAAAGAGCAACCAGGGCGCCTGTTCATCGATCTGATGGCTCACCAATAAGTTGAATCCCTCCCCAGCAACCGGTAGTCGCAGCGTCGTAAAACCGAAATGCTGAGCTAGGTCGTCCAGATATTTCGCCAGGGCCAATTCGGCATCGGCTCGACCGGAGATATTCGCATTGACCGTATCAAAGCCAACCATTACCTGGAGCAGTTCTTCACACGATTCAGGTCGCGACAAATCCGCACTCCCTATTGACATGGACCTTAAACATTTATCTAGTATAGGATAAAGTCCGTTTAAACCCAATTACCCAGATTGCGCAGTGCATCTCCCGCCAAACCGAGATCGAAAATCTGGACCTGCAGACTCCTCCCGAGCGAGTCAGCAGAAGCACACGCGATTCGCAGATCGCACAACGAAGAGAGATATAGATCCCGAGTAATGTAAAAGTCCCGCACAAGCCATGGACGCGCAACCTGAAATCCTGGACCATCAACATTGAGTGAAGGACTTTCGATACGCCCAGCAGGCGAAAGCGATTGGCCAGAGATACTGGCCCTGGCCAACCGCGCCGTCCCCGGTTCTCCAAACAACAACCGGAAGTGGCTTGCCGAGCGACAAAACTTCGACAGCACCAGTTGGGCCCAGCGCCGCTACGTCGCTATCACCCGCAACTCCATAGAGGGATTTGCCACGCTTGAAGAGGGCCCGCAATCCCACCATTTTCGCATCTATTTGATCATGACCGACGAGAACCTCAAAAGCTGCGTCGCCGCCATTTTAATCAATAGGCTGCTGAGAGATCTCGCCGACTTCAACGCCACCAGAATATGGGCCCGCGCAGACAGCAAGCGCAAAACCTTCTATCATTTATTCACCGCGCTTGGACTCGACTTCGCACACCACTGCACTGCAAAACATGGATCCGAAGACATCGTTATGGAGCGCGACTTGTCCACCCCGCTGATTAGACCACCCATCCTGCCGGAGGACATGGTAGCCCGCCTGGTCGGCTCCGACCATCAGCAAGCCGTTACGTGGGTCGCCCACATCGGAGAAATCCTCGCTCAGTGCGCCGCACGCTTCGACCTCGAGATTGACACCCCTCCCTTCCAACCCGCGATAAACTACGTGGTCCCCGCCCATGGAACCAACGGCGAGGAACTGATCCTCAAAATCGGCCTGCCCGGCGCCGACTGGGAACGCGAAGTTGAGACGCTCGAATTCTATGCTGGGCGCGGCAGTGCCCGGCTCATCGACAGCGATGCTGGACTGGGCGCCCTGGTGCTGGAAAAATTAGAACCCGGCATTCCTATTGCGACAATCGAGAACGACGAAGAGGCCACGCGCATCGCCGCCCGAGTCATGTGCAAACTCTGGCAATCCCTACCCACCAACCACCATTTTCGCACTATCGAGGACACCTGGTCTCCATACTTCGACCAAGTTCGTTACCACCTCAAAAACGGCACTTGTCCTCTGCCCCGGTCGCTCGTAGACCAGGCCCAATACCTTTTTGTTGCGTACCTGGCCGACAACCAGCAACACGTCCTCCTGCACGGCGATCTGCACCACTGGAATATCCTCTCAGCCCACCGCGAACCTCATCTCGCCATAGACCCCAAGGGCTACGCCGGCGAACCCACCTGCGAAGTCGGCCCCCTACTTGGCAACCGCCTCTTCGACAGACCCGATCCCGCAGGTACTACCGAAAGACGGATCGCCATCCTCTCCGAAGACCTGGGCATCGAGCGAGAACGCATCGCCGGCTGGCACCTGATACAATCCGTACTCCACGCGGAGTGGAGCACCAGTATCAAATTCGATAGCACCTGGACCCAAACCAGAATCCGCAATGCCGAGATCGCCAACCAACTTCTGTAATGTTGACCGCAGCCTTGCAACACTTTAGAATGTACAATGATAGTGATCCCAGAGGATCTGAACACAATCCCCACCGGAACCGATTAGATGGCGTGGTTAACTCTTGCAGCTTTGGCTTTTTTACCCGTCAATGATGAGTACGGCTAACAATGAAACTGCTAAAGTGCGTAGTCCGACCCAATGCGTTGGAAAAAGTGAAAGAGGCGCTAAACGGGCTGGGCGTCACGGGGATGGCGGTCAGTGAGATTCAGGGATTTGGCAGCCAGAAGGGCCCCATAGACCAGCTGACCACTGATCATACGACCCAATCAGTCAAAGGTACTTGGCGCACCTACTCGCTGGCTGAAGGTCTAGCCGGCATCCAAGTAGAACATATAGCCGAAGACCGCGATGGCTATCTGTGGTTCGGAACCTGGGACAGCGGCGCCAGCCGCTTCGATGGCGACGAATTCCACACCTTCAGCCGAATCTCTGGCCTCAGCGGTAACCAGGTCATGGCTATCTTCCTCGATAGTCAAGACCGTCTGTGGTTCGGCACCCGCGACGGCGGAGCATGCTGGTTCGATGGCCAGCAATTTCATCACTTCAACAACAACGACGGCGTTTCCAACAGCAGCATTGGCTATATCACCGAAGACCGCTACGGTCGCGTCTGGTTCGGCGGAGAAGGGACCCTCGGCTACTACGAGGACCAAACCTTTCACAATCTCTACCCCGAATACCTGCGCTCGCGGAATAAACCCTTAGCCGAGAACGATTTCCGAGGCTGTAACGGCATTTCCATGGATGAACAGGGATGCGTCTGGCTCGCATTCACTACCCTTTCGTGCTACGACGGCCACTCCTTTCGCCATTTCGACTCGGCAGCAGGATTACCAGAAAGCAACTATGCCTACGCGCTCAATATCGATGCGCAAGGTGACCTCTGGATAGGGGGAAATAATACCATAGGTCGCTTTATCGATGAGACCTTCCACCCCGAACCCTTCTCCACTGGCGGCATAGTCCGCAAAATCCAAACGGACCGCGCGGGGCGTACCTGGTTCTGCACCTCGGGCGGGGGGGTAATCAGCTACGACGGGGGAAAATTCATGCGCCTGACCGTTCAGGACGGGGTGGCCTACGACGTAATCAACAGCGTCTTCACAGATCGCGAAGGCCATATCTGGATGGGCACCTGGGGTGGGGGCGCCAGTTGCTGGGACCCCGAAAGCATACAGGTCTTTGGCACGGAAGACGGCATTCCACCCGAAGGCCCCTTCACCCTTCTCGAAGACCAGCACGAGCATCTATGGATGGGTTTTGCCCCGATCTTTTCCCCACTGCAAAAAAGCATCATTCGCTATGACCAACAACAAAGGGTCAGCCCGCAAGAAGACGTGGATCTGGGACGGTGCTGGGCACTTTGCGACAACGATAAAGGAGCCCTCTACATTGGCGGAGAACGCGGCCTGGTCTGCTACGACGGAGAGCGCTTCGATTGGCCTGGTCAGAGCCATGGCCTCGCCAACATCGTCGTACAGTCCCTAACTACCGACCACCAGGACAAGCTGATCATCGGCTATTTAAACAATGAAGACGACACCGTACAAATCGCAGAATATGACGGCAAAAACTTTAACGTCCTCTTTAAAGACACAAACTCCGATCCAGAAGATTGCATAACTGCACTCATCATTTCCCGCAAAGACGTCCTGTGGTTCGGGCTGGGAACCTCGACAGATAAAACCAAGGGAAGGGGGATCGGCTACTTGCGCCCAGGAGCAGGCTTCAGATTCCTCACTAGTGCTGAAGGCCTAATCGACGATCGCGTGGAGGACCTGCTCGAAGACCGCCACGGTCGTCTGTGGATCGCCACTTTGGGCGGCCTGAGCTGCTTCGATGGCATCGGTTTTAAAAATTTTTCCACTGAGAACGGATTGCCCAACAATCGCATACGCTGCCTCTATGAAGACTCTAAAGGCTACCTCTGGCTCGGCACCGATAATGGAATTGCTCGCTACGACGGTCAGATCTTCCAAACGATGCATGCGCCGCAACTCTCATCGGTAACCAGCATCTGCGCAAGCCGAACCGGCCAATTCTGGTTCGCGACCTTACATCACGTCATCCGCTATCAACCCAGTTCCATTCCACCCCGCTGTCGCGTGTCCAGGATCATCGCCGACCAGATATACCAGAATATCAATGAAATCGAGATAACCGCCGAAGTCCGACAGGTTATCTTCGAATTCAAAAGTATCAGCTTTCGCACCCATCCTACAAACATGCATTATTATCATCGACTCCTGGGCTACGAAGAGGAGTGGCAAGAGTCCCTCAATCCGACCATGAGCGCCTGTTACCAGGAATTGCCCCCGGGCGATTACAGCTTTGAAGTCCGCTGCATCGACCGCGATTTCAATCGATCCGAGCCAGCAGCCGTACTGCTCAAAGTCCAGCCCGATCCCCGTTTCGAAATCCTTAGCGAGAACGAAACCCTCAAGAAGGAGTCCCTGATCGGCCATAGTACGGCCCTGCGCCGGGTCCTTTCTCAAATCAACGAGGTAGCCAAAACCAACCTGACGATCCTCATTCTCGGCCAAACCGGTACCGGAAAAGGCTTGATCGCACGCACCGTGCACCGACTGAGCATGCGGCACGACTTTCCCCTGATCCAGGTCAACTGCGGCGCCCTGCCCTCGGGGCTAATCGAAAGCGAGCTCTTTGGCCATGAGAAGGGCGCTTTCACCAACGCCATTTCGCGCAAACCGGGCAAAGTCGAACTTGCCCAGGGTGGAACCCTCTTTCTCGATGAAGTCGGAGATCTGACCCTCGAAGCTCAGGTCAAACTCTTGAACCTACTCGAGGAAGGAACCTTCGAGCGAGTAGGCGGCACCGAATCCCTGAAGGCCAATATCCGCGTCATTGCGGCAACCAACCGCAACCTGCAGCAGATGGTTGCCAACGGCTCATTTCGCGAAGATCTTTACTTTCGCCTCCAGGTTTTTCCCTTAGAGTTGCCTCCTCTCCACCACCGCCGCGAGGACATTCCCCAATTGGCCAATCACTTCATGAAAGAGATGGCAGCCCATCTCGACAAAACTGTCACCCACCTGCACCCCGAGGCCATAAACCTGCTCCAGGCCTACGACTGGCCAGGGAATGTCCGCGAACTCGAGCACGTTTTACAACGAGCAGTGATCGTCTGCAAGGAATCGACCATTCTCGCCCCCGATATTGCTCTGGTCCTACCCTCTCTGGATCCGCCGCAACAACTCAAGCCTATGACTCTGGAAGAAAACGAACGGCGACACATTTTGGCCATTCTGGAAAAGACGGGCTGGGTTGTCAAAGGCCCTGATGGCGCTGCTAAGATTCTGAATTTGCCCCCTTCAACTCTCCGCAGCCGCATGAAGAAATTAGGCATCGAACGACAAGGACGACATATCGTCCTATAGGGTATTAAATATCGCCCCTTGTTTTTCCGCCCCACGAAGGCGAAATCACTCCCAGGACATAAGCAGGGGCGATATATCGTCCTTTTGTGTTCCATTACTTTATTTTATCCCAAATTCAAAATTCTAATAAAGATCATAATAACAACAACTTGTACAGTTAACGAATAAAAATGAATTTCTGGCATAAAACTTGCCACTTTTATCACAGTTTATTGGATTTTAACTGTATGAGGAGCTTTTTTATGGCAATCGTGGAATTCGTTCCGTCCGACCAACGCGAAGCCTTGCGCCTCCGCGCCTGGCAGCTCAAACAATCTGGTTGGAAACAGAAAGACATCGCCTCAAGCCTCGGCGTCAGTCAAACCGCGGTTAGCAATTGGATCCGTCGGGTACACCGCAGTGGCACTCAATCTCTGCGCACTCGCCATTCCCCCGGCGCACCTCCGCGCCTCAACGGAGAGCAAAAGACCACTCTCATCAGCCTGCTCGAACAAGGGCCATCCGCCCATGGTTTCAGGAATAGAACCTGGACCTATAACCTCATTGCCAATTTTATCACCCAGCAATTTGGCGTGTCGTACCATCAATCGCACATCCCAAAACTGCTCAACAAACTGAGCTGGGTTCCGCCACATCGGCGCCATAACCCAATGAGATCATAATACGGTGCAACTCCATCGAAAGCCCCTTATCGGCGTATATTCCAATTCGGAACGATATCGAGAGTCGATCATTGGCTATCGGCACAACAATCGCTCGGTTTCGAACAGAGATTCCTTTTGAGCCACAAAGCAAATATCTCCCATACTGAGTATATTAAACTCTTCGCCGAGTAGTCGCCGAATCAATCGACTAACTAATCGTTGATTCGACTACCGATATCGGAGAAACGTTTTTTCGACTTGCTCTCCTGTTAATCGGCATCGCTGATTCTCCTGGCTTGTCCGATTAAAACGATTCTCTGAACTGCCAATTTGCCAGTTCAGGAAATTCCCACCTATGCAACGCATCTTAACGGCCACCGATGCCATCGCTCATCGCAACCAGCTGGTCGAACTCGGCTATACCGTCATTCCCGGACTCCTGCAGAATCCACTGCTCGAAGATCTGCGCGCCTGGTCCGCGGATATATTCGCCAGATTGCCAGTCGACCCCAAATACCGTTATCAAGGCAGCGATATCCATGTCTGGACCGAGCGTCGGTGGCGGGAAATGAACCGCGAGGAAGACGAACGTTTCCGCACCGATCCCATCGTCGAACGCATCATCGACTACCCTTCACAAGTACAGGTCTGCAGCGAAATCGGCCTGGAAAATCTTCGCGCCGATGATGCCATCATTCTGCTCTCCAAACCGGCTTACGGACCGCCGCTTTACTGGCATCAGGACTTCACCAATTGGAACCATCCAGAGGCCGCCGCTCCCTGGCCGACGCGTATTTTTCTCTCCTATTATCTGACCGATACAAACCGCGAAAACGGTTGCCTGCGCGTCATCCCCGGCACGCACAGAAAACGAATCGAACTACACGAGAGACTGCCCGACGCTCACAGCCCCGAAATTCAATCTATTGAAGACCTGGACCATCCCGTCTTTATGGACCATCCCGACTCCATCGACGTGCCGCTCGCGGCCGGCGACCTGATCATCGCCGACGCGCGACTGATGCACGCCGCCTGGCCCAACCAAACCGACCAGCGCCGCACCCTAGTCCTGGCCTGGCATCGGGTTTTTGCCTTTCCCCAACCTCCGAGTTGGTGGCAAGGCGAGATCCCCGACGCGGTCGCAAAGTGCCCTGACGATATCAAAGTCGTCCCAACCCGCAAACCAAGTGCTTATATCCAGTAATTCCAGCCCTTGCGCAGACTCAACCCCTGACCCAATTTATCCAGATCCCTTTAAATTCCTCAATCATAGATCGGCCCTATGGCACTCCATCTTTTCGACACTTATGCACGCCAGGCACGTCCTTTCGCCCCCCTAGAGCCGCCGACCGTCCGCCTCTACGCCTGTGGCCCGACCGTCTACAACTACCAGCACATCGGCAACCTGCGGACCTATCTTTTTGAGGATATCTTGCGGCGAACACTCGAATACAGCGGCTATCAAGTGCAGCACGTGGTTAATATAACCGATGTCGGCCACCTGACTTCCGACGGCGATACCGGTGAAGACAAGATGGAGGCTGGATCGCGCCGCACCGGCATGACGGCCTGGGAAATGGCTGCGCACTACACCGCGGATTTTCAAGAGAAACTCGAGTGGCTCAACGTGCTCACGCCTCATACCTGGTGCCGGGCCACCGAACACATCGAGGAACAGATTGCCGCCATCGCCGGCATCGAGGAAAAGGGCTACACCTACCGCACCGATGACGGCATCTACTTCGACACCTCGAAACTGGACGATTACGGTTATCTGGCCCGCCTCGATATCGAAGGCCTGCAGGGAGGCCAGCGCGTCGACCTGGGTCAGAAGCGCAAAATAACCGATTTCGCACTATGGAAGTTCAGTCCCACCGACAAAGAGCGGCAGATGGAATGGGAGAGCCCCTGGGGCAAGGGCTTTCCCGGCTGGCACATCGAGTGCAC
>CAZFMY010000059.1:8319-40916 GCA_964520345.1 uncultured Gemmatimonadaceae bacterium | reverse complement strand
TCGGACGACCTTCTTTTGTTATGGTGGTCTCAGGTCTGGATTTCGGCTGAGAGCGCCCTTGCCCCGTTTACTAGCCCTGCACTCGCAAGCCCGGACGTTTTTCGATCAAGGCACTTCGATTACTGTTCGCTCCAACTCTAGCATTGCGGCGCTCAATTCGCGGCCTAGTCCCGGTCGTTCTGGCACGTCGAGCATGCTTTCACGGGCTTCGATGGGTTCGTCGATGTAGGTATTCCAGCCCGAATAGTGGTGTGCAGTGTATTCTAAATGGCGGGTATTGGGCAGTACGGCCATCAGATGGGCGAGTGCCATACACGAGAGCGGGCCGTAGTTGTGGGGAGCGATGGGGACGTAGTGGACTTCGGCGTAGGAAGCGATTTTTTTGACTTCGGAAATGCCGCCGGTCCAGGCGAGATCGGGATTGAGGACATCGGCGGCGTTGAGTTCGAGGATTTCTTTGAATCCCCAGCGCGAGAATATCCGTTCGCCAGCGGCGATGGGTACGCCAGCGCCCTCTCGGACCTCCTTGAGGGCCGAGAAGTTATGGGGTTGGATCGGTTCCTCGATAAAGTAGGGATCGAGATCGCGGATCGCTTCTCCGATGCGGATGGCCGAAGGTACATCGAAGGCGGCGTGGAGATCCAGTCCCACTTCCAGCGCATCGCCGACGGCTTCGCGTACCCACTCGAAGCGGCGGCGGCCTTCGTCGATGTCCGTTGCGCTGATATAGCCGGTGGCCCTTCCGAAATCGGTTGCTCCTCTGGTTGGATAGAAGTCGCCGAAAAAGCAAGCGGTCTTGCAGGCTTTCCAGCCCTGGTCCACGCATTCTTTGGACCAGGCTTGATAGGCTTCTTTATTGGTCTCGACGTGGTCGTAGATACCGCTGAAGTACACCGGTACTTGCGCTCGGGTGCGGCCGCCTAAAACGCGGTAGAGAGGTTGGTCCACTGTCTTGCCGAGCAGGTCCCATAAGGCCATGTCGATCCCACTCATTGCGCGGAGTTCAGCGCCCATCAGGCCGTGGAAGGAGGCCCGTTGGTACATGGCATACCAGATCTTCTCGATATCGAGGGGATGTTCTCCGAGCAGATGGCCGCGTGCGAATTCGTGTATAATTTGTTCGGCCGGGTCGGCGCGGTGATAGGTTTCGCCCAGGCCGATTGGTCCGGCATCGGTATGGATGAGGATCCAGCAGTAGTTGCGGCAGGGCGAGCGGATGGTTTCGACGCGGGTGATTTGCATGGGATCCTCCTGCAGCGCAGGGAAGAGGGACGCAGAGTATCCGCGGCCCTCTTCCGCTAGTGTTTTGCAAACGATAAATGAGCTAAATAACTCACCTTTGTATTGGGCACCTGCTAAGCGTCGCTGTTGCGCAAGCAGGTGGGTGCTAGTGAATTAGTTCACGCGATCGCGTGAATTCAGATATAGCTGTTGATGAGATTCTCGAGCATTTCCTCGCGCCCGCTGCGCATTTCGGGTTCGCCGTTTTTGTGGATGTAGGCTTCCAACTCGTCAAAGCTGGTCTTGCCGCTGATGATTTTTTTGCCGATGCCGCGGCGATAGGAGGCGTAGCGCTCTTTGAGAAAGTCGTCGATGGCACCATCATCGATGATGCGCTGAGCCAATTTGAGTCCGCGGGCAAAAGTATCCATGCCACCGATATGGGCGTGGAAGAGGTCTTCCGGATCAAAAGATCCGCGTCGTACCTTGGCGTCGAAGTTGATGCCGCCGGGGCCGATTCCTCCCTGTTTGAGAATCACCAGCATCGCATAGGTGGTAGAGTAGAGATCGGTGGGGAATTGGTCGGTGTCCCAGCCGAGGAGGTAATCGCCGCGGTTGGCGTCTATGCTACCCAATTTGCCTTCGGTGGCCGCTACCTGCAGGTCGTGCTCGAAAGTATGACCGGCGAGGGTAGCGTGGTTGGCTTCGATATTGAGCTTGAATTCGTCTAAGAGCTCGTATTTGCGTAGAAAGCTCAGCACCGTGGCCGAGTCGTAGTCGTATTGGTGCTTAGTCGGCTCTTTGGGTTTGGGCTCGACGAGCAAGGTACCCTTGAAGCCGATCTTTTTCTTGTGCTCGACAGCCATTTGCAAGAGGCGAGCCATTTGATCCTGCTCGTGGGCCATATTGGTATTGAGCAGGCTGGAGTAGCCCTCGCGTCCGCCCCAAAATACGTAATTGGCCCCCTTGAGCCGGTGGGTGCACTCGATGGCCTTTTTGATCTGGGCGGCGGCCCAGGCAAAGACGTGGGCATCGGGGTTGGTGCCGGCACCGTGGGTGAAGCGCTGGTGCGAGAAACAATTGGAGGTGCCCCAGAGCAGCTTGACGCCGGTGTCTTTCTGTAGTTTCTCGGCCATGCTCACGATCTGGTCCAGGTGCGCATTGCTCTCTTTGAGGGTTTCGCCCTCGGGAGCGATATCGCGGTCGTGCCAGCAGTAAAAGGGGGCGCCGAGCTTGGTGATGAACTCGAAGGCGGCCCGCATGGTGTCTTCGGCGCGCTGCATTGGGTCCTGGGCTTGATCCCAGGGTCGATCGTAGACCGGAGTGGGTCCGAAGGGGTCTATACCTCCGCCTTTGAAGCTGTGCCAGTAGGCGACTGAGAAGCGCAGGTGTTCCTTCATCGTCTTCTTGCCGACTTTGGCTCTGGCATTGTAGTGTTTAAAAGCCAGGGGATTCTTTGAATCGGGTCCTTCGTATTTGATCTTTTTGATGCCTTGGAAGAATTCTTTCATGATCTAGCCTTTCTGGGGGTGGTCGTTCAGTCGATATATCGTCTGGAGCGTCGAAGACCCAATTGTCGTGCGGACAGTCCGGTCCAAGGATTCCCGCGTCCACCCCGGGGTCGATTACCGAGCCATTCCGAGGACGCGTATCCGGGACGAGCACTTGGCTCAAGCGGATAATCAGGCCACTGCAGTGGTGCTCGTGGGTTCGATCCTGGTTTGCCAGTTGTCCAGTGCCGACCGGGTGGGCACTCATTGGATGATCGGTTGTTTTCCACGGATGGTGGCGATTGTCGTCTGTTGGGGTTGAGAGCCCACAGCTGGGAAATCAGGCACTTATAATAGATACTTTTCACAAGAGATCCAAAAGGTCCAGCGGCTCGTCGAGCAGGACCTGGGCACCGCTCTGGCGCAGCTCCTCCCCAGTGCGGAAACCCCAGGTGGCTCCCAGGGCGAACATGCCGGCTCTGCTGGCCGTCTGCATATCGGTGTCGGTATCGCCCACGTAAAGGCAGGACCCCGGATCCAGACCAAGTTCTGCAGCGATGAGCAGTGCTCCGGCGGGATCGGGTTTGCGCGGCGTATCGGGGCGCGCGCCGCGGATTGGGGCGAAAGACCACTGGGGGAGCAGTTCGCTGACGGTCAGCTGGGTGAAGGGATCGGGTTTGTTGGAGAGGATGGCTTGGGGAATTTGGCGCTGACTCAACGCGTCGAGGAGTTCGGGTACGCCAGCATAGGGTTTTGTTTTGAGGTTCCAGCGCTGGCCGTAGACCTCTTCCATCGCCGCCATGCTGCGGGTGACGTTGGCTTGGTCGCGAGCCGCTTCGGGTAGTGCGCGGCGGACCAGGTTTTCGATGCCGTCGCCGATGAAGTAGCGGTAGGCTTCTTTAGTGTGCACGGGGTATCCCGCGTCGGCCAGGG
Source organism: uncultured Gemmatimonadaceae bacterium (assembly GCA_964520345.1). Taxonomy (GTDB): domain Bacteria; phylum Latescibacterota; class UBA2968; order UBA8231; family UBA8231. The sequence continues at coordinate 37,272 of CAZFMY010000059.1, read as the reverse complement.
CCGTATTCATCGAATCGGCCAGGTCTTCGAGGGTATCCAGCAGGGTCCCGTCGAGGTCGAATATGAGCGCGGCGAAACTCATGCTCTATCCTGCTCAAGATTGGTGGTGAATAATACTTGGTCGGGGTGATCGCTCGGCATGAGGCTCATTCCGGAGTGACGTAGGCGGCAGTGATACCGCCGTCGACGACGAAGGATGTCCCGGTGATATAGGAGGCTTCGTCCGAGGCTAAAAAGAGGACCGTGCGAGCAATTTCCTCAGCCTCGCCGAAACGACCCATCGGGATGTGGACCAGGCGTCGCTCCCGCTTTTCTTCGCTATTGAGATATTTCATCAGCAATTCGGTGCGCAGGGGGCCGGGGCAGAGGGCATTGACGCGGATATTTTCGCGCGCGTGGATGACGGCCAACTCGCGGGTCAGCGAGAGCACGCCGCCCTTGCTGGCGGTATAGGCCAGTTGCGGGGTAGCTGCTCCGAGCAGGGCGACGAAGGAGGCGGTATTGACGATCGAGCCGCCTCCGGACCGGCGCAGGGCTGGAATACCGTATTTACAGCCGAGAAAGACGCCCTTGAGGTTGACGGCCATCGTCAGATCCCAGACGTCTTCTTCGGTGTCGATGGCATCGGCATCGTCGATATGCGATATGCCGGCATTGTTGAAGAGCACGTCGAGGCGGCCGTAGGCTGCTTCGGTTTGCTGCACCATGCGTTCGCAGTCGGCCGCTCGCGATACATCGCTCTGGATGGCGGTGGCCCGGCCCTTGTCTGCGGTGACTTCGGCCGCTGTTTTCTCAGCGGTGGCTTCATCGATATCGACCGCTGCGATCAGCGCGCCTTCGCGGGCGCAGAGCAGTGCGGTTTGGCGGCCGATACCCGAACCGGCCCCGGTGATGAGGACGACTTTGCCTTCGAGTCTCATAGGTTCTTTCGCTTCGTTGTTGCTGCGATCAGCGCATCGAAGAGGGCCTGGTGATCGGGTTGATCGGCAGCGGTGATTTCGGGGTGCCATTGCACGGCGACGAGAAAGGGGTGGTCGGACAATTCCAGGGCTTCGATGGTGCCATCTGGTGCTCGGGCGGAGACGTGCAAGCCCTTGCCGACGCGATCGACGGCCTGATGGTGCCAGGAGGCTCCTGGCGTAGGGGTATCGCCCATGATTGCGGCCAGACGGGTCTCCTGCTCGATTTGCACGCGGTGCCAGGCCGGGCGACGGGGCGGCACCCGGTGTGCAAGGCCCAGCCCGACCGCGTCGGGCAAGTGGGCGATGAGTGTGCCGCCGAGCGCTACGTTGAGCACCTGCAGGCCGCGGCAGATGCATAGGGTTGGCAGCTTAATATCAACGGCGCGGCAGGCCAGTTCCAGTTCGGTGCGGTCGCGTTCGGGGTCGATCATATAGATGGTTGGGTGGGAGGATCCACCATAGAGCGCTGGGTCGAGATCGCCGCCGCCGGCCAGGACCAGGCCATCGAAACCGTCGAGGTCGTATTCTTCTCCCGGGGGCAGGAGCAGGGCCGCACCGCCGGCTCTGCGCACAGCGTCGATATAGTGAGCGGGTAGCGAGAAGCGATCTGCCTCGTCGCGTCCATAGGTGCTGATGCCGATCCTGGGTCGGGCCATTTGCTCTACCCGCGCTCGAAGTATCGGGTCCGCTCCCAGGAGGTTACGGCCTCGTTGAATTTGCGCTCTTCGGTGCGGAAGAAGTGAACGTAGTGATCGACGACATGGTCGCCGAAGGCCTGGCGGAGCATGGTGCTTTGATCCAGGCCGGCGACGGCTTCGCTGAGGTTGGCGGGCACGGTGGGTAAATCCTGAGCCTGGTAGACATCGCCTGAGAAGATGGGTGGGGGGTCGATCTTGTTTTTCAAGCCGTCGATCCCCGCGGCTAATGCCGCCGCATATGCTAAATAAGGGTTGGCATCGGCACCCGGCAGCCGGCATTCGATGCGCTGAGAATCGCCTGTGCCGACGATGCGGAAGCCGGCGGTGCGGTTGTCGCGACTCCAGGCAATCCGCGTGGGTGCCCAGGACTGGTAGGCATAGCGCTTGTAGGAATTGGGGTAGGGTGCGTAGAAGGGGGCGATGGCTCTTGCGTGGTGGATCCATCCGCCCAAAAAGTGACGAAAAGTATCCGACTCCTCGCCGCCGGCAAAGGCGCTCCGACCATCCTGGTCCCAGAGGCTCAGGTGCAGGTGCATGCTCGAGCCGGCCAGATCGGAGCGCCACTTGGCCATAAAGGAGACCGCCAGATCCTGGCTCAAGGCGATCTCCTTGAAGCCCTGTTTGTAGATGGCATGGCGATCGGCCATTTCCAAGGTCTCGGCGTAGCGCAGATTGAGCTCGTGCTGGCCGGGCCCCCATTCGCCTTTGCTGAATTCGACCGGTATGCCGCTCTGGTTCATATGGCGGCGGACGCTGGCGTTGATGCTCTCTTCCTTGGTGCCCTGCAGCATGTGGTAGTCCTCGATATACCAGCCGAAGGTCTCAAGGTCCTCGTAGTTTTTCTCGTGGGCTGCTGCAAAGGAATCCTTGAAGAGATAGTATTCGAGTTCAGAGCCGCCCTTGGCCGAATAGCCGAGTTCGGCCAGGCGGTCGATCTGGATTTTGAGCATGGTGCGCGGAGCAATGGTGATGGGTTGGTGGGTGTCGTCGGTCTGGAGGTCGCAGACGACGAGGGCCGAACGGTCGAGCCAGGTGATTTGGCGCAGGGTCGAGAAATCGGGAACGCAGTGGATATCGCCATAGCCCTTTTCCCAGTTGGCGAATTCGTAGCCTTCGATGACGTCCATCTCCATATCCACGGTCAATAGATAGTCACAGGCATGCATGCCGCCATTGGCGGTGTGATCGAGGAAGAAATCGCCGCTGATGCGCTTGCCGACGAGGCGGCCGTAGAGATCGGGGAAAACCGCGAGGATGGTGTCGATTTCGCCGCTGTGGATTTTGTCCTGAAGTTCTTCGAAGGTGAGCATCCCTTTGGACGGGGCCATAGTGATCCTTTTATAGCTAGTGCCAGCAGTTGGTATCGGGCCGGGCTTCGGGCGTTGTCCGAGCGGATTTCGGCTGGCTAAAACGCTCTCAGCTTCTTGCAATGTGGCTGCCAGACCATCCGATCCTGAATCTATATCCTGCAAATGCATATCTCATGGCCGGTGTCGACGCTGATAGCAGCGCTCGGAATCTCGGCCAATCGGACCTGGCGCATCTGGCAAATGGAAGTTTAGCAAGCCGCGAAAAAGGGCGCAAGCGGCGTGTTGACAGCAGAGGAGTATTTGAGTTTCCTAGGGGCGGAAATTAAGAGGAGGAAGCGATGGAACGCGACACAGCTTTTGAAATGGCGGTATCCAATATCCGCTTTGGGCAGGGTATCACCCGGGAAGTGGGGATGGATCTCAAAGACCGGGGATTAGAGCGGGTCATGGTTTTGGCCGATGCCAATCTCGTAGCGCAGGCGCCGGTGCAGACGGCGTTGGCGGCGGTCGAGGACGAGGGAGTCGAGTACGAGCTCTTCGATCAGGTGCGGGTGGAGCCGACGGATGCCTCGTTCAAGGCGGCGATTCGCTTTGCTCAGGAGGGGGGTTTTGATGGCTTTGTCGCCGTTGGCGGAGGGTCGGTGATTGATACGGCCAAGGCGGCGAACCTCTATACCACTTATCCGGCCGACTTTCTCGAATACGTCAATGCGCCGATCGGTAAGGGCCTGCCCGTGCCTGGTCCGCTCAAGCCGCTGATTGCGATTCCCACCACAGCCGGTACTGGCAGTGAGACGACGGGGGTAGCAATCTTTGATTTGGTTGAGATGAAAGCCAAGACGGGTATTGCACATCGCTATCTCAAACCGACATTGGGGCTGGTCGATCCGGAAAATACGCGCTCGATGCCGCCGCAGGTGGCTGCTTCGACCGGACTGGATGTTCTTTCGCATGCGCTGGAGTCTTATACGGCGATTCCCTTCGACCAGCGCTCCCGTCCCGCCCGCCCTCAGCTTCGTCCAGCCTATCAGGGTGCGAATCCGATCAGCGATTTGTGGTCGCTGGAGGCTCTGCGCTTGATGGCGCAATTTCTGCCCCGGGCCGTGGCCGATCCGACAGACGACGAGGCCCGGAGTCAGATGAGTCTGGCCGCGGCGCTGGCGGGCATCGGCTTTGGCAACGCGGGGGTGCATTTGCCGCACGGGATGTCCTACCCGGTAGCGGGGATGGTGAAGACCTATGTACCCGCTGGCTACGCCGTAGATTATCCGCTGGTGCCGCACGGTATTGCGGTGATCGTCAATGCACCGGCGGTCTTTCGCTTTACGGCATCGGCCAATCCCGATAGGCATTTGCGCGCGGCCGAGGTCCTGGGAGCCGATTGCACCGGCGCCCAGGCAGCCGATGCCGGCGCGATCCTGGCCGACCGGATCGTCGAGCTGATGCACCAGCTAGAGATGCCCAATGGCCTGGGGGCACTGGGCTATGGTCGCGAGCATATCCCAGGTCTGGTCGAGGGTACGTTGCCACAGCATCGGGTGACCAAACTCGCGCCGCGTGAGGCCGGTGCCGAGGAGTTGGCGGCGATTTTCGAGGATGCGTTGAGTTATTGGTAGGGCAGAGTTGTGCTAGGCCAGGCAGAGGCTGGCCCAGTTTTGAAAAAACACTCGTCCGTTGGCCTGCAGGGCGTTCAGGTGCTGGGCCGCGTCGGCCAGGATCCGCTCTCCATCCAGTCCTTCCTCGCGCACCTCGTCGTCGAATCTTCGAACCATATCCCCGATTATTTGCTCCGTAACTTCCATATGGAAAAGTATGCCATAAGCTTTGGGGCCATATGCGAAAGCCTGGCAGGCGGTCCGCTCGGAAGAAGCCAGCGCACTAGCACCCTTGGGTAGATCGAAGCAGTCCCCGTGCCAGTGATAGCCCATGAAGGATTTTTCTATCTCGCTCATCAGCGGATTCTCGCTGGCTGCAGGTAGCAGGTCTATTGAGTGCCAGCCGATTTCTTTTTGCGGGCCGCGGGTGATCGAAGCGCCCAGTACGGCGGCCAGAAGCTGGCTGCCCAGACAGATGCCGAGTACCGGTTTTTCTTCTTTCAACGCCTGGTTGATCAGACGCATGGCTGAGTCGAGGAACGGATAGTGTTTGTTGTCGTAGACACCCATCGGACCGCCCAGGACTACCAGACCGAGCGCGTCGTTCATATGGCGGGCGAGCGGGACTTCCTCACCGGCGAAGGTGCGCACATAAACCGGCTCGAGGCCGTAGCTTTGGAAAACCTGGGCAGCGATGCCCAGGTTTTCCGGCTCTGTATTCTGCAGAACCCATATTTTGCCCATGCTTATCTTTCCTCTGCGATCAGGACCGGCTCGCGCTCCAGGCGGATGCCGAAGATTTGTTGTACCGCCTTTTGAATCTCGTCGGCCAGGTCGAGGATCTCGCGCGTACTGCCACTGCAGTTGATCAGCGCCAGGGCATGGTTTTTCGAGATGCCGATACCACCCCGCTGCAAGCCTTTGTGAAATCCCGCGTTTTCGACCAGCCAGGCAGCCGGTACTTTGACGCCATCGGGTGCGGGGAAATGAGGTATATCCCGGTTTTCCCGCTCTAGTACGGCAAAGGTTTCGGGAGAGATCAGCGGGTTTAAGAAGAAGGATCCGACCGACCGGGAATTGGGATCTTGCGGGTCGATGACCATGGACTTGCTGCGGCGGAGTTTGAGTACGGCATTGCGCACCGCTGCTAGCGCGGGGCGGCCACTGGCGAACTCGGCCAATTCGTCGCCGAGTTCGCGGCGCAATTCGGGGTAGCGGATTTGGGGGAGGCCGCGCGGATCCAGGCGGTATGTCACTGCGGTGATGATGAAGCGGTCGCGGTCTTCGGCTTTGAAGCGGCTCTGGCGGTAGGCGAAACCGCATTCAACTGTGGAAAAGACGATTTGTTCCAAAGTCTGGCGATCCAGGGCCTGGACTGCAACGATGGTTTCTTGCACTTCCTGTCCGTAGGCGCCGACATTTTGGATGGGTGTCGCGCCGGCCAGGCCGGGGATACCCGAGAGACATTCGATGCCGGCCAGGCCGCGTTCGATAGATGTATGCACGAAGAGGTCCCACGATTCACCGGCGGCGACAGTGGCTATCTCGCCTGAAAACTCGACCCCGCAGAGTGAGACCTTGAGGACCAGGCCGTCGTAGCCCGTATCCGAGAAGAGTACGTTGCTGCCGCCGCCGAGGACCTGGACGGCAAGTTCTGCGCTCGCTGCCCATTCCAGGGCGGTGCGCAGCTGCGCAACCGTCGTACACTCGGCAAAGTAGCGCGCGGGGCCGCCCAGACGAATGGTGGTCTGAGGGGCGAGTGGGATGGTTTCGCGTATGAATTCCGGTCGGTTCATAGCACGAAAATAACCAGGATCGCCGGCTGGTGCCAAAGTTCACTGCTTTGTTGCCTTCGTTCCTTTGCTCTTGTAGTTTAGTGTCTGGTTATGAAAAAGAAAATCTACCTCGCCAGCCCCTATGGCTTCTCTCCTCAGTGGAAAGAACACCTCCTGCCCCCCTTTGTCACTGCGCTTGAAGCGCTGGGTGCAGAAGTTTGGGAGCCTTTTACCCGCAACAATCAGGTCGATTTTTCGAGACCGGGTTGGGCCTACGAGGTCGGCCAGGCCGATTTGCGCGATGTCGTCGAGTCCGACGCGACCTTCGCCATCGTCAACGGTACGCCGCCAGACGAGGGGGTGATGGTTGAGCTGGGGGCGGCGATTGCTTTGGGCAAGAAGACCTTTCTCTTTCGCGATGATTTCCGTCGCTGCACCGATTGCGAGGACTATCCATTGAATCTGATGCTTTTTACCGGTTTGCCCGAGTCGGGTTGGGAGGACTATTACTACACGTCACTTGCGGAGATCAGCGCGTCCGATAAGGCGCTGGTCCGCTGGTTGCGGGGCGAACTGGGCTGAGATGCGCACCGATATCGCTCCTCATTTATTGCAGGATCCAGATGTCAAAGTCTCGGAAGAGGTCCTGCGCACCTGTGTGCACTGCGGTTTCTGCAATGCTACCTGTCCTACCTATTTGCTGACCGGAAATGAACTGGAAGGGCCGCGTGGACGGATCTATCTGATTAAAAACGTGCTCGAAGCGAGCGTTAAATCCAGCCGGCAGACGCTGGAGCACATCGACAATTGCCTGGGTTGTCTGGCCTGCGAGACGACCTGTCCGAGCGGCGTGGATTATTCGCGTCTGCTGGAGGAGGCTCGTCCGCGGCTGGAAAAGCAGGTCAAGCGGCCGATGGCCGACCGGCTGCTTCGCGCGGTGCTGACGCGGTTTTTGCCTTATCCTCGACGTTTGCGTTTGGCACTCAAACTCTCGGGTTTAGGTCGGACATTTCCCTGGCTCTTGCCGAAAAATATGCGTCCATTGCTGGAGATGGCGCCGAAGCGCCTGCCGCGCAGAGCCGAGCTGGCGCGACCGGGGGCGATTATCCCGGCCCAGGGTGAGCAGCGCCTGCGGGTGGCTCTGCTCACTGGCTGCGCCCAGGAAGTGCTGGGGCCGCAGATAAACGATGCGACCGTGCGGCTCCTGACCCGGCTTGGAGCCGAGGTGGTGATTCCGAAGGAGATGGGGTGCTGCGGGGCGCTGACTTTTCACATGGGTGAGCGCAGACAGAGCCGCAAGTTGATGCAAAACAATATCGAGGTCTGGCACCGGGAGATGGAGGAGGGGGGGCTAGATGCGATAGTTCTCAATACCTCGGGTTGTGCTACGGCGGTCAAAGAATACGGCTATATTTTTCGCCATGATCCGAAGCTGGCGAAGAAGGCTCAGGCGCTAATGGCATTGGTCAAGGATGTATCTGAAGTGGTTGCCGAACTAGGTTTGGGCGAGGTAGAACACGCCACGGGTTTAAAGGTGGCCTATCACGATGCCTGTTCGCTGCAGCACGGCCAGCAGATTACGACCCCACCGCGTCAGCTCTTAAAAGAAGCGGGCTTCGAGGTGGTCGAAATACCTGAGGGCCATATTTGCTGCGGGAGTGCCGGTACCTACAATATGCTGCGCCCCGAACTGGCGCAGCGCTTGCAGGAGCGCAAGGCCGAGCATATCAAGAGCGTTGCGCCGCAGGTAGTGGCTGCGGGCAATATTGGCTGCATGGAGCAGATCGCCGGCAGTATCCAGGTGCCGGTGGTGCACACGGTCGAGCTTTTGGATTGGGCGACGGGAGGTCACAGGCCGGTACAGGTGCCGAACGCTTTGCCCTGAGCGGTGGGGCTCCGGGGAGAGTCTTTTTCGTTCCTAGTGCACGGCCTTATTGGGGTGGGGCGACTCCTGCCCAGGAACCGACCAGCACTCCGACGTATTTGATGCCATTTATAATTCCATGGACCCAGATACAGAGCAGCAATTTGCCGGTTGAGTGGTAGATATAGGCGGAGAGCAGGGAAAAGCAGATGATGAAGAATAGATGGAACCCTCCTAAGCCGAGCGTCGCATGCAGGATGAGTTCGGAAAAAGAAGCAGCGTGGGCCATGGTGAAAAAAAGCGTCGATCCCAAATAGGCCAGGATCGCGTTGCGGCGATTGTAGTTGTACAGTGCTACGAAACACACGCCGCGGTAAATCGGCTCTTCGATCAGCGGAAACATAAGCGCTTCGAGCACGATACCGGCAGCGAAGAAGGCGTACCCCATTTCTTCCCAGCGGTACCCGTATTTCAAATGGCTTGCAAAGTGGAAGAAAGCTGCTGCAGAGGCGACGAAGCCCCACCCGAGCAATTCCCTCCATGAAGGAAGCTTTCCAAAGAGCAGGCGCCGGATATCTATTCGGCCTATTCGGCTGATAACCAGGAGCACCAGAGCGGCTTCGAGCGCTAGGACTCCTATGAGGATCAGCGTCTTCTGCAAAGAGCCGGCATTCGGGTCGACTCCGAGCCTGAGTGCGCCTTCAAAGTATAAATGAGTGGCAAAGAACAGTATGAGTGTCACTAGAAGGCCGCGGCCGAATTTGATATCTAGTTCCGGAAGCCACATTAGAGGATATATCCGCTCAATGGTGGTATGGACATTTTATGAGAAAATCCGACAAGTTGAGCCCCAATACCGGGTTGTTGAAAACGAATGCTAGAAAATAGTTTTAATCGTTTATCATAAAAAAGGGGATCGAGAAGTCCATATGGTATCGTTCGGGAGTTACCTGTGATTCAGAATGGTACTAGCGCCTGGTTTCGTCTTGAATGGCACTATATGTGCCGATGCCCCCCGGACTCTTAGTGTCGGCAGGCGGGATGATTGGCCCAGGGGATTGTTGTTTATAATTGTAGCGCACGCCGAGTTCAAAACTGCCACTCCCGCTCAGTTTGGCTCCGGCTCCGCTGCTGTCGGCTTCGATAATGATCGGCGATTTGACCGTAGTGTGGAATTCGATTCTGCCCACATTTACGGTATCGGTGAAAATCGTGCCTCCGCTCGCCAAACTATCGGCCAGATTCGCTAGTTCGTCTGCAAAGCTCTCATCATCGTAAGCGCGTATCTCTCGGTTATGCAGATCGTACGTGGAAGATCGGCGCTTGCTCAGCTTGATTGGTTTCATAGGATCGTTCCTTTAAAGAGGTAGCTGGACTTCCCGAGTCCCATTTTCTAGATGCTTGCGGTCAATTGATGCAAATTGGCGTACGAACCCGCTCTGGCGATGAGTTCGTCGTGGCTTCCGTATTCGACGATACGGCCGGCGTCCAAAACGACGATCTTGTCCGCTCCCTGGATTGTCGAAAGTCGGTGGGCAATGACAATGATGGTTTTTTCGCGCCTTATCGCGTTGAGCGTTTCCTTGATATGGTATTCGGATTCCATATCGAGGGCGGCAGTCGGTTCATCCAAGATCAGAATCGGATTGTCCATCAGCAGTACGCGCGCCAGCGCGATGCGCTGTTGCTGGCCCTGGGATAATTGAACACCCTCTTCGCCCAGAACGGTATAATACCCTTCGGGTAATGCACCGATTAAATCGTGGACATTGGCTGATCGGGCGGCGTCTTCTACCTGGCCTAGGGGAAGGTCTTTGCCGCCGCAGATATTTTCCATAATGGTCCCCTGAAAGAGGGTGCTGCTCTGCATGGCGAAGCCGATCTGCCGCCTGAGCGATTTCAGGCGAAAATTGCGGATGTCGTGGCCATCGATAGATATATACCCTTGCTGGGGGTCGTAGAATCGAGGGACGAGTTTACACAGGGTCGATTTGCCGGAGCCACTCCTGCCCACAACGGCGATGGTCGTACCCGCGGGTATTTTCAGGTTTATTCTCTGCAGACAGGGCTCTTTGCCATCATAGGAGAAACAGATATTGTGGAACTCGATCTCGCCGCGAATTACTGGCATTTGCGGCATATCGCTCCGCTCCTTCACCGCTGGTTCCAGATTGAATATTTCAAGAAAACGGCCAATATGGACCAGAGTCACTTCTACTCGGCTAATGAGGCCGACCAGATTGCTTATCGGACCATAGAGGTAGCCCACATAAGCCGAAAAGGCCAGGTACGTTCCCAATGAAAGATGACCATCGAGGACCTGGTTCCAACCGTACCAGCCATAGGCCAAAGTGCCGCCTGCTCTGAATATCGAGGATAATAGGTTGGAACTTCCCTGCAGCAACGAGATCGAGATATTCACTTCGCCCATTCTGCGGAATAACTCTCTGACTTTCTCGTAGAATACCGTTTCCAGTCCCAGGGCCTGTACGGTCCGAATGCCATTTATGGATTCGTAATTCTTGGCCGATAGTGCGGCTGTGCTCTCAGCGCTCTCTTTGGTCAGGCGTTTGATGTATTTTCCACTCAGTACTGCCACTAAAGTGTCAAAAGGCAAAACCGCGATACTGATAAGTGCCAGATGCCAATTGATGAAAAAGAGAATTGGCGGGAAGATGAGCAGTTGCAGCACGTTCATGATCAGCGTATTGAAGATTTGAATGACGTTGGTGAGGGCTTGGTACATATCTCTGAATCTAGCCAGGATTTCCCCCGTCTCTCTGGCGTCAAAAAAGCTGAAATCAAGAGTCTGGATATGCTGGTAGAAACGAGATTGATAATCATAGCCGATATTCATCCCTATACATTGGGCGAAATATCCGCTCAAGAGTTGGCTGCTGCCGACTGCGATGGACATAACGGCGCCGAGAATCAGAGAGAATGAGAGCAGCGCATAATCCTGGTTCGGGAAAATATCATCGATGAGGATTTTGGTAATATAGGGTCCCGGGATTTGCAAGAGCATTAACGCGATGCTCACCAGCAGTGATTGGGCGATAAAACGCCAGTACGGGCGTAGCAGATAGGCGACCTGCAGGATCTGTCCCATTATCTGATATGATGCAAGTAGGTGCGGTGAAAAGGGGTCAAGGCGTTGGGCTTGTCCTCGGAACTCGGCCCAAAAACGCGGTATTGACCCCTATATGGCGAATCTCGTACCAGGTGGGATAGGCGGTTGATTGCGAAGGGCTGGTTTGTAGTCTAAGTACTTGGATTTATGCAGCTAATAAAGATTGCAGATTCTGAGCCGGCGGAGGAAGAAACTTGTTCAGCTCACTAGATGTAACTGTTTCGGAAACATATTCGTTTCCAAATCGATACAAAACTGGTCTGATGCGGAGGGGGTCGCTGGTGCGGTGATATGGTGATTCAGATTACTTGATCGATCCATTCCAGGCTTCGTTTGTCCAGATCGTCTAGACGCGGGATTTCGAAGCGATTGCCGTCGACATCGGTGATTAGCAGGCGGTGATCGCCAAGCCATTGGGCACTTTCGGCTACGTTCTGGACTACGAATTCGCGCTGTCCACGATCGGTTTGCACATCCCAGTAGGAAGTGCCGTACTCATTGCGTACTGAAGTAACCTGCTCGATCATGGCTGTCAGGTAACGGCGGTCCAGTTCTTCCCCGATCAGGGTGCGCGCCTCCGGGCCGATCTCCTGGAGGTCGTCGATCATGCAGATCTCCTCGTCTTTGGCGTCCAATAAGGAGATATAGCGTTCGGGGTATGAGAGGGGTGCGGCGCGGACGATTTTTACCTTGAGATAAGAGCGGTCCCCATCGATGGTCAGGCGCAGAACCCAGGCTGGTTCGCGGAAGAAGCGGAGTTTGGCGATATCCACGTTCTCGGGGTGGGTCACAGTGATTGGTACGATCGACGCTTGGGCATTTTTTTTCGTCTCTGCGCGGGCTTCTGCCATTATAACTCTCCGTTTTGTCGGCTGGTGGCCATGAGGCCAAAGTGCGGTGCCGGGGTCTTACCAAGTTATAGAAAATGTCTTGGCGCGCCATCCATTGGGAAAATCGCTTTCCAAGGATGCCCCGATCCTTATATTATCAGTTTCGAGTGTTTTTTGCCTCCGAACCCGACTCTTCCGGGATGCAAATGACGGAAATTGCGGCCGATGGGAAAAGGCCGAAGTCCGAGTCCATAACGGCGTGCAATGAGCGCCTGGAGGGCTATATTTGCGATCTGGATCTGGCGCGAATGCCCGCCGAGGAATTGCTGCGCTGGGCTAGTGAGACTTTTCTCGACCGCGTGGTGCTCAATACCAGCTTGCAGCATACTGGGGTCGCAATGCTCCACATGGCGGTATCGGCGGGACTGGACCTGCGTTTTGCGACCATCGACACCTTGCGCCTGCATCCCGAGACCTACGCCTTTATCGAGCAGGTCAAGGCGCGTTACGGTTGTCAAATTGAGGTTGTACAGCCCAAAAGCGGTGATGTTGAGCGGATGGTCGAGCGCCATGGCGAGTATCTATTCTTCGACTCCAGAGAAAAACAGCAGCACTGTTGCCAGGTGCGCAAGGATTGGCCCAATAACACGCTGCTCAAGACCGCCGATTGCTGGATTTCGGGTCAGCGCTGGGATCAGTCCCAGTATCGCCAGGAGACGGCAAAAAAAGCGTCCCTGGTCGACGAATACGGCACCAGACGCCGAATTCTCAAGTTGAATCCGCTGGTGGATTGGAGCGAGGAGGTGCTGATGGAGTTCATCGCGGCTAACGAGGTGCCGGTTCATCCGCTCTACGGTCAGGGTTATCCCAGCTTTGGCTGCATCATCTGCGCGACCCCGCGCCGCGCCGGAGAGGATAAGCGCGCCGGGCGTTGGCGCTGGTTCAACGGACGGACAAAAGATGGCGACGATCCCAAGGAGTGTGGGTTGCACTACAATATTTGAATCGGCGATTTGCATCTGCGGATCGATTATAAGGTGAAAAAAAGGAGACCCGCGTTGGCGAAGATATTGAAATGGCGTTATCACCGTCCTGGCTGAACGAGTTGTAAACGCGCGCAAGAGTTTCTTGCGCTGAATGATATAGAAGACGGTGTGGTGCAAAGTGCGACGAAAGAGCCGGTAGAGGGCAAGGCTGCTCTCTCGCTGCTTGCGGATGCAAACGAGTTGTTTGTCGCGAAGGGCAAGACCGTCCTTCGCTTCGACCTTGAAGCGCAACGGCCCTCCGAGCCCGAACTTTTAGAGTTGCTGCTGGGGCGATCGGGCAAGCTCAGGGCACCGGCGATCCTGCATGGGAGGCGCTTTGTCGTCGGCTACAATCAGGAGTTGCTCACAACGGCCTTGGCTTAGTGGTGGGTGCTGGCCGTTTGCGCACCTGGCTAGGTCGTCACGCCTTTGTTCCAAATATTTACTACTGAGTAGCCGACTTTTTCACTATAGGTCTTGGCGCCGCTGGCCAACGAGAGGACGTATTCGAAGATCAGTCGTCCCACATCTTCGAAGTTCTCGGTTCCGTCGGCAATCGCCCCGGCATTGACTTCCATATCTTCCATCCGGGCAAAGGTTTCGCTGTTGCTGACGACTTTGAGCCAGGGAATCAAGATGCCGCCGAAACAAGAGCCTGCCCCTGTGCTGAATACGCCGACCTGAGCTCCGCCTGCGGTTTGGCCGGTGCACGAAGCTGGATCGAAGGCGGGGGTATTCATAAAACCAAATCCCTTTTCCACAATCGACTCGGCATAATCGGCGACCCAACAAAGTGCGGTGGTGCCTCCCTTGGCCACAGAGCCGAGCGCTTTCTCGGCGATGGTCGATAGACCGCCTTCGATATTGCCATAGGCCAGGTTGTTCTCCGGTGTGCCATCGCCGGCTTTGAGATAGGCGCGATAATCGGCGACGTGGTCGAGATAAGCCTGGGCGATTTCGGGAGTCCTGGCCCGTTGGGTCAGCAGGTGCCCCGCGCCGAAGGTCTCTGTCGTTTCGGCGATAAACGAGGTTCCGCCGCACCGCACCAGCAGGTCCGATGCGCGGCCGATGGCCGCGTTGGCGGTGAAGCCGCTGTTGGCGTTACTGCCCCCGCATTGGGTGGCCAGAATCAGTTCCGCAGCAGGTATTAGTACGCGGCGGCGAGCGTTGGCCCGGGGCAATAATTCGTTTTCGATATAGGCGGTGATCTGGTCGACCGCTTTCCAGGTGCCGCCGCTTTCCTGAATAGTGACCAAGGGCATGGAGTCGTTGTTGATGGGCTCGGAATCGCCAATCTGAACCAGCCGATCATCGCCGAAGATGATTGCGGCCTGTCCCTTTTCGCAGCCGAGCTGCACAATCACCCTGCCGCCGACATTGGGATGGTCCATGAGGTTTTGGATGGTGCGATTCTGCTGGAGGTGTCCCCGGCTCAAGGTGACGAGTCCGCAGCCGCTGTCGTGGGTGAGTCCGATAATCCCGTCGACATTCGGGTAGCGGCGCGCGTAGTGTTCTCTATTGCGGTTTAGCTCTTCTAACACCATTTCTACTACGCGGGCAGAGCAATCGACCGTGCTGCCGACCAGAATAAAGTTGCGCGTGCCTGCTCGCCCGCGTCGATCGCGAAACCCCAGAAAGAAGCGATCGCTAATCGGCTCCAGGGGTGGTGGTGGTGCGGTCGCTAGATCGGTGATGGTGGCATCCATCAGAGGTCCCATGCCGATATTGTGGGTGTGGACCCAGGTGCCGGCGGCTATGGGCTCGGTGGTATAGCCGATGATCTGCCCGTATTTATAGACTGGTTCATTCTCGCCGATATCGAGTAGAGCGAGTTTGTGATAGGGGCGTATCGGCTCTTGCACTCTAATTCCGTTCAGATCTTCGCCGGGTGCAAATGCTTGCAATGCGATAGCCACATTATCTAGGTCTGGATTTAGGACCATCCAGGTGCGGTGTGGCGCAGAGGACATTATCGAACTCCTGATTTAGAAGTAATACAGCGTATGAGTAATACGCGCCTATTGAGTGTAGTATTGCAGATTCGGATGGGAGTATGGTCCCTGGTCTCCGGAGAAATCTGCGGCTTTTGATCGCGAGCGAGGATCAAAACGGAATGCTTGCTCGATCTGGTGGCTGGGTGGAGTCTCGAGACCTGGATCCCGGCTCTTCCGTCGCGGTTGGCAACCCAACCCAGGCCTCGGGGCTTCTCATGCCTGCTTGTTTTGCGCAAGAGTCTCCGCCCATGTGCGCAATGGTAGATCGGCGGTGTTCCAATATTGCGATGATGGTGCAATCTCCGGGTTATTCCCTAAGGGATTCTCGTCGCTCGGCAGTGCGCCCAGAAGCTGCTGGCGGATCGGCGAAGATCGGGCGAGCAATTCCGGGCTCTGCTCTATATATTCGGTCGGTCGCAGCCAGCGGTAGTGGTAGCCTACGTGCATGATTTTGCGCGTCTGCTGCGATTGGTTGGGGCCGACGCAATGCCAGGTCGCGGTGCGCCATAGTACGGCTGATCCGGCTGGCAGCTTCAATTCTAGACTTTGCTCTGCTGGTACCAGGTTTTTCATCGCGCGCAGTTCGCTAGGAGGTCGTTTGTAAGTGCCCGGCACCAACCAGAGGTTGCCGCAGCCAGACTGGGTCATATCGAAGAGCGTGTAGAAGACCTTGATCTCCATAAAGGGCAGACGTCCATCTAAAGAGGGCGCCTGGAATAGCTCCGGGCTGGCCAGGTCGGGATGCCACTTGAGGTTGCGGTAGCCAGCCTGCTGATCGCAGCCCTGTCCCGTTCCAATAGCTCCGGCTTGAATATCCTGCGGATAGGGGGGGCGATAGTCGAGATGGGTCGTGCGGATCTGGATATTCCAGCCTATTGCGTCTACCACCAGCGGCAGTATTCTCGGGTGGTCGATTAGATCGAGAAATGCGTCGTGCTGAGCCAGGGCGTTGCGCACCTGGAAGTGTGTTTCCCGGTTCTGTCCCCTCTCCTTTTGAATTCGCTCGACGACCTCATCCGCCGCGGCTGAGAGTCGTTTCCATTCGTCCGGCATCAGGAAGCTCTCGAGGATGATAAAGCCTTGTTCCTCGAAGTCGCGCTCCTGGTCTTGAGTCATTGCTAAGGCCATTACAACTTCTCCGTATGTGGCAGGTACTGGAAGATATACTGATGGTTTCGCTTGTTGAAAGCAAGGGCAATAGAGGATGCTATCGGTCCCAGCACCAACGCCGTGAGATCGGACGAAGTATTTCTGCCAGCGATCAGATAGGGCACGGTGTTTTCAATACCAGGTTTTGGTGCCGCAGATCTGTGCACGTGTGCTCGGTTCGAGCTGCGGTTGCTAAAACCGCTGCTAAGCGGTAACCAATTGCCTGAAGCGGTCGCCTCTCTCCTCGTAGCTGGCAAACTCGCCGAAGCTGGCGCAGGCTGGTGAGAGGAGCACCACATCGCCGATTTTCGCCAGGCGGCGAGCAGTGGCCAGAGCGGATGACAGGTCTTGGCAAATATGGGTAATCCCGCCGCTGCCCACTTGTTGCAGGGCTGCAGCGATGCGCGGGGCTTCCTGACCTATGAGTAGTGCTGCGCGGACATTATTTCTGGCGATGGTGGTACTCAGCGCGCTGAACTCGGCGTTTTTGGAGGCGCCGCCGGCGATGAGCAAGAGGGGCTGGTCAAAGGATTCGATGGCGGCGATGGCGGCATCGACGGTAGTAGCCAGCGAGTCGTTGTAATAGACGATTCCATCGCGCTCGGCGATGTGTTCAAGCCGGTGGGGTAGGCCCTTGAAGGAACGGATGGCGGCGGCGAAGGGCGCCTCTCCAGCACCGAAAGCCAGGCCGGCCGCAACCGCGGCAGCGGCATTGGTCCAATTGTGCCGACCGCGGAGCGGGATATCGGTTAGTGGACAAATGGCGGTGGCTTGCTCTCCGAGACGGCGGGCCCAGAGTTGACCGGCGGCGATCCAGGCGCCCTGCGCGACTGGAGTTGTGGCGCTGAAGGTCCAGACCGTGGCCGGGCTTTCAGCGGCAAAGCTCTGTGCTATGGGACAATCCTGGTTGACGATGAGGATATTATCGGAGGTCTGGTGGGTGGCGATGGTTTTTTTGGCGGCAATATATTCGGCGCGGTCAGCGTGGTAGTCGAGGTGGTCCTGAGTGATCGAAAGGATCAGGGCGAGATCGGGACTCTGGTCGAGATCTTGCAACTGGAAGCTGGACAGCTCGAGGACCACGCGGTCATCGGGTTGCAATTCGTCGATAAACTCTATGGGCGGCCGACCGATATTGCCGCCGCTGAAGATGCGGGTCGAGGTATCGGTTGCGAGTAGTGTCCGGGTTAAGACGGTCGTCGTACCCTTGCCCTTGGTGCCGGTGATACCGAGCACTGGAGCTGGGCAGAGCTGTAGAAAGATACGGGTCTGGCTGGATACTTCGACTCCGTGGTGGCACGCAGTTATAATATTCGGATTCAACGCTGGTAGGCCTGGGGTGCGAAAAAGCAGATCGAAGTCGGTTAGATCTTCGAGGTAGTCGTCGCCCAGACGCCATTCGGACACGCCCTCTAAAGGCGTACTCAGATTTCGGCTATCGCAGACCGAGAAGGGGATGTGGTGAGCCTGGAAGAAGCGGGCCAGAGCGTGGTTTTCAACCCCGAGACCTAATAGCGCGATGCGCCTATTTCGCAGGTGATGGATCATAGTTTTTTCGTCATTCCGACCGTACTTGACACCTTTAAGCTGAGAGATTTCTTTTAAACATTATAACAATTGTGCGTGCTGAATCCTGTATGCGCACAAACTCTTAAGCAGAGATTATACCTGTGGCTATAACTATTATGCGCACAGTGCGGCCTAGTCCGCAATGGCAGGATTCCTTGATTCGGATCGAAAACGATCAGCGAGTCGTCATAGACGTCGAGGAAACCTGGTCCCCCGATATGCGCAACCAGATAGTTTGGTGTGGCGCCGATGGAGTGTACAACCTGCCAGCCGACGAAGGATATCTCTTACCGGGAGCCAATGTCGGTGCGTTAGTTGCCCGGGTTGGCGACGGGCCGGCTTTTGCAGTGGGGAGTCGCTATGACTTCATTGCCGATCGCGAAGGCGTACTCTATCTGGCGATGAACGAAAATCCTCAATTCAACAACCAGGCTGGTAAAGTAGTTGCTCAGGTCATCATCTTTACCGCCTGAAGCATCGGGGTTGGCAGGGGATACCGCAGCGTATTTGGGTCAGCGGGTACCGGATATGCTCCCCGGGCGCCCATCGGTGTGTTCTATCGAATCGCTTGCGGACGGAGTTTGGTGTGTCGCAACCGGGGATGGTCGCAAGACCGTAGTAAAACACCAGCTTTTCGGGTTTTTGACCCGGGGCAAGGCCTACGATCTACTGCAGGTTGAGCGCGAGGTGCTCGAACTCTTGAATGAGGCCGGTTGTCCGGTCCCCGAAGTCCTGGGTATAGATGAAGATGCACAATGTATTTTTCTGCAGTGGGTTGGGGACTGCACGCTCGATGAGGCGATTCAGGCCGGGAATCGAGCGTCGGTGCGCTGGGCGATTGAGGGTCTCTGTGCGATAGACCGGATATGCACGCGGAATCAGGATAGGCTCGAACTCCGCGTAGTGCCGGTTGCTGATCGCGATGCACTGAGATCGGCCTGGGACCAGGCGGGTGCGCGCGCCTGCGAGGGGGTTGAGCGATTATTTCACCGTCTTGAGCGACCCTTTGACGCGGGAGTGATACCGCTGCTCACAGGGATGCAGCGCTGGCTGGCGGAGCGGTCGCCCGTGTTGGGCAGCACAGACTACAATGCCCATAATGCCATCGTCGATCCAGAGGGGTTTGGGCTGCGCTTTTTGGAATTCGCCAAGATCGGTTGGGACTGGACGGAACGTCGTTTGGTGCAGTATACTACCAGTATGGGCAGCGGGCGGGCCGATGGGCGTATGCGCTCGTTGTTGGATGCATGTGCGGCGCGCTTTTACGCCAGGGTTTCTGGTCGTGCCGATGGTGCTCGGGCGCTGGATTATCATCGTATATTTTTTTTATTGAATGGTGCGGCTCTGCTCTGCTCTGCGCTCGACGGTCGATCGCGTGTCGCCTCATCCCAGGGAAGTGTGCGGGATGCGCAGGCGGTCGGATTACTCGAGCGCTGGGAAAAACCGGATCAGCGCTTGCGTCAATTCGCGTCGATGTTGGTCCAGGGACTGAGCGAGGATCCGGTAGCGGTCGAGTTCAGAGAAGAGATTGCCGTTTTGTTGAGGGTAAATGGAGGAATACTATGAGTGAGTGGAACAGCCTCGATTTCAAACCGCGTGCTCGCGGGATGATCATCGGCGATATTCCCTGGCTGGCGCGGATTGCCGACAAGGCGCGGGCCCGCAGCCAGGAGCGGCTAGGCGACTACCTATTCCCCTGAGCGGCAGACCAGCGCTTCCTGGAGGAAGTCGAGTTGAAAGCAGAAGCATTTGCAGAGATCGTGGCCTCGTCTACTAATGATGAAGAACTGGTTGAGAAGATGAAAGCGCATCTGGGAGGGAAGAAATAGTATGGGGACTACACCGCAAGGATCGGTTGAGCGGACGCCGAAACGGCGGGTCAGAGAACTGGAGGTGACGGTTGCTGAGGTGCGTAGCGATACTCCTGATACCACCACGCTCTTCATGACCGCCGGCGATGAGCCGGTCGAATATCAGGCCGGTCACTTCTGTACCATCGATCCCCATCAGTTCGGGGAGTTGGAGCATTTCATTGCCTATCTAGAAGACCAGAAAGGGCAGAAGGAAAAACCGCGCGCCTATTCTATGGCTTCAGCACCGCACGAGCGCTATTTAGCGATCACGATCAAAGAGGAGCGCTACGAGAGTGGTGAAACGCCCTACCCACCGGTTTTATCGCCGCTGCTGACCTATTATATCCGGGAGGGACGGCGTCTGGTGATCTCCGGTTTCACGGGGGCCTATACGTTGCCCGAGGATGTTTGCGATCGGACGGATCAGATCCTGCACGTGTGCGCCGGCAGCGGTATCGTGCCCAATTTGGGCCTGATCAAGTCGAGTTTGCATCGGGACGACGCGTTGCAGCATACCTTGCTCTTTAGTAATAAGACGCGTGAGGACATCATTTATTTTGACGAATTCGAGGCGCTTCGCACCCAGTATCCCGATAAGTTGAATATTATCCATTGCATTACCCGTGAGGACCCTTCGGCAATTCGCGGGGCTCGGCGTGGGCGGATTTCCAAGGAGCTTTTACAAGAAGTCGTGCCTGATCCCTCTAATGTGCTGGCCTATAGTTGCGGGCCGGGGATTACCCCGTACGAGCGCAAGGCGGCTCGAGCCAAAGGCGAGGAGCCCGAACCGCGCTTTGTCGAAAATATGGTCGCGCTACTGCAGGAATATGGATTGGACAAGAAGCAGATCAAGCAGGAGAGTTGGGGCTGAATGAAGCTGATCGTTCAGATCCCCTGCTTCAACGAAGAGCAGACTCTGCCCGCTACGATCAATGATATTCCGCGACAGGTGCCCGGTATCGACCAGGTCGAGATTCTGGTTATCGACGACGGCTCCAGCGACCGTACCAGCGAAGTGGCACGGGAGTGCGGTGCAGATCACGTAATCTGCTTTGCGCAGAACAGAGGCCTGGGGCAGGCCTTCAAGGCTGGTTTTGATGCTGCTCTGCGGCTCGGTGCCGACATCATCATCAATACCGATGGCGACAACCAGTACTACGGTGGCGATATCGACAAACTGGTCGAGCCGATTCTCAAAGACCAGGCCGATCTGGTTATCGGTGATCGACAGACCGCCGCCATTGCCCATTTTTCTTTTATCAAGCGCAGTTTACAGGGCTTTGGCAGTCGGGTGATCAGCCGGCTGGCCGGGGTTCAGGTGCCCGATGTAGCTAGCGGTTTTCGCGCCTTTAGCCGCGAAGCGGCACTCCGGCTTTCGGCGTTTACGGAGTTCGATCATACGGCTGAGCATGTGATCGAGGCCGGCTATAGTCGTCTGGCCGTGGCTGTGGTGCCAATCCGCACCAACCCCAAGACCCGCGAATCACGCCTTTTTTCCAATATCGGCGAGTTCGTCTTCAAGTCTGGCTCGATCAGTTTGCGCACCTGGGCGCGCTATGCCGCGCTGAAGATCTTTACTCTCTGTGCCGCGATTACATTCTCAGCGGGTGTATTGTTGGGGCTGCGCTTTCTCTACTTTTTTTTCTTTACCGAAGAGGGGCTCTTGCACGTACAGTCGCTGATTTTGGCGGCGATCCTTTTGCTGGCGGGCGTGCAGATGTTTCTTACGGGGGTGGTGGCCGATTTGATCGCGACGAATCGGAGTTTGCTGCAAGACGCTTTGTTGCGGATTAAGAAGTTGGAGGTGCGCGAGGACCGGGATGAAAATAAAGGTTAGTTTTGTGGTCGTGAGGATTGATTCGCACTGGTGCCGACGAGTTTTGTCAAAGAATAAATATGGCTAAACCTGCGATCTATATAGATGGCCAGGAGGGGACTACGGGGCTGCGGATTCGCGAGATGCTGGCGCCGCGGGAGGATCTGGAGCTTTTGCTCATCCCCACGGAAGAGCGCAAGGATCTGCGGGTGCGGAGAGAGTTTCTCAATCGGGCCGATCTCTGCGTGCTCTGTTTGCCCGACGATGCGGCGGCGGAAGCGTTGGCGATGATCGATAATCCGCAGACCAGAGTTATCGACACCAGCACTGCTCGGCGGGTCGATTCCGATTGGGTCTATGGGCTGCCCGAGATTTCCAGCGAGCACAGGGAGCGGATTCGCCAGGCTCGGCGGGTGGCCAATTGTGGTTGTTATCCGGTCGGTGTGATTCTCGCCGTACGACCTTTGATCCTTCAGGGGGTGCTCTCTCCTGCGGTTCCGCTGACGATCAATGCGGTTTCGGGTTACTCGGGTGGAGGGCGGAAGATGGTGGAGGAATATGAGGAGGGTAAGCGAAAGGCATTTTGCCTCTACGGACTCGATGGTGACCACAAGCACCTGCCGGAGATCCGGCATTTCGGTCTCTTTGAAAAGCAGCCGCTTTTCGTGCCGTCGGTCGAGCATTGGTTTTGCGGGATGCTGGTGAGTACCCCGGTGCCGGCCGAATATTTTATCGGGTCGAGAGTTGGTCCGAAAGAGGTGTACGAGGTTTGGCGCGAATATTATCAGCAGAGTCCGCTGATGCGCTTAGTCGATCCCGAAGATAGGGGTCTGCGTGATGGTAGGTTCCTCGACCTAGATGGATTGAGTCATACCAATTTTGTTGAACTCTCGGTTTGGGGTGATTCGGAACGGGGATTGGTGCTGGTCGGCCGCCTCGATAACTTGGGCAAGGGAGCTTCGGGTAACGCGGTGCAGTGTCTCAATTTGATGCTGGGGTTCGACGAGACAACTGGATTGCTCTAGTGCTCGTCGACAGCCACTGCCATCTCGATCACTTCGACGATCCGGACTCGGTGCTCTTGCAGGCTGCTCGAGCAGGAGTTGGGCGGATTGTCGCCGTTAGTGAGAGCGCCGAATCGATGCGGGCAGTGCTCGAGTTGAAGCGCCAGCACCCCGAGAAGGTGCTGGCCGGTCTCGGGCTGCATCCGGCGTGGATCACCAGGGCAGACACGGAGGAGGTCTCAGCCGGGCTTGCCTGGCTCGAGGCGAATCTGATGGAGGCCGATGTATTGGGTGAGGTCGGTCTCGACTACAAATGGGCCGAAAATCCGGAGCAACAGATCCTACAGCAGGAGATGCTGACTCGACAACTGGACCTCGCCGCACGCTGCGGCAAGCCGATCAATCTGCACTCGCGGCGCGCCCAGCGGCAGACTATGGAGCGGGCTGTCGAGTTTTGTCGTCGCACCGGGCTCAACGCCCAATTGCACTGGTTTACCGAGTCTTTAAAGCTGGTGCGGATTTGCAATGAGGAGGGTATTTACGTGTCGGCGGGTCCGATGGTGATCCACAATCCGCAGGCCCGGGCTGTAGCGGTTGCAGTTGATCGTCAATTATTGCTTTTGGAAACGGACGCGCCGGTGTCGATCGGCGGAGTCGCGGGCCATCCTGCACGGTTGGGAGAACTGGCTGCAATACTGGGCCAAGACATGGGCTTGACCGGGGATGAAGTCGCCGCGCTGACCGCAGCCAACGCGGTGCGTTATCTGGGTGGCACTCCTTGACTTTTCTCAACATATATTCTATTATAAGCGCTCCTGCTGGTTTGAGTAGATCGGTTGGAGTTCCCACCTTCCCCTCCAGGTTTTCCGCCTATTGTCCTTAGCTGTCGTTTTCCTATGCCTTACCCTATAGTCATTCAGTATATGCGCTTCCGCAATCGCGTCTCGTTCGGATTTTGCGGAATGGATGGAAAAGGATTGTCATGAAGACATTGTTGGTCACGGGGGGGTCCGGTTTTATCGGCAGTAATTTTATCCACTACGTGATGGCTAAATATTCCGACTATCAGATTATCAATCTCGATAAGCTCACATATGCCGGTAATCCGGCTAACCTCGCCGGGCTCGAGGACGATGGTCGATACCGCTTCGTCGAGGGCGATATCTGCGACAAGGCGGCGGTCGATCCTTTGGTTGACGAGGCTGAGATCGTCATCAACTTCGCCGCCGAGAGCCATGTCGATCGCTCGATCATGGGCGGGGCGGAATTCGTGCAAACCGATGTTTACGGCACCTATGTCCTTTTGGAGAGCGCCAAGGAGTCCGGGGTTGAGCGCTTTCTCCAGATCAGTACTGACGAGGTCTACGGCAGTATCGACGAAGGGTTTTGGACCGAAGAGTGGCCGCTCGCACCACGCAACCCCTACTCGGCGACCAAGGCCAGCGCCGAATTGATGGTGCGCGCCTACCATATCACGCACGGATTGCCGGTGGTGACCACGCGTGCTTCGAACAATATCGGTCCTTACCAGTACCCGGAGAAACGCGTTCCGCTCTATATTACCAATGCCATCGACAATGTGCCGCTGCCGATTTACGGCAATGGATTGCAGGTTCGCGATCACCTTTACGTCGAAGACCACTGCTCGGCTATCGACCTTGTCTTGCACCAGGGCGAGGTGGGTTCAGCCTACAATATCGGGGGAGAGAACGACGCGACTGGGTTGCAGGTGGCCCATGCAATTCTCGAGCGTCTGGGCAAGGATGAAAGCTTGCTGCACTTTGTGACCGACCGACCGGGCCACGATCAGCGTTATGCGCTCGACTCGTCGAAGGTCCAGGCATTGGGCTGGAAGCCCAAGAGTGATTTCCGCGTCGCTATGGAGTGCACCGTGGATTGGTACGTGGAAAACGAAGCTTGGTGGCGCGAGATTAAAAATCGCAACGATTATAAAGAGTACTACCAGCGCAACTACGGCAATCGGTAGATAGGAGGAATTATGGTAAGGCGAATTTTTGCCCTGGTTTATGTCCTGGTGTTCCTGGGTGCAGCCGGGTCCGACCAGGCGCTGGCCCAGCTATCTCAGGACGAAGAGATAATGAACCTGATTGAGAAAAGCGAGGAAGAAGAAGCCGATCTGGAGCGGGTTCCTGGAGCGGATCTTCCGGGCATGGGGGACGATATTATCTCAGGTAAGGTCCGCCTGCCGGGTGGCGAAGAGGTCGAGAAACTGCGTATCAGCCAGGACCGCGAAGTCGATCCAGACACCTATTTGGTGGGACCTGGAGATGTGCTGCAGCTCTATATATGGGGCGAATTCGATATTTCCTATATGCTGCAAATCGATCCCGAGGGCAAAATGCTCATTCCCACCATCGGCTCGTTCGATACTATGGATATGTCGCTGGCCGAGGCCAAGGAGCGGATCTTGGCCATGGCTCGGGATAAGTATCCGGGTGTGGAGATCAGCATCAGTCTGGCCTCTATGCGTTTTTTCACCGTCTATGTCACCGGGGCGGTATTACGCGAGGGGAGCCATGTTATTCATCCCAATATGCGGCTCTCGGATTTGCTCGAACGAGCCGGTGGATTCCTCGACGAACTGCGAGGGAGTGCATTCCAAGAGGATGTGTCCGGCCAACAGGTTACCCGCGTGCGCAGGATCGTCAATAAGGCTACAGCACGACGCTCGATTGAGGTGACTCATCGCGATGGTACTAGCGAATTCTTTGACCTGGATATGTACTACGCTACCGGCGATCTAATCCACAACCCCTATATGCGCATGGGTGACGAGGTACACTGCAGGTTTCGCGACAAGCTGGTCTATATCTTCGGCTCCGTCAACCAACCGGGCAGATATGAGTACCGTGAAGGGGATACGATCGGAGAGTTGTTGCTTCTCTGCCGGGGGCTGCTTCTCGACTCGCCACTGGTTAAAGCCGAACTGTGGCGTTTCCGCGAAGGTACTGAGGAGGCTACCGTCACCACCTTGGCAATCCGCGAAGCGCTGGAAGGTGGAATCGGCTACGATGATATCTCCCACTTCACTTTGAAACCCAACGATATGTTGTTTTTGCGCTCGCGCTCGCTGTGGCAGCAGATGCCGACAGTAGTGATCTACGGCGAGGTTAATTACCGGGGACGCTATCGCATCGAGCCAGGGGTTACTCAGCTCAGAGAAATCATCGATCGCGCCGGCGGACTGACCGACCGCGCCTCGCTGGTAGGTGCCAAGGTTATACGTACCAAGATGCGTCACCGGCGCGACCCGGAACTATCGCGTTTGCAATCGCTGCGCCGGGTCACCGGCCTCTCTGATATGAAACAAGAAGATAAAGCGTATCTCAAAACCAAGGCGCGTCAGGAGAAGGGCCGTGCCTCGGTTGATTTCGAGCGCCTATTCCTCGAAGGTGAAGAGGACCAGAATATCTACCTGGAGAGCGGTGATGTAGTCGTTATTCCTACGCGCCGACGCACCGTTACCGTCAGCGGCCAGGTCGAAAAACCCGGGTTGATCGATTTCGAAGCAGGCAGAGATATACGCTTTTACATGAACAAGGCCGGTAATTATACGCGTGAGGCCCACAAGAGAGGGGCCAGGCTGATTCGCGCGAAGACAGGTTTGCGTCACGAGTTGGAAATGGATCTTGTCGTTGAAGTTGGCGATGAAATTTGGGTACCGGAAAAAGACCGGATCGACTACTGGGCGTTCACCCAGTCGACCTTGCGTACTCTTGCCGAGGCCCTGACCCTGATTGTTGTGGTGCAGTCTTTTCAGTAGCACTCGTAAGGAGCACGATCCGATGGAGAGAGAAGAGAAAAAAGACGTCGATATACTCGATCTACTGGCGGCCCTGTATACGGGTAAAGGTTTGATCATTAAGGGCACCCTGCTGATCTGTATTCTGGCCGCGGGATTGAGTTTCATTGTGCCCGAGGAATTTGAGTCGGTAGTGCAGATCTTGCCTCCTAAAGAGCAGAAGGAAGGCTTCGGTTTCTCCGATTTGCTCTCCGCTCTTCCCATCCCGACGCTGCGTCTCGGTGAGAAGGGAACGCCGGCCGATATCTTTATCGCCACGCTGAAGAGTCAGCTCACGCGTCGTTTGATGGTGAAGAAATTCGGTCTGCTGGAGCTCTACGGAGTGGAGACGATGTCTGATGCTACTGAGGTCCTGGCCGAAAAAACTACGGTTGATAAGACGGAGGAAGGTACTATCTCCATCGCGGTGCTAGATCAGGATCCACAGCAGGCGGCTGATATGGCCAATCACTATATCGTTCTCTTGGATAGTACCAACAAGCGGATTTCGCAGACTACTGCGACGGAACGCCTGGCGTTTATCCGTCGGCTATTGGCTGATGAAGACCACAAGCTGGAAACGAAAATGATGGAATTGGAAAAGTTCCAATCCACTCATAATGCCATTTCAATAGAAGACCAGGCTCGGGCGGTGATCGATGCTGCCGCTGCTATGCAGACCGACGCTATGGAGTTGGAGATCATGCGTCAGGGTTTTATTCTTTCGGGTTTGGATACCAGCCACGACAAGGTAAAAAAACTCGAACGCGAAATTTCTCTGCGCCAGGAAGCGCTGGTATTTCTACGCGACGGGCTAGATCCCTCGGAGCGCGTGTATGATCTCAATCCTCGGGCCCAGCTCGAGATCAAAGAAAATCTTTTTCTACCATTGCGCCGGATTCCGAGCGTGGCTCAGGATTACGCGATGCTGGAAAAGGACGTGCTGGTGCAGAAGGCCCTTTTGCAACTCCTCCTGCAGCAAGAAGCTGAGGCACTGATCGAGGCCAAGAATACCACCTCAACGGTTCAGGTCCTCGATCCGGCTATTCCCGCTGAACTCAAAGCCAAACCGCAACGACTGCTGTACGTCTTTATTGCCGGCGTGCTCAGTCTCTTCGGATCGATATCTTGGACATTAGGTGCGGTGTACGTGCGAGTACTGCGGGAGCGCTGGAGTGCAGAGCATATGGGCGGGGCCTGATTCAGATGGCGTTGCAGGTGCGGGTCGTCAACAAGGGCGGGCAGCCGCTGCCAGCTTACGAGACAGCACAGAGTGCGGGGATGGATTTGCGTGCTGCGCTTGATGAAGATCTGGTCTTGGGGCCAGGCGAACGGGGGCTGGTACCCACTGGCCTCTATCTGGAGATCCCTCCTGGCTACGAGGCACAGGTTCGGCCGCGCAGCGGCTTGGCTCTCAAACGCGGGTTGACGGTGCTGAATGCCCCGGGTACCATCGACGCCGACTATCGGGGAGAAGTCGGCGTTATTCTGGTCAATCTTTCTCTTGAAGAAGAGCGAATAGAGCCGGGGGATCGTATAGCTCAGCTACTTTTCGCACCGGTGTTACAGGGCGAATTAATCGAGGTTGCGACACTGCAGGAGACCGAACGCGGCAGTGGAGGGTTCGGCTCGACGGGAGAGCATTGAGAGCCAAGCTCTGATCTGAGGAGTCGGTCGGAGCGAAAGAGGGGAAATGACAGATTGCGGTCGTCTAGGTCGCTTGATCGCGCGATGACCTGGGGATCTGCGGCGCGAGGGCGGTGCTCACAAAGAGCATCGCCCTCCTCGTTAATAGGGGCAAATAATTTTAGTCTGCGGCGCGCAAGCGGCGCAGGGCCTGGCCGATGATCTCGCCGACCTCGATTTCGGTGAGACCCAGGCTATCACCGATTTCTTCAGCGGTGTAGGGGACTCCGCCCGAGAGACCGAAATATTTGTCAACGACGTCGACTTCTTCTTCGCTGAGATTTGCGAGCAAAACGTCGATGGTTTTCAAAGATCCGGTATCGACGGGGCTGAGATCATTCTCGAGTCCATTGAGTTCGTCGAGTTCGTTGGTGTTGCCCAGTTTGAGCATTTCGAGCAACTCGTCTTCTTCGCTGAGCATGAGCTTTTCTGTCATAATATTCCCTAGCTGAAAAAGTTGGAATTAGTGCAAATTTTGCGCTATGTATGCGCTTTGCAGGAGGCAAAGGGGTAATCTATACCTATGAGAATGCAGATTTTGCATTGGTTTATTCATAATCTGCGAAAAATTTATTAGAGGTCCAGAGTTTAGGCTAATCTTTGTGTCGTTCAACAAGAAATTAGCAATTTTTGTACCATATATTTGCGTCCTGTTCCTATGTTAATAAAAAACAATGAGATGTGTATCATGGCAGTGAGCCGGAGTATTTGTTCCTGTCTTGGTGGGAGTGGTCTTTTTGGCAGAATTCTGCAAAAATTGCAGGAACTTGAGCGAAGGATTGGCAGAGAACCGTGTTAGGATGATCGTATCGTATCCTTGAGGCCCTAAGCGGATAAGATCCAACTGGTTCCGATAGTCGCTATTCGGGTCAGCGGGAGTGTGAATCGCGA
>CAZFMY010000059.1:0-8219 GCA_964520345.1 uncultured Gemmatimonadaceae bacterium | reverse complement strand
GTGGACAGCCCTTTCCCGTATTGCAACTATGAGCCTAACCGCCTGCCAGCGCCGGCAGGAAGTGCACCTCGCTATCGGGACCAACTTTGGCGCGTAACCCCGCGGTGACGATTTCGCCATCGATGGCGACGGCGATCTCGGTTTTGATGCGGTCGTTTTCGACGATTCGATCCTTGAAACCGGGGTAGCGGGTTTCGAGTGCGTCGACGACTTGGCGTACTGTCTCGCCCTCTATTTCGACATTGTGCTTTCCGTCGGTAAGCTTCTGCATTAGCGACGGGATCCAGGCGACGGGCATAGGTCTTCAGCCGGCGGCGATGGAGACCGCTTCATCGCCGTCTTGCAAGGCCGCGGCGATCCGGTCCGGTTTCATCGGCAATTCCTGAGGTCTAATGCCGATGGCGTTCTCTATGGCGTTGGCCAGAGCTGCCGGTGGTGGTGCGATATTGGCCTCGCCAACGCCGCGGACCCCGTAGGGATGGCCCGGATTGGGTACCTCGACGATGATCGTTTCGATCATTGGCAGGTCCAGGCTGGTTGGAATCCGGTAGTCGAGGTAGCTGGAGTTATTGAGGTGGCCATCGGTGTTGTAATGGTACTCCTCATTGAGAGCCCAGCCGATTCCCTGGACCGATCCACCCTGCATTTGGCCCTCCACATAAGAGGGGTGGATCGCCCTGCCGGCATCTTGGATTACGGTGAAGCGCAGGACCTGGACCTTGCCGGTTTCGGGGTCGACCTCGACATCGGCGATATTGGCAGCGAAGGAGCCGCCGACGCCGGAGTCGGGGTTGACAGTGGCGCGTCCGACGACCGGTCCGCCGGTTTCTGCGAGCTCGCCGGCTAGCTCTTTGAAGGAAAACGACTTGTCTCCACAACTGAATCTTCCCGCTTGAAACTCGACCTGGTCGGCTTCGACCTCCCAGAGTTGAGCAGCGCGCTCGCAGAGTTGTTCTTGCACGTCGAGTGCGGCTTTGTAAGCGGCCCAGCCAGTGGCATAGGTCACGCGGCTGCCCCCCGTGACGTCGGTATGTCCGATCGAATCGGTGTCGACGACCTGCGGTTTGACATCTTCAACGGCAATCCCCATGGTCTCGGCGAACTGCATCGCGATCGAGGTGCGGCTGCCACCGATATCGGTTGAACCCTCACTAAGGCTGACCGTACCGTCGGAGTTGACGCTTGCGGTACAGGCGGACTGCAGGCCGACGTTGAACCAGTAGCCTACCGAAATTCCTCGGCCCTGGTTGGGGCCCGAGGGAGCGGGACTTTTGTAGTGTTCGGAGTCGCGAATGGCTTCGAGCACTTCCTTGCAGCCCATTTTGGGATAAACCACGCCGTCGATACGTCGAGTGCCGGTGATGGCGCTGTTGTTGAGCCTGAATTCGAGAGGGTCGACACCCAACTCGGCGGCGAGCAGATCGACCACGTGCTCTGTGGCGAAGGCCACCTGGGTCGATCCGGGTGCGCGGTAGGCGAAGCTGCGCGGTTTGTTGAGGACGACATCGTAGCAATCGATTAAACCATCGGCAATGTCGTAGCAGGAGAATACGCACATTGCTGCCGCGCCGACTAAGCCGCCGGGATAGGCTCCCGACTCGAATGCGATATAGGCGTCGGCGGCGACGATCTTGCCTTCCTTGCTGGCCCCCATTTTGATCTTGATATAGGAGCCAGGCGTCGGTCCGGTGCTCTCGAATACAGAAGGACGGGTCATAATGATCTTGACTGGCTGGCCGCTCTTTTGGGATAGCAGTGCGGCGACGGGTTCGAGATAGATCGGGATTTTGCCGCCGAAGCCGCCGCCGATCTCTTGCGGTACGACCTTGATCTTGGAGATCGGAATGTCGAGCACCGCGCCGGACTGGGCCCGGGCGGCGAACGAGCCCTGAGTGCTGGTCCAGATGGTCAACTGACCGTCGGTGTTCCACATCGCAGTCGCATTGTGCGGTTCGATATATCCCTGATGTACTGTGGCGGTTTGGAATTCGCGTTCGATAACCACATCGGCTGATGCAAAGGCTTGGTCTGGGTCACCGAGTTTGTGCTGGGTGTGGGTTGCGAGATTGCTGGTTCGACCTGTGTCCTCACCGAATTCCTTGGTGGTCATATCTTCATGTAGTTGTGGAGCGCCTTCCTGCATGGCTTCCCGCACGTCGAGTACTGATTGGAGAACTTCGTACTCGACTTCGATCAAGTCGAGAGCTTCCTCGGCGATATGGATATTAGTGGCGCAGACAGCGGCGACAGGATGTCCGCTATAGAGGACTTTGTTAGTAGCCAAGACATTGTCGCGCATGTATTTGAGGCGGGCGGGCCCCTCGCCGAGGTCTACGATCTTATCGCCGGCCTCGGGGAAGTCTCTACCTGTGATTATGGCTTTGACTCCGGGTAGTGCCGCTGCTTTGGTGGTATCGACAGATTTGATTCGCGCGTGGGCGTGGGGCGAGCGCAAAACCTGGCCATAGAGCAGGCCGGGTAACCGAGTATCGCCGCCATAGACGGCGCGACCGGTGACTTTATCGACGCCGTCGTGGCGGATGGGGCGAGTGCCGATAACTTTGTAGCCGTTTCCGGAAGGCATGGCTATGCTCCTGGTTGGGGTGCGAATCAGGCGCTTTGGCGCATCTCTTGTGCGGCGTCGAGGACCGCGCGGACGATTTTGTCATAGCCGGTGCAACGACAGAGATTTCCGGCTAACCAGTGGCGAATCTCGTGCTCGGACGGGTTGGGATTGTGTTCGAGCAGAGCCTTGGAGGCGACTAAGAAACCCGGGGTGCAGATTCCGCACTGCAGGGCGGCATGCTCAAGAAATTTCTGTTGTATCGGGTGCAGGTTTTCGGGACTGGCGATGCCTTCTACGGTATTGATCGCCTTGCCTTCGGCCTCAACGGCCAGCATCAGACAGGAGTCGATGAGGACTCCATCGAGGGTGACCGAGCAGGCGCCGCAGTTGCCGTCGTTGCAGCCTTCCTTGGTCCCGGTGAAGCCCAGTGTTTCGCGCAATACTTCGAGCAGGCTCTGGCGCGGTTCGCAGAGAAATTCGGTTTGTTCTCCGTTGATGGTGGTTTGTACGTGTATTTTGCTCATTTTAGTCTCCGTATTCAGGGGCCGATACCCGGGCTATGCTTTTACGAGAAGCAATAGGCCCTGGAAGCTAAGGCCGCGGGGGTAGTGTGAAGCCCGATGGGGTTTACACTGCACTGATGTAGATCACTCGCTCTATATGGTTGCCGCACAGAGCTTGGGTAGCTTCGGTGAATAGCGAATTCATCGCTGATCTTCTAACCGGCAGCTTCCTGCACGGCGTTGGAAACGAACTTGCCGCGGGCTCGAGCTATGGCGCCCGTGAGAGTGCGTTTGACCAGTACCCCTACCAAATGGGTGCGGAATTCGGCTGGGCCACGCATGTCGGATATGGGGGTGGCGATGGCCTGAGCAGCTTCGGCGGCCTCGGCGATGGCACCATCGGAAACCTCTTTGCCTATCAGGTTATCGCTGGCTTCGCGGGCAAAGAGCGGGGTGG
This sequence comes from uncultured Gemmatimonadaceae bacterium, assembly GCA_964520345.1. GTDB lineage: Bacteria > Latescibacterota > UBA2968 > UBA8231 > UBA8231. Next base: position 4,693 of record CAZFMY010000059.1, on the reverse strand, counting down.
GGCCTACGGCGCCGAGGGCGATCCGGACAGCTTTGAATTCCTTGCCGCGATTGGCCAGTACCACGTGCGAGGAGACGCCGACGACGGCGATATCCATTTCGTTGCGTGGGATAAAGCGCTGGTAGTGGGAACCGGTGTTTTTCTTGGCGATAGGAATTTGTATGGCCACCAGCAATTCGTTTGGTTCGAGCACATTGCTGCCCGGCCCGGTGCAGAACTCCTCCACCGCAATGGTGCGTTTGCCGGTGGGACCAGCAATATGGCATTGGGCCGAGTGGGTGATCAGGCTGGGGGTGGTATCGGCACTGGGGGAAGAGTTGCACAAGTTGCCCCCAAATGTAGCCCGACCTTGGATCTGGATGCCGCCGATAATGGCGGCCGAGTCGATGAGGCCGGGGTAGCGGTCGACGACTTCACTGTCGTTGTAGATGCGCCAGCAGGGCACCGCCGCGCCGATGGTCAGTCCGCGGCGGGAGCCATAGGAAAGCTCGTTGGCCTCGGGGACGTTTTTGATATCGATGACGCGGTCGGGGGCGAAGCGCTTGCCGCGCAATTGGACGATCAGATCGGTGCCGCCGGCGAGGATCCGTGCCCCATCGCCTTTTTCGGCCTTGAGGGCCACGGCTTCGCGCAGGGTACTGGGTGCGCAGTATTCGAAATCTTTCAAGGGAAACCCTCCTCACAACTGGGTGGTCGCGAACATCTATATGCTCATAATTGTGTTAGCGCATAAGTATGGGATGCGGTCCGCACCCTGTCAAGGGGCGCAATTGTTGATTCAGGAGGTCCTAGACTATGCGGATAAACGTCGAGGTGTGCAGCGGCTTGCCAGAAAAGTTGGTCTGTGAAGTGCGGCAGCGCTAGGGGATGGGTAAGCGGATGGTGATCGCCGTACCGTGCTCGATTTCGGAATCGATCGAGATTCCGCCTCCGTGCTTGTTGACGACCGTATCATAGGCAATGGCCAACCCTTGGCCGGTACCTTTGCCTGGCTCTTTGGTCGTAAAGAAATAATCGAAAACTTTGTCCTGAATCTCCGGCGGGATTCCGCCACCGGTATCAGTTACCTGGAGTTCGGCAAAACCCTCATAAGTGCGCGTTATGAGGCGAATCTCGCCCAGTGGGGGTTCATCCGCTCCCGATTTCCGGCGCAATTCTTCGATCGCGTCTACGGCATTCACAATTAAATTAATGACGGTTTGGCCGATCTCGTTTTTCACCAAAGGAATTGCGGCCGGCGCTTGGTCGTATTCTTCGATCAGGTCGGCGCAGGACTTCCAAGAATTGCGGGTGACAAGCGCTGCGTTATGCGCGATCGAATTTAGATCGGATTCGATCTTTTTGCCCGTTCCTGGATGGGCTGTTTCGTTGAGGGCTTGTACGATTTCGGTGACGAGTGCCACCCCGCTACCGGCATCGTGTAAGGCCTGGGGTATGTGCTCCATGAGATACGTGAAATCGTCGTCTTTTAGCGATTCACAGACTGTCTCGCACTGTCTTCTAGTGTCTTTTCCTGCTGCAGTGTCTTTGGCACAATGGAATAATTGCGAAAGAGGGGACTCGATTTCGGAGAAAGCTTCGCTGACAAAGGACACATTATGGCCGATATATTGTATCGGCGTGTTGATCTCGTGGGCCACGCCGCTGGCCAGTCGCCCGATTGCCTGCATGCGCTCGGCCTGGCTCAGTCGCACCTGCTCTTCCTGCCGGTCGGTGATGTCCCTGATAAGGCCGATGAGTCGCCGACCGCCGCCGTGGGCAAAGACGCCAACGGCCAGATCGATAGAGAAAATATCGCCGTTCTTACGGCGTCCCGAAGATTCGCTGTGGTGTTTGTCCTGATCTTTTCCGGTCTCGCCGTTGTTCTCGAGGAAGCCGGTAAATACCTCCTGGTCGGCGTGGTCGTGCGATGGCGGGATCAGTTTTTCAATCGATTTGCCGATTAGCTCGTCGAGTTCATAGCCGAAGATATTCAAGGCGGCCGGGTTGCAGGACTCGATTTCCAGCCGCTCATTGATGATCACAAGTCCGTCTGAGAGATAGTTGATCACCGAACCCAGGTATTGCTCGCTTTCGAGCAATTTCTGTAAATCTTCTGCTCGGCGGAATCCCTCCGAAAGAACGTCGACTACTTCTTTCAAGAACTGGATATGCCATGGGGAGAATGCCTCCGGGTCGAGGCTGTTTAGGGCGAGGGTGCCATGGCTGAAGGGGATGTCGACTATTGATCGGATGTGTCGCCCTCCGAGCAATAGGACGGCTCTATCGCCTAGTCTTCGGGTCCATGTTTCCGTGACTCCGCGTTCACCATAGCGATCCTCCGCATCGAGATCAAGGCGGTAGACCGGCTCTTTAGAGGCCGCATATTGCAGAATCAAATCACCGGCATACGAGGCCCCCTGATAGGACCAGTCCTCCCCTTTGACGGTGGCATAGGCCTGTGTTGTCGGCGGGAAAACGGAGCGGTCTATAATCGAGACACTGCAAGCGAAGAAAGGGATCTCAAGGCGAGATAGGTTGGTCGTCAATGCTTTGAGTACGCGCAAGATATCCTCGGTGTGGTCCATATTCCAAACTTCGTCGCGTATATTCTGCAGTACGAGTTTTTGCGCCTCGTCCCGCCTGCGCGTACTGACGTCCTGCATGGCGATTGCCAATTTGTGACGCCCACGCAATTCGAATTCGCCAGTGGAATACTGTACGGTGATGGCAGTGCCGTCCTTATGGCGCAAACTCATATCGCGATCCGAGCCCTGAATGGCATGCAGCAAAAAGTCCACCTGGTCTGAGTGCGTATCCTCGGGTATGAGCAACTGGAATTTTGCGGCCTCTAACTCGCTGGCGGAATAGCCGAAGATTTTCTCTGCTGCGCGGTTGATTGTATCTATGGTACCGGTTTCGACGTCTACTAGGACAAATGGGGCCTTCATCGTCTGTATAGCCGTTTTGAAGTATTCTTCTCCCAGGTACAGTTCGGTGACTTCGTTGGCAAGGCCGAAGACGCGCCAACGACCTTCACCGAGAGGTTCGATCTGTGCTTCCTCGACGAACCAGTGCATCTGGCCTTCGCGGTCGATGACCCCATATTGCTGGTTGTACCGTTTTCCTCCGGATTTGATCATCTCAGCAGATCTGGCGTCCATGCGCTCGCGATCCTTGTGAGTGTGGGCATCGAAAAAAGCATCGGCGTATCTCTTGCCCTCGAGGAGTTCCAGGGGCACGGTGAGCATGGCGGTTTCTTCGTTGAGCACTTGCGTAGACCAATGCAGGACATCCTCCTGCGATTCGATGACCTCGGCTTCCCAGATTATGCAATGGAAGTTGGTGAGGATCTCTTTGAATATTTGTTGGTTTCTTGGGGGCAGCATGTCTATGTACGGGGGATAGGCGCGAAGGCAAAAATATCGGAATATAGAAAATGGTCCCGTCTTAACTTAAGAGGTCTATCCGAACTCGAAATCACTGGGATGAGGACCATGTTTTCGGTTGATGCGGTTAATATAGAAGAATTAAACGCTGTCTGGCAAATTTTCGTGCAACCGCAGCAGTGTTTTTGAGTTCAGCACTTTAGGGGACCGGCGTGGGAGGTGAAAACGTAGGTAATTCGGATTGCTGCGGCTGAAAGTGGCTGTTACTAGGGTTGGGTGGACATCAGGCTCCAATAGAGGATGTCTATCCATCGCCGAGTGGGAACGAAGGCCCAATTCCACGCTTTCCATTTGGAGTCGAGACCCTCGGTCCGGATCTGGTCAAGGGATTTTCCCGCCGCTATGCGTTCGCGAATAGCGGCGCTAGTTTCTACCAGCATTCGATGATAGTTCTTCAGGTCGTCGAGAGTGGCTAGCGGTCCGTGCCCGGGGATTATTTTTGTTTCGGCTGGAAGCTCGTCGATGAGTCCGCCTACATGCCGGGTCAAACTTTCGACGTCGCCGCCATATTCCAGGTCGACAAAGGGAAAAAGCCCGTTAAAAAAGAGATCGCCGAGATGGACAATTCCGGACGTGGTAAAGAACACGGCGATATCTCCGTCGGTATGCGCATGGGGAAAGTGGCTAGCCTTGATCTCTTCGCCGTTGAAGTGGAGGGTCAGAGCACTCTCGAAGGTGAGGACCGGAAGTGCGGTGTCCGGGGCTGTTTCTATGAAACGCTTGCCGAATTCAGCTCCGGTCGCCAGGCGTTTGCGAACGTTGGCATGGGCTATAATTGGCGCCTCGGAACCGAAGACGCGGTTGCCGCCGGTGTGGTCGCCGTGGAAATGGGTATTGAGGATGTATTTGAGTTCGGGATTGTCGAAATGGGATAGCGCGGCGCGGACCTGATCGGCCATCGAATTCAATTTGTTATCAACCAAGAGGACGCCGTCGTCGCCGGCACAGATGGCGACATTGCCCCCGCCTCCCTCCAGCATATAGACCGTATCGCTGAGCGGAAAGAGTTGGAGATCGGCGATCTCGGATGTGGCGATGGTTGGCTTGGTCGCCAGCAGACCGCATCCTATGGCAATCAGCGCGTTGGTTATGAATCCGATATGCGTTGCCTTTTTTGCGCGAGGCATCTGTCGTATATTGGCTTTGATCTGGTTGGTCGTAGGGAGAGAGATAACGACTGATCTTCCCCGGCGCAACTCCGTATCCTCGTTGGCGTGACCTCCGATAGTTGACCCAGTTTTGGCGTGAGTCTTTCTTAGTCCGAA
>CAZFMY010000058.1:34393-41021 GCA_964520345.1 uncultured Gemmatimonadaceae bacterium | reverse complement strand
CCCGCCACCTGCTCCCCGGATTTACCAGCCATATCGTCGTCAGCCTGACCCTGGCCCTTCCGAATATGATTCTCGGCGAGACCTCGCTCTCCTTTCTCGGCCTGGGCTTGAGACCCCCGATCACCAGTTGGGGCGTCCTCTTACAAGAAGCTCAAAATGTCCAGGCCGTAGCCATGCAACCCTGGCTCCTGACCCCCGCCATCTTCGTCGTCCTGGCCGTCCTGGCCTTCAACTTCGTCGGCGACGGCCTGCGGGATGCAGCCGATCCTTATGCCCGCTAGAATCCGTCGCTACCCTATATTGAAAAACAACCATTTCCATCAGCGCATTGCCGCAGGGCAAAATTAAATGCCTCCGATCCTCACTATACAGAACCTGCACACCTATTTCTTCCTCGACGAAGGCACCGTCCGCGCCGTAGATGGCGTCAATCTCGAGATTCCCCGCGGCAAAACCCTCTGCCTGGTAGGCGAAAGTGGCTGCGGCAAGAGCATCACCGCCTTCTCCCTGCTGCAGATGATCCAACAACCCGGGCGGATCGTCGATGGCCAAATCGCTCTCCATCGCGAAAACCAACCCCTCGTCCTTACGGCTCTCGCCCCCGATGGCAAGCAGATGCGGCAGATTCGCGGCAGTGAAATCGCGATGATCTTCCAGGAACCAATGACCAGCCTCAGCCCGGTCCACAGTGTCGGATCGCAGATCGCCGAGGCGATCCGCCTGCATACTAAGAGCAAGAAAAAAGAAGCCCGAGACCGCGCGATCCACATCATGGAACGCGTCGGCATCTCCGATGCGAGTCGACGTTACAGCGCCTATCCCCACGAGATGAGCGGAGGCCTGCGCCAGCGCGCAATGATCGCCATGGCCCTCTCCTGCCAGCCGACGCTGCTGATCGCCGACGAACCTACCACTGCCCTCGACGTTACGATCCAGGCACAAATCCTGGCGCTGATGCGCGAATTACAGGAGGAGTTGGGCATGGCGATCCTGCTCATTACCCACGATCTCGGGGTAGTCGCGCAAATGGCCGATGAAGTCGCAGTCATGTACTGGGGCCGGATCGTCGAATTCGGAGACGTCAATTCAATCTTCCAACATCCTGCTCACCCCTATACCGAAGCGCTCTTGCGCTCATTGCCAGGGCTGCATATCGAACGCCAGAGCGAACTAGAAGCCATCCGCGGTTCGGTTCCCGACCCCTTCCAGCCCCTGGCGGGGTGCGCCTTTCACCCTCGCTGCAGTGAAGCCCTGCAGGGAAAATGCGACCTTGGCGAACGACCAGAGCTTCGCGAAATAGAAGCAGGACACTTGAGCGCCTGCTTGCTACGAGGCGGCAATGCCTGAGAATCCGCTCCTCGAGATCCGCGATCTCAAAAAACACTTTCCCATCGTCCGCGGTTTTTTCAATAAAGTCGTCGGCCAGGTCCGCGCCGTCGACGGAATCAGCTTTTCGCTCTACCAGGGCGAATGCCTGGGCCTGGTTGGGGAAAGTGGCTCCGGCAAGACCACCGTCGGACGCACTATCCTCCGCGCTTATGATCCCACTGACGGTGAGATCCGCTTTCATCTGGATGGCGAGAAAATAGATATCGTCCACGCCCCGGAGAACAGACTGAAAGAATTACGCCGCCATATGCAGATGATCTTCCAAGACCCCTATGCCTCGCTCAATCCGCGGATGAGCATCTTCGAAATCATCAGCGAACCCCTGCTCATCCACGGGGTAAACGACCGCAGCGAACGCGAAGGCCTGGTCCACCGACTGATGGAGCAGGTCGGCCTCAACCCCCAGCACCTGCGGCGCTACCCTCATGCCTTCTCCGGTGGGCAGCGCCAACGCATTGGAGTGGCACGTGCCCTGGCGCTTCGCCCCCAGCTCATCATCGCCGATGAACCGGTATCGGCCCTCGACGTATCGGTCCAGGCCCAAATCCTCAACTTGCTGCAACAACTGCGACGGGACCTCGGGCTCACCTACCTCTTCATCGCTCACGACCTCAGCGTAATCCGCCATATCGCCGACCGCGTCGCCGTGATGTACCTGGGAAAAATCGTCGAGATAGCCCCGGTCGATCGCCTTTTCGCCCATCCCTCTCACCCCTATACCGAAGCGCTGCTAGCCGCGGTACCCGCCCCGAATCCACAAATTCGCAAAGCCCCCCTACTCCTCACAGGTGAAGTGGCCGATCCCGCCAACCCTCCTCCGGGCTGTCCCTTTCACACCCGCTGCCGCTACGCAACATCGACTTGCCAGCACGAGGTCCCCAATCTCCGCGAGACCACAACCGGCCACCAGGTGAGCTGTCACCTCAGCGAGGAACTCGACCTACAAGGAATGCAATGACTATGCTAACCACCGTCCTAGTCGGCCTGACAATCCTGGCAATTCTCTGGGTCCTGCTGCGCCGGAAGATCATCCGGATCTACCACGTTATCACCCTATTCTACCCGGACCGCATCGTTGCAAATTTTCGCTCGATGAACGAAATATTCGCAGTTGAAACTCTGCGTCAGTCACCCGTCGCCCATTCTTTTCCACGTACCCCAATTCCCCTGCCCAAGACCTACACCTATCAGGGGCAAAACAGAGCACTAGCGCGCTGGATCGACGAGACCTGGACCACCGGCCTGATCGTGATCAGGGATGGTCAGATCACCTGCGAGGAATACTACCGGGGCAATAGCGAGACGACAAAAACGATCTCCTGGTCCATGGCCAAATCTTTCGTCTCGGCCCTCGTCGGCATCGCACTCGCAGAAGGGAAGATCGCCACTATACGCGACCCGGTCAGCCATTATGTACCGCAACTCGCAGGTAGCGGCTACGATGGAGTCGCGATCAAGGATGTGCTGCAAATGTCTTCCGGCGTGAAATTCGACGAGGATTACGCGGCGTTTTTTTCCGATATAAACCGCATGGGACGGGCCATGGCCTTCGATTCGTCAATCGACGAGTTCGTAACCTCCCTGCAACCTGAGCGACCACCAGGAACTCTGCTTCACTACGTCAGCATGGATACCCAGGTCCTGGGCATGGTGCTCCGCGAAGCAACGGGTGAAACGATCCGCGCCTACACCGAGAGCAGGTTATGGCAAAAGTTGGGTATGGAGGCGGACGGCTACTGGCTGGTCGATGGTCAGGGCATGGAACTGGTCTTTGGTGGACTCAATGCGGTCTTGCGCGACTATGCCCGCTTTGGCCAGCTCTATCTGCAAGAGGGCACCTGGGACGGGGAAGAGATCGTTCCCAGGAATTGGATACGGGCATCAGTGCGACCCGATGCTCCGCATTTAATGCCGGGAACAGACCTAGCCGATTCGGACTTTGGCTATGGCTATCAGTGGTGGATTCCCCCCGCACCCGAAGGCGACTATATGGCCATTGGGATTTACAACCAGTATATTTACGTGCATCCCGGGCATCGGGTCGTCATCGCCAAAAGCTCGGCCTACCCCGATTTCAACTACGATGGCTCAGAGAAAACGCTCCAGTCGATCGCCGCTTTCCGGGCCATTGCTGGCGCAGTGCCTTAACTAGTCAGTATCTAACCATTATCGAGAGGAGATCCCATGGCCTACCACGTTTATATTTCGAATTCGGGAAGCGAGTGGTTTTCGCATTTCCTGATGGACGAAAACACCGGTATACTGGAACCACAAGCCGATATAGAGCTCGAAGGCGCCCCCGGTGCAGTGGCTGTCCGCCCCGATGGCACTCAGTTATTCGTGTCCCTGCGCGCTGCTCAGCAACTCGCCAGCTATTCGATCGATCAGCATACGGGAGCCCTGACAAAAATCGACAGCACCACACTCGAAGAAGGCCCCCCCTATCTATACCTGGACAATAGCTCTTCGTTCCTTTTGTCCTCCTACTACGGTTCGGGACAAGTCGGCGTCCACCGCGTCGATTCGAACGGCATACTATCGACCGACCCCCTGCAAATGCTGAACACCGACGGCCACGCCCACAGCATCCAGACCGACCGCTCCAATCGCTTCGCCTTCGTGCCCCATACCAACCCCGCCAACGCCATATTTCAATTCTGCTTTGACCAGCAAAACGGAACACTGACCCCCAACAACCCGCCCAAGATACAACCAGCTACCGAGGAAGGCCCGCGCCACTTCGCCTTTCACCCGACTCAGAACCTGCTCTATTCGATCAACGAAAACGGCAGCACCGTTTCGGCGCATCACTTCGATGCAGAAGCGGGAACCCTCTCGTCGTTTCAGGTCATATCGACCTTGCCCGACGATTTTTCCGGGGATGACAATACAACGGCGGAGATAAAGATCACCCCCGATGGCAGATTCCTCTACGGCTCCAACCGGGGACACGATTCACTGGCACTATTCGCAATCGCCGCCGACGGCTCCCTCGATGCGAGAGGACACTACCCCACAGAGACCACACCCCGCTTCTTCGAACTGGACCCGAGCGGAAGCTTCATCTATTCGGCAGGTCAGGATTCGGGAAAACTCAGATCCTATAAAATCGATAAAGAAACGGGTGCGCTGGAAACACTGGAACAATTCACGGTCGGCGCAAGCCCGCTGTGGATCACTTTCGTCAAAAAAGCCTGAACACCGATCAGGAACTGCACGAAAGCATCGAAGATCCAGCCCGGTGCCGAGCCCACTCGGGGCGTTTTTCCGCATATTTTTCCCGAGTGGGCTCTTCGTCGTAGGGTCGACGCAAAATGTCCAATAATTCGTTGACCAGTGCAAAGTCACCCTCTTCCGCTTTGTCGATAGCCAACTGGGCGATGTAGTTACGCAAGACGTAACGAGGGTTGACTGCGTCCATCCGCTCGCGTCGCCCAACCGGCACCTGGGCACCATAACGGCACAGCCAGGCGCTCAATCGCGCTCTGTATTCATCCGTCAGCTGCTCGGGTTGGTAGTACGCCTCGAGCAGTGGTGCCATCCGTACGGCATCGTCGGCCGCATCCACGTCGACCTGCGCCAGCCGCCGATAGAAAATGGTCATATCGGTCTCGACCGCTTGCAGGATCTCGTGCAATTCGGAGACGAGTTCACCATCGAAGGCGTCGAGGCCCAATTTCTGCGCCACCATCTGCCGCCAGTAGCCCTCGTACTGCTGACTATAACCATCGAGAATCTGCTGCAGGGGCTCAACCGCACCGACCAGAGGCAAAATCGCCTGGGCCAGTTGTGCCAGATTCCAGTGGGCGACCTGCGGCTGGTTGCCAAAACGGTAGCGACGCCCCTGTGCATCGGTGGTATTCGGCGTCCAATCGGGGTTGTAGTCCTCGAGCCAGCCATACGGTCCATAATCGATGGTCAGCCCCAGGATCGACATATTGTCGGTATTCATCACGCCGTGAACAAAACCCACCCGCATCCAGTGCGCGATCATCTCGGCCGTCCGGCGCACGACGTCCTCAAACCACTGCAGATAGACCTCCTGATGCGATAGGTCCAGGTGGGGAAAGTCCGTGCGAATAGTGTACTCAGCCAGTTGCCGCAACACATCGATTTCGCCGCGCGCAGCAAAAATCTGAAATGATCCAAAACGCGTAAACGAAGGTGCAACCCGACAGACCACCGCACCGGGTTCGTCCTTTGGATGGCCGTCGTAAAACATATCGCGGACGACCTCTTCTCCAGTTGCAATCAGACTCAGTGCCCTCGTGGTTGGAACGCCGAGGTGATACATCGCCTCGCTACAGAGAAACTCGCGCACCGACGAGCGCAAAACCGCCAGCCCATCCGCTGTACGCGAATAGGGAGTAAGACCAGCACCCTTCAGCTGTAGCGCCCAACGCGTACCGCCCGCATTGACGATTTCGCCCAAATTGATCGCGCGTCCGTCTCCCAACTGCCCGGCCCAATTGCCGAACTGATGCCCGCCATAGCAAGTAGCATAAGGGTCCATCCCCTCCAGCAGACGATTACCCGCAAAAACGGCTGCAAACTCCGCCGTTTCGCACATATCGGGCGCCAGATCGAGCAATTCCGCCATTTCGCGGGAATAAGCAACCAGTTGCGGTCGGGCAACACGGGTGGGCTGAACTCGGGAATAACACGCCTGATGCACTTGGCGCGCGTAATTGGCCGCCTCGGGGTCGGCGGGCAAGTCGCGCGTAAAACGATTGTCAAAGGACCAGCCGTCCATAGCTCTTATCGATTCCTAAGTTGATTAGCTTAAGATTGGGCTCCTACACCGACCCTGCCTCCGACCGACTCAGCGCAGGAGCAGCATTTTCTGTAATTGAGTCTCTGTACCAGCCTCGAGCCGACCTAAATAAATGCCCGTAGCCACCGGATATCCCGTATCATCGCGTCCATCCCAGCGCATCCGGTGCTCACCTGCGGCCAGATCCCCCATCCACAACCGCCTCACCAATTGGCCCTGTACGTCGTAGACATCCAAGCTAACCGATCTAGCCCGGACCAGATTGAAGTGAATCGCGGTACTAGCGTTGAATGGATTGGGGTAGTTGATAATCCACGCAAAGGTACCCGGCAGAACTTGCTCACCCAGCACCGCGGTTATCTCCCCTTGCTCTTCTTCTGCCGCTTCTGCCACCTCAACCGCGACCTCATCCAGCGCCGAATCAAACGCCTCGCGAAAAAACGCCTCATCGAACCCGGATCCCAG
>CAZFMY010000058.1:0-34383 GCA_964520345.1 uncultured Gemmatimonadaceae bacterium | reverse complement strand
GGCTCTGCCACCTCCGCCGTCACAGCCGCGTCACCTTCCTCAGCCGCCTCTGCCGCCTCAGCCGCTTCTGCCGCCTCTGCCGCTTCTGCCAACTCCAGAGCGAGCTCATCCAGCGCCGTTTCAATCGCCGCGCGAATACTCGCCTCATCGAAACGGGATCCCAGAGAGCCTCCATCGGGAGTGCGATAGCGGACGATCCCGCGATGATCGATCACCACGTAATAATCGCGGTCGAGACCGTATTCCTGGCCGACGTGGCTCCCCTCCAACAACAACGTATAGGTCGTAGCGGTATTCTCCTTGAACCGGACCCGCACCTGGTCATCCCTGCCATCCCACATATCCACCCCCAGAGCCTGGAAAGGCGCCGATGCGAATTCCTGCCAGATGAGTTCGACTTTCGCGGCCTCCGCGACACAGAACGGTCAGCCATAGCCGAAGAAGTTCAACAACACGACCTGACCTCTGAAATTACTCAGAGAAACCTCGCCACCCTCCAGAGATTGGAGCGTGAAATCGGCGGCTTCGTCGCCCACCCGCGATTGGGCCGAGGCTAAGGTGGAGACAAATGCCGAAACTAAGACAACATTTAACACGCGCATGGATTATCACTCCTTAAGACCAAGCAACTCGTCTAGCTTCTCTCTGAGCTTCTCAATATCCCCAGGCCGATATCCCTGGTGCTTATAAAAAACCGTCCCATCGGCCGCGATGATCAGGGTCGCCGGTACGCCCACCAGATGGAAGAGTTGCAAAATTTCGTTGGTATTGTCCAGCAAGACCGGCAACTCGATCTTGTAGCGTTTCATGAAGGGACGCACCTTGGGCCTGTTGCGCGGGCCATCGATATTGATCGTCAGCACCTGCACGCCTTCTTCAGCATAGGCGCTGGCTACTTCCTCCATCTTGGGCAAGCCCTTAATGCAGGGTTTGCACCAGGTCGCCCAGAAATCAAAGACGACCGGACCCTTTTTGAGTGCTTCGGCCAGCGAGAACATCGATCCGTCGATATTCTCCAATACCAGTTGCGGTGCTTTCTCTGCCCGAGCCATGCCATTAATCAACAAGCACAGGACAATCGCGACTCTATATCTCATATTCCTGAATTCGATTCTCTTATATTAGCAACCTGCTCTTAAATATACGAGCGATCTCGTTTCAGACCGCGAAAAATTAACGGCCCTTGGCTCGCGGCCCCCGATTCTTTATGTTGGTAACAGTGTATTTTCTGCCCAACGATATTGGTTCTATGCGCTCTATCCATCCACCGACTCTGCTCTTGCTCGCCGCAGTGCTGGCCACTCCTCTCCAGGCTCAGACTCAGCTCTCGAGTCTGAGCGAAATCCAGGTCGGCAACCTGCCCGAGCACCAACCCCGCAACCTGCGTACGATCTACCACCAGTTCAACCTCGCCTACGCGCTAAACGATTTTCGCTTTGGGATCCGCAGCGAAGCCTTCGGCTCGAGCGAGTCAGACCGCAACTACGGCGAAATTCTCCAGCGCTTCGCCTCCTACCGCCGGGGCCGTTTTCAGGCTACCCTGGGCCACTTCTACACCATAGTCGGCAGCGGTCTGCTGGCACACGCCTTCGAATTGCCCGGCGTCATCACCGAGCAACGCGGCTCGCGCCGCCGCTATCAGATCGTCCGCGATCTCGACGGCCTCCAAGTGCGCTATGGACTGCCGTGGGGCAGCCTTAGGCTCTTGCGCGGCACCCCGGTCAACTCCGGCCTCCCGCCCGGTCTCCAGGGCATCGATCGTCGCCAGGGCACCATCCAGGGCGGCTCACTAGAGCTCAAACCCCATCGGCATCTGGATACCGGCCTGAGCCTGATCCACTACGAGATCGGCGGCCGGCGCGAAACCGGCGCAGCGCTCAACGCCCGCCTGCGCCTCGCACCGCTGCTCTCGGCTCTCGGCATCGACGGGACTTACGCCGACATCTATGGCGAATATGCCCAGCGGGATTTCAGTGCCGCACGCTTCCTCTCCCTCGACCGCGACCTGGGCCGGGCCCTCTATTTCTCAGCGACTCTGACGGCCGGAGCCTGGGGACTCAGCTTCGAGTTCAAAGACTACCGCGACTTCGTCCTGGGACAGATCAACAATCCCCCCACCCTGATTCGCGAGCATTCCGCCCACCTCCTCAACCGCATCACTCACGACCTGCTCGCCGACGACGAACGAGGCTTCCAGGCCGAGTTGAGCTATACCTCGGCCGGCGGTCAAATACTCACCGCCAATTTGACCCGTGCGCTAAGACGGCTTGCCCCCGGCAATGACGACGACAAGAGTCTGCGCGAACTCTTTCTGCAGCTGGATTCGCCTTTAGGCGAATCCACAGAGGCTCAATTCTTCGTCGACTTCAACCGCAACCAGATCCTCGAAGACCAGCAACACCGTCTCTTCGGAACCCTCTGGACCTGGTCTATGGACCCGCAGCACACCTTCGAATTCGATGCGCAGTTCCAGGATGTCGACCGGCGCTTTGGCACTTCGGACTATCCCTACAACAATCTCTATTTCAATCTCGTCGCCCATCGCGCCCCAGGGATCTCCGCCGCGATACAACTGGAGCGCAGCACCGACGAATTGGCGACCGGTGCCGACCCCTCCGGCACCACCTGGTGGTGGGGGCTCAATCTCAACGCCGACCTGCTGGCCGACCACAATCTGAACCTCTTCGCCGGCCAGCGGCGTTCTGGATTGGCCTGTACTGCGGGCACCTGCTACGAAGTCCTGGGATTCGAAGGCGTGGAGCTCCGGCTACACAATCGCTTCTTCTAAACCCTCGGACTGCGGCGATCCGAAGCCCCATTTCACGGCTTACGGACAAACTTCTGGATCCGCTGATCGGTCTGCACCTCGCCAACATAGAGATCGCCCTGTGAATCCATCCAGATCCCGTGGGGACAGCCGAGGAATTCTCCCGGTTCATCCATTCGCTCACCCGAGCCCCATTCGGCCAACCGTTCTCCATCGAGGTTGAGAATGCTCACCCGCTGATCGAGCTCGGCTATATAGACGATCTCTCCGTCGAGGAAGATCGTGTCCGGATGGTGCAATCCTCCCCATTCTTCGAGATAATTGCCCTCGCTATCGAAAAACTGGATCCGGTTATTGGCGCGGTCGGCAACCATCAGGCGATCGCGCTGATCGAAGCGCACGCAATGGGGCAGGTCGAATTCTCCTGGTCCCTTACCTAGCCTACCCCAGGTCTTGATCCATTGGCCATCGGGAGCAAATTTGTGCACACAGGCGTTGCCGTAGCCATCGGAGACATAGATACAACCCTCCCGGTCGAGCGCCAGATCGGTGGGGAGCCGGAAAGGCTGGCCCTCCGCACCCTGGCGCCCCGGCGTGCCCAAGGTCAGGAGCAGTTCGCCGTCGCGGGTAAACTTGTGCACGCAATGGGTTTCGCGTTCGATACACCAGACCTGATCCTGGTCGTCGATAAAGATCCCGTGCGCATCTTCGAGCACCTCTTCACCCCAGGACCCGAGAAAACGACCCTGGCGATCGAAGACCACCATCGGGTGCTCGCTGCGACTATAGATATAAACCCGATCCTCCGAGTCGCAAGCGACGGCCGGGATCCAACCCAAACTCCAACCCCCGGGCAATTCGAACCAGTTCGGCTGTACTTCGTAGGTAAATATCCCACTGCCGACTACGGTCATAAGACCCTCCTCTAATAGTTCATTTTCCTTTATTGGTCGCCCTAATACCATAAACCAGTCGCCAGGACCGGGCAAGATCGCGACCTTTGCCGAAGACCCATGTTATCGCAAGCCGAACGCCTGGCAACCGACCTCTGGGCCACCTGCCTGCCAAGATCGGACAACGATGCACTGCCAGCTTCTCTCTTGCGGCCACGCGATCGGCGAGATTAATTAGGCTACTATGGAAACCCCAGATTGTTTTTCCGCAATCCGCGCTATCTTATTCGACCTCGACGGTACGCTCATCGACTCCGAACGCTTTACCGACCGGGCCATCGCCGAACTCCTGGCTCAATCCGGTATCCCCTCGCAGAATATCGATTTCCTGCAATTCCACGGCATCAGCTGGGAGCGACTCGACCTCCTGCTCAAGCAACGCTTCCCCGAGCTGCAGGACGCCGATGTGCTAAGCTTTCTCGAAGAGCGCTTCTACCAGTTCTCAGCCCAGGAGCCCCCCCCACTTTTGCCGGGGGCACGCGAGGCCTTTCTCCAGGCCAGTGCAATCATGCCTGTGGCCATCGTCACCGGCAGCGGCGCGGCCGATGTCGAGTCCTTCCTCGCCAGAGCCGATCTCGTACAGGCTTGTTCGTTCTACCTGAGCTACGAGATGTACAGTCCCTCCAAACCCGACCCTAGCTGTTACCAGATGGCCAGCGAGCGTCTAGCCCTGACTCCCGATCAATGCCTGGTCTTCGAAGATTCGCTCCCCGGCCTCAGCGCTGCTCGCAGCGCTGGCATGCACACCGTCGCCGTCACCCACAGCAGTCTACCACCTGAACCGGGACTGGCAGATCTGACCATCGACGATTACACCCAATTGGCTGCCCATTTTTTCAGTGCGATACAGCAAAGAAGCCCCTGAGAGAAAATGGCGGCGACTGATAGTCCAGGCATTATAGACCATCCCCAGTGAATGACCTCCGACATATATGTGCCACATTGCGAATACACAAAGAGCGTTGTAATATCTTTGTAGTCGCCCCTATCCCAAGACTCACGGACCATGCATATCCCAGGAGACCCAAATGGCACTCAACAATCCGATACTCGACTCAGCACTCAACTCTATATCACTACAAGAAATAAAGGACAAAAAAGGTCCGCCGCCCTGGTCGCATGCCGTCGTCCTCGCCGACCATTTAGTCGCCAATCTCATCTACCAGAATTCAGGGCAGATCAACGATAATCACTGCCACAACTACGACGAGTGGTGGATCGTCCTGGAGGGAGAAATCGACTGGGTTATCGAAGGGCGAGACGAACCGGTAGAGGCCAAACCAGGCGACTTCATCTACGTGCCCGCACTGACCTTTCACCATATTTTCCCCAAAGGCGACGGCCCCTCTGTTCGCCTGGGTGTGGCACTGCCGGGCCAGGGGCACCTGCACGAGCGTCCCTCGCACAAGGCCAGCATAACAATCGGCAGCGACTAAACGAAAACTTGTCTTTAGTGCAACGGGGTTGGGACATAAGAGATATACGTTTTCTATCGAAACGGGATATCTCCTGGGGAGTACAGGATCACCACTGCCACCGATTGAAGCTCTACCATCTACGGAGGACGCAGCATGAGTTTGGAAACCACAACCTTAGGAGCGGGCTGTTTTTGGTGTATCGAAGCCATCTACCAGGATCTTCAGGGAGTCGAAAGCGCGGTCTCCGGCTATATGGGCGGCGAATCCGATAACCCTGGCTACGAAGCCGTCTGCAGCGGTCAGACCGGCCACGCCGAAGTGCTGCAGATCCAGTTCGACCCCCAGACCATTAGCTTCACCGATGTGCTCTATATCTTCTGGCGCACCCACGACCCGACCACGCTCAATCGCCAGGGCGCCGATCAAGGCACCCAGTATCGCTCCGTGATTTTTCACCACAACGAGGCACAGCGCCAGACGGCCGAAGCGTCCAAATCGGCCACCGATGGATCCGAACTCTGGCCCGACCCTATAGTCACCGAAATATCGCCGGCCAGCACCTTCTGGCCGGCCGAGGACTACCACCAGAACTACTACCGCCTCAATCCCAACCAGCCGTACTGTGCAATGGTTGTAGACCCCAAAGTGCGCAAATTTCGTCAGGCCTTTGCCGAGCGCCTCAAGGACGTAGCAAATTGATCGGCCAGGACCGCTCGACCGCTCTCGTCCTCAACCAGGGCGGGCAACCCATGCCGAGTCTCGTGAAATTGGCCGAACGCGAGGACGATCTCCAACTGCGCTTCGTCGACAACCAACTCCCCCTCGACGAACAAGTCGATCAGTGCGGCGAAGCCCCGGTACTCATTCTCGGCGGTAAACCCGACGATACCCTCGCCCTGGTTCGGCGGCTACCCAAGCTCAAGCTGATCCAAGTTTTCAGCGCCGGTACCGATTGGCTGGACGTAAACGCCCTGGCCCAGCTAGGCGTAGCGGTCGCCGACAATAACGGCGCCAACGCCGTAGCAGTGGCCGAGCAGACCATCGCGATGCTCTGTGCCGTCTACCGACAGCTCGACCAGCAATTCCAAAGCGCCAAAGCCGGCACCTGGCAACAAGACCTGGGCGACCGCCCGTGGCATACCTTTGAAGACAAGCGCATCGGCCTGGTCGGCCTGGGCCGTATCGGCTCGCGAGTAGCCAAACGGCTCGCAGGCTGGGAGTGCGAACTCGTCTTTCACGACACCGCCCAATTCGACGAGGACTATATTCGGGCCGCCGGTGCAAGAGCTCTTCCCTTCGATGAACTGCTGCAAAGTGCCGATGTGGTCTCGCTGCACGTGCCGCTCAACCGTCTGACTCGAGGTATGTTTTCCGAGCGGGAATTCGGTCTGATGAAAAAAACAGCCGTCTTTCTCAACACCTGCCGCGGCCCCGTCGTAGACGAAAGCGCGTTGATTCACGCCCTGCAGGAAGATCAGATCTTCGCCGCCGGACTCGATGTAACCGAAGTCGAACCGATCCAATCCGATAACCCATTGCTGACCATGTCCAACGTGCTCATCACGCCCCACCTCGCCACCCGCGCCGAAGAGGTCAGCGAAAAAATAAACCCACATATCATCGCCAATGCCGCCCGGGTCATCCGCGGCGAGGCACCCACCTCCGTCGTCTCACCCATATGAAAAACAATTTGTCGAAACATTTCGTCTGGTCGCCCCTAGCTGTTCTATTCTTCATCTCTTCGTCTTCAGGAGCAGAATCGATGCCCTTTCCTCCCTGGCCTGCAGACCAGGTCGCCCGCTATACCGCTTACCGCACCACCGAACCGATCACCATCGACGGCCAACTCGACGAACCCGGCTGGCAGGCTGCGCCGCGCAGTCCACGCTTTCGCGACCTGATCAACGGCAACGAAACGATCCACTCCACTCAAGCCGCCGTGCTCTGGGACAACCACAACCTCTATGTGGGATTCTGGGTTGAAGAGCCCTTTGTCGAAGCCACCTTGAAAAACCGCGACGATCCCATCTACAAGGACAACGATGTCGAGGTCTTTATCGGCGGCCAGGACGCCTATTACGAGTTCGAGATCAATGCCTATGGCACCGTGTACGAGGTGTTCTTCATCTGGGAAGAAGCGTACGAGCGCGATGGCTACAACCTCGAGCCCGGGCTCGAGCGCGACGCGCCCGGGGCCGTTCCCTTCAACGGCGTCGGACTCAGCACTCACCCTCGAGGCAAGAGAATAGGGTTCCTGCGCTGGGATTTTCCCGGCATGCAGAGTGCGGTCTCGGTCGATGGCACCCTCAACGACAACACCGACCGCGATCGCGGCTGGACCGTGGAGCTGGCTTTCCCCTGGGAGGGAATGAAATTGCTGACCCGGGGCGATGGCCGTTCGCTCCCCCCGGAAGAGGGCGATACCTGGAGAATGGATTTCTCGCGTTTCAACCAGTACAAAGAAGCCGCCCCCGCCAACGACTCAGGCGGCTGGGCCTGGAGCCCGCACGGCGTCTGGGACTCGCACGTACCCGAGTGCTTCGCCCATATCACTTTTTCGCAGCAAACCGTCACTGAAGTGAAAAACAACGACTGAGTACTGCCCCGGATCGAGCGTCAAAACAACGAGCCGCACAAGCGACTCGCACGCGCCCCAGCACGAGTGACGCATTAGACCGTGGTCGACTCGCATCTGCAACGAGATCGCCATTCACGCATCGCGTTCCGAGATCCGCTGCGACAGCACCCGGTTTCCCCACGGCGGCCAATGCAGACCTGCGAGTGCGAATCAGGAGCAATTATCAGCAAAAGCCCAGGCTTGACAAGACCTTCCTTTCTCTAGGTTTTAACAGCTCATTCCCTGCGAACGGAGCTCCCTATGCCCAATGAAATAGTCCGCCTGCAAAGCACCGATTTCGAAGAAGCCCTGGACGTCCTCAACATCTCCTTCGGCATGCAGCACCCTCGCGATTTCGAGAAACTGCTGCCCGCCCTCTACCAGAACACCCAAGAGCATATGAGCTGGAACTGGGCCCTGCGCGAAGACGACCGGATCCGCGCAATCGTCGGCCTCTTTCCCCTCACCTGGCGTCTGGGCGAAGCGACCCTTCGCGTCGCCGGGATCGGCGGAGTTTCCTGCCATCCTCGCGCCCGGGGTAAAGGCCATATGCAGCAATTGATGAAATACTGTGTCAACGCGATGAAGGAAGAGGGCTATGATCTGTCCTGGCTCGGCGGGCAGCGCCAGCGCTATGGCTATTACGGCTACGAGAAATGCGGCGTCTACCACCAGCTCAACCTGAACCAGGCCAATCTGCGCCACGCCGGCGAACTAGGCCAATCGGGGATCTCCTTCCGCCCACTGACCCGCAATGATCGCACCCATCTCCAGGGGGTCATCGGTCTGCACGATGCCCAGTCCCTGCGGGGATTACGCGCGCCGGATCGCTTCTACGACCTGCTATTGAGCTGGCGTCACCGGCCCCATATCGCCATCTCCCCCGACTCCCGCATGATCGGCTACCTGGTCGCCAATGAAAACGGAGACCTGGTCACCGAACTTCTCGCTGTCAACGAGGGAGAACCCGAGCTCTCTATTGCTGCAGCCTGGGTCCAGATACACGGAGATACGCGCTTTGAATTACCGCCATGGAGCCGCCTGCTCCCCAAACTCGCCAACCTCTGCGAAGGAATGAGCATATCCTCTTCCGGCAACTGGCAAATTTTCGCCTGGGAACAAACACTCGACGCCTTGCTAAAAACGCGTGCAACTCTGGGCCCGCTCGTAGAAGGCATGGTGGTCTTAGCTATAGAAGGCTACGGTAACATCGCCTTAGAGGTGCGGGGAAAAGAGGCACGCGCTTTCCGCACCGAGGCCGAACCCGATCTGGCAACCAGTACCGCTACCGCCATGCGCATGCTCTGCGGCCCCCTAGCTCCCTCGGCGGTGCTCGAATTGCCAACCCGGGCCGCCACCCTCGACCAGTGGTGTCCACTGCCGCTTTTCTGGTCCCGGCAAGACGGGGTCTGAAGCCTGCGGGCTATTGATCAATTACGGTGCTCAAGGCCTGTGCACATAGACCGGGCTCGACCAAGCCCGTTCCTGATCGACCTGTACTACCCGCACCCAGTAGGGCTGCACACCCCCAAGCGGTGCTTCATCGCAGAAACTGAGCTCGGCCCGACGCGGACCATCCTCCGCGGGAGCCGGACCGATTGCAACCCGTTTGTCGGCCCCGCCGACAGCCACCCGCAGCGGTTCATTGGCAGTCTGCACTGGATCGAATTCGAAAGAGCAGGGATCCGTAACAAAAGAGCAACGCCCCCCATCAATCTCAGCGCTGAATCCCATATCGTTGCCCCCGGTCGCCCCCTTCCAGGCCACGCACTTTGCATTGGGCTGCCATACTTCATCCTCTGCACATTGCAACCCGATCGGACGCAGTGCTGAACACTTTCCCCCATCAACGCTCAACTCCCCGTCCCATATCACCCGCTGCTCTCCGGCCGTCCCCTGCCTTTCGGCTCCGCCGAAGAGCACCCGCAACCGCCCGGGGTCTGGCGCAGCAATCGACCACTGCTGTATCACTTCCAACCCGCGCAGCAGATCCACCCGCTCTATCGCCGCCGTACCTTCTACCTCCACCCGCACCAGAGGATGCCCATTCGTTGCGTACTCCGCACCGAGCGGATGCCCGTCGACCTCTACCCAGAGCAGAATCCGCTCCCCGCTGGTCGCATAGCACCGACGGGCGGAAAAAGCCTCCCACAACCCCTCGCGCGTCAATTCCCGGGCGCAGACCGCGGTCAATCCATTGCGTACATTGCGGGTCACCCGCCGCCCCGGGCGACAGGCCCCAGGCCGCCCCATCACACCGTCCGTGCCGCCGGTGATCCCGACCTTATAGCCGCGCCTGATCGCCTCTTCGACAAACCACTCCGAAGTCCCATGCGTCGAATGGATCTCAAAGAGCGGCTCGATCTCCGGCTCGTGCCAGGCGAGATTGGTCGGCCGCCCTCCCACGTGCAGGTTCAGCAGAACTTCTTCATCGCGGAACGCCGCCAAAAACTCCGGCGCCCGTTCGAGATCGGGTTCGGGGTCGGGATCGCGCTCGACAAAGAAACGCCCCGAGCGCTTCAGCCGCGCCTCGTCGGCTCGGTAGATAACATTGCGATCTCCGCCATCTTCGGTGGGCGGACTCCATTCGCAACCCAGATAAGCAACGAACTCGCCCGGCTCATCGCAGGCATGTGAGACCGTGCGCACATGATCCCAGAGCTCCCGGGTGATATAGTGATCGTTGGCCTGTTGACTGGCAAAGTGCAGACCCGCAGCATAGCGGGCATACGCGAAATGGCGCTCCAGCGAACCCGCCCCACAGCCGATCGCGGTCTGGCCGGCGTGCAAATCGCCCCAGAAAAGGCGATGCTCGGGCTCTTCGGCATGGATCCGAACCGGATTGCTCTCTACCACCAGATCACCACAGAACACCCGCAGGCGATAGATACCTGGCACGCGCCAACGGGCGCGACAAAGACGCACCGGCCAATCACTCTCTTCCCCGACTTCCTCGACCTCAGCCTCTGTCCCCCCGAATTGGAGACTCCCATCAAAAGACGTCGGATTACCCCAGCGATCCTCGCCGACCACCCGCAGCCCCAACTCCTGCCCGACCACCCCCTCGGCCTGGGCGATCGCCACAATCCGCACCGCTGGTGCGGCACAAACCGCATAGGACACAGGATCGACCAGCCGAATCCAATCCGACCCGCCATCGGGATTGATCAGCAGCAGAAAGAAGGCATCCTGGGTCGCAAAGGTCGGCCCACCCCATTCCTCGCACCTGAGCACAACCCGGTCCCCGTGCTCTAATTTCCCATTCAGGACCTCCAACTCGATATGATGCTGCCATGGATTGAGGTCACCTCTGGGTTCGAAGAATACCCCGATCTCGGCGGACGAAGTCTCCACCACCATCGCTTCCGGTTCGGCCCAATCGAAGGGCCAGCGCCAAGCCACCCGCAACTTGCCCCCGCAGGGTATCGCCTGCTCTCCGATCTCGAAGACGAATTCGACAGCAATAGTACTCCCGGCTTCTATCGTTGCGCCGATTCGACAAAAGCCCTGCCCGTGCAGACGCTTGCGCTCCGCGTCAGTTAATTCGGACTGATGCCAGATCTGAGCACCACCCGGCACGCCACTAGCCAGAATTACGGATGGATTTACCACAGCCTAGTCCTCGTAATACCAGCGCAAAATACCCATGTGTTCACCCATATTCTCTTCAGCTTTCGACCACCCCGCTGATGATCAAATGCTCGATCCAGTCATCGCCATCGTTGAATATCTGGTGTTTGACTTTAGGGGGAATATGCACCGCATCGCCCTCGCGCACCTCGTACATTTCACCATCGATCTTCATCTTTCCCTTACCACTGAGAAAATAATAAACTTGCTCGGTAGCCTCGTGATCGTGATAATCGCCTTCCAACCCCCCCTGCAAGCGGTGCACCGTCAGCCCCGAGAACCCTTCCAGAACTCCTTCATCCTCACTCAAACCCTCGGCGCTCTTGGCGCGAAAGAGCGACCAGATCAACTTGGATTGATGCCCAACCACAGGCGTGACATCCCGCCAATTTCGAATAACCAAAATATCCTCCCTATTTTTTAGTTCAGCTTTAAACGCTCCATCCGTTCCCGGTCCAGGACAACTCCCAGACCGGGTCCTTCGGGCACTGCGATCTGCCCCTCTTCATAGCACACTCTTTCGACGACCACATCCTCTGTGTAAACCAGCGGACCGGCCATATAAGCGGGAAAAGCCAGGTGAGGTACTGCAATCGCCAGATGCGCCCGGGCGGCAGTGCCGATCGACATCTCTACCGTACTGCCCATCAGCGCGCCAATCCCAAAGACCTCGGCCACGGCAAATACCTTGCGACAGGCTGCGATCCCGGCATACCCCAACCCGGTGTTGAATACATCGATTGCCTTGTGCCCCGCCAACCTCGATGCGACTGCGAAATCGGCCACGTGTTCACTGATCGGCAATCGAGTGTGCTCCTTGACGGCGAGAAAGTCCTCTACCGGGGCGTCGTGCCGTCCCTTGACCGGGGATTCGAAAAGCCCGGGTTCGAACTCGGCAAAACGCTGGACGACCTCCACTGCTTCCGACACACTAAAGCGCCCGCTGGCATCGAGGGCGACCAATTCCACCGCATCGCCCCAGCGCCGTCGCATCTCCCGCAGCAAACGCTCGTCTTCGTCCAGGGCCTGACCGAAATAGTAGCGCACCGCCCGATGCCCCTGTGCGAGCAGGCGTTCCAGCCGCTCTAAATTAGCCTCTACATCGGCCCCATCGCTGCAGGGCGCGAGCGGGTACGCAAAAGGCACCCGCTCGCGAACCTTGCCGCCAAAAAGCTGGTAGAGCGGAACCCCCAGGGCCTTGGCCAGAACGTCGTAGAGAGCGATATCGACGCCACAGAGCACCTGGTGCTCCCACTCTTGCTGCGCCAACGCCATCTGCAGCGCCGTAAGCGCAAATGGACTGCCCCCGACTAGAATCGATTCGAGCCGGGCCTTGAGCGCTGCCAAAGCCCCAGCCGAAACGGACCAGTTCAAATCCGACATCTCTCCCAGCCCGACGATATCCGCATCGGTGTAGAGACAGACCACGACGTGGGCGGAAGAGGCTTTTTCCGGATCGGCGGGTTTGCTGCGCCCCATCTCGCGCACGGTCTGCACCGCCGTCAGTTCTAAACCCGTAATCTGCACCCCGTTAGCTCCCCTGGCGCCGCGGCGGTTTCCACTTCCGCAACTGCCGCTTCCACACCCGGTCGATCTCCTTCTTGACCGCCTGGACATCCTTCCAGCGATCCCCGAAAACCGAGAGATAATAAGCACCGCCGATCTGTTCGGGACAGATGAAGAGTTCGCGGCCCGGAGTCGCCGCCTGCAACCAGCATTCCAATACCCGTTCCGCAAATTCTAGCCAATCGATGAATTCGGGAGTTAGATTTCCTCTGGCATCGAGCGCCGGCACCTGCGCGTGCTGGCCGTTGAAAGGCCGAAAATGGAGCTGATTGGCCAGCTGGATCAGATCGGGCCGCTCGGCCAGTCGGTCCCAATAAGGTGGATCGAGATGCTTTATCACCGCCGGGTGCGAAAAGTCCCAGGTCATCTTCAAGGGACGCTTTTCGGCCTTCTCGAATCCCTCCGCCAGCGCATACGCTTTTTCCGGAGTCTCAGTACAAGTGTCGCGATGAACTTCAACCGAAACATCCATCTCCAATTCATCAGCCGCCGCCATCAACCTCCGCGCTACTTCGAGCGCGCGCTTGGTCGTGGTATCGTGATCGAGCATCTGCACGTTGACCACTCGAGCTCCATGACGCTTGATCGAGCGCAGCTTGGGCTTGATCTCTTTCACTGAACCCAGGTCAGTAGTACAGGCGAATACCAGACCCGAATCGGCGACCTGCTGCTCGTTGACCATGATGGTTCGCCCGACGAAACCGGGAAAACCGGCCTCGCGAATCGTCTTGAGCTTCTTTTCCCAACTCCATTCTTTCTTACCACCATAACCGCCCAGCGACCCCAATGAGGCACATTGGTATAGCACTGGTTTGGCGACGGTTTTCTTTTTGGCCATTCCGATCCCTCCTCGTTGCAGTGAAATGAGTCGGCTTTAAGATACCAAACGGCCTCCAGCGGGTAAAGAAATTACGTGCTATCGCTGATTCACCTTTTTTGCTTAGATTTATCTCAATACCATTACCAGGGAACGCCAGCCATGACCACCGCAATCGACATCGCCCCGCTCCCCCAGGTCACCCTGGGCAAAACCGGCGCACAAATCCCTCTGCTCGGCCTGGGCACCGCCCCAGGTGGAATGGGTCTGGAGGATAGCGAAGCAAGAGCGCTCTATGAAGAGGCCATCGATCTCGGGATCACTTATATAGATACCGCACCCGGCTACGAACGCGCCCAACGCCAACTCGCCCCTATCATTACCCGCCGCCGCCACGAACTTTTCCTGGTCAGCAAGGCCCATACCGCCGACTACCAACAAGCGCTCGAAATCGTCGAACAGAACCTCAAAGACCTGGGCACCGACCACGTGGACCTGACCTACGTTCACTCGCTGGGCCATCTCGAAGTCGATCAAGTCCTCGCCGAGAACGGCTCGCTCGCCGGCCTCCGCGAGGCCCAACGCCGGGGCTGGACCCGCCATATCGGCATCACTGCCCACCACGCGCCCTGGAAAGCGGCTAAAGTCCTGCGCGAAACAGAGATCGACGTTTGTATGCTGGCTCTCAATTTCGCCGATCGCCACACCTACAACTTCGAAGAGACCGTTCTGCCGCTGGCCCGCGCCCGACAAGTCGGCGTGGCCGCAATGAAGGTCTATGGCGGATCGATCGATATGAAATACGACAAGCCCTGTGCCTCGCAAATGGCCCATAGCGGCTTTGACGACCATCAACGGGCGCTGCGCTACGCACTGGGTTTACCCGGAGTTCATCTGGCGGTCTTAGGCCTATACAACAGGGACGAATTGATACAGAATATCGAGTGGGCACGGCACTATGAACCACTGAACGCGGCCGAAGAAAAGACCCTTGTAGATCAAGGCCGCGATCTGGCTGAAAAATGGGGTCCACACTACGGACCGGTCGAATGACTCCCAGCGCCGAATTGCTGGTAGAGCAACCCTGCAATGATGCAGCTGAGCCCGATCAACGTAGACCAGAGAATCGGCTCCCCCAGCGCAAAATGGATCAGCAGGAGTGAGCAGACCGGGGAGAGAAAAATCAGATTGCTGACCCGTGCAGTGTTATCGGCGTGCTGCAGAGCCAGTTGCCACAGGACATAGGTGATGCCCATTTCGAAGAGGCCGATATAAGCAGCTCCCAACAAACCGGGCCAGGCCGGAAGTCCGACTTCACTAATACAGATGCAGCAGAGTGCGGCCAGTGGCAGCGAGAACGCAAAGTTGAGGAATAATCTTACGATGGGGTCGCGACGATCGCGAGTATTATAGATCCAGTAGAGGGCCCAGACCACTGTGCTGCCCAGGGCCAATCCCACCCCGAGCGGATCGGAAAAATGCAGGGACCAGACTTCTCCGCGGGTAGCGATGACCAGTACGCCCGCATAGCAAACCAGCCCGGCGGCAATATCGCGGCGACCGACTCGCTGCCCCAGCAACGGAATCGAAAGCCAGGCCAGCGTCAGAGCCCAGGTGTAATTGAGCGCCTGCGCTTCCTGGGCCGGCAGCCGCTCATAGGCTTTGAAGAGAATCAGGTAATAGAGCAGCGGGTTGCACGCTCCCAAAACCAGCGAATAGCCGATATCAGCTCGCGTGCTCTGGCGGACCTGCCACCACTTGCCCTGCACAACGACCATTCCTCCCAGAGCCAATGCCGAAACGCAACTGGCCCAGAACAGCAACTGGGCAAAGTCCAGATAGCGGAGCGAAATCTTGAACGCCGACGCCACCGTCGACCAGAGCAGCACGGCGACCACCCCAAAGAGATAGGATTTTTTCGCATCGTGCATACTATCGCGCTAAGCGCACTTTTGACCTTTCTTATCACCCCGGCATTCGCCGCAGAGTTTCCCGTGGTCCACGCCCGTATCACCGCGGATTCACCGCGGATCGATGGCATCCTCGAAGAATCGTTCTGGAATGCCGCCGAGCCCGCCACCGAGTTTCTCCAGCGCGAACCCGATCAGGGGGCTCTCGCCACCGAGCGCACCGAAGTCCGAATTCTGCGCGACGACGATAATATCTATGTCGGCTTTCGCTGTTTCGACTCGCAGCCGGACCAGATCATCGCCACTCTGATGCGCCGCGACGAGGATCTGGGCGACGACGATAATGTCCAGGTCATCTTCGACACCTATGACAACCGCCGCGGCGGATTCTTCTTTTCTACCAATCCTCTAGGTGCCCGCCTCGATGTACGACTTTCGGCCGAAGGCCGCACCCAGACCGAATCCTGGGACGCGGTCTGGGAGTGCCGGGCCCAAATAGACTCGCTCGGCTGGAGCGCCGAAATGGCCATTCCCCTCGACCAGCTCCGCTATGCCGTCGGCGACGATCAGAGCTGGGGCATCAACCTTTCCCGGACCATCCGCCGCAAAAACGAGCGCACCTTCCTAGTCCCTCCCCCACTGGCCTACGGGTTTCGGGGGCATTTACGGACCTCGCGCCTGGCAACGCTGGCGGGATTGGGTCAGCTCGAAGAGCGGCCGCGGCTCGAAATAACGCCCTTTGCCCAAGCCGGTACCACTCGCGATTTCGAAGCACTCGACACCACGTCTCAGTACCAGTTCGACTCGGGTGCAGATCTCAAATACGGGGTCACCCCGGCACTGACTCTCGATCTATCCTGGCGCACGGACTTCGCCCAGGTCGAAGCCGACCAGGAACAGGTCAACTTGACTCGTTTCAGCCTCTTTTTTCCCGAAAAGCGCGATTTCTTCCTCGAGGGCGCCGGGATCTTCTCCTTCGGTGAACGGGTCCAGCGAACCGGCAGCGGCAGCCAACCACCGACCCTGCTCTTCTACAGCCGACGTATAGGTCTTCAAGATGGACAAGCCCTCCCCGTCATCGCCGGTGGGAAACTCACCGGTCGCAGCGGCCCCTTCGAGATCGGCCTCTTGAATATCACTACCGCAGCCCGGGAGTTCCGCACCAAGGAGACGGAGGATCGCTATCTCAGCGCCAGTGGTATTCTCCTGGCCGATGACGATCCGCAGCTCGCAGAGAGCACGATCGTCGATACGGTCGAACACCCATTCATCGACACCACTCAGGTCCAGCGAACCAATTTCTCCGTCATCCGTCTCAAACGCGATTTTCTCTCCCGCTCGAGTATCGGCCTCATTGCCGTCAATCGCGATCCCGGCACCTCCACCGATTACAACCGCTCCTTCGGCCTCGATGCCGATCTATCATTCCTCGACGCAGCACTCAATCTCCGCTTTTTCGCGGCCCGCACTTTTTCTCCGCAAACTCAGGGCCGCGAAGACGCCGCCCACTTCGCAGTCGACTACCGCCGAGGAGCCTTCGAGAGCCGCGCTTCCTATCTCGATATCGGCGACGACTTCAATCCGGAGGTCGGCTTCGTTCCACGCGGGAGTATCCGCCGCTACAGATCGAGTGTCCACTATCGACCTCTGATCAATACAGCTTGGATTCGGCGCTACTCCATCGGCCCGGAATTCACCTATCTGACCGACCTCGCCAACGAAATCAAAACCCGATCATTTAACTTCGGAGCCTTTGTCAACCTCGAAACGGGCGACTGGATAGGCCTGCGTCTCGCCCAACGCCTCGAGCACTTAGATGAAGCTTTTGACATTCACAAAGAGATTGAAATTCCCATCGACGAACACTCTTTCACCGCCTACAGCTTCAACTTCTACAGCAACGATGGACGCCGACTCTCAGGCCGGGGCAGCCTCGAGACCGGCGGATTCTGGAACGGCGATCGGATTCGCTTCAACATCGACGGCACGATCAAAGCCAATCGTCACCTCTCACTTTCTACTGCTTATGACTACAATAACGTCCACCTGCCCACCGGCGAGTTCAAGACCAATGCGCTCAGCAGCCGTTTCCTCTACACTTTTTCTACCGACCTCTTCCTGCGCGGCCTCATGCAGTGGAACTCCAAACGCGAGATCATCGGGATCAACGCGCTCTGCAGCTGGCGCTACCGGCCCGGCAGCGACATCTTCTTGGTCTACAACCAGGCCTGGGACACCGAGGGCGGCGGTCAGCTCAATCGCTCGCTGCAATTCAAGCTCACCAATTTCTGGAAGCGCTGAACAAGCGAAGGTGAACTAAAAACCGACCCTCCACCAGCCTTACACTCAAGCCTCATCGCGCCAGATTTCAAGCGGATGCCGGCGCTCGGGCATCGGCAAATCGATCCGCCGCCCTCCCTCCCTATGCGACTGATAAATTCCCAATATCATCTCAAAGGCCCAACGTCCTTCGTTGCCGCTGCCAGGCGGCTCGGTCCCCTCGGCAACGGCAGCCATCAAAGTGCGATACATCGTCGCCACCGAATCCTCCCCCTGAGCCATTCCAAGATCAACCGGCTGCCAATCGCCCAGTTCTGAGGGCAGCCCTTCCATCGGCCGGGGCAGATGCCACAAACTATGCTCCACCCCACCCGAAGCGCGAATCGCCAACTGGCCCTCGGTCCCCAGTACATCGACCCCGTAATTGAAATTCATCAACTCTTCGTACCCCAGAAAGTGCACCTCCCCCATGACGCCATTGGCAAATCCGTACGCGCCTACGGCTCGGTCTCCCATAACCAAACCCGAATCCCGATCCCGCGGCGACATTTTCTTAGCCTCCATAATATCCGCGACCTCGGCCAGACGCCCCTGCCAGTAGACATTGCCCGTACACCATTCGGGCTCGCCACCGAAACACAACATCATATCCGCCACATGGGTCCCCATTTCGGTAAATTCATTGCCGCTCTTGCGCCCGCACTTGTTGCGCCCCCGCACCATGACCACCTCTCCTATCGTTCCCTGCCGCACCATCTCCTGCCCTTTACACACCCCGGGATTGACGTGATTTTGCTGGTTGATCGCCAGCTTCGCTCCCGCAGTCTGTGCCGCTACCATCTCGTCGGCCTCGGCCAAGCTGATCGCAATCGGCTTCTCGCAAAGCACAGCAATGCCCCGTTCCAATGCCGCTACCGTAGGCCCGTGGTGTCCCCGGGTCTGCGTCGCTACCGTCACTAGATCCGGTTCAAGCGCACTATACATCGCCTCAAAATCATCAAACCCGGCTACCTCGCCACAGATCTCCCGCGCCTGGCGCAATGAATCCTGCGCTAGATCGCACAAGCCCACGACCTCAAACTCCTCCATTCGAGCGAGCGTCTGCAAATGCGACCGACCCATTCCTCCGCATCCGACCAGCGCAATTCTGTGTTTTTCCATTATTCCCCTTTTTTCATATTGAGTTTGAGTGTTTTTCTCCAGGCCAGGCCGCTTTTTAGCCACCGCCCCCATTCACCCATTGACGCTGCCACCGACCGGATCCCACCATATAATCCACCCGCCGATCTTCGACATCGATCACAAACGAAGATCGCGTATTCTCATTCAAGATCGGTTCCTGGCGCAATATCGCCCGACACCGCGCTAGCAGATCCTCTCCATCCAAAGTCGGCATCCAGGCGTACAGCTCCTGCAAAAATTCCACCATTCGCTCGTAGCGCCTGCAACTCTCCGCAGTCTCGTTGTCGAGTACTCCCAGACACGAGTGATTGGCCCGGGCTAAAAAACCCTCCTGCAAGATCTCGGACCGTGCCTCCCCACCGAAATACTCGGTCACTGAAATACTCTCCCGATCTCCCAGCATCACATTACCTCCGAACATTTCCGGATGCTGTGCAGCATAGGCCTCAATACGCGCAACGCCCTCCTCGACGCTCACGCACTGCGCCAAGACCTCGCCATTGAGTACCGTCCGCAATTCCTCGCGTTCTGGTGTTAGCTCAACCTGGGATTTGGATCTCGAGATCTGCAATGCCAAACCTTGCGCATTGAGTCCGGAGTTGAGCCCCTGCTGATCGTGATCGACCAGCGCAAAATGAGGAATACTCTCCTCGCAACTTTCAAAGAAGGCCCATCCGGTCGGCGTGGGAACATAATCGAAATTCTTGAGCAAAAAAGTCCGACCATTCTGGGTCATCGCGCCAAGGGTACACATCGGCAGAACTCCGAGTTAAAACTGCGTAACTTGTTTAGTACCGATGTCCACCGCATGGGCCAGGGCATCAAAATTGCGTTTAAGCAAAGTGAAACGCAGATCCGCATAGGCGGGATCAGTCCAGAGATTGTCGAATTCACCCGGATCGATCCCCAAATCGAAGAGCTCACCGATATCGCGGTCGTGGTACGCAACCAGCTTGTAGCGGCGATCGCGGATCATTGTCGCGTACGTGCCCTGAAGGTGTTCGCGGCCGTGAGCATCGGGATTGAGCGCCCGGTAGTACTCGCTCCGCACAAAGTCGCGGTGCTCCGCCGTCGCCCCCGTCAGAAGCGGCCATAGAGAACGGCCCTGCATCCGTTCGGGTAGCGGAACTCCGGCCAACTCCAGCAAGGTCGGCGCGATATCCACCAACTCGACCAGCGCATCGCAGATCACTCCCTCGCGGATCTGCCCCGGCCAGGAGCAAATCAGCGGCACCCGCACCAGAGATTCGTAAAACCGGCACCCCTTGCCTACCAGCTGGTGATCGCCGGCCAGTTCACCGTGGTCCGACGTGAAGATCACCAGCGTATCTTCGCGCTGACCACTCTCCTCCAGCGCCTGCAGCATCCGCCCTACATTGTCGTCGATCAACTCGATCATCGCATAGTAGGCCGCCAAAACCTCTTTGGCATTATCAAGATCAATCGATGTAGCTCCGTCTACCGGACCCAGCATTTCATGAGCCAGTGGATCCTTATCGCTCCATAACGGATCGGGTAGCATCGCAGGATCGTAGCGTTCTAGATATTCGCGCGGCGGATCGAAGGGCGAGTGCGGATCGAAGATATTGACGCTCATCAACCAGGGGTATTCGCGCTTTTCGCACATGAAGTCGATGGCCCGATCAGCACACCAGGTCGTTTGGTGCAATTCAGGGGGCAGACTCGCCGTATCTTCGCGTAACTCGGCCAGCACATGCCCCTCCTTGCGAACCCAATCGGCGTAGGCATGGCCCTCCGGCCACTGATCGCGCGAATCGTGGCTCCAGTGAAAAACGCGATAACCGTCGTTGCTGCGCGGCTCGATCCGACCGTGTGCCCCGGCCAGATGCAGCTTGCCGGCCAACCCGCAATCGTAATCGGCCTCATCTTCCAGCAACTTGGTCACCAGCGGTGCGGCCTCGGCCCAATAGTCATTGCCGTTGCTGCAGCCGTGGACACTGCTCGGATACATACCAGTGAGAAAACTGGCACGGCTCGGAGTGCAAATCGGGCTCTGACAAAAAGCGTGATTGAAGGCCGTTCCCTCGGCGACCAGCCGGTCGATATTCGGCGTAGCGATATGCTCGTTGCCCAGCGCATGGATGGTGTCGTAACGCTGCTGGTCAGTGCAGATCCACAAAATGTTAGGACGCATCGTCCTCTCTCTAATCCATTCTTGAAATGAGCTCAGTTTTTCTATTTGCAGGGACAGCCCATTCACTGCCGCAACCCCCGAACTCAAGCATTTTCACCCTCTATAACAAAACCTGTCCTGCCTGGATTAAAATCTGTGGCTGCTCGCAACTAATATCCCCAAACCCCTCCACTCCCCGGTTTGCATATATTTGGACGGTAGATTTACCCGCCTATCCCAAGATCGCGAAACTATGGCTCTGGTCCTGCTGCTCATGCTCACCCTGCCCGCTGCTGCTCTACCACCCGCCCCAAACCCGGGCAAGATGGAAGTACGCGGCATCACCATCTCGACCCATGGTATCGGCCACGACTGGGGCTCAGACGCCATCATACCAACGCTCGAAGCCATCCGCGACCTCGGCGCCAACTGGGTATCGATCCATCCCTATGCCAGCATCCACAGCGATGGCGCGCTCAGCTGGACGGATATCGACCCTGAAAACCCTCCCGATCATATCGTCCGCCCGATCCGCGAGGCTCACCGACTGGGGATGAGCATCTGTATCAAGCCCCATATCGCCTATTGGCACTCCCCCTTCTCCTGGCGCGGCGAAATTGCCTTTGCCAACGACGAAGCATGGCAACGATTCTGGCGGGACTACCGAAAATGGATCGCAGTGCTGGCTACTCTATGCCGGGACGCCGACGGCTTTGTCGTCGGCACCGAACTCGACCGCACCCTGGGTTTCGAAGAACAATGGCGCGCGCTCATCGCCGAGGTCCGCCAGCGCACCGATGCACCGCTGACTTATGCCGCCAACTGGACCGACTACCATCGGGTCCCCTTCTGGGATGCCCTGGATGTCATCGGTATCCAGGCCTACTTTCCCCTCACCGACGACCCCGAGTACGACGAAGAGGATATTCGCGCGGGCTGGAGTTCGCGGATCCGCGAACTCCGATCCTATGGCGAGCACCACAACCGCAATATCCTCTTTACCGAGTTGGGCTATAACCAATCGCATCGGGCTCCGCTCGAGCCCTGGGCTTATCCCACCGATGGCGAGGATGCGCTCCCGGTGCAAATTGCCTGCATGCGTACAGCACTCGCCGCCATCGCGGCCGAACCCCGGATCGTCGGCGCCCTGCTCTGGAAGTGGTTCCCCTATCCACATCCGGTCGGGCGCAATTTCCAATTGGCAACTCCGCCCATCAAACGCGTAATCTCCGCAGCCTGGCTCAAGCCTCGATAAGTCCCGTTCCGCGGAGCAAGGTCTCCTGCACCAGAAGTTCGTGATCGAGCGGACGATCCGGCTCTTGCTCGCCTTTGATCACCCGCAGAAAAGACTCCAGTTCGAGATCGTAGAGCCCCTGACGCCCAATCCCCGTAAAAGACACCAGCTGCTCACCCTTGTCATATCCACCTGCAGCAGTACTCAGACAAAGCCTGATGGTATGACCCGGTTCAAATGGCTCGATCAATATCGCAGTGCCGGCCTCGCCGTAGACCTCGAAGCGCCGCGCCATCGGCTGCGGTTCCATCGCGGCGATATCGACCCAAGCCATCGCTCGCTCGTATTCGAAGACTCCGAGCGTATTGTCTTGAAAATCGCTAACGATACCGGTATCGTTGCGCAAAAAAGTCGTCACTTTCTCCGGTCGGCCCAGGATCCATACCACTTGATCGAGCATATGACCGGCGAGATCGAAAAAGATGCCACCGTAGTGCCCGGCGGCAATCACCTCTCGGCCCGCTGCGGGAATATTGGTCGACATATGCGCCCGCACCGAATAGACATTGCCGAGAAAGCCCGAACGCGCCCACTCCGCAATCTGGCTGAAACCGGGATGGTAGCGCAGCATAAACCCCATCTGAATATGCAGTTCCCTAGCCCGAGCATCGGCCGCGACCTGCTGCCATTGTGCCCAATTGTCGCCGGCGGGTTTATCGTACCAGACGTGCTTTCCGGCCCCGACGATCCGCTCGGTCTGATCTAGACTCTCGTCATTGCGCCCCTCGGAAGCGATTGCAACGATCGATTCATCGCCGAGCATCTCCTCTTCGCGATCAAAAAAATGGACCTGGCCGTAGGGACCGTCGCCGCCTTCGACCTCTTGCCGGCGAACGCTATCGGGCTCGTACAAACCGACGAGTTCGACATTCGGATTATCGAGCATCGATTTCAGTTTGCCACTGGCGTGGCCGTGTTTGGTGCCGTACTGCGCCATGCGTATCATACAAGACTCCTAGTGGACAAAAAGCTTCAACGCCCCATCCATCCGCCGTCGACAATCACGATCGACCCATGGACATAATCAGCCGCCTGAGAAGAGAGCCATACCACCGCTCCTTTCAGATCGTCCGGCGAGCCCCATTTGCCCGCCGGTATCCGCACCAATAATTGCTCGTTGCGCGCGGGGTCGTCGCGCAGAGCCTGATTGTTATCGGTCGCAATATAGCCTGGCGCGATCGCATTGACATTGACCCCCTTCCCGGCCCATTCGTTGGCCAGCGCCATCGTCAGCTGTCCGATCCCGCCCTTGGCCGCCGCATACCCAGGCACCGTGATCCCACCCTGGAAGGTCAACACCGAGGCAGTGAAGACGATCTTGCCCTGAGCTCTGGCAACCATCTCTTTGCCAAATTCCCGCGCCAGTACAAACTGCGCGTTCAGGTTGACTTCGATGACTTTGTCCCAGTACTCATCGGGATGCTCCTCGGCCGGAGCGCGCATAATGGTGCCGGCGTTGTTGATGAGAATGTCGATGCGACCGATCTCCGCTTTGACCTGATCAGCGAAAGCGCGCAGTGCCTCTCTATCGCTGAAATCGCAGGCGTAGCCCTTAAAACTCTTGCCCCGCTCGGCGATCTCCCTACCAACCGTCGAATCTTCCTCCAGCGTCGCACTAACCCCGACGATATCGGCCCCGGCCTCGGCCAGCGCCTGGGCAAAACTGCGTCCGATCCCGCGCCGGCAACCAGTCACCAACGCCGTCTTGCCATCCAATTTGAAAAGATCCAAAATCCCCATCTAGTTCACTCCCCCTGTGTATCGATTAAGATCTTGACCGCATCGGCTCCCGATTCCAGTCGAGCGAATGCATCGGGCAATCCATCCAGCGAGAGCCGCTCGCTGACCAGCTTATCCAAAGGCAACGCCCCACTCGCCGTCAGCTCGATGGCCCGGTCGTAATCCTCCGGCTCATAGACCCGCACCCCACACATTTTCAGCTCGCGCCAGAAAAACTGAAAAAGATCTACCTTGGGAGCTTCGGCGAAAATTGCCACCACGACGATCCGCCCCCGGACTTTGGCCACTTTGGTCATCACTTCGGCCCCGGGCTTCGAGCCGGAAACCTCAAAAACCACATCAGCGCCACCGCCGTCGGTCCAAGCCTCGACATGGGCCTCCAAATCCTCCTCTAAGGGATTGATGGTCTCCAGCCCAACCGAACGCGCAATTCCCAAGCGATAGGCATTGACTTCGGCTACCCGCACTTCGGCCCCGGCATCTCGAGCCACCAGCGCATTGAGCAAGCCGATCGGACCACCACCGATCACAACCGCCTTCTCGCCCGGCGCAACTTCTCCCAGACGTACGTCGTGACAGGCCACCGCCATGGGTTCGACCAGCGCACCGAGATCCATCGGCATCTCGGCCGGCAAACGATGCAGAGTGTGTGCCGGCACCGTCCACGAGCTCTGGAAAGCACCCGGACTATCGATACCGATGAAATTCAGATTCTGGCAGACATGACCATTACCGGCCCTGCAGGCCGGACACCTGCCACAAGCATCCAGGGGACGTACGACGACCGGATCACCCACCACCCAATCGTCCACTTCATCTCCGATCTCGGCGATCCGCCCAGCCATCTCGTGCCCGATCACCTGAGGCATATCGATCCGCCCGTCCATATGGCCCATATAGATGTGCAAATCCGTACCGCAGACCCCGCAATAAGCCACCTCTATCCGCACCTCGCCGAGCCCGGGTCTCTGCACCTTGGACTCGCCAAGCTCGATTCTCCGATCTCCACAATAATACGCTGCTCTCATTTATTGCATCCTGTGCTATTAGCCGGGCTCGACTCACCGATTTGAATCATCTGCCGAGGTCGCGCCTTATCGAAACGACACACCCCGAGCGGAAAATGACGATACCGTACAATCCGCTGGACACTAGTATTTGCTTGTTTTATCGGAGAGAAAGTACATCAACGATTCAACGCTGTCTACCGATCGCTGAATCGACCCTTGCACCCCTTTATTTACAATCCAAATGCCAATCCATATTTTCCAGCGCCTCGTAAACCACCCCGCCCTCCACTTTTTCCGGCATCGGCATTCCCAGCAGATAGCACAAAGTCGGCGCCATATCCACCGCCCGGACCTGACGCTTGAGCGCCACCCCCTTCTTAACCCCGGCTCCGGACATCACAAAGGTGCAATGCTGCCCCCCAATGCCCAGCTTGGCCGTAGGCAACTGTTTGCCATGCGCCCCATCGTATTCGGGCCTGAGTGCGTAGACCACATCTCCGACCAACTCGCTCCACAAATTAACCATCTCCGCATCTTCCCGAGTCAATGCCAATGCGAAGGGACAACGATCTGTTTCGGGATCGCGGTAGGCGTGGAGAGCCTCGATGATATCCAACTGCGTCTGCTGATAATCATCCGGCTCGACTATTCCGGTGGGCTCGCGGCCCTTGAGATTGACGAAGATATGCACCAAACCCACATTGGCCGCGATGGTCCGGCTCCAGTCGATCTCCTTCTTTGCCGCATCGGCATAGACCAAGAAACCCGCATCTTCCAGTACTGCCGAAATATCCACCGGCTGGTGCTGGTTCGGAGTACCGCCGTGGTCGGCGACGACCGCGATCACCGTATCGTCGTCGGCCAACTCGACCACGCGACCAATCATCCGATCGATCGAGGCATAGGTTTCGGCTACTCCGGCCTGGCAACGCGCCAGGGTATGCTCATCGGCACCACTGCACTCATCGGCCTGCGAGAGAAAGAAATGGCTGGTGTAGTCAGAGGCGTGGGTTTCGATAAAGAGCAAATCCCATTCGCGGCTCTGCGTCAGATACTGGGCCACATCGGCCAGGCGCTGATGGTGAAAATCCAAAAGCTCGAAGTAGGTCGCATCATCGACGGTGCCAAGAGCATCCCGACCTGGATTCTGCAAAAAATTGCCGACGTTTTCATCGATCTCCTGCGCCACATCTTCCGGCTGAGTATAGCCGATCGCCGGCCAAACCTGCGGTACGAAGAGTTCGAATACATCGCCTTCCGGACTCAGGCTGACCAATTTCATCCGCAGATAGCCCTCTAGGACCTGGCCATCGACCTCGAAGTCATCCTTCCACCAATCGGTCCACTGGCCCACCGCCAGCGCAGCCACCGGTTGGCTCGCATCGCGGCTGCGACAAACCAGTAACCGATCGTACCCCGCACCTGAGGAGTCGTAGAGCAGTCCGAAAAAAGGTTTGGGCACACCCGTCTGGCCCAGGTGCATATCGGACCGTCCCCGCTTCAAGGGTTCAATCGTCAACTCCACCTCCCTCGGCGGCAACGACGATTCGGGCAAATGCACCCACTCCGCAGCCGGATTGATCTCTACCGGGTCGACGCTACTCACCTTCTGCAGGGCACTCGGATCGAGGGTTTCGGGGTCGCGCGGCCCCCCGATTGGTCTCGGTGCCCAGCCCCCGCCGACAAAGAGATGATACCCGGCGATCTGGTGCACATTCGACACCCCCGGTCCCGTCCCCTCGACCTGCACTCCCGTCTCCACGGTCGGCGGCCAGGACATCTCCCACTTGACCAGGATCGGCTTTTTTCCGGCTCGTTCACAGGTATTCCACAAGTATTCAGCCTGTGAAAGACCGGTGTTGATCCCCCAGACCGTCTCGTCCAGACGCCCACCTAGTTTGCGGATATTGAAATCCATGACCTGGTGGGTCCCCGGCCAGGCCCCGGTCGAAGTGGCGGTCCAACCGGGCGGAGTCAGGGTCGGAAAGACCCCGATCATCGGTCTTTTTACCCCCTCCTGCATCAGCTTGCCCAGATTGGGCATATGGCCCCAATCGACCATATTCTGCACCAATTCCATAGCGGCACCATCCATGCCGATCACGATCGCCTTCTGTGCTGGACTTGCCATCTTCTTCTCCTTTGGACGAGATCAACGCTTCGGCCGCTTAGTGTGCAAGCACTTCGCACACCGGACACGCTGCTTCGGATTCACTCTCTTAGTTTCTCGCGCTATGCCTTCTCTCGAAGTCCCAAGCGCTCGTACTGCTCATCGGGCGCCTCGCACTCCCGCATCAGATTGCACAAGAAACCCCGCATTCGCTCTTCCTGATCCACATCATCCAATACCGATGCCTGCCACGGATCCACCGCCAGGTCAAAAAGCAGATTCCCGTACTCGTGCTGCGGGCTCGATGTGCGGCCCACCGTCCTCATCAACTTGCACCCCTTGGTAAAACCAAAGGGCTCCACCAACTCCACCTCGGCGAATTCCTCAACCCCGAACATATCGCGCATACGCGTTGGCATCAGCGTATAGTCGCAGAGCGGTTGATTGTCCGGCGCCGCCGATCCGCGCATATACACGTGCCGCCCGTCGGTTACATTGACCTGGCCGCCGTGGGAGCCGAAAATCGCCGCCTCGCGCACCGAACTATCATCGGCACAAACTCCGCCAAGACTCTTGCCCAACATATCCGTCGTCTGCTCAAGTCCGAAAAAGTCCAGTAGCGTCGGCCCCAGATCTATCGATGGCTGCACCAAGCTCTCTCGGCGCTCGCCCGCCTTGCCACAACGCGGATCCCAGACGAAAAACGGCGTATTCGACAATTCGCGATACCAAGGCATCTGGCCCTTGGCCCAGAGGTCGTGCTCGCCGAGCAAGAAGCCGTGATCGGTCCACACGATCAACATGGTATCCTCCCACATCCGACCGCGATCCATCTCGTCGAGAATATCACCCAATCGCGCATCGCACATGCTCAATAGCGAAGCATAATGCCCCCGGCATTGCTCCTGCAATTCCGCTTCCTCGGTCACCGGACCGTATTGGGGCCAATCGAACAAAGGCGCCGAACGATCCTTGATCAGCTCGGGATAGAGGTCCTGATAGTGACGCTGGGTGAAAAACGGCTCATGCGGATCAAAGGTCTCCAAGTGTAAGAACCAGTTGTCCTCCGCTTGATTGCGGCGAATAAAATCGATCCCGGCCTTAAAAGTCTTGGCCTGCGGCTGATCTTCCTCGCGCTGCATATACTGCCGATTGATCCGGTCTTGCCGATGCCACGGGCTCTGCAGCGCATTGCTGCCACGCGCTTCGATTGCGGGCGGATCAGCCACCTGCCCGATATGGGGATCACCCTCCTGGCCGCGAAAAAACTGCCAGGTCGCATACTGCCCGTGATAGGTCGACCCGCCGGTTTCGAAGTAGTGATAATGGTCCGTAATCAGATGCGACGAAACGCCCGCC
The DNA here is from genome assembly GCA_964520345.1 of uncultured Gemmatimonadaceae bacterium. Taxonomy (GTDB): domain Bacteria; phylum Latescibacterota; class UBA2968; order UBA8231; family UBA8231. The sequence continues at coordinate 5,596 of CAZFMY010000058.1, read as the reverse complement.
TCACAGAGCATCCTCGGCATTGAATCGTCGAAAGGTTCCAGAGGCCCCCATGAGCGATGCAGAAAATTGGGACGTCCCGTATGCAAATCTCTGCGCGCCGGCATACAGGGCATCGAGCAGACATAACTGGTATCAAAGGTCAGCGTCTGCTCGGCCAAACGCTGAAAATTGGGCGCGTGCGTCCAGTCGCACCCATACGGTGGCAACATATGGCGATTCAGCGAGTCGAACATCACCATTATAGCTTTGATAAATCCACCTCCCCCAATACTTGCACCGCCTGCTGGCCGCGCTCAGACTCGGGATCGCGACGGGCAATCCGCCGCAACTGCAAAAGGGCCCGTGCATCACCGCCTCGAGCCAGTTCCAACGCCTCGCCGAAGCCTTTATCACCCCACTCGGTTGAGATCGGCACAATATCTAAATCCATTTCTTGCCAATAATACTGCAACTCATCGGATTGCCACTGCGCATAACACTTTTCCCAGGTCAGTCCGCTAATCGCCTGCATATGGGGCTCCAGCATATGCTGTGCAATCGGGCGATCCCTGGCCTGATAGCGATTGTCCAGCGAAACTCGCAACCGGTCCTCGGTGTGATTGGGCAGGGCCTGGTGCACCGTCAAACTCGGAAAGATCAGTGCATCTCCAGCCGCGTAATCCGTACTCAGCCAAGTTCCGGAAAGATCCTCTTCGTCCACCATCAGACCACCGGCTCCAAGCGAAAAGTGATGCTCGCGCACCGCACCGATCTTGTGCGACCCCGGCAAGACTGCCAGACCGCCCAACTCGATCGGGCAATCCCCAACCGGTGCCCATAACGTATAGGTCTCGAAAGAACCCTGGAAATGAACGAAATCCTGATGCATCGGCGTGGTATGCTCGGTATACTGTGGGAACCATAACCGGGCAATCTTTTGCGGATGCGGCAGAACTTCCCCCCCGATCACTTTTTGCATGATATCCAGTATTTCCGGCCAATGCCCCGACCGATGAAACTCCTGCAAGCAATACATCTGGTGATAGACGTCGCTATACTCTATATCCCCCTCGGTACACTGGGCATCGATACGAGCAATCCCCAACATCGGATCCGTACCCTCCACCAACCAGCCCCCCTGCATCAAAACGTCCATAATCTCCCGCCGCAGATTCAACAGCTTTTCCCGTTTGAGCAACCCCTTGAAAAAAACATATCCCTCTTCTACCAACCTTCGCTGTAATTCCACATGATCTTCGAGAGCATCATTCGAAACTCGCAACTCTTCCACCTCGCTATCCATAACTGCGGTCTCTTCCATATGGGCAGCCTGCTTGAACGGACTCATATTCTAACCTGTCGCTAATCTGTGTTATGGGGGTTACCATAGCTCTCAACGCCCTACGTAGAGCTTAAAGTCGCACTGCTTCACGTAGCGGTCAAGTCTACAAAACTCTCTAAAAATATGACCCGAATGGGCGCATTATTTATGCAGTGGGTCATATCTTTTATGCCCGATGCCTTTGTGAAGAATCAGGGCACACCAATCGAGAAGGTACGAGACAGCCGCCAGTAATCAGCGGGAATTCTATACTGGTGTTAGTTGCCCTGTGAGTGAATATTTTCCGGACCTACTTGCCGAAGACCATAATTCACCGTAAATTAATACTAAACATTATCTTATGAACAACTATTGCAATCCGAAATCGAGCAGACGTAACCCAAAGCGAAAACGCTGGGTAGAGTTACCTGATGCGGCTATCACCTTAAAAGGGGACGCGCAGAAAACCACTGCACTGTCCCCTTTCATTTTGCCTTCTCCGGCACAGGTCCAATGACTCAGCCCTGTGCCATAGCACAAGACACACCACAAATAGCACTCCATGATATAGCTATTTTAACGCAGTCCGATCACGGTAAAACCACGCTAGTCGACGGCGTGCCCAAACAGGAAGAGGTCCTTCAGTTGCAACAGCAAGCAACGGAAAGCGTCCTTGTGTTACCGCAGTGATAAATACACCAAGTAAATACACCAAGAAGGAAGAATAGCTAGATGTCCGAATCTGCCGGCAAGATGTTTTCGAACCTTGCCCTGACTGTGCCCGTACTGAAGTCTTTGACCGAAGTCGGCTACGAAGTAGCAACACCCATCCAAGAGAAAACGATACCGCTGGTATTTGCCGGTCGCGATCTTATTGGCCAGGCCCAAACGGGTACGGGCAAAACCGCGGCCTTCGCGCTGCCGTTGCTCTCCCGCATAGACCTCACCTCGCGTAAAGTGCAGGTTCTAGTTTTGACCCCTACTCGTGAACTGGCCATTCAGGTTGCCGAGGCCTTCCAGCGATATGCAGCGCATATGCCGGGCTTCCACGTCCTGCCGATCTACGGCGGCCAAGCCTACGACGGTCAGTTGCGATCGCTCAAACGAGGAGTACATGTGGTGGTTGGCACTCCTGGCCGGGTGATGGACCACATACGCCGCAAGACGCTGCGGCTGGACGAACTAAGTTGCCTGGTACTCGATGAAGCAGACGAAATGCTGCGCATGGGTTTTATCGATGACGTCGAGTGGATATTGGAGCAAACACCGGACGACCACCAGACGGCACTCTTCTCGGCTACGATACCCGACCCAATTCGCCGGATCGCCGCCAAACACCTCCGTGATCCGGCACATATCGAGATCAAAGAGCGCACATCGGCCGCTGATAAAATCCGTCAACGACACTGGCTAGTTAGCGGAAAAGAAAATAAAATGGATGCCCTGACCCGCATCCTCGAGGCCGAGCCTTTTGACGGTATACTGATTTTTGTCCGCACGCGGACGATGACGGTGGAACTCTCCGAAAGATTGGAAGCACGTGGATATGCCAGTGCGGCGCTTAGCGGCGAGATGGCCCAGAAGCGACGAGAGGAAACGGTTGCACAACTCAAGAAAGGACGACTGGATATCCTAGTAGCAACGGATGTCGCCGCACGCGGCTTAGACATCGATCGCATCAGTCATGTAATCAACTTCGATATTCCTTCGGATGTTGAAGCCTATATCCATCGCATCGGACGCACCGGTCGGGCGGGACGTAAAGGTGAGGCAATTCTCTTTGTCGCACCACGCGAGCGGCGCTTGTTATTCGCCATCGAGCGCAGCACGCAACAGAAGATTCCGCTACTGGAACTTCCCTCGGCAGAAATCATCAACGACCAGCGTATCACCCGCTTTAAACAAGCCATAACCGACATCCTGGCGACTAAGGATCTCGGCCTGTTCCGAACAATTGTAGAACAGTATCAGCAGGAACACAATGTGAGTGCACTGGATATGGCATCAGCACTGGCGAAACTGGTACAGGGCGATGAGCCTTTGTTGCTGAAGCCAGCAACCGACCGACCGAATCGACGAGAAAAACGCCATCTGCAGCGAACGGGGCAACCAGACTCTGCACCAAAAAATCGGAGCCGCGATCTGCGCATTGCCCCCCCTGCAACTCCAGGACCATCAATAACCCCAGAGTCTCGAGCACTCCCGCCCAGACCTAGAACGGTCCCTCCCCCACCTCCCGAAGAAGACAGCGAACGCTTCCGCCTGAGCGTCGGCCATGCGCACGGGGTCAAACCCGGCAATATCGTCGGCGCTATCGCCAATGAAGCGGAACTCGACAGCGCGCATATTGGTCGCATCGAAATCTACGACGAGTACAGCACTATCGATTTACCGGCCGGCATGCCCAGCGACCTCTTACGGGTACTCAAGAAGGTATGGGTATGCGGTCAACGCCTGGCAATCACCCGTCTCAAAAACAAAAAAAAGAACTACGGCAACAACATATCGGCTAATAAACAGGACAAAACGGCAAAACTGGACAGAGAGCGTTTTGTCGAAACTGCCGAAACGCGCGGTATGGCAGTGGTCACAGAGATATCGGGGGATAAAAAGAAGGGCCTCAAGTTAAGAGGTCGTACTGCCGATGGCAAAAAAGACCGGCACCGCAAGAGAACGAGCAAGAAAGGTTAGACTTCAACGACGTTAATCACCCAGTGTGTATCCTCAACCCACTCCGACCCACCAACTAGCAGTTTGTTGCTCGCCTAGTAACCATTGACCATCGGCACTAGCCGAGCGCGGGTTCTGCATCGTTTTCGCGAAACCCCGCCACGATGATATTGCTATTCCGCTCCAGCACATTCTCCAGATCAATTCGATGCGGATCGTCCTCTGCCCGACCTAATGGCCGCATCTCCGTGCTGTGATAGCCGAAGCGAACCGACTTCCGCCATGCGTCGGTCCTATTGCAATCCGACCAGTGAATCGTCTGATAGCTGAAAAACACCATATCGCCCCGCTGGGCCGGCACCGCCACACTATCCACTCGATCAGGATGGAATTTCTCCGGTGGCAGGTGCGGCGCCGTCTCCGGCCCCAGCACATGCTCCAAAGGCCCCATTTTGTGGCTCCCTGGTACCACCATCAACGCCCCGCTTTCTAACGGCGTATCATCAAGGTGCAAAAGACAATCGACAAAATCGGGCCCATCGTGCGGATAAAAGGGGAAATCCTGATGCATTGGGAAGGGAGTGCCCAACTCCGGTGGTTTGGCATGAAGCACCGTGTGATGGTACTGTACAGGACCATCGATCAACTGCCTTAAGCAGCCAATCATTTTCTCGTGGAAAATAACCTGGCCCCAGATCGCCGAATAGTGCTGCGGGTTGTGCATGAAGACCGCCTTGGTGTTGAGGCGCTCCTCTTCCCCGAGATAGCGATCCCGCCACGGCCCGACCCAGCCAATCGTCTCCTGGCCCCATCCCTCGATCACCCGCACCATCTCCGATGCCAACTCCTCGGCTTCCGCCGGCGAAAAAAACTCTTCGACCTTCAAATAACCTTGCTCGTGGTACTCCGCAATTTGTTTCTTACTCAGCATATCCTAGGCTCCTCAACCATTGACTTCGTCTTCGGCCCGCTGCTGCAACGCACGCATATAGGCCAGTGTATAAGCCGTACCCAACCGGCCGTCGTCGCCCATTTGCGGTATGTGATCCGGAATCAGTGTCCCGTTGTAGCCGACTTCTTCCAGGGCCTTCATCGCCTCGTACATATCGAAGTACCCATCGTCGACAAAGGTCTCGACAAAATGCGGCAACGGCCGATCGACATTGCGATAGTGGACCTTGAAAATCTTACCCTGGCCACCGAAATGATGGATCGTCTCTACCACCCCTTTACCCATCTCCTCTCCGCCTTCCAACCAACAACCGATACACAGACATAGGCCCACATTGGGACTATCGGCAATATCCATCGCCCGCTGATACCCGTCGAAGCTGCTGAAGATCGGCCGCGGCACCCCCCCCAGCTTCACCCCGGGCGGATCATCGGGATGGATGCCGATCCGCACCCCTGCCTCCTCGGCCACCGGTACCACCTCGGCCATAAACGAGGCAAAGTTATCCCAGAGTTCTTCCTCGCTGTATTCGCGCCCGTGGGTCAACCCGCTTCCCGTAAACCCGCCCCCGGACGCCTCCTCGATCCGCGCTAAATCAAAAGCCCGTGCCCTCGAACCACCCCGGGTCTGCTCCGGCGGCGTGCTCCACACGCTATTGGCCATATGGGCATAGG
>CAZFMY010000057.1:0-41023 GCA_964520345.1 uncultured Gemmatimonadaceae bacterium | reverse complement strand
CACCACCGAATGCCTTATCCTGCCCTATAATCTTCCGAAGCGATCCTATTAATAAACCTCTTATTTTACTGCGAATTAACTGGTTAGCTCAATCCACTTCGGCGTGGCACAGTTCTTGCGAGAATTGCAGACACAAGAGATGTCCACAGTTGGAAGCGCGGCCTTTTTAAACGCTTAGCTATAGAGCTGCTACTCAAATTGGAAAATTTATTCTAGTAAAAACTCACCATCGTCCGATGCTATTCCAGATTATAATTGGCTCACGAGAGCTGCTTATAGTTCAGATTCAACGGCCGCCAGTGCAATCTAAAAGCCCCGTTCGCATCATTCAAACACAGGATCAGCATCGTGAATATACTGCTTATCGATGACGAACCCATCATCCACCAGTCTCTGGGCTCCTTTCTCCGGCGCGTCGGCCATGAAGTCCAAATCGCGCTCAATGGTAAGGAGGGGCTTTCACGTGTGATGGAGCAAACGCCGGATCTAGTCATCAGCGACATCAAAATGCCAGGACTCAATGGCCTCGACCTGCTCACTCACCTCAAAATACATTATCCCCAAATCCCAGTCTTACTCATCACCGGGCACGGCGATATGGACACCGCCGTCGCCGCGCTGCAAATCGGTGCCCATTCATACCTCTGCAAACCAATCAAGTTAGATCAGCTGATCGAAACAGTCCAGGTAATCGAGGCGCAACAAAAGCTCGCTTGCTAACCCCCGCGCTAGATAGCCCGACACCTTATAGTGCGTATTGAGAAATAGAATCGAACTGCTTAGATTTGGGGTATACCCTATCGACTTCACGCCTCACTGCTTGAAAGGGATACACCGTGAAAATATTAATTGTCGATGATGAGGAGATGGTTTCCGGTTATTTCTCCCAGTTGGCCCAAATACGCAAGGTGGAGACCGTCGATATTGCAGCAACCGGCGAAGACGCAATGACCAAGGTGATCCGCCAGAACTACGACCTGATCACGCTCGATATCAACATGCCCGGCGCCAGCGGTCTGGAGATCATCGCCATGCTGCGCAATATGTGTCCCCACGCCATTATCGCAGTCATATCAGGTTTCATACCCGAAGAGATCTCCAGCGAGGTTGCCAGTTGTATCGACGTGCTGATCCCCAAACCAATCAACATCGATATCTTCAACCGATTGATGGAAAGTGCGGAGCAGATCAGCAAGATCATCGACGATATCCACAACCTCGGCGCCGCGCCAGTGAGTGTCCGTTGAAAGATCGCACTCCATGCACAATTTGTTCGACCCAGAATTGGTCATTGCAGAAATTGAAGCCGCTGCTGGCCTGATCAAAACCGATGGTTTGCCCGCCCAGCAGAACGTCTTCGATCCCGGAGAACACAACGGACGTTTCGTCGGAGATCTGCCCGGTGGCGCTACGATTTCAGGCCAGGGCTCTGTCGTTGTCGATGGCTCGATCGGTGGTTCCAAGAGCAACCCATGCCGCATTCTCGTCAAAGGCGACCTGGTCGTAACCGGCGATATCGAGCACGCCCATATCCGCTGTCGCCAATTCTTCTGCAACGGCAACCTGCAACACACCCAGATCAAAACCCAGAACGATGCCATTATTGGCGGGCAGGTCACCGATTCGGAACTGGTCCTGGGCGATTACCTGGAGTGCAAACACCAGATCGAGAACCTGCTCCATACGACAAATCAGATCCAAGATAAGAGCGAAACCTTAAAACGCCGTATCCGCCAGGAAGAAAGGCGTGTGGACCGCTCCTGCAAGGCTACGCGCACCCCTATCAGCCTCAATGTCAAGCAACTGATCTATCAGGAGCATGGACGGGTGCGAATCGACCTTTCAACCTTCTACAAATCAGTCGGCGATATGCCAATGGCTAAGCTTAAAATCATCTTAGTCGAGTTCTTTTCTAAAGGCATAGTTGGAATTTTGGCTCGTGCCAATCGCAGATACATCAAAGGTAACCCCATACGCGAAAAAGTCTTCCTGCAATTACTCAAAACCCTGCGCGAGCTTTTCGTCCTGGTCGCAGAACACGATATGGTCATTCTCGATTTAGAAAAAATCAAAAATAATATCGCCGCAGAGGTGGAAGAGTTGCGTACCCGATCCTCAAATCTCCACCTGCAAGAAGGCCTGTCTAACGAGACCCAAATTGTGTTTCCCCAGCCTCGAATCCAAACCCCATCAGATGGGACTATCGACTTCGTCGATCAGTCGGCAAGCGTAAAATTCTGCCAGAGTAACCCCGATGAAGTACGGCTCGAACTGACCAACGTCGACAATGAAAAAACGAGCGAAGATGTGCCTATCGACCAACTGCACACCATCACTTTCTCAGCTCGTGCTGGCCATGTCATCTGGGAGCCAATCAATACCCCAACCAATTCCTGAATTCCTCACCGACCTGGATTAACGCAACTCCACACCTTGACATAAACCGAACCAACGGCGATAATTCTGGATCCCTTTACGCCGACTCTCAGGAAGTGCCCGTGCGCATTGTCACTGGAATCTATCGCGGTCGGCGGATCCCTTCGGGGGGCCGATTAGGCGATATTCGCCTCACTTCAGCGCGTCTCAAAGAAGCCGTATTCTCTATGCTCGCCCCAGATCTGGGCGGACAGACCTTCCTCGACCTTTGTGCGGGTTCCGGTCAGATAGGTCTTGAAGCGCTGAGTCGAGGCGCCACCGTCGAACTCAACGAACCAGACCGTCGACGCCTGAACCAGATCCGCTCTCTACTCTACCAATGGCAGGCCGGGGTTGCTGGTTTGCACTCAGACAAAGCTCAAAGTCTAATACCCAGATTAGAAGCCACAGGACGACGTTTCGATATTGTCTACGCCGACCCTCCTTACCATGCCCGCTACCACAAAGCTCCACTCCTCCTGGGTCTGATCGAAGCTCTGGGCCAATCCACTCTTCTGGGCGATGGAGGACTGCTCTTCGTACAAAATCAAATCGAACTAGATTTACCCGAATCCAGTGGCCGCCTCGCGCTGACTCAGCGACGGGCCTACGGCAATACCGCCCTAGGCATCTACCAATCTGCTTGACGATCGCCAAACCCTCGACTTAAGTTTGCTGCCATGAAAATCAGTGCAATAGAAGCTATACCCGTACGCGTACCAAGGCCTCAGCCTTTTAAGAGCAGCCTCGGCATTCACCAGATCAGCGAAAATGCCATCGTCCAAATTCACACCGATCAAGGCCTGATCGGTCTTGGCGAAGCCTCGAGTATCTGGGACCGCCAGGGCCGCGGCGAAAGCGATGCCATCAACGACCTGCTCGCCGAACAACTCGTAGGCTGCGATCCCTTCCGCATCCGCGACATCGCCGACCGCATGGATCAAGTCCTACACCGTTCCTTTCCGGCTAAGGCCGGGATCGAGATGGCTCTCTACGATCTGGTCGGCAAAGCTTACGGTGTTCCAGTCTATCAGCTCCTGGGCGGCCTGGTTCGCGACCGTGTGCTGCTAAGCCATTCTCTTCCTATGGGTGAACCCGACGAGATTGCCGCACGAGCACGGTATCTGGCCGATCAAGGCTACAAGACCCTGAAAGCCAAAATCGGTCGCGATATCGAGGCTGATATCTCAGTACTCCAGGCGCTGAGAAACGAGCTGGGCAGCGAAATCACCCTCCGCGCCGATGCCAATATGGGTTGGTCCTCAGCGAAAGAAGCCGTGCGGAAAATAGAGAAAATCGCCGTCTTCGACCTCGAACTAGTCGAACAGCCCCTGCCCCCAGACGACCTCGATGGCTTGCGTTTTATTCGCGAACGCGTCGATATTCCGATCATGGCCGACGAGAGCGTGTGGACCCCTGCCGACGCCATGAACTGTATACGTTGCCAGGCCGTCGATATATTCAACGTCTACGTCGCCGAGGCCGGGGGTCTGGGCCCTGCCGCGCGGATCTTCGCCATCGCCGAAGCCGCACATTTGCCCTGTATCATCGGCAGCATGCCCGAATTGGGTATCGGTACCGCCGCTCAGGCCCATCTGGCTTTCGCCATGCCCAATCTCGGCTACGCCAGCGATATCAATGGCTGTCTCTACCATTCGGGCGATGTGATCCATGAAAAACTGCCCATAGAAGACGGTTATATCCTCCCACCATCCGGACCCGGCCTAGGCATCAGCCTAGACGAAGCCGCGCTCTCCGAATACCGCATCGACCGCTGATGCGCTTCCGCCCCTGTATAGATCTGCACCAGGGCCAGGTCAAACAGATTGTCGGCTCGACCTTGAAGGAAGGTGAGAAACCCGCAACCAATTTTGTCGCCACCACTCCCCCTGCCGAGTTCGCCCAACGCTATAGACGCGACAACCTGAGAGGCGGCCACGTCATCATGCTCGGCCCCGGCAACGAGCAGGCGGCCAGTGAGGCATTGGCCGCCTTCCCCAACGGAATGCAGATCGGCGGTGGGATCGATGGCGATAACGCATCCCTCTGGCTAAATCGCGGAGCCTCGCAAGTCATCGTCACTTCCTATGTATTTCGCGACGGCAGGCTGCACCGCGATCGTCTTGCACGCATCGTAAACTCCGTTGGCCGCAACCATCTGGTCCTCGACCTGAGTTGTGGACAGCTCGACGGCCGCTATGTGGTGATGACCGACCGCTGGCAAAAGGCAACCGACTTCACCATCGACAGCGACCACCTCGAGTTTCTCGCCGAATCCTGCAGCGAATTCCTCATCCATGCCACCGAGGTCGAGGGCAAGCAAGCGGGGATCGACGAGCAGCTGGTCACGCTGCTAGGCGATATCGCGCCGATCCCAACGACCTATGCGGGTGGAGTACGCAACCAGACAGATGTGGACGCAATCGCCCGGCTCGGACGAAACAAACTGGATTTCACAGTGGGATCCGCGCTCGATATATTCGGCGGAACGGGATTGCGCTACGAGGATATGGCGCGCTTAAAGGACCGGGCTAAGTGAGAGATCGCTATCGAGGCTAGCGTCCCTATAAATGAAAAATATTGATCACCGTGAAATTGACGATCGCCCAGATCGTGAGTAGCAGTACCACCTCGGTCCATAGCGACATTCGCTCTCCCTTAGCAGTGCGCATCGCCAGATGCAATACTGCATAGGCCATAGGAATTAGCAGCAGATTATTGGCGTTGGCCCCCTTTAGCACGAAATCCAGTGTCTGCGGATCTAAGAGAATGAACACCAGCCACAGGAACGGAAAGCCGATCTGTAGGATCCGCCCCCAACGCCTATAACCTTCGTCTGCAGAGAGCGCCCGCACTCCGATCTGTCGCAAAAAATCGGCCCCGATCCGCCCCGAAGAGGCGGCGAAGACCAGCAAAGTCGAAAAAAGCGTACAGAACCCGCCAACCATAAAGAGGTAGTACGCCCAGCCACCCATGGTCTCGGTAAAGATCAGTGAAACCTGCTCAACAACCTTCATCCCATCGGGCAGAACTTGTAGCTGGTTGAGCACCGACGCACCGAGCAGATAATAGGCGCAGGTGATCGCCAATGCGATACCGGTGCACACGCCGGCATCGGTCATCATCACCCGCATCCAGCCGCGGTAACGTGCCCGCCATTCGTCGCTGTCCTCCTGCGGACCGACGAAATCGGGATAGCCCTTCTCTACGATCCAGTAGGGATACATAAAGAGTTCGACCGCGGTTGCCCCTACCGATCCCATTACCGCCAGCGCAACAAAGGCGCCCTCGGCAGGCAATTCGAAACGAAATCCCGAGGCAATCTGCTCTCCGTTTATAGCATAACCGGTTCCCTGCAGCGCCAGTACTGAGCCAATAACCACCAGGCTGAAAGTCGCAACCAGTATCGAGACCATCGTCTCCAGGTCATTGTACAGCCCGCGCCAGAGGAGAATCGACATCGCCAAATAAATCACCACCGCCCAGAGCCCTTCTGGTACCACCGGAAAAATCGTCATCATCAACCCGGCGACCGAACCCAGGATACCGATCACCGCCACGGTCACCGAGAAATAGCCGGCAACACAAAGCCAGGCGATCCAGGACACGCCCTTGAAACGCTGGCCCGGCACCCGGTCGAGAATTTCGATGGTGGTATTTCCGCGCAGAATGCACTGCCGCCCTAGCTCGAGCTGTATCGCGTATTTGACCAGGCAGGCCAGGATCACCCCCCAGAGAAAAACAAAACCCACTTCGGCCCCCATCCGGGTGGTCACCAGCAATTCGCCCGAGCCAACGACCGACCCCGAAACAATGACTCCCGGACCGATATTGCGCAGGAGCCCACCCGGCCCCTTCGGCGCCTCGCGAATCTCCCTTTTCTCAGCTTCCATCTATGGCCTCCCTTGTAGAATGGAGCCAATATAGAAAAAAGAGTCGGCTGCCCCAAACCAGACCCAGTTCCTGGCAACCCAACCCTAGCGCAAATTCCCACCCTCAGCTAAAACTATCGGCGGCAAAAAGAGTTAGCACTGATACCATCAACCGAAGTGCAATGCAAAGAGATCGGCATCGCTCAACGCAAAGCGCAATCGCACCCGCTGACCGGCCAGGGCCGATAGATCATCTCCCATGCTCCAAGAGACCACCCGCTCGATTTCATCGCCATAGATCTCCGCACAATCCTCGAGGGCGAAACCTTCGATTGCCCGCCCACCTTCACTCTGCAATTCGACCCGAACGCTGCCGGCACCCGAAGTCGAGTAGTTGATCCGCAAGTGACGGCCGGAGAAGGTCAACGGTTTGGTTATTAACTCGCCACCCTTGAGCGGAGCATTGACCGACGCGAAGCCATCCAATCTCAGCGCAAACCGACGCAATTTGCACGCCGCTCCCCGGTAGTAACTCTCCGTCGAATAGAGCGAGAGTTCATTCGGCACATTGGGCAGAAATCCAACCGTCTCCACTACGCCCCAAGCAGTCATATTGTTGCGATTGACCCATCGCTCGGGCTGCAAGCCGGGACGGATAAAAGCCTCGGTCCAGCGCTTGAAATGGAGCCCGTCACGACTCGACATGAAGACTCCATCCGATACGCCGTTGTAGTCGTGCTCGACTGTGGCTCGACCAGGCGTAAATCGCTTGGGGAATCCGACCAAGATATGCGGCGCCCGGTGGTAAGACGTGATCTGGTTGGTGTAGAGATCTTCGGGAGGGGCTGCGCCGAAATCGATCCACTGTGGCTCGCTCCAGTGCACGAAGTCATCGGAACTGCAGGTCATAATATCCCGCACCCGCTCGCCGCCCCGCTCGCGCGAATTGCGATGATAATCCACATAATGCCCGCGCACTCCATCCCAAAACCCCAGATTCTGCGAATCGAATTTACCCTCGGTGATGACATAGTCGTCGCTCATCCGAGTCCAACTCAAGCCATCGGCCGACTTGAATGCCCATAGTCCGTCGCTGCCCTGTCCAGCCAGCGCCTTGTAGCGCGCATCAGAGGCACAATCCGGATTCGCATCCTTGAATGGAGCGAAGCAATGGCTAGACCCTCCCACATCTATGATATTATTGGATTTCGAACCAGCAAAATCGACCAGGCCCAATTCGGGCTTATACCAGTTGATCCCATCGCGACTTTCCGCATAGCACGGCACCTCTACATGGGCCGCACTAGCCGTTGTCTCATCGTAGTGCGAGCCACGGTAATACATCTTGAAGAGATCCCCGTCGCGAAAAACCGTATGATAACAACAGGTATTTCCCTCCCATGGAGCATCGTGGACTATAGCGACTTCGCGTGGCACCGGCTGCTGGAGCTTTAATCCAACCTCCCGCATCTCTTCAATGAGCCACTCGTCGATAAAAAGCTCTCTGCGCGAACCTATATCAATAGCCGTCATTTATTTCCTCCAAATATTTTAGATGCGACGCGGTGGACCTCCGCATGCAAATCAGCAGTTTCCTCGGGCGTAGGCGCATACCCGCCCGACAACAAGAGCACCAAGGGCACGCCCGTCGCTTTAACCGATTCCAACACCAGTCGTTCCCGCTCGATAATTCCACCACGAGTGAGCGCCAATCTCCCATAGCGATCACCGCGCATCGGATCGACCCCAGCCAGATAAAAGACGATCTCTGCCTCGGCCATGGCCAGAACCTCGGGGAGATGATCGGCGAGAATACCCATATAAGCTGTATCCTCCATCCCATCTTCAAGACCCACATCGCGCGAAGAACGCTCCTTGACGAAAGGGAAATTTTTCTCCCCGTGCATCGAAAAGGTATAGACTCCGGCATCATCGGCGCAGGCCCGAGCAGTACCGTTGCCCTGGTGAACATCCAGATCCACCACCAACGCCCGTTCGATCTTTCCCTCGGCGCGAAGCACCGCAATCGCCACCGCCACATCGTTGAGTACGCAAAACCCCTCGCCGCGGTCGGGAAAAGCGTGATGTGTCCCCCCGGCCAGGTTCGCGGCGATCCCCCCTTCGAGCGCCAACCTGGCTGCCAGCAGAGTCCCCCCGACCGCCAAGCGCGAGCGGCGGACCAACCCCTCGGACCACGGCAAACCCAAACGCCGTTCCTCGCTCTGCTCCAACGCACCATCAGCCAGTTTATCAAGATACTCCCCGGTATGAACCAGACGCAGATCCTCCCAGGCGGCTTCGGCGGGCTCGCAAATATCGCTTGGACAAATCAACCCTTCGCGCAGCAGAATGCCATGCAAGGCGGGAAACTTTGCCATCGGGAAGGGATGCTTATCGGGCAGGGGGACGAAATAGCCTTCGCTATAGCAGACGCGCATTCGCTTCTGATACAACCCGTCTTATATTAGTGTTCCAAGGCACGGCGAAGCGCTCCCGTCAGATCCGGATAGTGAAAATCAAAACCCGCTCTCAGGAGTTTGGCCGGTAGAACCCGCTGACTGGCGAGTATACCTTCATCCGCTAATCCCCCCAGGACCAACCGCGCCACAAAGGCCGGTAAGGGAGCCAGCGTTGGTCGGCGCAAAATCCGGCCCAATACCCGGGTCAGTTCGGCATTGGTGACCGGATTCGGCGCGGTCAGATTTAGCGGGCCGCTCAAATTGGCATCCTGCAAAGCGAAAAGCAAAGCCGAGACCACATCCTCCAAACCGATCCAGCTGAAATACTGCCGCCCATTCCCCACCTTACCGCCCATTCCGAGACGAAAGGGCCAAAGCATTTTGGCCAGTGCTCCACCGCGACGACTGAGAACGATCCCAAAACGGGCCTGCACAACTCGAATACCTCGATCGGCAGCGATGGCACTAGCCCCTTCCCACGCCTGTCCCAATTCGGCGAGAAAGCCGCTGCCGACTCCGCTCTGCTCACTTAATTCTTCGCCGCCCCGATCGCCGTAGATTCCAATCGCCGAGGCGCAAATCAAAACCTGGGGCGGTTCTGCCAACCGCGATAAGGTCGCGGCAATCAACTCCGTACTCCGCACCCGACTCTCCAGCAACTCGGCCTTGAATTTAGCAGTCCAGCGTCCCGCCGCGATATTCCGACCTCCCAGATGCACCACCGCATCGACCCCGTCGAACGCCGATGCTGCCAGCGATCCCGTGTCCGGATCCCAAGGCACCTCCCCGCTCCCCTGCGGTTCCCGGCGCACCAGGCGCGCGACTTCGTTCCCCTCCTGAACCAGCTGGTGACACAGGGCCGAACCGATCAATCCACTACTTCCCGCGACCAGAACTTTCATTTACGCAATCTCCGGTACGACTCGGCGCATAACCTCTGCAATAGCCTGCCGCTCCGCAGCCGGCCCCACTGTAAGACGAATACAGCGGTCCAGGGGAGCCACACCGGGCATCCGCACGAATACATCCTCTGCTAAGAGCATCTGCATCAACTTCCGTGCCCGCTCACCGCTGCCCGTATCCAGCGCCACAAAGTTGGTCGCCGAAGGCACCATCCCCAGACCCAGTTCCGCCGCCAACGCCGCGTATTGCTTTTTGCCCTCTTCCACCTGTCCCACTACCGAGCGCACAAACTCCTGGTCGTCGAGCGAGGCCAAGGCCCCGGCCTGGGCAACGCGGTTGACCCCAAAATGGTTGCGCACCTTGTCAAGTGCGGCAACTACCTCGCGATGTGCTAGCCCATAACCAATTCTGGCCCCCGCCATCCCATGCGCCTTCGAAAAAGTGCGCAATCGCACCACCTGGCCACGCTCCAAGTCCAGTGGCAACAGCGCCTCCTCCGGAGCAAAATCGATATAAGCCTCGTCGAGGAGCAGGACAGAGCCCGATGGCAACTCGTCGATAAAGCTCCGCAACGCATCGGCTTGCTGCCAAGTCCCCATCGGGTTATCCGGATTGGCGACGTAAACCAGCTTCGGACGAATTTCGCGCACTTTGGCCAAGAGGGCAGGCAAATCTTCGCGATCATCGCGGTACGGTACCTTGTGCAAAACCGCTCCGTGCCCCTCGACGTGAAAATTAAAAGTCGGGTAGGCCCCCAACGAAGTGACTACCGCATCGCCGGGCGCGGCGAAAAGGCGCACCATCAACCCCAGCAATTCATCGATTCCAGCGCCGAGAACGATTTCCTCGAAATCGACCCCAACGGACCGTGCCAGAGCCGTGCGCAACTCGTAACCCTCGGGATCGTTGTACCAGTGCACCTGGTCCACCGCACGCATCATCGCCTCGCGGGCTTTGGGAGAAATCCCGAAATTGCTCTCGTTGGCCCCGACTCGCAAGCGCAACGTCCGTCCCCGCTGCCGCTCCAGTGCTTCGGGCGGTACGAAGGGAACCGTCGGAGGCAGGGCTTCGACGATGCGGGTAAACGACCACTCAGCGCTCATGACATTCCTCTTTTGAAACCGGCCCTACCGACCATTGAATAAGTTCGTTCTAATATTCCGCCCAAAACAATGTCCCCCTCTGTGCCGGATACCCACGTCATAAGCCACGACCGAGTTCCGACCTCAGAGCAACTTTCAACCCGTCTCCGGCATGAAGGTAGGCAAGTTAACACCGGTGCAAACCCGATACTCACCACGCACTTGAGCAAAATGCAACTCGCAGTTGCGACCTCCCCAGCCATAGACCCGGCGCACCAGCCCAGAGCACTCAACCGGCAGTAGAAAAATCACCTTGTTTCCACGCACCCGGTTCAACTCCGCCAGGAGCAGCGCCGCTGTTTCTTCCTCGCTCCGCGCAACCCCCGGACCGAGCATCCCTCCACTCGCGGCGAGAAACCCGGACACGTGCCCCTGAGCATCTTCACATACCGATACGTGCCAGAATCCATCGGGGTTGGTGATAAAATGTCTGAAATCGCCTTCGCGGCGAATACCGCAGAGTTCCATCTCAAGTGTCGCTATAGCTTCTACATCGTCCAAGACAGCTTCTCGCACCACCACCGGGCTCTGATCCTCCAACCCCGCCTCCGGCACCTTCAGAGCGATGTCCTGGTACGCGCAACGCGGTACGAACCCCGCCCGTGTATAAAGCGAAAATGAATCTAGATTCAGTGCACTCGACACCAGCCTGATCGGCCGCCCCAGACCATCGGCGACCTCAATGATATGTTCTAAAAGCATCCGCGCAACTCCCCGTCCGAAGTAGTTGGGATGCGCATTCATTATGCCGAGTGATACATGCGTCGGCCGCTGGTGATAAAAACAAGACCCCGCCAATCTTCCCCCGACTTCTGCCACAATGCCCACACTCCCCTCCAACGCGCCATACACCTGATAAAATACATCCGCACTCTCCGGACCATCTGGAAAGATCCGTTCCAGCCCGTGCTGCTCATACCAATAATTGGTGGAAACGCAGATCAGTTCCGCCACGCTCTGGCGGTCTGACTCGACCATCCTTCGAATCAAGCAATCAACCACTGCAATCTCCAATCGTGCCGGGACCAAGGCAATATCCACCCTCCCCAAAAACCTGTCAAGCAAGTGGATTGCTAGCCAAACAACAGCTAAACAATCAGGCCTGAAGCATTGCTTAAATACCCAATCCCGGAGCAAAACAAGGCAGCAGAACACCGCGGTATTGCCGCAGGATCAATCCCTGAATCAGTGCGAATAACTCAATAATTGAATCGGCCCACTATCGATAACCAGGCAATTTCCGTATCCTAATCCGAAAAGCAAAGGAGTATACCCGTGAAAATCACCGCCGTCGATGTGTTCCCCGTCCACCAATTCGTCTTCGTCAAAATCACCACCGAAGACGGACTTTACGGCCTCGGCGAAGCCTCGCTCTCCGGTCGTTCGATGTCGGTAATCCACGCCTTCGACCACCTCCGTCCGCTGCTCATTGGCCAGGATGCCACCCGCATCGAGCACCTCTGGCAAGATCTCTTCCGCGGCACCTTCTGGCGTGGGGGGCCGGTCCTGCAATCGGCACTGGCCGGCATCGATATCGCGCTCTGGGATCTGGCCGGCAAGGCGCTCGGAGTACCCACCTACCGCCTCCTCGGCGGCAAGGCCCGCGAAAAGGTCCTCGTCTATCGCCACGTCCGCTGCGACAAACCCGAGACCATGGTTGAGAATGGACACCAGCTCCTCTCCGCAGGCTATCGCGTACTGCGAATTTCACCCACCGACTCGATCCCCGACGGCCACTTCGATCCCCGTCAGGCCGTATCCCAGGGCATCCGCTATGTCGAAACCTTGCGCCGAGCGCTAGGAGCTGAACCTGAAATCATCGTAGAAGTCCACACCCGGCTGACCCCGGCCCGCGCGATCGAATTCTGCAATGCCATCGAGGAATATCGCCCTTTCTTCGTCGAGGATCCGATCCGCTCGGAAAATCCCGGCTCCTTCGCCACACTCCGCGCCCATACCAATGTCGCTCTGGGCACCGGCGAACAACTGCACACCAAGTGGGCCTTTCGCGAACTCATCGAAGGCGAACTCGTCGACTACCTCCGCGTCGATATCTGCCACAGCGGAGGGATCACTGAAGGCCGTAAGATCGCCGCCATGGGCGAGGTGCACTACCAGGAGATGGCCTGCCACTACACTGGCAGCCCGGTATCGACGGCAGCGATGCTGCATTTGAATCTGGCTATTCCCAACTGCGCAGTACAGGAATTCGCGCCCGCAGACGGCTGGATGGCCGAGGTCGTGCCGCACGACTGGCGGGTGGAGGATGGCTATCTACTGGCGGCGGATTCACCGGGGCTCGGAATCGACCTCGACGAGGCTGCCGCCCTCCGCCATCCGCCGCGACTGCCCGACGAGCCGCCGCACTGGCGCCGCGCCGATGGCTCGGTCAACGACTGGTAAGATCGAGTGCGGAACGACAGTACCTAGCCCAAAAAGTCGATACAACACTTTTTGAACTTCTTGCCGCTGCCGCAAGGGCAAGGCTCGTTGCGACCAACCGGCGCCAGCTTATTGCGCACGGTCTCACCGCGCACAGTACCGTCTGAACGCAAGCGCGCGCTGTATTGGGCTTCGATCTCAGGCATCCACTCCGACCACTCCGCCGCCTGTGGAAACTTTCCCGATAGCGCCAGATAGGAAAAAAAAGCCTGCAAAAGTTGCGGGGCCCCCTGTCGAGCCACCAGCGACAGATCCAACGGAGCGACCTGTTCCAGCAAAACCCGGGTCAGGAGCACCGAATCGATTTCCGATGGGTCCGACGAAGCCTGCTCGTCCACCCCGTTCATAACCTGGGACAAAAGCACTTCGGCATGTTCTTTCAGCCCGGGATCGAGCAAGGCGTAATACTCCGAACTAATATAGTCGCCGATATGGTCCATCAGATCCATACGCATTCATTTGCTCCTTAAGACCATACGTAAATTTCCCCATCGTCTTCCGAATAGCCGATGAAGACCGCCAGCACCACCCGAGGATCTTCGCCCTGAACAGCCGGCACTTCGTGGATAGAGCGGGTATTGAAAAAATAGAGGTCTCCCGGTTCGAGTTCTACCTGGCAATGCTCGATCTCCCGCGCCGCAGCATAGTGGTCGAAACGCTCTTCGGCGATATAGGGCTGTACTTCTTCTGTCCACAAACAGCGGTGCAAAATGGCCTGGACTCCCCTGCCTCTCGCATCGGCGTTCTGGACACAGAGCACCCCGGCAAACTGGTGGGTAAAACGCGAGACCTGATAGTCGAAACGCTTTTCGCGCAACACGACATGATCGATGTGTGGACGGTAGGCATGACCGTCGTAGTGGACGCGAAAAATCGCCGGACCATATAGACGCCCATCGGCCTCGCGAGCAGTTTTGACCTCCTTGTCCTGCGCCAGCGCCTGCAAGTGATCATAAATGGTCTGTACTGGATCTTGAAAATCGTCAAAAAGCGAAGCAAAAAGCGCGCGGGTCTCCGCCGCATGGGCCAGAAAGTCCTCTATATCTCCGCCCTTGTTGCCCAAACTGGTGCCGATATCGATACGCGTGCGCTGGTCACCCGGGTCATTCGCCAGCGGATCGCGCATCAGTCCGCGCTCGACGAAACGCTGTACCAAAGCCCGGCAATGATCCGGGCCGTAGACCTGGCGCAGTACAATCGCCGGCATTTCCGCCCGAGCCAGGGCGGCTAAGGGATCGGCATACGCCGCGAATACCGACTCGTGATCGGGCCCCGCCGGTCGCCATACTGGACCGCTCTTCATCGAATCACCACACTAATGGCGTTTTCTTCTCGGCTCGCTATATTGGTACTCAAACGTGGCAAATAAACCTCCGAATTTTTTACCTTGATTATATGGATACACTCACCCAAGTCGCCCTAGGTGCATCGGTCGGCGAGTTGGTCCTCGGATCGAAACTAGGCAACAAAGCCCCCCTCTGGGGTGCGGCTCTGGGCACATTGCCGGATTTGGATGTCTTTGCGGCTTCCTTTCTATCCGAAAGCGCCCAACTCGGTGTCCACCGCGGACTCTCCCATTCATTCCTCGGTGCAATCTGCGGAGGGCTGGGCCTGGGCTACGCGCTCTCCAGACTGCACTCCGACGCCACCTGGCGCGAGTGGAGCCTGCTGGGATTTCTCGCCTTACTCACCCATGCCCTCCTCGACTCTTTCACCATGTACGGCACCCAACTCTTCAACCCCTTCAGTAATTACCCCGTCGCCCTTGGTTCGATCTTCATCATCGACCCGCTTTACACTCTGCCTTTAGGGGGAGGCCTCATCGCCGCGCTCTTGCAGCGTCGACTCCACTGGCGTCGTCGACTCAACGCCATCGGCCTCTGCCTGAGTTCTGCCTACCTGCTCCTGAGTGCGACCAGCTATCTCCACGCCCGCACGGCCTTCACCCAGGCCCTCGCCGACCAAGGCATCGCACACCAGCGCCTCTTTGTCACCCCCACACCCTTCAATACCGTACTCTGGTCGGGCCTAGCCGCCAAAGACGACCACCTATGGGCCGGACTCTACTCGCTCTTCGACGAAGAGCCCGCTATCCGCTTCCGCCGCATCGAACGCAATACTCCTCTCATCGCCGACAAACTCGCAGAAGAGCCCGTCCAGCGCCTGCTCTGGTTTTCGCGCGGCTACTACCAGGCCGAGCGCAAAGACGGCAGGATTTTCTTCAGCGATCTGCGCTTCGGGCGCTCGGACTCCTGGATCGACACTACCGGCTCTTATATTTTTGTCTTCCGCCTAATGCCGGACCCCGAAAATCCCAACCGGGTTGCCGACTTTCGCCAACTCGACCCCTTCACCGACGCCGACCTCCCAGACCTAGGCCGCTTCTGGCGTCGTCTCAAAGGCGATTCAGAAGTCGAAAACCATTAGAGCTTCCAGGCGCGGTCGACATCGCGCTGGTAAGCGTCGATCCGCCCTTTGAGCACATCCGCCACCTTGACCACCTGACCCGACTTGCCCGATTCATAGATCGCCTCGCTGATAGCCTTGCTGCGCAACCCCTCCTCGGCATCGATCTCCACCGGACGTCCCTTACTCAAGGCATCGATAAAATCCCATAGCTCCAAAGTCACACCCCCGGTAATTCCATAGGGAAAGAGCTGGTTTTTCTTGCGCTGACTCAGCGTCTCCAGATAAATCTCCTGCAACCGGGCCATGCTATAGGTGGTCCCATTCACCAGCTGGCACTCGCCTGCAGCCTGAAAGGCAGCAGGATGAAAAATATCCGAGTCGATAATGGAGCCTTTGGTGCCGCTCATCGTCAACTGAGTGAATCCCTTGCCGGGCGCGCTAATCGTCCACGACCAGGTACCGACCAGCCCACTCTTGAAGTTGAAAATACTGGTCCAAAAATCTTCCATCGCACTCTCGACGATCTGATCTCCTTTGCGATGAGGTCGAGGATAGATATGCTCTACCCGCGCATAGACGCTTTCGACCTCGCCGAACCAGTAACGCATAGTATCGACCCAGTGCGCCCCACTATCCATCACCATACCACAACCTCCCAACTTGCGGTCGACGCGCCAGTGCCAATTGGGCACCTCCTCAGGATCATTCCACCCCGCCCGTATCGCCCACCACATCCGCGGCTCTCCCAGGAGTCCCTCATTGAAAGCCCAATGGATCGTACGTTGACCGATAGCACGCCGACATTGCTCGGCGGTAGCGGCGAGCAGCCCGCGGCGCCTAGCGGTCTGGATAATCTTCTTAGAGGCTTTGACCGTAATCCCTATCGGTTTCTCGACCAGCACATTTACCCCACCATTGAGCAATTCGCAAGCCAACACGTGGTGCAGCCCGTGCGGACTGCAAATATCGGCCCCATCGAGATCTTTTTCGCTCTCGAGCAATTGCGCGACACTCTGGTAGGCATTGACCTTCCAAGCGGTGAAGCCCTCGATCTGTGCGGCGAAGTTCTGGGCCCGATCCAACGCCTCATCCACCGTCGCCACAATGCGAAATCGCGTCTCGCCCTTGTTGAGCAACTCTTCATACCCGCGCAGATGCGCCCCAGCCATGCCACCGCAGCCAACCATCGCCAGCTTGACTATCCTGCCCTTCTTTTTCGTCGCCATAGATTCCTCAATTATGTTTTACGTGTGCTTCTGCAGGCAATATATTACAAAGGTTCGAATCGCTCAAATTAGATACAGGGTCGATCTAAAATCCCATATCCGCCCCATCGAGAGAGCGGGGGCCCTCTCCCATCTTACCCAGGACAGCGCCGCTTTCGAAACCTAGACGATGGATCTAACCCAAATCATCGCAATCATGCATAGAACCACACATTTGCCCGGCACTGCACTGCTCTCCGAACGCGGCGATCTCGCCGAACTCATGGTCGCTGGCATCCAGCGCTATCTGCTCCGCGCAACCGAAAAAGCCGCCGTGCAACGCAGTCGTTACTGGCACCGCGATACATCCTCACCTAATGCCTACATAAAATCTGTCGAAAAAAATCGCCGCCAGCTCGCCCGGATCATTGGCGCCCAGGATCCGCGTCCCACACCCGACCTGAGCTATCTCTCCGACCCGGCCAAACCACTGGCTCAGGGCCCTAATTATAATATTTACCCCGTGCGCTGGCGCGCCTTTGCCAATGTCGACGCCGAGGGCCTGCTCCTCGCTCCCCAGCGCACACCCCGCGCCAATATCGTCGCCCTGCCCGACGCCGATTGGACACCCGAGCGACTTGCCGGACTCGAAGACGATGGTCCCGCTTTCGCCTCCCGGCTGGCCCAGAGCGGCTGCCGCGTACTCATTCCCACACTCCTCGACCGCGACTGTACCTACTCGGGGCTTGTCGGCGTCCGCATGACCAACCAGCCCCACCGAGAATTCATCTATCGGGCCGCCAGTGAACTCGGCCGCCATATCATAGGATTCGAAGTGCAAAAAGTGCTGGCCGCTGTCGATTGGTTCGAATCAGGTCCGACCGGCGTCATTGGCTATGGCGAAGGCGCTCTCATCGCGCTGTACGCCGCAGCACTCGACCAGCGCATCGAAGCGGCTGGCATAAGTGGGTACTTTCAGAATCGCCAGAGTTTGTGGCGCGAACCAATCTACCGCAATATTTTCGGCCTATTGCGCGAATTCGGCGATGGCGAGATCGCCAGCCTGATCGCACCACGAAAATTGATCGTCGAAACCAGTCCCCACCCGCGAATCGATGGCCCCCCCGCTCCGAGCGACAAACGCAACGGCGCAGCTCCCGGCCGGATTCTCACCCCACCCCCGAGCCAGGTCGCAGCGGAATTCCAACGAGCACTGGACCTGGCCGGAGCGATGAGCGGCGGTTTCACCCTCATCGACAGCGATCAACCCTGTGCCAAATCCTTCCTCAAAGCCGTTGTCCTCCCCCTGGGCATTCACCGGATTCGCGCCCCCGGACCCGTCCCCAAACTCCAGGGCGATATGCCCGATGCCGAAGAGCGACGCCAGCGCCAATTCCACAATCTGGTAGACCACACCCAGACCCTGCTCGCCCAGGCCGAATTCACCCGCCAGCGCTTCTGGGACAGGGCCGATTCCTCCACCGAGGAAAAGTGGACCAAATCCAGCCAGCGTTACCGCCGCTATCTCTGGGACGAAGTAATCGGCCGTCTGCCTGCACCTCGTATTGCACCCCACCCCCGCTCACGCCTCGTCTACCGCGAAAGGAAATACCTCGGCTACGAAGTGGTCCTCGATCTCTACCGCGATGTTTTCGCCTATGGGATTCTACTGCTGCCCAACAATCTTAGAAAGGGTGAACAGCGACCCGTCGTCGTCTGCCAACACGGTCTTGAGGGACGCCCACAGGACCTGGCCGACGCCCAGTACGAGAACCCCTCCTACCACCGCTACGCCTGCCGCCTGGCCGAGCGCGGTTATATCGTTTTCGCTCCACAAAATCCCTATATCGGCCAAGATAACTTTCGCCGTCTGCAACGACTTGCCAATCCGCTCAAACTCTCGCTCTTTTCGTTTATTACCCGCCAACACCAGCGCATACTCCAGTGGCTCACCGATCTTGATTATGTCGATCCTCAGCGCATCGCCTTTTACGGTCTGAGTTACGGCGGCAAAACGGCGATGCGCGTTCCAGCTCTGCTCGAGGAATACTGCCTTTCTATTTGTTCAGCCGATTACAACGAGTGGATCTGGAAAAACGCTTCCGCTCACCACCGACATTCGTACCTACTCACTGGCGAATATGAAATGCCCGAATTCGACCTCGGCAATACCTTCAACTACGCCGAGATGAGCTGGTTGATTTGTCCTCGGCCCTTTATGGTCGAACGCGGCCACTACGATGGGGTCGCCCCCGACGAGTGGGTCGCCTACGAATACGCACGTACTTACCGGCGCTACCTAGAATTAGGATTTGCAGAGCAAACCGAGATCGAGTTTTTTGCCGGTCCGCACACCATCAATGGCCAGGCCACTTTCCGTTTTTTGCAACGACATCTAAACTGGCCACATCAGAGAAAAAGAAAGAGAAATCGATCATGAATCTATCACAGGCCAAAGAGGAATTCGCCCGCCAGGGATTCGTCGCCTGGCGCGGTTTTATGAAAGCCGACGAAATTGACCAGGTCAACCGCGAACTGGACCGCTATATCCACAGCGTCTTCCCCACGCTCCCGGAGAATGCAGGCTTCTTCGAAGACAAAAAAGACCCTGCAACCCTGATGCGCTTACAGAGCATGTGCGATTACGACGAGTATTTCCGCGACCTCTACTACGGCCATCGCCTGATGGATCTCGGCCGGGCTTTGCTCGACGACGAACTGGTATGCAGGAACCTGCAGTGGTTCAACAAACTGCCGAATGGCGGCAAAGCCACTCCCCCGCATCAGGACGGCTTCTACTTCATGCTCGAACCCAATGAGGCATTGACCATGTGGCTGGCCCAGGACACCGTGGACGAGGAGAATGGCTGCGTCCGCTATCTGCCTGGCTCTCATCAGCAGGAAATGCGCCCTCACCAGCGCACCAACACCCTCGGCTTCTCACAAGGCATCGCCGACTACGGAAGTGCAGACCACGCTGCCGAGATTCCGGTCTGCGCCGAACCGGGCGATCTGCTAATCCACCACTCGATGTGCATCCACCGCGCCGATGCCAATAACAGCAATCGACCACGCCGTGCGCTGGGCTTCGTCTACTTCGCGGCCAGGGCCAAAGAGGACGAAGCCAGGGCGGAAAAATACCGACAACAACTCTTCACAGAATGGGAACGGGAAGGACGTATCTGAATTACCAACCGAGTTTCTGCGTTAAAAAACTCTCGACGCCCGCACCATACACCTCCGCCTGTTCACGGAAGGCAGCAACGTGATCCCCCCTGAGTTCGATGAATGCCTTGGGGCCGCGCGCTGCTGCGTAAAGCCGCTTGCCGTGTGCAATGGAGATCAACCGATCGTCGCGACTATGGCTGACCAGTATCGGGCAGTGGATCTCGGTCAGATACTCGAGCGTGGGATATTGATAGCGCGCAAGCAGACGGATCGGAAAGAGCGGGTAAAGTTCCCGACCCAGATCGGGCAGCGCGCTGAACGTCGCTTCCAAAAAAAGTGCAGCCGGACCCTTGGCCCGTGCCAACCAGGCGGCAATCGGACCACCCAAGGACCGACCGACGACGATAATCCGCTCGGGGTCCACGCCCTCTTCTTCAACCAAATAATTCCAAGCGGCCTCCGCATCCTGGTAGGTCCCCTGCTCCGTTGGCTCGCCTTCGCTCCGACCATAGCCGCGATAATCGAAAAGTAGCACCTCCAACCCCAGAGCTTGTGCATCCTGGGCAACTTCGAGCAAATGGGAAATATTGCCTGCATTACCATGACAAAACAGGACCGTGCCACGCGGATCGGGCAGCGGCAAATACCAACCCGCAACTTGAACCCCATCGCTGGCGGCGAAGGACACCTCCTTAAAATCGAGTCCGATATCGGCCGGGGTCGCCTCGATTTCGCGATCAGGCATATAGATCAGCCTGCGCTGCCCCATATAGAGCAGAGCCCCGGCAACCGCGTATACCAACGCGATCAGCACTATAACTCCCAGGGCGATTCGCCCGATATCGAAACCGGCAATTTGCATGATAGGAGAAGTGGATCCCATATCGCATTAGGAACCGGATCTTATAGTAGCACAATAATCGACCCCTGGCTACTCGTAGTCCCGACTCGCCAATTTTCCATCCTTTAAGTAGTGATCAAACTCCGTCTGGAGATTCAAGAGCAGACCGCGGTCGTCGATATGGCGCAAAAAACTCATCCCCAGGATGATCCCCTTTCGAGACTTCAGGACACACCCACCGATCTCAATCAGCAGTAATGCTCGACCCATTCGCTAGTGCCTTGCTGGTAATTGCGACTTTGAAACCGAACACTTAACTTCTATCAAACACCCCCTGGCCAGGAATAATTATAAGTGATTAATATCAGTATATTTATAGTGATTTTAATTTGCGCTATTGCCAATGCTTTTGCCCAGGACAAAAGCTATCCCCCCGGTACCCTGGTGCCCGATATAGACCTCGGGCTTCAGCCGGTCCAGCTGGCGGTACCCGAGGCTTTTCGCGGCGAGGTGCCCGAGGATCTGGCACTCAACCTCCCTCCTGGTTTTTCAGCCAGCGTATTCGCCCACGAGCGCTTGCGCAAACCCCGTTTTATGGCCTTCGACGCAAACGGGGTACTGCACGTGGCCAATATGGGCGCTCGTGAGATCGTCGCCTTTCCCGACCGCAATCGCGACGGGGTCGCCGACGAGCGGATTGCCTCTTTGCGCGGTTTAGAAGAAGCCCACAGCCTGCTATTCTACCAAGGCGATCTCTACGTCGCCGAAGAACACCAGGTCATTCGCGCTCGCGATACCGACGGCGACCTGATCTACGAAGAAGAAGAGATCGTCCTCGCCGATATCCCCTGGGAGGGTTGGCACGATACCCGCACACTGGTCGTCGATGAAAGCAACGATAAGATGTACGTATCGGTCGGATCGCCCTGCGATCTCTGCCGAATGGAAATCGGATTCCAGGTCGTCGGCAACGGCGATAAAACGGTTCCCCAGCACCCCGAGCGCGGCACCATCATCCAATTCAACCCCGACGGCAGCGGACGCCGAGTCTTTGCCACCGGGGTACGCAATGTCATCGGCATGGATTTTCACCCCATAACCAACGAGCTCTGGGGCAACAATAATGGCCACGATCGCGAAGGACGTACTCGTCCACCCGAATGGATCGACATTATCCGCGACCAGGACTTTATGGGCTACCCGTTCGTCCACAGTCATCAGGTCTGGAACGACTTCGCCATCGACTCGTACGATAAAGTGCTGCCCATCACCCCGGCCGACAGCGCACGTGCGGCAACTCAGAAACGCCCAGTGGCCCTGGTACCCGCTCACTACGCCCCGATGGGGATCCACTTCTATACCGGCGATCAGTTTCCCACCCGCTATAAAAATGCCGCCTTTGTCGCTTTCCGCGCCGGCAAAGCCAAACTCTCGTCCCATCCAGGCTATATGGTCTCTGCGCTCTTCAGTGAACCCGATGGCTCCAATGCTCGAATGGGAAGCTTTATCACCGGCTTCCAGGCCGGAGAAACCCAGGACGATGTCTGGGGCTTCCCCGTCGGCCTGGTTAGTGATGACGAAGGCAGCCTCTACCTCAGCAGCGACAACCGCAATCAGCTGATCATCAAGATCACCCACAGCCCGATCGGCGGTTCGTGGCAACACAACTTGCCCACCACCATGACCCTCGGCGCAACGCTTGATTTCCAGGCTACGGTAGAGGTCGAACGCCTCGATCCAAATGGAGGTTTGCCGCGTTTAACGGCAGACTTGAGCGCATTTGGCGGCCCGACCGCCCTGCCGCTGAGCGCTCTTGACGACCAGACCTATCGGGTAGAAGCCCGGCTGATAACCGAGGGGCTACCCAAGGGCCTCTATCCGATAAAAGTGCGCATTGAGCAAGAGATCGGCGGCGTATTGCACAACTTCGACCTGCTCAAGAATATCACTCTCCTGCCGCCGGACCTGTCGGTCTTTGACGAAACTCTGGCAGCCAATTGGCAATTGAATGGCACAAGAGGTGCTCAGGTCCAAGACCTACCCGACGGGCCCATATATCACGGCGCACATTCCACCGCCATCGCAGCCGAACCTGTCAATTTCTATACCTCCTGGCACCTAGAATTCCGCCCCGATGCTCCAGTCGAACGCCTGGGATACGCCGGCGTGCGCTTCGCCTTCTACCCCGGCGAGATCGAACTCCCGAAGTTTCCCACCTTCATTCTCTACATCGACGGGCTGGGGGTCGATCTCTTCAGGGATCCGGAAAAATATCAGATCGATCTCATGCGCCGCGAGTGGCAGGTTCTGGAAATCCCCTTCGAGGCCTTCAATCAACCCAATTTCTACGGCCCGGGACTCCGCGACCAGGTCGACTTCATCGATGTGCTCCGCCTCGAGGGGAATACAACGGGGACCTTCTATCTGGACGATCTTCGCCTGGTGACGCAGATCCCATCTGCCCCACCAACCCCTACCGCCGTGCTCGAGGAAAGCGGCGCGGGTGAGCCCACTGACTTCGACCTGGCCCAGAACTATCCCAACCCCTTTAACAGCAGCACCGCGATTCACTTCGCCCTGCCGCAAGCGGCCGAAACCGAATTATCGATCTACAACCTGGCAGGTCAGCGGGTCGCACAACTGCTCCGAGGGTGGCACGAAGCCGGACCCTACACCGTTCGCTGGGACGGCAGTACCGATGCGGAAAGCGAATTGGCAACGGGCGTCTACATCTACCGCCTCAGGACAGGACAACTGGTCTTATCGCGCAAGCTGCTCCTTTTGCGCTAAGACCATCGCGGTCAATCGCCTTTAGCGCTTACCTCGCCGGAGTTCACTTGCCACACATCGCGCATAGGCGATAGTCGGCATTCAAACGGCGATCTTCACCACAAGACCGCTGCGCCGATTTGGATCTTCGGCATTGATTTCTCTGT
The DNA here is from genome assembly GCA_964520345.1 of uncultured Gemmatimonadaceae bacterium. Taxonomy (GTDB): domain Bacteria; phylum Latescibacterota; class UBA2968; order UBA8231; family UBA8231. The sequence continues at coordinate 17,231 of CAZFMY010000057.1, read as the reverse complement.
CCAATGAAAGTATCTTCAACTCTCAATGCGACAGGAATTTAGGTCCTTTCCCAACCTGCTCATCGCCCTTTCGCTCCTCGGCATCGGCAGCATCGGCACCGACGCCGAGCAACTGCGTTTTAGTTCGGCCCGCGATTGGCAGGAGTGGCAACTGCCCCTGGGCGCCGTCGAATTAACACCGAGCGGTTCGATCCAACCTGTGCGCATTCAAAAGAATATCGATGCCGCACTAGATGCCGTTGATTTGGGTGGTGGTATACGCCAGGCGGGTTCCAATGCCCACAATGCCCTCCAGATCCTCGATGGCGATCCGACGACCGGATGGGCACCCGACCCGGCCGATGACCCCGAAGACTGGTTCGTCGAAATCGACCTGGGTCGCAGCGTTTCGGCACGCAGTATTACGCTGGTCTTCGCCGATGATGCTCCGCCGTTCGAACTCTTTGACCTTCTGCTCTCGGCTGGCGAGCCCCAACTCGACCTCGTCGCCAACCCGGTCGACGGCACGCTGATCTACCGTATCAGGGAGCGCGTCAAAGAAAACGAACGCCACCGCGTCACCTACAACCCCGGCGATGCACTCTACCTGACCCCGATCCGCTTTCTCCAGATCCGCAACCTGAAACACGTCGCCAGAGCCCGTCTAGTCGAGATCGAAGTCGAAAGTATCGGCGACAATCTAATCATCGATCTCGTCGGACGCGGCGGAGCAATCGATGTGGTCATCGACGCCTTTGGACGCGCTGAAGAGGTCACCCTCGGCAATGCCCTCAATCTGGTCGACGGGTCGATCTTCGATCGCTGGCGCAACGGGCGCGAACCCCGCAATTCCTATAATACCTGGAGCCATATCACCATCGACCTGGGCGCCGTCTACCCGGTCGATTTCGTGCGCCTGATCACCGGCGTTGCCATTCGGGGCGGCTTTGGTGAGCAACTCCTGCGCACCCGGGCCGGGGCCAGTGGATCGCGCTCTTTCAGCTACAAGACGTACGAAATCCTTAGTTCCGACGGATCGATTGCCCCCGACGGCACCCGCATCTGGACGCGACACTTCGTAGGGCGGGGATCGAGCGAAAACCACCGTGCGGGTCTGGCCGATCATCAGTTTCAACCCTTGCCCACCCGTTATGTCCGCATCGCCTGGCTGATCTGGGACGCCACTTGCGCCGAGACAGCACCCGATGCCTCTTCACGCTGGGCATGCTACGCCAATGGCTCGGCCGAGGAAATCCAAGTCTACGGTGCGGGCTACCCCTTCTTAAGCAGCTTCCGCTCACCGTTGATCGATCTGAGCCAGGACAAGAGTCTCAACTCAATCGAATGGGAGGCATCGACTCCTCCTGGCACCCATATTGAAATCCGCTCGCGCACTGGTAACGAAATCGTCGAGCAATACACCTTCCACGACAAAAACGGCAGGAAAGTCACCGAGAAGAAATACCTCAAACTGATCCCCAGTTTCAAAGGCCCGATCGACACCACGCGCATCGCCGGTGCAGACTGGAGTCCCTGGAGTAATATCTACAGCACTTCGGGCACATCCTTTCAGTCCCCCTCCCCGCGCCGCTATTTGGAACTCGACGTGCGGCTGGTTTCCAGCACTGCGGAAAGAGCCGCCCGCCTCGACCGGCTGGCGATCAACTTCACCAATCCATTGGCCTCTCAGGTCGTCGGTGAAGTCTTTCCGCTCGAGGTTACACCTGGCCAGCAGAGCCAATTCTCATATTTTCTGCGCCCTGCGGTCGTACCATCCGGCTTCGATCAGCTCTCTGTAGAAGCCTCTACCATTCCTCGCTTCCAGGCAGCCTTCATCGATGGCCAAAGCACGGAAGTCGAAACCGTACCCCTCGCTCAGGGCTTCCGCGTCACTTTTCCGCAGCGCATCCGCAGCCACCAACTCATCGAACTCCGCTTCACAGCTCCAATCTATCTACAATCGACCCGCTTCGACGCTTTTCTCCAAGACAGCAGACAAGAACAAACCCGTCAACTGGTCGATACCGGTGATGCCACACCCGAAGTTCTCAGCAACACCAACGTCGTACGCATACCGCTCGATGCAGCGCTCTTCTCCAATCTCGCACTCAACTCCCGCCAGATCACTCCCAACGGCGATGGGATCAACGATCAACTCCTGGTCTCTTTCGACTTGATCAACCTCCTCTCTGAGCGCCCCCTGGACTTAGCGATCTACGACCTCGCCGGTCACCGGCTCTTTGCCACAGAGCAGGAAGCCCAGGCTGGCCACCAGGAGTTCCACTGGGACGGTAGAGACCAACACGGCAGCCTCGTTCCGGCTGGCCTCTACCTGGCCGAAATACGGATCGCCAGCGACGTCGGAGACCACAGTTTGCGATGGACCTTGGCCATCGCATACTAATTTGGGTTTTGATCCCCATCTGAATCCGTATATACTATTTTTATACACAATCGTTGCACCGGTAGCCCATACCAACTCCAACGCAAACAACGACAAAGAGTAGGATCACCGACATCAACGATAAAAAAATTGAAGTGCTCATCGTCGACGATATGCCCGAGAGCCTGGAACTCCTGAAGCGGGTTCTCGAAAAAGGAAATATCGCGGTGCGCTCGGCTACGAGCGGCCAAGCGGCGTTGCAAATGACCCAGGCCTCCCTTCCCGATCTAATCCTGCTCGATATCGTCATGCCGGTGATGGACGGCTTTGAGACCTGTCGAAGGCTCAAAGCCGATCCCAAAACCCAGCCCGTCCCCATCATCTTTCTCACTGGCCGAGGGGATACCGAAAAAGTCATCCAGGGTTTTGAATTGGGTGCCGTCGATTATATCAACAAGCCCTTTAATCCAACCGAACTGCTGCATCGGGTCGGAATCCATGTCGAGCTTTACCAGCTACAGCAAAACCTTTCACATCAGATCGAGGAAAAAACCGACGAGGCCCAGCATGCACAGGATCACGTGGAGAAAACCAACCAGGTCTATTCCTCCTTCATCCCGCAGCAATTCCTCACCCTCCTCCAGCGTGACAATATCCTCGATGTAAAACTCGGCGACCAGGTTCAGGTCGAGATGAATATTCTCTCTGCAAACATCATTTCTTTCACCACGCTATCAGAAAGGCTAGGCCCGGAAGAGAGCTTCTCCTTCATCAATGCTTACCTCAGTTGGGTCAGTCCGATCATCCGCATGCAAAAAGGCTTCATCGATAATTACATCGGCGACGCGATCATGGCACTCTTCCCCGAGGAGGCCGATGATCCGGTCAAAGCTGCCATCGACATGCAGAAAGCCATGACACAATTCAACGAGAAATTCGCCGCCCCAGATACCCCCAAAGTCCAGATCGGCTTCGGCATCCATCTCGGCCCATTGATGCTCGGTATCATCGGCGAAGCTGAACGCATGGAGACCACCGTCATATCCAACGCAGTCAATATCGCCTTCCGTCTAGAGCGACTAACCCGCTACTACCAGACCGAGCTGATCGTCAGCGAGCACGTGATGGAAAGACTCAAAAACCGCAATCAGTACAAGTTCCGCGTCCTAGACAAAGTCCAGATCAACGGCCACCACGAGCCACTGGTGATCTACGAGATCTTCAACGGCAACTCGGCCGAAGAGATCGAACGCAAACTGAGCACCCAGCAAGACTACGAACAAGCGCTTTCGCTCTACTACAACCGCAAATTCACCCAGGCCAATCTGCTCATCGCCCAGGCTCTAACCCAGGATCCCGACGATCAGGTACTCCATATTCATCAGGAGCGCATCGCCGCAGCAATCGTCCACGGTGTACCCGACGACTGGACCGGCGTTGAGTCCGATCGCCGCAGATTCATAGGTCGCAGGTAGGTCCTCTTTCAGCCGAAGAGAAAAAATGTAGCCAGCAGTAAGATCCATACCGCCTCGAGGAAATGCCAGTACGCAGTACAGGCTCGAACCGAGAGCAAATGTTCGCTGTCGAGTCGATCTTTGTGCGCCTTCCACGCCAAAACCGAGAGCGGCACCATTCCGCCGACGACGTGTAGTGCATGGACCATAACCAGCGCAAAGGTTATGCCGTAAACACCAGCGATCCCACTCTCCCCCAACGCCCGATGCCATGCGAGTAATTCGAGCATCGATGGTGTCTGCACCGCGACAAATAATAGGCTCAGGATCCATGTACGGCCCAACCAGCGGCGCAGTTGCGGAAAGTGGCCGTGGCGGGCATTTTGGCCGGCCTTGTGCACAGAGAACCCCGCCCCCAATAGCAGGATGGTCGAGCCCCATAGACCCAACGGTACTTCGAGAGCATCGATCCCCTGCAGCGCAGAACTGGTCAGACGCAAGTATACGAAGGCCACAATACTAGCCCCGAAAAACATCGCTAGAGAAGCCAGGAAAAGCACCATGCCGATGCGGCGGCTCCCTCCAGGATCGGGCGCGCTCCAGCCGGCTACTGCTCCTTCGCGCTCATCCATATTCATCCCCAGCGATATTCGGGTGGGTCAAAGACGAAGCCGTGGAAAAACTGACGCTGAGCTGCCGAGAGCCCATTTAAAAACGCCTGGTCGTAACGCCACTGCTCAGCACAGGCCAGCATCCAGGGATGCTCATAGCCGTAGTAGAGCATCACCCGCTTACCCTCCTTGCGAACAAAGGGTCCTGCCGTGTGCCACACCGCATTATGGAACAGCACTGCTGTTCCCGGACCACCGCAGACCTGCAAAGCGCCGGGAAAAAGCTCCGAGGTCTGTAAATCCTCTGAATCCGGTTCGGTCAGCGCCTTATGACTCCCAGGAACCAACGTCAGGTTGCCCTGATCCGGCTCACTCATGTCACTCAGGTAATACCCCACTTTGAACTGCAAGAGTGGAATATGAGGTTTCAAATTGCGAAATCCGTCCTGGATACCGTCTATATGCCACCCCCGACCGTGATATTCTGCCCCTTCTACTTCATAAAAGGCATCGGTAGAATGCAGGTGCGGCATCTCGTTGAAGAGGCCGTGCACATAATCCATCATCGGCCCGTAGTCGAGCAGTTCTAAAAAAAGCGGATCCTCTGCCAATAGGTGCATAACCCGCGCATTGGCCGAGTCGAGTCTATCTGCAAATGCAGGCTCGTGCAGGCGCTTGAACTCGGGTGAACGCCGCCGCTCGAGCACTCTTTCCAATGCCGCGTACAACGCCGCGACTCGGTCCAGGTCCAAAAAATCCTCCAGCACCAGATAGCCATTGTTGTCGAAGAAAAAACGCTCCGCAGAAGTGGGATGACCATTCGTTCTCATTCGCTCGCTCCCTGCCAGCGGGCATACATTTCCGGACGGCGAAAGTGGCGAAAGAACGTCTCCGGCACGCTGCGCGCCTGCTCTAAATCAGCTGCCAGGATATCGGCGACGACCAGTTCCTCACCCTCGCCTTGCGCCTGGGCGATAACCGCCCCAAACGGATCGCAGACAAAGGACACCCCGGCAAAATCCCGACCCGCACCGTTTGCACCCGCCTGGTTGCAAACAGCCACATAGACCGTGTTATCGTAAGCGCGGGCAGGCATATAGCGAAGCCAACGCGTTTTCTTGGCTTCTGCCGCCTCACCCCCCGCCGAGGCATGGGGGAAGAAGAGTATCTCCGCACCCTTTTCGGCCAGAATAGTACTCAATTCGGGAAAATGCGAATCGTAACAGATCTCAATCCCGAAGCGCGCTTTGTGGTGGGTAAAAACCGGCAATGCGCTTCCATCGCACCACGTGCCGATCTCGGTAGTCGGCACGTGGGTCTTTCGATAGGCTCCTACCACGCCATGCGGATCGCAAACCACTTGAGTATTATAGACGATTCCGTTGAGACCTCGTTCCAAAATACCCGCTAGCAAGCTAATCCCCCTGCCCGCCGCAATCGTCTTCAGCCGTTCCACTCCCAGCCCATCGAGCGGTTCCGGCTCTGGCCAAGTGGTATCCCCGGCATTATAACCACAAACGCAGAGTTCTGGGAAGCAGACAATATCCACTTCCTGTACGGCGGCTTCCTCGCTGAAGCGGTCGATCGCATCCAAATTGGCGTCTGGCTCACCAACTCGACAAACCATCTGCACCACACCAATCCGCAGATCCTGCATTATCGGTCTCCTATTAAGGCGTCCAGTTCGGCAAGAGGGCAGCATATTCGCGCGCCTGAGCGGCAATATCGAGCCCCACTTCCTCCGACCACGCTCCAAGCAACCGGCGGTAGATCGGCCCCACCTGACCACTACCTACCGCTTGGAAGTTAAATCGCGTAATCGGCAACATGCAGATCGTAGTGCTGCTGAACCACGCCTCATCAGCCTCGCGGACATCATAGGGTTCGATATCGGCTTCGCAGAGCGGAATATCGAGCTTGCGCGCCAAATCCATACAAGCCCCCCGCGATACTCCGCGCAGGATATTATGACCTTTGGGCGTGATGAGTTGCCCATCGCGAACCATGAAAAAATTATTGCCCGTCCCCTCGGTGATAAAGCCGTGTTCATCGGTCAAAAGTGCCATCGCCCCTTCCTCCATATGCGCCGCCTGCAATTCGGCCATTTTGTAGAAGATCCGGCTGCGGTTCTTGGCTTTGGGGTCGATATAGCGCGACGGGACCGACTGCTGGGGCGTGACGACGAAATGCGTACCCGACTCGTACATTTCAGCCATCCCACCGATATGGCGCACCAGCGGAAAGACATTGATCGAAACGATCGGCGCAGAGCCCTCCTTAACTAGGGTATCGTAAATCGGCAGGGCTCCACGGGTGACGTCGTGCATGATCTGAAAATCCAGATCTCCGATAGCAGGCAGGTTGCGCTCAATAGTTTCGTAGGTCGCCGCTTCCATCTGATCTATCTCGAGCCCGCAATCGATCTGTGCATATTTCATCGATCCGTAGAGCCGCTCGAGATGCTCGCGCAACCGATAGGGATTATGCCCAAAGGTCCGCGTCATTTCGAAAACCATATCCCCGTACATCAGAGCACAGTCGAAGATCGAAATCCGCGCCTCACGCTCGGGGATGAACTCGCCATTAAAGTAAACCTGACGCTCTGCCATAATACTCTCCTCTGCAATGGAGACAATATAGTACAGCAACCCGCCCCGCGAATCAAGACGGCTACTGCAGTACAATCCCACCCAGATAGTTGCTCTGCATACCGGTGCAATAATCGATGATTACCCAGAAGCCAGCGAGTACCGCCTCGCCCAGGATCAACCCTAAAAAGAAAGGCTTCAGCCGCTCGAAAAGCTTCAATCCCCCGTATTTGAGCACCGAACCTTTAAGTACCCAGGCGACGAAGACCGAAAACCACATCTTGCCAAACACGCAACTGATCGGAAATCCCAATGGGTGGAACGGCCACCACACCAATCGGTACTGCAACCACATCAGCGCTCCCATAATCATCGCTCCGAACCCGGTATGCAACCACATCCCCGGGCTTGGACCCTGAGGACTCTGTATATTTTTGCTCATAAAGCTGTACGGGTACTGGGCGACATTATTAAAATAAAAACTCGACAGGTTGATCGCCCCGTGTTCATAGGCCAGATAAAGCGTCAGCCCTAGAACCGATCCCAAAGTCAGAACGATAGTCGCCAAAATCCCCCAAAAGATCCGGCGGCGACCGCTCAGATCGACCTCGGTGAAGAGCTTCAGACCATTGGTGCAAGCCGCCATCAACAGAATCAGCTGGTCCACACCCCAGGCGTAGCCCAAAGCCAGTCCTGCCGTGCCCTTGAATCCCAGCAGCGAAGTCCCAACGCCCGAGATGACGAAATCGGGACCATTGCTCGGCGGGAACATCGACGCCACCCCGCCCTGGGCCACCACTCGCGCGATGGTTATAAAGCCGACAAATGAACCAATCAGTAACAACAACACCGCGGGCAACGAAATCCCCGTACACCAGAGCCAGACGCCCATCACTACAAAACTCAGCCCTGCACCGAAAACCGCCGCGCGATAGGACATAATCTCGTCGCAATCTTCGATATCCGGATCTGCGCGCCAGGCGCGGATAAATACCTCCCTGAGATGCCATCGGCCAATCCATATCGCACCCAGGACCAGCACGATCATCCCTCCCATCGCCTGGTAGATAATGATCGAATCCGTATACTGGCTATAAGGCCCCATACTCTCGTCGCGTCCCCCCCAGGCGAATTGGGTCAACAGACCGCTCTGCAGCGTATTGAGCAAATAGAAAAAAACCAGACCCGCGGCGACGTTCTGTGGAACGAAGTACGAAAACCCGACCATAGACGGATTGAGATTGAGACCGAGCGAGGGCATGCCGCGCACGATCGAGAGCGAACCCAACGATAGGCTCACCTGGGGAAAGACGCCGAAATAGTTGTGCAGAGCATTGAGCGACCCCAGTACAAAAGGCAAGGAGAAACCCACCCAGGTCAGCCCCCGGCGCAGCAGCGGCTTCTGCCCTTCCCCCATACCGATCAAGGCCAGGGGCAGTTGCACCATCGGATAACTCAAACGCTCGTATTCCACCCACTGACGACGCGCGATGACCATCAGGCAAACCATCGCCAAAAAGAGCGCCAATCCGAAAATCGCCCACCAGGTGAGTGGCCCCACCCACACCTCCCAGGGTATCGCCCCGTCAGGAGCACCCTCGTAGAATTGGCGTATCGCCTCATCCCCCTGCGGCAACGGCCAATCCGGCAGAAAGGGCTGAACGACCTCCTTCCAATTGTTCTCCGGGGTCGCGTAATAGTAAGCCCCGGTCATCACCGGTAATAGTTGCACCGGCAATCCGCGTCCCGCAAGGGTATTGGCCAGCAACAATAAAAAAAACACCACCGCCAATTCGCCGCGCGCCAGCGCCGAACGGGAGTGGATCAGACGCCAAAAGCCATTGCCTACAACGATTATGAAGAACAGGAATATCGCACCTGGGGTCAGGTTCCAGATAGCCACGCCGGAACCTTTGACAATCATATCGTTGTAGGTAGATCCTAAACCGAGACAAACCGCGCCTATCAGCCCGACAAAGAGTGCTTTTGCAGTGCAGCCCTTATCCGCATCCCGGCGGTGTATACTCACGGCGTCGGAGCATCTTCCGGCAGCAGTCCTTTGCCTTTAAGTTCGTCCCATAACGCCACTGGTATTTCTACCTGCATCATCTGTGCGTTGTCTTCCAACTCGGCGATATTCGTTGCGCCCGGCACGGTGGAAATAACGGCTTCGTGCCCAAAGGGGAACTGCAAGGCCACCGCTCTTAATTCGACCCCATAGCGATCGCAAACAGCCTTCAGCTCTTTAGCTCGATCCACCAACGCCTGGGGTGCGGGCAGATAGTCGTAGGAAACCGGCTGGTCCAAATCGCGAGCGAGAATCCCACTGTTATACGGCCCGCCAATGGTCAATTTCACCTCGCGCTCCAGACAAAGCGGTAAAAATTCGGGCAGCGCCGATTGGTCGAGCAGCGTATAACGACCCGCCAGCAGGATATAATCGAGATCAAAACGTTCGATCATCCTCCCCGTTCGCTCCCACTCGTTCATCCCCATACCGATGGCCCTGACCTTGCCCTGTGCCCGCAACTCGACTGCCGCCGCCAGACCTGTGGCGAACTCGTCGTCCGAGTGCTGATCCTTCAAGTCGCTGTCGTGGACAAAGAGGATATCTACCGCTTCTAGACCCAGGCGCTCCAAGCTCGAATCGAGCGAAGCCTGCACCCCCTCAGCACTGAAGTCGAAGTCGTAGGTATAACGCGGAATCCGATCCTCGCTATACGGTTCGAGATCCTGCGGATTTTCTGGCCGCAGCACCCGCGACACCTTGGTCGATATCGCAAACGAATCGCGCGGAAATTCGCCCAGGACCCGCCCATAGCGAGTCTCGCTGCGCCCCTCGCCATAAAGAGGAGCGGTATCGAAATAGCGCACTCCCAGCGCATAGGCTCGACGAATGACGGCCAACGCCTCCTCATAACCGCTGCCCTGAAAAATACCGTCGGCCAGGATCATCCCTCCCAAAGGCGCGCCCCCCAATCCCAGGCGAGTCACCTCAACGCCCGTATCACCGATTTCAACTTTCTCCCAAGGGTTCATAATTAAACCAACCCATAGAGCCGCTCGGCGTTGCCGGCGAGGAGTTTTTGCTGGTCTTGCTCGGACCGCTGCGCAATGATTTCCCGCAGCGCTGACACCCACTCGCCCAAGCTCGCTCCCATATTGCACACTGGCCAGTCGCCGCCGAAAACCACCCTATCCGACCCAAAGCTATCCAAACAGTGATTAACCGTCAGCGCCAGAGTCTCGGCACCCCACCCCTCGGGCGCACGAGCGATGATCCCCGAAATCTTGCACGCCACATTCTCCCGCTGACCCAGCGCGGCGATATCGTCCTGCCACTGCTCTCTGGTATGGCTGTATGGATTCTCAGGATCAAACTCGGCCGTGCCATTGACGACCTGCGGATCGGCATTGCCACAATGGTCGAGGATGAAATAAGTTTCCGGGCACTGATCCACCAATGCCACCGCATCCCCCAACTCTCCCGGGCGCAAACACAGGTCGAAACTCTTGTCGATCGTGCCCAAAAATCGCACGTCTTCTACAAAACCATCCTGCAAGCAACGCCCTCGTTCGGCTTCGGGCACATGCAGTACCAAGCGCACGCCTTTGATCTCGCGATGGTCCTTGAAGCGATCCATATAAGCGCGGAAGCCTTGCTCCCCCGGACTGCCCCCGATCACCGCCCCGGCCATCGGATTTTCATCGCTCTGGCACAGGCCCAATACAAACTCCGCTTCCTCGATGCGTTGTCCGACCGCAACGTCGACTTCCATATAAACCGTTCTGGTTATATTCGCTCCTTCAGCTGCTGCGAGATAATCGCTCATCAGGTGATTTTTGCGCAGCGGTTCAACCCCTTCCGAATCAAGCCACGGCAGCGAAAATTGAGCCATATCCCACAGATGCTGATGCGTATCGACAATGGGCAACATAGTCTATCCTTTTCTATAAAGATTAAAATCCACGGATAGCTGGCACTCGTAAAGTTGGGCATGGCCACTCCGATCCGAGCTAAAAACTACCAGAGATCCGTCGGGTGAAAAGTTGGGATGCGGATGAGTGTGCTGCGGTGCAAAAACGTCTACCGGCCCATCGTCATAAGGACAATGGTCGGTATTCCAATGCCGGCCTTCATTACTCGATCCCGAAAGACAGAGCAAATCTGGATCGCCGGTGCCATTACTGGGATCGAATAGCTGCAAGCCAATATCTGGGAAAGTCGTATCGGCGACCATCTTTGCCCCGTCTCTGCTGACCATCGGATGCCAGGCGTTGAATCGACAGATCTGACGCACAGCCCCGGTATCGATGTCGACACCGATCACCCCATGTGGCCACCTCGTTGTCAGTAATTCCCGCCGCAGCGGATTCCAAGTCTCGTGCACGATCCACTCGTTCCCTTCACGCACATAGGCCAGTCGCCTCGCACTACCATTCCTGTTCAAAACCCACATCCGCTCGTAGTAGGGACCGGCATAGCGCAGCAGCGAAGAGTCGGCGGGATGGAATTCTGGATGGCCAATAGAATCAGCTTCTACGATCACCTCAGTGCTACCGTCGAGCACATCGACAACCACCATACGCGAAATTTCTCCAACCCGTACCGGTACCGCCCACCACCGATCATCATAGCTCAGCGCCGTGGTACCCATCGCCGCCCCAACCATCCCCTCTGCGCGAATTTCAGCAGCTGCAAAAGAGACTAATTCTTCCTCCCGACAGGTCTCTATTTCCACCCGCCAGGCGCCATTCCGATCGGTAAAATAGACATAGCGACCGTCGTGCGATGGGGTAATTGAAAACTCGACCAATCCCCGATGCTCGGTCAACTGTAAGAGTTGGCCCGAGTCGCGCAATTCGACAAAGACCTCGGGACGTCCCGTGCGATATGAGATGAAAACCAGGTACTGCATCGCATCGTCGTAGGCAGGGATATAGTAAAACGGATGGTGGTGGATCGATGCGTGTGTAGTGATCTGACGAATCTCTACGCCCGTTCGCTCGTCGCGAAAAGTCTGCGACTCAGCCTGGTATAAAGTACCTCGACTCACATCAAGGCTGTGCGTAGTTAACGGCGATCATACCCTCTATATCCATCGGATCGACGCCGTATCTTTCGGTCAGGCTATTCCGCATCTGGATATCAGCCTCTAATTCATCCGTCAGCGGCAATCCGACTCTCTGTCCCTCGTTCCGCTCCGATTCCCGACAGGCCACATCCATCATCAGCGAGGTCAATGCATCGTCCTCATCGAATTCACTCTCGCGGATACCCCGCACCGCCAGGGCAAAATCGACGATATGGCTCATCGCCGAAGCGCCGTAATCTTTGCGCATATTCTGATAGCCGCCAAACCTGAATGGGTTTTCGTATTCGATCCGCCCCGCACTGGTATCGGCATAGCTGCGCGTCCAGTTCCTACCGTCATCTTCATCTACGACATCCACAATCTCATCGGCAATCGACTGGATAGTCTCCACCCCATACTCCGGATCCATACCAGCATCCGAACAGCGCCTGAGCTGCATTTTGGCACCCGTAAATCCCCCTTTACCTCGACCGACTTGCGGATCCTGTGCACGGTACAGCAAGGTGCCGCGCTCGCCCTGCCACTCGGTATAACCGGGCCGTGGATGTCGCCCCAACCACCCTTTGGCATTGGCCAACTGATCTACCACCATCTCGCCTCCCGGAAAGCCGTAGAAGTGGGCCTTGAAATTCTCACCGCTGTGAAAGCGATGGGGCATGGAACGAAAAGACGGCGTGGCCATCGCGTGGCCGATGGCCTGTGCCCACTCGGGCCGACCAAAAAAGCGCACCCAGCGCGAATTGTTGTGATATCCGGTGTGATCGGCATAGCTGAAAACCCGACCAATCCGCCCTATAAATCCGTGTTCCTTTACGGTCTGAGCAAAACGATCACAGGCGAAGCGGAAGAAGTTTTCCGCCACCCGCACCACGACATCGTTCTCTTTCGCTACCCGAATCATCTCCCGGCCCTGCGCCACCAGGCTGCACCAAGTCGTCTCGCACATATTGTGGATACCCCGACTCGAGAGATAAACCGAATACGCGTAGTGCGAAGGCACCGGCGTTACGACCAGAGCCGCCTCGGCGATCTCGTCCGCAACCAATTCGCAAACATCGTAGTACGGCCGCGCTCCGAGACGGGTGGCCGCAGCATCGCAATGCTCTTTGACCGGGTCGCAGCAGGCCACCACTTCGACCCAGTCGGCCAGTGCCGGCAGCAAAGGCTGATATATCGTACTGGCGCGATTGCCCGCGCCAATCAAAGCAATTTGCAGCGGCTTATCTGGTTTGGGAATGTGCATTCGCAATCCTTCTTACTAAGCATTCCATTAAATCGGGAATACCGATCGCAGCTCATTTCTGCACACACTCGTACCCCAACACTTCCAATTGGGTCCGAATACCGGAAATCTCCTCCGCATCCAAATCCCGCAACGGCCTGCGCATCTTGGGTGAGGGAAACATACCCAGGAGCCAGCGGGCGCACTTCATCCGCTGATGCGCACTTGACGAGGGCTCGCCGAAGGCATAAACGATGCGATTTAGCGGCTCGACCTTCTTCTGCGTCTCCTTCGCCCCTCCCAGATCACCGTCCAGTGCCCGCTGTACCAACTCGACAATCAATTCGGGTACGAATCCGGCAAAACCAACCAGGGCTCCATCCGCCGCCTCCAACAAGGTCGGCAGCAGGAACTCATCGTGGCAGGTGATGATCGGCACATCTTGATTCGCGTTCTTCAGCTCCTGATAGTCGTAGAGCCAGCGGCTCATATCGCGGGTGCCCATTTTGATGCATTTGACCTGGGGGATCTGCACCAGCGCCTTCATCTCGTCGAGGGTATAACCGGCTTTGGTCCACGCCGGATACTGGTGCACGACAATATCTATTCCAGCCGAAGCCACATCCTCAAAAAAACCAACTACCGTCTGACTCGAGCGCCCAAAGCGCAACCAGTGATGCGGCGGCATCAGCAAAATCGCATCGGCTCCGGCCTCCTTAGCTGCCAGGGCATGGTCGATAGCCTCCATACTGCCCTCGGCCGATACGCCGGAGATCGTTTTGAGTTCACGCCCCGAAGCTCTAACCGTCTCGGCGACGATCTGGGTAACGCGATTGCGCTCGGCCGGACGCAATGACATGATCTCTCCCGTGTGCCCATTGCAGGTCAGCCCTTTCACCCCATCGACGGCAGCCAACTCGGCGATATAGGCCCGCAACCCCTTTTCATCAATCGACTCATCAGCGTGAAAAGGGCAGAGCGTTGCGGGAAAAACACCCATCCAGGGGTGCTCCCGCCAATGCGTAAAAGCCATAAGATCTTTCCTTGAAAAAAGTTACGCCGAGAATCTAACGCGGTGCGACCAAACAGGTCAAGTCCGTCAAAACTTCTGTCCCAAGGGGGTCAGCACCAACTCGTCGACATTGACTCCCGCAGCGCGTGAGAGCATAAAAAGCACGGCATCGGCAACCTCGTCACGACTCAGCCGGTAGCGCTTTTCATCCTCGTGCAAGGACGCGGGATCGGGGCTGGATGCCTCCTCGTTGGCTACCGAACCCAGCGTGACCAAAGCGACGTGCACGCCGTGTGGAGCGATCTCCCAACGCAAGCTCTCACAAAACCCACGCACCGCCGACTCCACCGCGGCATAGAGCACCGGCGGCCGGACCCGGATCAATCCCTGCAAGCCATTGACATGGACGATTCGACCCCCGCCCTTCATCAATTCGGGCAGTGCTGCGCGAGTGATCTGCAGCGCGCCGCTGACATCGGTATCAACAAAAGTGCGCATCTGCTCGTAACTGACCTCCACCAGCGGCTGCTCCACCCAAGTGCCTGCGGCATTCACCAGTGCGTCAAGACCGCCAAAATGATCTCTGGCCCTTTGCACCGCCGCTTCGCAATCCTCCACCTCAGCCACATCGCCCGAGACCGCAACCGCTCCCTCCAACTCGGCGGCAATCGCGCAGAGCTTCTCCTCGCGCCGCGCCATCAACGCAACCTGGTGCCCCTCGGCGGCCAGGCGCCGGGCCACCGTTTCGCCGATACCGGAACTAGCGCCGGTGACCAATGCGCGTATCACCGCACCCGCCATCCGTACACCGCCTGCGAGTTGCGCCAGAAAAATTTCTCCGTTTCCTCAACACCCTTTTCCGCCAGATATCTCCGCACGATATCGATACACCGCGCATAAGTTCCCGCTCGCTCACACACCGGCCAATTGCTACCGAAGAAAATCCGATCCCGACCAAAAATCTCCCAGATCGCGTCCAATGCAGGACGATAATAGTCCAACTCCCGCGGAGCTGGCTCTTCGCCGCAGTTTTCCATCAGCGCCGAGACCTTCATCGAGGTATTGGGATGGGCGGCCGCCCGCCGCATCTGTTCGACCCACTCATCAGCCGGTGGCTCGCCGTTTACCGTGACTCCGCTGACGTGTTCTAAGACGATCTTCAAATCGGGTAGCTCTTCCTGTACGGCAAAAAAACCGCTGGCATGATTCCAGGGGAAATTTACATCCACCACCAACCCCTGCTCGGCCACCAGCCGCATCTTATCCAGAAAACCACCCTCCTGCGGAGCGGAGAAGTACGGGCTCCAGAAGCGAATTCCCCGAAAGAGCGGATGAGCGGAGAAGCGCTCCAGATCGCGGATAAAATGCTCATCTTCCGGCTCTAAACGCCCCACCAGGCCGACGATAAAAGGCTCATCCTCTGCCAGATCGAGAATCCATTGATTGTCTTCGATCCACTTGCTCGCTTCGACCACCACCACCCCTACCACACCCTCTGGCACCGCCTGGGCTTTGATATGTACCGGCAGCGTCGGGCGATAGAGCAATTTATTGTCCGCTTCGGGCCAGGGCGCTCCCTCGGGCCGGAATGGATCGTAGATATGAACATGAGTATCGATCATCATTGCCACACCTCAGACTTTGAAATAAGGCGCTAAATCCGCCATGATCATTTCCAATTCGCGCCCATCTTCTTTATCCATCACCGCTGAGCCCGGCTGGCGCATTCTGGAGCTCTTAAGCACCCCGCGCCGCACCAGGATCTCCTTGCAGACGTTCAAGCCAATCGCCATGATCAGATTGATCTGCGGCAGGAGCACATTAAAAATATCCCGCGCCCGTCGCTCATCGCCCGCCTGATATGCATCCCAGATCTGCACGTGGACATCGATCGCCTCTGCCGCCGGCATGAAGCCGCTCGCACCCCGCCGCAATTCCGATAGCATCCAACGCCCATGCCCACCGCCAAAAACGCCCAGGCATCCCTCCTGTACTTGCTCGATCACCGCACTGATTTGGTGCGCACTAGGCTGCTGCTCCTCTTTCAAATAGTCGATATGCTCGACCTCGGCAAATAGCTCACTCATGAATCCTGCACTCAAGCCCCCGGCCGTGTGCTGCAAAAACACCGGTCGTCCCGCCGCTGCCGCAATCGCCTCGTAGTATTCCCGCACTTCCTCCTGCCCCCCACCCGGCGGCAATGCCACCACCGCGTCGGCCCCCGCCTTCACCGCGGCATCGGTACAAACCACCGCCACTTCCTTAACCGGCCCCGCCACACCCGCAACCACCGGCACCTGAGCTCCCGCACTCTTCACCACCACTTCCACCAGTTGCGCCCGTTCTCCTTCACTGAGAAATTGAAATTCTCCTCCCAGTACCGGATAGACCAATCCATGCGCTCCGCACTCGATACAAAACCCGACCTCCCGCTCCAAACTACCGATATCCAGATCTCCACTCTCGGTCAGCGGTGTCTGTAATACCGCAAAGATCCCCTTCATAACATCATCCATCCTCGCCTCTCAATTCCTATAGATAATCGGCGATCCGCTTCGGCTTTCCATCCACCGTAGTCTCCATCGCCGCAATGACCAATGCAAAACTCTTCAGATTGTCCTCGATCCGAGTCGCCGATTCAGGCCCTCCCTCCAACCAGTCCACAAACTCTTTAAAAAGAAAATCGTGCCCTGACCATTCCATCCCCGGCGCCTCATAGGCCTCTACTTCTTGTCCCACCCGGTGAATCCGCACCGCATCTTCGCCATCGATTTCCACCGTCCCTTCCTCGAATTCGAGCCGATAATGCTCCCGATGCCAGCAACTCGTGATTCCCGCCGCCGAACTATTGCCTTCGTACGCCGTATGTACCCCATTGTCCATGCG